>JARLHX010000213.1 GCA_031292035.1 Negativicutes bacterium | reverse complement strand
TGAGTCTCGCAACCCAACCTTATCCGAAGATCTCCGATGGCCACCCGCAAAGCTGACCGGCCGCTACAGCGCAATTTCGAAAGCGCGCGGCCGGTCAGCTTCGCTACCGTCGAAAGCTACACCACCATCAGGGACACGACCGAATCATCCGTCTCAATCAATCCACTAGCGCGACATTGGCTGCGCAAAATTTTGATGATGCTGCGCGGGCCAGAGTGCAGATGACAATTGCGGCGGGCGAATGGCGCGAGCATCAGAGCGCGAAAAATTGGGCAGGGGGTGCCATCGCCGAGACGATCGGCGCGAACATCTCCAATCCTGCCGACACGCAACGGGTCAAAGCTCTGTTATCCGACATGCTGGCAAAAGAGCAACTTCGGACCGAAAAACGAAAGGATGCCAGCCGTCATGAGCGCAATTTTATCGTGGTGGGGAATCCAATCGTGATTGATTGCGACAGTCCGACATGGTGACGCAAACGGGCGCGCCGCACCGTCGCAGAACCGCGCCGCGACACCGCGCCACCTGCGACACCCCCTTTAGGGTGTCGAAGTGGTGGTGGCGCCGCATTTGATGTCTGTCACTCAGAAGGAATATTGCTGTCAAATCCAGTGGGGATTCGATCGGTTAGCGCTGCCACGTCGCATTTCATGGCACGGCATAATTTCACGAGAACCGTAAAAGTCGGATTATGCTCTCCACGCTCGATCCGCCCGACATAGCTGCGGTCCAACCCTGCCTCGTGCGCCAAGCCCTCCTGCGACATCCCCTGCCCGCGCCTACGGGCACGAATGCGCTTGCCAAGAATGTCGAGATAGGGGTCCACCCGCGCATGTCGCCGGGGAGGTGATTATCAATCCACGGTGTATTAATCCCGCCGTTAACTTTTGGCGCTATTCTCATCGTTAGAAATGCTTTTTTTGGATCTCTGGCGCTGCGCAGGGATGTCGAGATGCTGAAATTTGCAGCGCAGCAAGGTCAAGAGTGGGTGGTTTGACGATGAAAATTTTCAGCAAATTGGCGCACAGCGCAAATCGCTTTTGGCAGGACACCGCCTCCGCACGGGAGAGGGAATTGCAGCCGTTGCTCGATGCGTTTACAATGCTTCTTGGCCTGATCTTATTGGCTGGCCTCGCATTGGCCGCATATTTCGCTTACGAGATTGTAATTGCCCTGCCTGTCACGGCTGCGATCATAATTGGCGCTTTGATCATAGGATTTGCGATCATCGCAGCGTCAGAATCCTGACCGGAAAGTCTTTTTGACATTCGGTTTGCAATAGGGTGAATTGGGTTGGGATTGGTCGCGGACCCCTTGCACGATTTCGTAAAATTTATTTTGCGAGAATCTGCCAAGGCAACGATAGCCCTTTGCAATCAGTTGCACTTCTCACTCGCGGATCATAGTAATAGCAGCATTAAGCCAAATTTGCCGCAGCGTTGTGGAGAACCAAATCTTTGTGCCGATCATGGGATCAAGAATGGCATCAGGCAATGCAATCGGAAGGTAAGTATGGCAGAGATTCTTAGAAATACGCGCTCAATCTCGACCCTGATCGTGATGCTTGCGATGCTCGCGCTACCTCAGTCGGTCCATGCAACCAGTCCCATTGCGTCACCAGCGCCAACATCGCAAAGCCAATCTTGCGCGACATCCCCTCCGGCGGGTTCGTATTATATGTCAGGGGACTGCACGCCAGTAGCTCTTGATACATGCGCAACGGCAGGTGTGGGTGATGAATTTATTAAATTACTCAATGCACAGGCTCATTTTGCTAAGCGCGTAAAGAAAATTCAGGATAGCCACATCCGAGAATTCAATACACCAGTGGCGGATTTCACATGCCATATGGAAGTTATTTTTCTTGATGACAATAAGATATCTGGAATTTTGGAAATAAAAAATCACTATGCATCCATTAATGGAGAAAATATTGGATCACCGGTAGTAAAAGCCAGATGGCGACCCGATTGCTGGAAAAATCCCGGTATCGAGCAGGACATCTGCCCTAAAAAAACAGAGGAACGTCCGAGTCATGGCTGGCGATTTATCGGTAACGGCAATGGTCTTTCGGCTTATTTAGACGAAAATTCCAAGGGATATGGATCGATCACGCCGGATCACCCGGTTTCAAAAAGTGTTTTAATGCTGCTTGATTATAATAACGCGCAATTAGATATGGCATTACCTTACTTGTCATCAATTTCGCGCATGCAGTTCGACTGCGCGACAGGACAAATGGCGTCTCCATATCAAATATCATACGATTCACACATGGCGAGAGGCTATGCCGTTTTCGAACAAAATTTCCCAATTCAGTGGCAACGAGTTTCGAGCGGAAGTATATCAGGGTTGCTGCTTTCAAGAATTTGTGGATCTCAGGCTATATCGACTGCATTGCCGCGCTCACAATCCTATCGAACCGGCCAGGCCGATCGTATAAATTTTAACAATTGGTTTGGTTCATTGTCAGGGAGTTATCGGGATGGTGCCAAATATCTTGCCGATATTTATTTTCAAACTGGAACGCTGACGGGAAATTGCATGGCCCATTGGACGGATAACAATGCTTGGGCTATGGGTTGCAACGAAACTGTGAAACAACTCGCTGTACCAAGCGTTCGCCGCAGAACCGACACCGATTATCGTCAAGGCTGGGATGGCAATACGTCGCCACTTTCGCCATGATATAGTTGTAAATGTCTAGGTTTTACTTATTTCTGGCGCTATCCTGATTTCCAAATCAGCCAAATCCCGACGCATGATTGCTAGCGTTTCGGGTGTTGCTGTCAAAGTTACGCCATTCGCCATGTAGCCCCGCTCCAAATCCAAAATTTCGAGCCGCAGGCCATCTCGGTTTGCAATCAGGCTTTTAAGGTACTGGTCCATACTGCAGAATATAGCATGTCTTGGCTGGGTTGCGATAGTGGGCAGCATCCTGCTTCAAGCAGGGCAGCGGCGGCATCACCAAGCGCTATGGCGATCAGGAATTGGTGCCATGGACTAAAAAGTGGCGTCTATCCCGTATGCGAAACCGGCCCGGCATCGTGGGGCAAAAAAAGAACCATGCCCCCCGGTGGGGTGGGGAGTTCCTTTTGGGTCCCCTTCAAGCCCTTTCGATCAGCGCAGCAATACCATTCATGCACGCCAATTCTGCCGTCATCAACCGCTCGGCATGACGGGCGAAGGTCCGGCGCCACATACCTTTGGGGCGCTCAAGCCCTGCGCCGAATGCCTGTGGCTGGCCCAACCGACGTTGCACCCGGAATAGCTTTTCAAAGGGTCTATCGAAATGATCCAGCCGCTCGACACGATATGCCAATCCCAAGGCTTCACGGCTGGCAAAGCGGCTGCGATCTGGTGGCAAATGCAGCGTGCGAACCCTTTTGCCCGTCATCGGGCACCGCAACCACCAGCGCTTGCCGCCAAGGTGCTGCGGTGTCGTCACCAGCGTGATCGTCTGCTTTCTCGGTGCCCGCTCGCCATTGGGTTGGGCAGCAAAAAAATATAGGATCATCCGGGCATTTTCCAATTCGCGCAAATCCAGCCGGAAGCGGATGGCCGCAAGTTGCTGCCCCTCAATCGACCAATGCAATTGACCGTGACCGGATTGCCCCAGGCCGATCGGCGCCAGCCGCATGATCCGCGCCAAATCGATGGTGAGGCAATTTTCCACCAGCGGCTTGCCATTCCGGCGACCTGATAGAATACTGCCCACTGGTCATTCCCCGCGATTTTCCCAAATCATCTGGCGATCACCATAGCACCCGATCGCAAAGCCGTCTCGGCAAAATGTGGGGGTGAATGTGGGGGTAGATTTTTATCGGTAACAAAAATCTCAATATTTCACATCGCTACATAACAGGTTCTATACAAGCCCTGCCACTAGACTTCCATCATGATCAGGCCCGGCGTTTGGGCCAGGCGGCGCAGGCGGGCAAAGCCTGCGCTCAGTGCGGCAGGGTCGGTCTTGGCGCGGACCAGCATGCCTTCGTAACAGTCGATGATCAGCGCGGCGGTCTCGTCCGCGTCGAG
>JARLHX010000212.1 GCA_031292035.1 Negativicutes bacterium | reverse complement strand
GCAATACCAGGAGGCGCACATTGAAGGTGCCGTCAATATTCCGCAAGACCAAATCCGGGAGCACCTTGATTCCCTCGATAAGGAGAGGCTTACCGTCACATATTCCAATAAAGGTGTCACTGGCAACGGCGTGCAAAACATTCTTATCAATCACGGATTTGAAAAAGTGCATAACTTGTCAGGCGGATATAAAAACTACGCCATGAATAACAAAAAATAAAGGGAAGCGACCCGATCTTCGTTGTTTCCGCCCTTCCCCAGTCAAGGCGCAAACTTCCGTTTGCGCCTTTTCGGCCGCTCTATACTCGGTATACAAGGTTCAGCTATGATTTCACACATGATTAACAAAGTAGTAACAGAACAGTAACAAACCCCATGTTGATAAATGTTAATATTTCACTAGAATTGGTGGAATGAAATAATACATAGATCTCTCATACTGAAAAGCTTTAAGGGCGACAAGCCATCAGTTGCAGAAGGCTAGAAAAAGGAGGCAATCATATGGCCGAAAAAGAAAACTTCTTGATTGTGTGTACTCAAAACAGTTCTCGCAGCCAGATGGCTGAAGGATTTTTCCGTAAATACGCAGGAGATATTATCAACGTATACAGCGCAGGCTATCAACCGACCTCAGTTCATCCATACGCGATTGCCGCGATGAAAGAAATCGGCATCGACATTAGCGGACAAAAATCAAAGAGTCTGATTGATTATCTGGGCTGGATATCGTTCGGGCATGTAATCGCGGTTTGTCAGAAAGCGGCAGAAATGTGCCCGGCGACCTTTCCCGGCTTACATGAGGTACTTTCGTGGCCATTCGATGACCCTGCCGCGTGCAAAGGGACTGAGGACGAAAAAATGAGGAAATTTCGGGAGGTGCGGGATGAGATTGATCATAAGGTCATGTCGTGGCTGCAGGAATACCAACAAAGGTCCTAAAGAAGCGTACACGGTGATCACCATCGACGATTGCGAAGTTTGACGTGCCAAGACGATGAAAGAAACATAGGAATAAATCTCCAAGCTTTTCTCTTGACAAGCAATCTCTGTCTCCCCAAAAAGCTGACCAATCAAGTCAGCTTTTTATTTATATTTAGTCAGGTGTATCCCTTTGGGCGCTCTTTCGTCTATAGGAATAAAGGAGGTGAATGATAATGACATTTGACTTACGGACGATAGCTTTGATCGCTGTCGGTGCGTCTGTTGCCGCCAACTGCCAGCCGTGCCTGAGACATCACTCCGCCAAAGCCCGAGAGGCCGGCCTTTCGGATGAAGAAATTCAGGCTGCTGCTGAGGTGGGTAAAGCGGTAAGGATGGGCGCAGCAAAACAGATGGATCAGCTTCTCGCCAGGTTGGGAGAACCATCATCGCAAGAGCAGCCTAACAAATCAGGATGCTGTTGCTGACCGCAGACATCATTTCAAGCTTAAGGAGGCATGAAACTAATGGCTGATAAATGTTGTTCCTCATGCGCCACCGACCGGATTTGCCCGGATGGCTACCGTTATACGTTCAACACCAGCTTACTTTGGCCCCCAAGCATGCGGTTATCGCCTGCGAGGGCGCGTGTATCAAAGGAGAGGTCGCCCGTACAGCCGCCAATATTCTTGCCTATCGACTTCACAGGGATAAAGCGGTACGGATTTGCCTTGGAGATGCCACTACCGGCAACTCGGGGATGACCGAGCTTGTTCTGAGAGCCCCGGAAGTCATCGCCATCGAAGGATGCCCGTTATCTTGCGGTCTCACTGTATTGAAATCCCGTCTTCCAGATATAAAGGCCACAACAATCGATATCAGCAAACTATATACTTTTGACAGGGAAGCACATTTCGAAATTCTCGACTTGCCGAGAGAAAAAATCGATGAATTCGCCAGCATTGTTGCGGATCAGATATCAAAAAAGTATTTCCCTGAATGACTGGAGGTAATATTATGGGTTGTTCCAGTTGCCAATCAACAGAAAAGATCAGCCGTGTAGTCTACGGTTGCGCCGGCTGCGCCGATGTCGGCTTTGTCGCCGATGATGTCAGCCGGAAACTACGCCGGGATGGATATGCGTCACCCAAAGCCAGTTGCCTTGCGGGAATCGGTGCCGGCTTCCAGCCCTTTATCAACGCCGCCAAGGCTGCTGATATGGTAATCACTATCGATGGCTGCGAAATTGGCTGTGCAAAAAAAGTCATAGAAAACATCGGGCTGACGCCACAGTCCTTCATTTTAACGCAAATGGGTCTAAAGAAAGGCGAAACGATCCCCTCCATGGAGATAAGTGATAGCCTGTGTCTAGAGATCATGAATCAGTGCGAAGAGGAGTGACAGCCTATGTAGTGGTGCGGCGGTCCAACGTGGAGTTTCTGGGGATTCCCGTCTTGGATGTTTATTATGCCTGTATTTTTCCTGCTGGCACTATACTGCTTTTTCCGCTTTCTTCGGCATGGTTTTGCTGGCTGCTGCGGACACAACCATTTGCCTGACAGCAAGTTGGCCGATGAAGTGCGCAATCTGCGGCACGAAGTAGACCAACTGCGAAAAGACAGGAAGTAAGAATCTTAGATCAAGAGGCTGCCGGTGTCGACCGGCAGTCTCTAATCTTTCTTGATTAACCCTTGCTCCATGGCATATTTGACCAGGTCCGATCGTTTCTTTGTGTTCAGTTTCTCCATGATCCGGTACTTATAGGTTTCAACAGTCCGAGAACTGACAACAAGATTTTCGGCAATTTCGGCATTGGAGTGTCCCAAGGCAATCAAGGTCAGCACCCTTCGTTCCTGGTCGCTCAAAGGTTTATTTGTGTCTAGCTTCGATCTGGTTTTTAGCTCCCGCATTTCCGCAGCAAGCGATTGAGCCATGTTAGCCTGCATAAAAACCTGTCCTGCGCAAACGGTTCGTATGGCTTCATACAGCACGTCGTCGGCCGCTTTCTTCAGAACGTATCCCATGGCACCTGCTGCAAAACCTTCTTTCAAATAACGGATATCTTCATGCATAGTCAGTAATATCACTTTTAACGAAGGATCTTTCTCCCTCAGTTTTGCCAGGCATTCCAAGCCACTCATACCAGGCATGGTAACATCAAGCAGAACCACATCTGGTTGGGTAGCCATGACGAGTGACAAAGCCTCCTCGCCGTCGGCAGCTTCGCCTGAAACATTAATATCTGCCTGGTTTGCCAGCATCAGTTTGAGTCCGGATCGCATAAGGGTGTGATCATCTACTATCAGGACTTTGATCTCTTCCACTCAGCCTACCTCCCCATTCAAAGGTATCCGGGCATATATCGTCGTGCCACGCCCTGGCGAAGACTCAATGGTAAATGTCCCTCCAACCAAAGACGCTCGTTCTTGCATACCGTACAGCCCCAGCTTGTTACGGGCATCTTCACCCAGTTCCTCAACCACGAATCCTATCCCGTCGTCCTCGACTATGGCTTCGAGGCCCTTGTCGTCACAAGTAATTATTACGCTAACATTTTCCGCTTTCGCATATTTGGAGATATTGGTCAGCGCTTCCTGGACAATACGGTAAACAGTCACTTCAACTTCATGGGCGACACGGTGATTCACGCCCCAGGTTACATGCAAATCGACATCGATTCCATGAGCATCGCGGTAATCGGAAACATACTTCTCTAGGGCCGGAATCAAGCCCATATCGTCAAGGATGCTCGGCCGAAGTTCCACTGCCAAACGATGAATTTCCCCCAATGTGGTTTTTACCACCGCCCGCATTTCGTCGATGCGGCACTCCTGGGCAGTTGCAGGGCAACTTTCGGCTAGGCTTTTAAGCCCCATCATGAGCGATGTCAAAGTCTGTCCTGTTTCATCGTGCAGTTCCCTGGCAATTCTTTTTCTTTCATCTTCTTGCGCTACAATGACTTTTTGTAACAACTGGGTGCGTGCTTCTTCCTTCTGCCGAAGTTCCGTCATCAAACGATGAAGGTAGTCAGCCATGACATTAAAGGCACCTGCCAGCCGTCCCAGTTCGTCGTTGGACCTCACTGTGGCCCGCTGGGTGAAATCGCCCGCTGCAATGGCGTTGGTCGCCCGAACCAGGTCACGAACCGGCCGCATGAGTCTGCTGGTCAGCAACACCATTAAAATAATCCCTATAAACACTGCCACCAACGTTTCCAATAGCAATTGCCTGGTTGTTTTTCCAAGGATTGTCCGCAAACTCACGTCGCTCATTCCGACGTGAACGAAACCCACTCTTCCGTCAAAGATTGGCACGACAATGTCTCGAACAATTCCTTCCTCTGTAGTCAATGCGGCAATATGATATTGGGCAAACGGTTCTGGTATATTGGCCCTTAATAAATCACCGGGGAAACCGCCAGGGAAAGAATGGGCGAGCACTTCACCCTCGTTGCTAACCACAAAGGCATAGCGTACATCGTCGTTAGACTGCTGTGTTTCTTTCACAAGCTCGTGAAGGTCGTAATAGTTGTGAACCAGAATTAGATTGGCCGCTCTTGCCGAAAGCATGTTAGCGATGGAAATTCCTCGTTTTTCCTGCTGTTCGGTGAACAAGGTATCCATCATACTCCGAGTTTGCAGCGTAATGGCCACACCCAAAAGAACAAGTACCACTGTCAATACCGCCATGACCTTTAGGAAAAAGCTTTGCCGGTCGATTTTCATCACAGCTTCTCCTTAACCAGATGCCACACAGACTTCAACTCTGCATAATCCTCATCGCTTGGAACAACAAATTTATCATAATTTAAAGCACTTAAAGCCTTTAGGCCGCTTTCATTCGTATTCATTTGCAAAAGCAACGCCCGCAGCCGCTGCTTCGTTGCCGCATCTGTGGAAAGATTGACCACCACAGGCGGACTGCCAACACGTAAAGACTTATCAATGATGAAAACTCGCTTACCGAGTTCAGGGTTCTTTTCAACAGCCCGATCAAAAATCATGCTGTCAACCGCAGCAGCGTCGGCGATTCCATCAGCAACAGCCTGTATCGCATTGTCATGGCTGTAGGTAAAAAACGTTCGGCTAAAGAACCGGTCACTATCGATACCTTGCTGCATCAGCATATAGACTGGCGCAATGCGGCCGGAAAATGACATTGGGTCAGTAAAGGCAAAGGAACGGCCCTTAAGGTCTAGGATAGAATGGTTCTGCAATTCCCGTGCAATGATGTAGGACTGGTATAACCTATCTCCCTTGACCTCCGGGACGGCTAACAGTTCCATTCCAAAACTCTGATTACCGGCGACATAACCACCGCTACAGACGAAAGCAACATCTGCGCCATCGTTTTGCAGCAGGTCATTGACCTCTTTATATGTTTTTCTCTGTAAGAGAACGACCGGATATCCCAACTTTTCTTCAACATAGTCTACAAGAGGCTGATAAACCGTTAAAGTCTCTTTGGGCGAAACGATCGACGAAACAGCGATCCGCAAAGGTTTTTGATCAGATACCTTACCCTTGGTAATAATCTCGGGATTGGTTTTATTGAGGCTTACGACTTTAGCCTGTTCAGTAGAACAACCACTGAATAAAACGGACGCTATGAGGCAAACCAAAAACACAAAGGTTTTTCTGAACATGGGCAACCTCCGGTGTCATTCTGTTAACACCATTATCGCAAATCAACCCACTTGTGTCGACAACATTCAATATTTGACAGTAAAGGATGCCCTCTCCGGGCATCCTTTTTATGTCAGAAAACACGGTATTAGACCCTATTCTGACGCAATTTTAGGGGCGCACTTGACGTCAGTTTGAGGTATACCCCAAACTGACGGTACGTCAAGGATGCTGTCATTGACACGCGGCTGGGGGAATTACGCAGGGAGATGGCTACACTAGTTAAGATGAATCTGACGGCCGGGGTTGACACTGAAACTTATGGCGAGGAATATCACCGGATAACCGTCGAGACGGAGGACCTCAGGGACAGGCGGTCGGTGTTTACGCAGGCCGAGATTGCGCGGAGGGAAACGCTTGAGGGGGTGCGGGAGATTGGCAAGGTGCTGCGGGGAATGGACGGTGTGCCCGAATTCGACGAGAAGTTCTTGTGGAGTGCATTGTTAATCTGTTCTAGGCAGAAGCAAAGTGGCTGAGATGACCAGTGTTCCCGGAAGGCGTTATCGTTACCAAAATCGAATTATAACGTTTGAAGAGATAGGATTGTACGGTGCGCCTGAAAACAGACCTGCACCCTATAGGTTCAAATTTGGGAGGTAGATGACGATGGGACGTAAGGTGACTGCAGGGTTATTGATCGGGGCATTGTTCTTGGCGCAACTTATCATTGGAAGTTTTTCCCATGCAACCGCCGCCGCGACGGTGAAGGACAATCAGAATTTACAGGCAGTCGTGACTGGGAACTTTGAATTTGCCATGGAATTATACAAAAAGATCAGCAATTCCGGAGCAAACAACAATATATTCTTTTCACCGTTCAGCATTTCCACGGCACTGTCCATGACGTACGCCGGCGCCAGGGGTAATACTGCGCAGCAGATGGTCGATACGATGCATTTCCGTCTTTCGCAAACCGACCTGCACCCGGCCTTTGGCGCCTTGTCGGATGCGTTGAAGACCGATAACCAGGGCTACCTTCTGGAGGTCGCCAATGCGCTGTGGGGACAAGAGGGATACACATTTCAGTCGGATTTTTTGACGCTCATCCAAAAATATTATAACGGTGGCTTCAATATGGTCGACTTTGCCGGGCAGACGGAAGCAAGCCGCGGAATCATCAACCGTTGGGTGGAACAGAACACCAACAACAAGATCAAGGACCTGTTGGCGAAAGGTTCTTTAACGCCACTCACCCGACTGGTGCTGACGAACGCGATCTATTTCAAGGGAGACTGGGCAACAAAGTTCAAGCCGGAAGATACCAAAACGGCACCGTTCCATGTCCGGCCGGACGAAACCGTGGAGGTGCCGATGATGCACCAGAGCGGGAGTTTCCGTTATGCCGAAATCGACGGGGTTAAAGTCTTGGAAATGCCCTATGTAGGTGGAGCCTTGTCGATGGTTGTTGTGCTGCCCAAGACGGCTCTGGCGGAGTTTGATCAGACACTTGATCCAAACCGCCTGAACGAGTGGCTGGCAAAAGCAACCGAACGGGATATCGACATCACCCTGCCGAAGTTCAAATTTGAAGCCGAATATCAACTCCGGGATATTTTATCAGGGATGGGCATGGTTGATGCGTTTGACGTGATGTCGGCTGATTTATCCGGAATTTCCGGCAAGAAAGACCTCTATATCACCAAGGTGATCCACAAAGCCGTGATCGAAGTAAACGAAGAAGGCAGCGAAGCCGCCGCCGCCACTGCTGTCATTATCGGGGTGAAAGCTGTTCCTTTTAAGCCGGAATTTAAAGTCGACCGACCCTTCTTGTTCTTCATCCGGCATAACGCAACCGGTTCGATTCTGTTCCTTGGGCGCGTGATGAACCCCAAGTACAAGGAATCGGCAACCGGAATGTAAGGAGGAACACTTCGTGAGATCTCAGTGGGGAATGCTGGCTTGTCTATTGATAGTGGGAGCAGTTGTCCTACTTTGGCCGAAAAATGTACAGGAACCTCCTGACGCGAAAGTGGATGCACCTGTTCCATACGTGGCGGCGACTGAGGATTTCTTCAAGTTTCCCTGGGGTATTTCCCGGGATGAAGTTTTTAAAATGGCACAAGAGAGAAAGCTTCAGCTAACTCCGAAGGGCTTCATGGATTACCGAGGGTCAAGCCTTTTGTATGACATATCTTATGGCGGTTACCCGGCGACACTTCGCTTTGATTTTCGGCAACGAATAAATACGGAATACAGTTTCTTTTATCAGGGTTCAATTTTTCTGAGCAGCAGAACCTGTCCGGTCGAAAAGCTTTACTGGCAGTTTCACAAGGAGTTGACGGACAGATACGGACCCACCCCGGACCTCGGGTATCCACCCCGTCGCAACTCGGGCGACGATAAACCCTGGGGACCTGGTTCCGGCGCGATCTGGGAAGTTAAGTCCCCAGACGGTCAGCTGTTTGAAATCGAGGCGACGCTTAATCTGTCAGACTCTGGATTTTTGCGCTTAAGTTACCGCAATATTAGTGTGGAGCGTCGATTCAACAATTTGGTGAATCCCACGCCCGAGGGGGATCCGACTCAAGCTGCCTCTGCGCTCAAAGGGTTCCTGGATATTCCGTGGGGGGCCAATGCCGTCCAATTCCGGCAGGGGATGGAGAGCAATGGTTTTTCGTCCCTGAAGGAAACCACGAGTCCGATTAGCCGGACGGCGGATACCTGGTTTGAGAAGGGAACCTATGCCGGTTACCCGGTAAAGAGCGTAGGCGCTTATTTCAAACATGACACAATGTACATGGTGAGCGTGGATATAAGCGGGGATACCAGCGATGGCGGAGATGCCGTTTATAACAAGCTGAAGGCCTTTTTAGAAAAACAATACGGAACACCACTGGAAGATAAGAACTTCCGGCAGGAGACCGTCCACATCTGGCCATTTCCTCTGGAAGGGTTCAAGCCGAATCGTATCATGCTGCACCGCTACGGTGCGACGGTGATGGTGCAATATATGAATCAGGCCCTTGAAGATAAGCTGAACAATTTATAGTATAGAAAATACTCAGCCACCAAAGGTGCTTTACCGTGAAATAGAGTAGAAATAGGCAAAAAAACTAAATATGAACTGAGGGGG
>JARLHX010000211.1 GCA_031292035.1 Negativicutes bacterium | reverse complement strand
CTTGGCCGAGGACACCTCGGATGCCTCGATCGCCTGCCGTCAGGTCGGACCGATCACCATCAAGAGCGATATCAAGGACGGCGAGGATGTCTTCAAGGAAAACCGCTCCTGGCTGTTCAAGAAGCTGCAGGTGGTCCGCTTTTTCGACAAGCCCAACAACACGCTGGTCTATCTCAGCTATTCCGACAAACTGATCGACGGCTCGCCGAAGAACGCCATCTCGACGGTGCCGATCATGCCTTGGGGGAAGTGAGGGATGGTGATAGTAACCAGGAGACAGGAGGATCATCTTTTCCTCTCGACTGCTTCGGCTAGATATCCTTCAACGCTGCGTTGATCGTCAGGACAGGCTAGCTTTTGTCGCTGCCAGCATCAACAACTACCTTGCCTTGTATCCAAAGAGACGGCTACTCTGCACGATGGAAATCAACGGATCTCTCATCTCCGAATCCGTTATAGGATCAAATCGGGGCGTGACAGTTCAGCCCCAACCAATAAGGGAACGCATTGGGTCTCATGGAACGGAGCGGTACGATGCCTGCCGCACTGCCAGGATTAATGTTGTGCGCTCTCACTGGCGCTGTGCTTGCCGTCAATACGCCGATGCCTTACACGGCCTGGGTCGGACTGGGTGGAATGGTACTGGCAGCGGCGTGTTTGCGGCTGGGTGCTATCGCTGGCGGAATGATGCGACGTGCTCTGCCGGTAGAGCTGCGCTTCCTGCTCGGTTTTATAGTTCTCGCCTATGTGCTGGCCCTTCCAGTCCACACGCTTGGTGTATCAATCCTTCTGCCAACCGGGCTGTTCCTATTGCTGGCGTTGCTGCCGTTCCCGCGCTGGCAACATGCGCCGGCCGAAGCGGAGGATAATGCCACCCAACTGTTGATACTGCTTGTCGCGGCCGGCTTCGCGGCGCTCTGGTCACTGGAGTCAACCCGACGCTTTGCTGACTTTGCCGAGACCGGTGTGTTCCGTCTATGGCTCGACTTCTTTAGCCACGCTGGAACCATTGCTGAATTTGGAGAACCGCGCGCGCTGGGACGTGGCAGCAGCCTACTTGCTGACGTGCCCAGCGGGCTCTACCACTTTGTAAGCTTCGCTCTACCCGCGTTGGCGGTACGACTGACGGGAATGGCGCCGCTTCAATCGGTCACCGCAGTCTGGTTACCCGCTGGGATCTTTGCCACAGCGCTGGGTACCTTGGTATTGGGGCGGGCGATTGCAGGGCAGGCCGGCGGGGTGGTTGCGCTGCTGCTTTTGGTAGCGGTCCCCGACACAGCCTCTTACGGATTGAAACAGGGTCTACTCTCCTTCCACTGGATGCTGGAAACAGCTCCCGGTTCGCTCTATGCGTTGCCCTGTGTCTGCGCCGCCTGCTGTCTGTTGGTGCCATGGTGCCGAGAGGCGAATTGGCGTGCACTCCTTGGCTCGGCTCTAATGCTCGGCGCACTCATTTTGGTAAGGATGAACGTCTTCGCCTGGCTTGTGGTGCCCTGGGTTGTTACGGCAGTGGCTGGGTGGCGTCTTCCCAGTTTGCGGCTGAAGATGGCGATGCTGGCGGGCTGCGCGGTGGCACCGGCGGCAGCGATGCTGGTGATGGCACGAACGGCGATCAGCACTATCGGCGTCACCTCCTATGTGGCCCTCTATATGGAACTCCTACACACGACACAGATGCCAACAGCCTATGACGGACTCTATCCGTGGCTCATACAGTTGTGTGGCCGCCGTGGCGCGATATTGTTGGGGCTGGTGTTGGCTTACATCGGCATGGGCGGTATACCGCTGCTGACCTTCCTGGGGGGGGCTGTACTGGCTTGGCGTCGCCGCCGGTTAGAAGCGCTGGATATACTGCCGTTCGCTGTCCTGGTTTGGGCGGGTATGCTCATGCTGCTGGCACCGATGCCTTACAATGGCGATTACACCGAGTTCCGCCAACGCGGCTTCGTGCTCGTTGTTGTCGTGTTGTTATGCTGGAATGCACGTTGGTTGGTGTTGCTGACGCCGAAGTGGATCGAGGCGAGGCGAATGGCGCTAATCGCTTGCGTGGCACTGTTCATTCCGGGCTTCTTTGTGGCGGCCTGGAAGGCGCCACGCATGTACTGGGCGGAACCTTTCGTAACTAGTGAGGTCCCGCGAGACCTCATTGCGGCTGCGTCCTGGCTGCGAGCAGAGGCAGGCCCCGCCAGTGCCTTCACCCTTGCCCGTGTGGACGAGAAGCAAGTCCTGAAAGATGACGCGACCGTCCTGATGGGGCTCAGTGGGGTGCCGGCTTGGCTAGCGCGAGCGGGCACACAGCGCCTCACCGGTAACGCGGTGGTGAGGCAACGCCTATTCATCCTGGCCAATATTGCCGCCGCCCCCGATTCGGCGACAGCATTCGCACAACTGCGCGAGAACGGAATCGACTTTTACGTCGTGATTGGCACGGATGGGCCGACCTGGGATCCCGACCGCAGTGTCGCTGCCTTCCGCCGTGGGACAGTCGCCATCTATCGTACAGGGCTGGTGGGCCCATGGACAGGATGATGAGGGGCGGCTAAAGCTAATCCATCTATGATGTCGTGCGGCATTTGGCGCGTGGAACGGCCTGCGGGCGCCCTCCACATCGAGGAGAATAGTTTTTCACTCAAAAATATGTCTTCCTGGTTTACGCATCGCGCCATAAGGGATGTGTTCCCGTGCGTGACTCCGTTGTCCAGAATTGTTTCTCGAAGCTGTGGATAGCGACGACACAGGTCATCGTGCGGGTCTCAATTCGGCCTGACGCATATCGTCGTCATGTGCGGTTGCCATGAAACCAGACATAAGAGAGCATTGTTGTTGCGAGTCGGAAATGGGAATTGCCGTTATGCCATTTAAAATAAGTTTCAATCGGCCCTGTCTGACCGGCAATGAAATCACCTATATCCGTGAGGCTTTGGCGAATACCCACATCTCCGGTGATGGTGAATTTACCCGGCGTTGCCATGCTTGGCTGGAGCAACGGCTGTCCGTTCCTCAGACTTTGCTGACCCATTCCTGCACCGGAGCTCTCGAGATGGCGGCTCTGCTCGGTGATCTACAACCGGGTGACGAGGTCATCATGCCTTCCTACACCTTCGTTTCGACAGCCAATGCCGTGGCTTTACGTGGCGCGGTTCCTGTGTTCGTCGATATTCGTCCGGACACGCTCAATCTTGATGAAGCGCTGATCGAGGGAGCGATCACCCCGCAAACGAGAGCGATTTTCGTAGTTCATTATGCTGGTGTGTCCTGCGAAATGGATCGCATCATGGAGATCGCCCGTCGGCACCAATTGTTGGTGGTCGAGGACGCTGCCCAAGCATTACTGTCGACCTATCGGGGGCGGCCGCTGGGAAGCATCGGTGATCTGGCGGCTTTCAGCTTTCACGAAACCAAAAATTTTATTTCCGGTGAGGGTGGCGCGCTGGTTGTCAACAACCCAACGTTCCGCGAACGGGCGGAAATTATTCGCGAAAAAGGAACAAACCGCAGCCGATTCTTCCGCGGCGAGGTGGATAAATACACCTGGGTGGATATTGGCTCGTCCTATCTTCCCAGTGACATGCTGGCGGCCTTCCTTTTTGCTCAATTGGAGAACTCCGACCAGTTGCTGGCCAAGCGTCGCGAGATATGGAATTTCTACCATGACGGACTTGCCGAACTGGAAAAGGCGGGGCTCTTGCGCCGCCCAATCATTCCCACCGAATGTGGTCACAATGCCCACATCTATTATATTCTAGTAGAGACGGCTGAGATCCGCTCAGATCTCATTGCGTATCTGAAAGCGCTGGAGATATCAGCTCCTTTTCATTATGTACCACTACACAGCTCTCCTGCGGGTCGTCGGCTAGGGCGCGAAGGTGGTCCTTTACCGATCACAGAGGACGTTGCCGATCGCCTGATCCGCCTACCGCTGTGGTATGCCATGACGGACGAGCCGAAAATTGTCTTGGAACAAGTCCAGCGTTTCCTTGATTCCTGATCAGAAAGAAAATTGACGCAATATCAGCGATCGAGGGCGTGCAACGTACAAAAATTAATACTCTAAACATAGTATGGAATTTTTGATGAAATGTAAAGAATCAATAACGCTATCCGACATCATGGTCAGGGAAAATAACAATTTTGATCTGATGCGGCTATTTGCATCTGTAACTGTTATTTTTGGTCATTCATTTTATTTATTTGATACCGGTGGATATTCTGAACCGGTTACTTTAATAATTAGAAAAAATTTCTCCGGAACCCTTGCCGTTGGGGTGTTTTTCTTTCTAAGTGGCATTTTAATTTCTCATAGTTTTATTAGATCTCGAGTATTTTATCGTTTTGTCCTTATGAGAATCGCCCGTATCTATCCGGGAACGCTCGTATGCTTGTTTATTGTGGCGTTCATACTGGGACCAATCGCTACGAGCAATTCGTTATTGGACTACTTTTCCAATCCACAAGTTTATTGCTACATACGAAGCTCGTGGAGTTTTACGCATTTATTCCCTGAGTGGGCTACTTGTTCGAGCCTTCCAGGCGTTTTTGCCGAAAACCGGCTTAAATATGCGCCAAATGGCTCACTGTGGACACTGTACCCAGAAGTTGTTTGTTATGCGTTTGTATTTGTGCTGGGCATGGCTGGATTCCTAAAATCAAGGTGGCGCATTATAGCAACTATAATTTCTATACTCGTCTTGCACACCCTTAATCCAAAATTAATCCCGTATTTTTCAGACGATCATTATACCGATTTTCTTAAAGTCGGTCTTTTTTTTCTAGCTGGCGTTTCCGCCTATGCTTTACGAGATGTGCTGACTCTGCGCTTTAGCTATGCAGCAATACTTTCCATATGTGCCATATTTCTTCAAAAGACGGTAATAGAAGAGTATGCGCTATACATTGCTTTATTCTATATAGTTTTATTACTTTCATCGTCTCCAAAAATCAGAAAAATTAAACTTTCAGGAGATTATTCGTTTGGGGTCTATATTTATGGATGGCCCATCCAACAGACCATATATCATTTTTTTCCTAATATAACTTCATACCCAAGCAACCTGATCTGTATCCCAATGGCCCTCATAGCAGGATATTTTTCTTGGAACTTAATTGAGCGCCCTGTCTTGATGGCTGCGTCCAGCATCTCTACCGTTGACCTGCCTCTGAAAAATTCGTAATTGCTCACGGGGCTGACTTTTGTAGGCGTCAAGCGACGGCAGAGGAGCTGTTGATTCGGGTAAGAACAGCGTCGAGGGCGGTCGGCTGTTGATGCGCGCCATACCTGTAACGGAGAGATATCCAGCGTGGATTTACCGCGCCCCAATCGGAGCGAAAGTAGGCGGTGGAGAGGAGTCACCACCAACGCCGGCTTCCACAAATTTCAAACCGAGACATCACCACTACCAAATTGTTGAATTCCTGTCCCGCAGTATAAACCTTCGTAAAATCGGCTTCCAAAGCCGTTAGCTTTCATCGCAAAAGCGATGTCGTCAATATCATATTCCTCGCGACACAGAGAAACATCGCCGGCTTCGTTGATTATGACGAAGGCCGCTCTCGGATCGCCATCACGCGGTTGACCGACGGACCCCGGGTTCACGTAGGTAAGACATCCGTTCTGCTGGACCTTTTGAATATGGGTATGACCGGAAGCGAATAGTTTTGCTCCGCAATCCGACATGCCTGAAAAGTCAAAGGAGCCGACATATTCCTCAAGAGGATCGTTCCAACCTCCATGCACGAACCAGTAGTGGGAATTTCGATATTCCCGAATCGATCCTCGAAGCCACTCCAGATTCTCGAAGGTAATAACATTTCTTTGAAATTCTATGCAAACGTTCGCGGAGGTTGATCGCCGACACTCGACACCGGAAAATAAATATTTATCGTGGTTCCCTAGTATATTGACGGCCTCGTTTTCTTTTAAAAATTCTATGCACTCATTAATCATGCAATAATACCCCGCGACATCCCCCAGAGATATGACAAGATCGCAATTTTCTTTGCGAATCCGTTCAAAGACTGCTAGGAGCGCCGGATAATTACCATGAACGTCAGAGATGAGAGCTATCCTCATAGCTTATCCAGTCAGAAATGTAACGAACGGCGTTCCCCGATCTGAGAGCCGGTAGTGAAATTTCGCCTCTTTCCACATAATAACGAATGCACATCTCGGCCTCGTTGTAGCCGAAAGCCGCGCGAATCGACGTCGAGGATGATATACGCGGATTAATCTCCAGAAGAAGATATTCACCATGATGTCGTCTGAATTGAAAATTGGTCGGTCCGACGGGTCTCAAAAGATCGGCGAGTTGGCCGATTGCTTTGCATAACTCGGGGATATTCTCGACGACGGCTTTCACAGTCGCTCCCTCGCCACTCAATTTTCGCCGCAGAATAAAAGGTGCTAAGGCATTTTCCTCGCCTCGACCAAAAATTGCGACGGTATACTCATGATCGTCGTCTCCGACGAGCTTTTGCGCCATGAAGTCTCCAGCCGCCTTCTCTTTCCAATAACTGAAGTCCTGCTCGTCGTTAATTCGAAAAACGCCTTTTGATGCGTAGGAATGGCGTAACTTCAGAATAAATGGAAGGCCAAACTCCTGCTCAAGCTCAGAGAATGTCCCGTCAACACGAGTAGGAATAGTTCTTATATCATGCCGACAAAGGAAAAAATATGTTTTTAATTTATCTTTTGAAAGATCGACAACCTTCCTACTATTCAACACAAATCGATCGGCATACTCGGAAACCATGTCACGCGAATCGGATACCTTGTACAGTTCCTGCTCCGTCCCGAAGAAGACGAGATCGATACGATGACACCTGATGACATCAAACAGAAAATCTAGATACTCAGGAGAATCTGCGCGCTTCGCTTGAACGAAACGATCGCAGAAGTGCCGGCCAACAGCGTCTTCGTAGATATCCATGCCGACGATGTTGAGCTTCCTCTCCGTCCTCCTGAGAGAATTTACGATACCGTACCCGATGATCGCGCCGACTCCGGTAACCAAAATATTCAATCGAGCCATTTATTTGGCCTCGTTCGTCAAGCCCTGCAAGAAAAGAACGTCGTCATGAAGAGGGTAGTTGACCGAAGCGGGAGAGGGCATCAGATCGTCAGGAAATACGACTTCCACGAGAACGGGTCCTTCGTTACGAAGAATTTCGCCCATCATTTCCACGTCACCTTGTTTCTCGATCCGAAAAAACTTCAGATCAAAAGCATGGGCAATTTTATTCAAATCACCGGCGAGATAACCATCGACTGTACCAACGGTCCGGCCACCCAGCGCAGCCATTTGATAATTGCGAACCATACCAAGGCAATGATTGTTCAAGACGATGATTTTCACGTCGAGCCGATCCCTGGTGATGGTTTGCAATTCCGGAAGACTCATCATCAATCCTCCATCACCAGCTATGCAAAGGGTCTGTCGACCAGGCTCAGCCAGATGACCGCCGATGGACGCTGGCAAAGCATATCCCATCGAACCTAGTCCACCTGAGAAATATAGTTTCTTTCCATTCGTCAACACCCCGGACTGTGCCGTGCACATCTGATGTAACCCGACGTCCACATAAACTTGAGCATTCGCGGCAAGCCGCCCAAAAAGTTCCGAAAGGAAGGGGGCCGGCGACAATTTGTCGCTGCTCATGCACACCGGGTATTTCTTCTTCAGTTGCCGCAGATCACTCTTCCATTCCGACAGAGAAGCCTGATCCAGGCAAACGGGAGCGAGGCCATTCAAAAAATCATCAACGCGCCCCTTTTCGGGAAGGTAGTGGTCAGAACGGCAACGCAGTTCGGACGGGTCGATGTCGACATGAACAATCGTCTTATTTTCACGAAAATCCTTCAAGAAGCCAACCTGACGCTCGTCCATCCGTGAACCCAAAACGATCAGACAGTCGGACGCCGCAAGCGCAAGATTGGCGTGTCGGTGTCCATAATCGCCGATAAAGCCGATATAGGATGGATGATCATGAGAAATGACACTCAAACCACAAAGCGAGACGACCACGGGCAGCGGATTACGTTCCAGGAACCTCATCAGAGTGGATATCGTCTCCGGGTTGGCGCAGCCACCACCCAGGAGGATCAAAGGCCGACGGCTCCGCGACAAGAAATCGAGGACTTCCCAGGATATTGACTCCGCATCCTGTTCCCTTTCCGGCGGTTCCGCGACAAAGCCTTTCAGGGTCGCTGGAGCGATTTCGGCACGCTGTATCCAATGAGGGATGGAGAGGAGGACCGGCCCACGACGGCCATTAGTGGCTTCGAAAATGGCGCGTTCAAAGCAACGGCGTATGTCGTCGGGAGATCGGACGAGTTCCGCATATTTTGTAATCGGGCGTACGATTGACACGATATCCGTGCTTTGGAAACCATCTTGACGTAACGGGAGCGTATTTTTTTGATAACGGTGACTGAGATCTCCGCAGATGAACAACGTCGGAATTGAATCACAATAAGCGTTGGCTATACCAGTTACCAGATTCAACGCGCCAGGGCCGCTGGATGCGATTGCGACACCGAGAACTTGGGACGCTTGAGCATACCCGTTTGCCGCAAAAGCAGCTCCCTGCTCATGGTACGTCTGGACGTAGTTAAGCCCTGGATGGTTCGAGACGGCATCGATCAAGTAACTGATATTCGCGCCCTGATAACCGAACACATAAAAAACTCCTAATTTAAAGAGTTCCCCAGTGATAAATCCGGATACAGTCACCTGACATTGGTCCATTTCCACCGCCACTATTCCTGAACCGCGAGCCCGAATCCCGTGCGAGCATAGTTATTTCCGCAGTAAATCATGTATAATGTTCCGTTCAGCCTAAAAACCTTGGGATAACAAATCATTTCCGAGTCCCATCCACTCGCGGAAACGGAGATGCCGACATCCGAATCCTTTCGTTGGAATCTCTTTCCATCGGTCGACTCCGCATATCCAATGCGATACTTTGCGCCCCGATAGGAATACCACATTTTAAAAACTCCGCCGTCCAGCATTACGAACGGAGTGGTGACCACGTGGTCCGTAGGTAGATTATCGACGGCGGCTTCGTCTGAACGGCGCCACACCAAGCCATCTTCGGAATCGGCAAAGGCAATACGGCAAGCCACATTGGGCTTGCCGTCCGTCATAATCCACGGCGAACCTTGGGTAAAATACATTCGATAAGCGTCACCCATGCGGATGACACAGGGAGTGGCACAAAGTCCGGGAAATCTTGCCGCACGATCAAGTATCGGCCCGGGAAAAAGACGTGTCAAACTGAGATCAGCTTCCTCGCCACTGGCTTCCGCAACCCCAATCGCATTACGGAAAGGAACCGTAACGCCGAGATTCCATCCATAATAATAAAATCGACGTTTACCATTTATTTTTATGAGCGACGTGATATTAGCTCCGCTATCGTCAAAATTTCCGATATCACCCTTCCCCATTATGGGCTCATGGTAATTATATATTATGGTAAATTTATCGCCGATCAATTCCGCATCGAGAAATGTCGGGAAGCCGTAGTTGTTCGAGTCCCGGTGCGTATAATATACGCGAATCCTGCCTGCGCACTCATCAATGCACTCTACTTCCGGAAACATCGCATGCGTATAACGCTCGCCCTCGGCAGGACAATAGACGTTTCCAAGTTTTCGCCAGATCATGATAGTTACCTTACATTCTGTTTCCACGAGAAGACAGAGATCCTATTTCAAATAGGAACGTTCACTTGATGCGTATACTATTGAAATATCGTAGAAATATCTCTGGAAAATAGCAGCCTCATACCCTCACACCGTTTAAATAACTTGAAAACACCTGGACAAGCTGCCAAATCATATTGCACCCAATAATGGGGAAAATTTGGGCGGAAATGGCAAAAATATCCTGTAAATTCATTATACTGAATCAATTTAAAATAAAAAGTTTAGTCATGCGGAATAATGAATAGATATTTCACTCTATCTATGATGTGAAAATCCATATTTTATTGATACAACATCATCATGACAAATATATTTTTAAATATAAAAATTAATATTTAATATATTCATAAAAAATCTATAAAGTTGTATAATATACGCATCATCTCTACAGTATTTTTTTATTTCTTTCCCTCATTACTGTTATTATATACCTGTCCTTTATAAATACTCTTGATGATCGTGTAGGGGCGCTGCTTGGTTTCAGAGAATATCTTTGAAAGGTAGATACCGATAACACCGATGAAGGAAATGACCATCCCCCCCAGTAACCAGATCGAAGCTATGACAGACGTCCAGCCGCTTATGGACTTTGGAAGAAACAACCAGTGAACTCCGAGGTAAAATACATAGACAGAAGAAATTATAGATATTAATACACCAATATAAAAAATACCAATCAGAGGAGTATTACTGAACGACGTCACCGAGTTGATTAGAGCATATATCTTTTTCTGAAATGTATATGTTGTTTTACTGGAACTATGTTTTTTGACTGTTTGGGCTCTCTGAGAAAATCCGGTAATAAGCCAGAGGCCAGCAATCATAAGTTCTCTTTCTTTATGAAGCAATAATGCATCTACATAACGACGCGTCATCAGGCGTGCGGTGATAAGATTTTCAGGCAGGTCGAGACCTGTAAGAACCTTAAAAAAACGATAGAACAACCGCCCACTCCAACGTTCGAACCATTCTCCTTTGCGTTTTTCTTGGACCCCATACACAACATCACACGCGTCACGCTCCATCTGACTGGCGAAGCCAATCAGATACTCCGGCTCCTCCTCAAGATCGCTATCGATCAAGAACACTCGTTCACCCAGCGCATGAGCGAGGCCGGTCATCATTGCCTTGTGATGACCAAAATTCCTGGAAAGATCAACTACGACGACATGAGCATCATGCTTAGTCAGTTGAACGGCTATTTCCAAGCTAATATCTGGAGAGCCATCATTGACGAAGACGATCTCATAGTCGTCACCGACCAACTCTCTTGCTGCATCTGTTGCACGTGCGTGGAACTCGTTGATATAAGGTGCCGATTGGTAAAGTGTAGCAACAATTGATAGCTTCATGGAGCGATGCACCTCATATGGCGGGGAGCCTTCCGCCCGCAGTTGAAGAGAAGGTCGAAGATCTTGCCCCCATGAGTGATCCCCCCATAATTACGGATACCCGGGTAGCCAGCATAGCTAAACCAAGTCAGCTTGATACCCATGTCATCGAAATTTCACCTATCAATATAATCCTTCACCGCAGAACTGAAAACGTATTCCGCACCACCTGAGACACTGTTCGGAATGCTGCTGATCAGTGACGGATCATATCCATGGATGCAACCATCCTATTCACCGAAAATAATCCACCTTCTCCCGACGAGTCAAATAATGTCACGGGGGCGTATGTTTACCAAGTCGACGGGGTTCTTTTCCATTGTCTCGCCACTGTCGCTTTGTCACTATTTTCTCTGCCGGAAAGGGCTGCCTACCCACACCAGAGCGCCCGGCGCCGTCGCCAAAGCGATAACCACTCGAAAGCCAAGGAATAGGCTGCCGAGGGGCGTCTCTCCATGCGCCAATAACGCTGTTAGATAGCCGAATAACGCTTCCGCTATCCCCAGGGCGCCCGGCACGACCGCGAAACAACTGGCCGCCTGGGTAATCGATAAGACAAACCCATAATCCCACATTGTAAGATTACTGCCCGAGGGAGCAGCGAACAACGTAAACGCGGTCAGCATACAGAGATGGGCGGCCAGCGACATCCCTAATGCGGCGCACAACATAACCGGATGTCGCCGGTAAAGGGGAAAACTCTCACATAATCCGACAAGGAAGCGACCCAGACGGCCGAGCCGTCCGAGACGTGCCAGTAAAGTCGCGACAAGCGTTTGATCCCCCAGGTACAAAAGGGCCAGAAAGCTCACCAGTCCACCGCCGGCCGCCAACCCGACGAACTGGGCCAGATGGTTCAGAATGGGAGAAGCGGTCAAGGTCGGTAGGCGCCGCAGACAAGATAGTACCGCGACGATTAGAAGCGCTTCCAGCCCAAGGATGCGGTCCACCGCTGCGGACGCAGCCACGCGGGAAAACGGCCCATTCAAGGTCTGCGCAGCCATCAATAGCCGCACACCGTCGCCGCCGATCCCTCCCGGCAGAAAGACGTTGAAGAAGCCAGCGACCAAAGTCAGGGCTAGCCGCTCTTATTCACGAGGCCGCCAAAAGCGGCCCGCTTTTGCATTTTCTTGAAGCAAGGCAAGCTTGACCGTAGGGGCCTACGGGCCCCTCGGTGGCGATCATTTTCTGGAGCGGAGGTCGGGGGTTTCGGCAACG
>JARLHX010000210.1 GCA_031292035.1 Negativicutes bacterium | reverse complement strand
TCGCGGCCCGCAGGTTGTTGTCCCGGTGCGCGGCGTCATGGCCGTGCTTGTGTTCCTCGAAAGTCGCCGAATAACTTTGGTTGCCCAGACTGACACGGGCGACAAAAGCATGCGGTTCGGGGATTTCTTCGACACTTTGTAAGTAGCCGTCCTGTTCGGCCACTGCAAAAACTTGGCGGGTGCCATCCGACCGCACTGTCTCAACAGTAATGGGCTCCGTGACGAGAACTGAACCATCCTCGGTCTGAAGCCGGAATACCGGCGGATGGTCCTTCTCGAAGATGCTGAGTATCGTCACGCCGTCCGGCGTCGCCAAGCGATGTTCGTCGTCCTCAGCATGGGCGTGGTTATGTCCGAAACCATGGTGATGCTCGCCTCTGGTCAGGAGCCAGGCGGAGGATACATTTACTGCCAGCCCAAGCACGGCAATTGGAATAGCCTCGCCAAAGTGGATAGGGACGGCCGCTATCAGGCGGCTGACGGCTTCATAACCAATCAGGAGAGCGATCATCGCCAGCACTACGGCGCTGGTAAAGCCGGCTAGATCGCCCAGCTTGCCCGTACCGAATGTAAATCGAGGGTCTTTCGCATGTTTGCGGGCATAGCTGTAAGCCAGGGCCGCTAACAGCAATGCACCGGCGTGCGTACTCATATGCATACCGTCGGCGACCAAAGCGATAGACCCGAACACGCTGCCGCCGATAATTTCCAGCGCCATCATCGCGCCACACAAACAGATTACAGCCCAGGTGCGGCGCTCCGCGTGCTCGTGCAGATCACCCAAAAAAACGTGGCTGTGTGCACCGTCGGTCATTTCTGGCGCTTCACTTCAGATAGGTGCGAACGACCGTCAGCAGCTGTTCTGCTGCGTCCTTATTCAATGCGTTCGGGTATTTTTGGGAATCAACCACGTGCTCATGCAAATGATCTTCGACCACCTCGGCCATAAGGCCGCCCATCGCCGCCCGCGTACTGGCCAGCAGATGCATCACTTGCTCGCACTCGGCTTCGGTTTCCAAAGCCCGCTCGACCGCTTCCATCTGCCCCCGAATGCGTCGCGCCCGGGCTAGCAGCTTTCCCTTTTGCCGTATCGTGTGCGCCATGGGTTTCCCTTTAGCATAGGTTGGTACCCTATACAAACGCCAGCAGCCGCATCGCCATGTCCTTAGTCCCAAAAGGAAAACGCGTCCCGGAGCAGCCCAATGGCTGCTTTTGACCCAAAGCGGACGTTCCAGATGAGCCTCTGTCAGGCGAAATAGACCCCATATGCTTGCTTGGTGCCGGACACAGTTGATCCAAATCAATACGCAAGGAAGATCCGCGTGCCATTTTAAGCAGTCGGCGATTAGACGGCACGGAACCAACCGCCGCTACCAACAGCCCAACATCTCTATGGAGGCATTTCATGATTTCATTGAAAAACGCATTATCGACAACCGCAATTGCCGTGCTCATGGGGACGGGCGCTTTAGTAGCCAGTGCCTTACCCGCTGCTGCTCGTGTAGTTTGCAACGCTGAGGGGGATTGCTGGCATACAGATACTCCCCCTCCCCGCCTGCCGGGGATACATTTTGATATACATCCCGATGACTGGTATTTCCATCAGCATTGGGACAGCGACAGAGATCACCATTATCGCGATCATCGCGACGGTCGCGGTTACTACAAAGGCGGCGTTTGGATTCAGCTGTAGGTTAGACGAATAGAATATCTGTCTGGAATTAGGCGGCCTGCGGGCCGCCTTTTTTCTTTTCAGAAATCATAGAGATTTTACTATTCGCGATCTTCCGCCGGCTCGCCCTCTAAAGCTTGCGCAGTAAAACCAGTATCAAAACAACAACGAGTATAAGGCTAAGGCCGCCGCCGCCATAATAGCCGGTACCGTAGAACAGGCCTCCACCGACGCCGCTGAAGCCACCGAGTAACGCAATTATCAATATGACGAGAAGTATTGTTCCAAGTGACATGATAATTCCTCAGTTGAAAATTCAATTGGTCTCGTAAGAATTCATTCTATCGCTTTTGATAAAGGCTGGCCCCGATCAAGATCATGCCAAGAACCAAAACGCCTCCGCTCAACAGCGACGGAATATGGTGCGCAGTGTCTTCTGTGTTCTGGAGCTTTAAATCGCCAATCCTGGCGACAGTGTCGGTCTTTTGCGTCGTGAATACGGGAATCGCAAATGCCAACAATCCAATAACAACCAAAATTGCACCGACAAGCATCAATCCATTCATCTGTTTCATTGGGAGATTCCTTTCGTATCGGTCAATTGCGCGCCGCCTATCGCCCCAATCCACTCCTGCATGTACAGTTCTCAACGGGCCGGATCGAGCCCAAGCCCTAAGGCTTGTCCTGATCAAGTAATTTCGCCAGCTTGTCTTCTTCAGACGCCAGCTCGAATTCCAGCATTCTGCGAGCGCTATAATCCTCGACGGTTTTCAACTGTTCTTGAAATCGAGCAATGTTGGCCTTCGCGAGCCAAATTGGGGTCGCGCGCTCATTATCTTCCCCGCTCATAGGGCGAAATTTGCTTGTCTAACCAGGAACAATCAACCATGCTAACGGAAGGGTTATTTGCGCCCTTAAGCCCAGAGAATCAATGTTTGGCACCGGACATACTTGATTAGGCTCAATGTTCCTCAGCCATCGTTACCTCACAATTCACGATAGGAATGGCAAGGGTAGTGGGTTTTATGCCGTCCTGGGGTGGAGGCAGAATGAAAATCGCGGCTCTTAAACTAAACGAGGCATCGCAGTGGAAGGCGGTCCTTGGGAGCCCGCCGCGTACAGCGGCGAGCTACGAGCGCGAACTCGCAACCTGCCGGGCTGCGGAAGCCGAGTTGCGAGAAACCCTGGACAAGGCAGAAACCCTTCTGCGCCAGAAGGATGAAGCCATCGAATATCAGGCTCTTATGAGAAAGGAGTCCGACCATCGCTTACTGAACGACATGCAGATTGTTGTAAGTATGCTTTCGATGCAAAGCCGCGCATCCGGTAATGCCGAAACTTCTGCTCAGCTGGTCATTGCGGCCAACCGCGTCAGCATGATCGCGCGCATCCATCAGCGGCTTCACGGCTTTGACGGCGTCAAGACAGTCGCTTTTCGGCAATATCTAGAAGAGTTTTGCCATGAGTTCTCAGCGATGTTGTCCTCCAAGGGAGACGTTGCACGCGTCGTCATGGTTGACGGCGCGGAAATGGAGCTTCCCGCCACGACCGCCCTTCCGCTCGCGTTTATCCTCAGCGAACTTTTGACCAACGCAGCCAAATACGGCGAAGGTCAGATCACTGTCTGGTTGGAAGCGGCGCCTGAAAAGCGACACAGGCTGGCGGTGTGCAACGATGGGCCAAGCTTGCCAGATAATTTTGACCCTGCTGCATCCAAGGGGCTGGGCATGAAAATCATTCAATCTTTTGTCCGCCAGATCGGTGGTGAGCTGCGCGCTCAACCGGGCAAAACCGGCCATGCGCGTGTTTTTCCGTATTGTTTGATTAGCCTTCGATAGTTTTCAGTCGCCCATTTCAGATGTGATTCTAGTAGCAACTGCGACACTACGCGGTTAAAATAATCCATGTTCATCTCGGGAGAGATGGGTGCTGCCAAATACAGAAAGAAATCGGAAAATTCACGAGACGTTTGAGGCGGGACAAAGCCTCGAACAATTGAGCAAGATGTATGAATTGAGCTGCGAACGCATTGCCAAGATCATCACGGCCGAGCGAAACAAGATAGCCGTCAGCCCTGAGCCACTCTATCGCGCTATGAGACAGCAATCGCCCAAGTACGGATGAGCAGCAGCCCTAAATCAATTGTGGCGCGAATGACCGCTTTTTGGCGCAAAGCGGACATTCGCATTGGCAACTTCTGGGCCTCCGTTTTCGCAGGTACGGCAATGAAACGGGTATTGGCGCGTACCTTAGCGCGGCTCATGGCAAGGGTGGCATTGGCTCAGAAGTGGTAGCCAATCACTGTGGCGAAAGTGGCATTTGTATTTGAAATGGTGATCGGACTCCTCGCGGCGTTACCCATATATTGGATGGCACTGGCGTCGGCTCCGATGAACCAATGGCTGCTTAGAAAATAGACGCCGGTAAGGCCGCCATGGACATCTTCTAGTCCTCCCTCGGCATTGAATTGCGGAAACCGTGATTGGGCGGCCTGCGTCGAGGTGATCCCAAAGAAGGTCTGCATGTAATTGTCATTGGCCCAGGTCGCGCCGACATGCGGCCTAATGACGAACCGCTTAGTAAGCGCCCACGGTGATGAGATGCCGAAATTGGCCAGGATGC
Organism: Negativicutes bacterium; assembly: GCA_031292035.1. Next base: position 1,557 of record JARLHX010000210.1, on the reverse strand, counting down.
CTTTGTTCTGGGGGCCTATGTACTTGATGGCGGAGGCATCCAGATAAACTGAACCCCAATTGTATGAGGCGAACCCCCTAAGCCCAACCGAGCCGTCAACGTCACCAAGGCCCGCCAACCGGTTGTCGCCACTGTTTAGGATGCCGCTGGTCTCATGGTCCAGGCGGCCACCGTCATAATTCACCCCGCCACCGATGCGTAGATTGTTGTCATGCCAGTAGAGAGTGAGGCCGTCAGCACCGAGAGAGACTGCATCCCGCCACCGTATGATTACAAGTGGAACTGGTGTTGCGCGGTATCGGTCGCTTCCGTGGAAAGTCGGCTGCATGGCTACACCAGCCGCCAGATCAATGTCCCATGTAGCTACTTTATGATTGACGTCCCAAGCTGCTGGTTGTGGATCGGGTGTATAGAAAACGCCTTGGGCGTAAGCGGTCGAGGTCAAGCCAACGTAGCCCAATATAGCGGTCAGCGTCCCGCGCCACCTGCCCATGCCACGCGCGGGGCTTTTCCATTGATAGGACAGCGCTCCACAATTCGGCTTCACAGCATCTCCTATCGAAAATTAGAATGCTGGCGCGATATGCAACATTGATCGAGATCAAAGCCACCGTAGGTAAATTGAGGTCGAATTATTTGGTCGTATGGTGGTGCTGCATGAATAAGCAAAGGCGTCTTAAGTGCCCCGCAGGCGAGATGACTTGCTTATAGTGGTCTAGCGTACTGTGTCCGTATGGCTGAGGGCTCGCTGCCGCCAGTTCCCGAGCATTCGGAGGAAACTTCGATAGTGAGGGTTCGGACGGAGCGAGCTTTTTTTCAAGTCAACGCGAGATTGTGGACTTTCCCGAATGAACCGATCTATTCCGATGGCTCTGGCCATAATGTACTTGGGAAGCTCTGCGGCTTTTGCACAACAATCAGCATCACCGGCACCGACCTACATGGGCACAGTTAAGACGTGCGAGGGTTGCCATGGGTCGGGAGGCCATAGCGCAGGGCCATCAACGCCTCGCCTTAATGGCCAAAAAGCTGAATACATCATTGCTCGGTTGCAGGATTTTCTCGATTCCACCAAAGAAGCACCTCATGCCTCCTATATGGTTCATGCAGTAAAAAATATTCCGGACAGTTCGAAGGCGGAAATCGCACAATATTTTTCTAACCAGATACCAACAGAGCCTAACACCACGTCCCAAGAATCTTCAGGTCAGCACATTTTCGAAAGTGGCTATCCAGCGGACAATATTCCAGCATGCCAGTCTTGCCACGGTTCACACGGAGAAGGCCGTGGCGCCGTACCACGGCTCGCGGGCCAACACGCCGGTTACTTAAGGAACCAATTATGGACTTTTGGCCTTAGGCTGCGTCAAAACAACGTAATGCATGCTAATATCATGCAGATGAGCAGCGGGCAGATCGATGCGCTAGTAACATATTTGGCAAATAACTAGCGGCATCACAGTTTTAGTTAGCTGTTGGCTACCATGTTGTCAGCAACCGGAGGTCATCCGGTGAATGTCGGTCCAAGGAGTTCATCATGAAAAACAAATTCAAAAT
>JARLHX010000209.1 GCA_031292035.1 Negativicutes bacterium | reverse complement strand
CTCCAGCTCGCTATAATTGACATCGGGAATATCCGTAGCTTCAGTGTAGATTTCCTCGATATATTCGAGACAGGAAATTTTGCGTCGCATATCCTGATCCCGGCTGATGTTGAGCACCCGGAATGGCTTGACAACCTTGTTCGTTTCGCCAAAGCTGTATAGGTCCCATTTCAGCGGAATACTGGTCAGAGGACTTGTGAGAGTCACAGTATCGGTGTTGGTTTCCTGTGCCACTCCCTGCACGCCGACGGTAACAATACTTTGGGCGGCTTGGGACGTCGTGGCCACCGGGTTGCTGACCTGCACCGCCACCGCATAGGATTTGCCTGGTTCCAACGTTACCTGGCGATCAAGCTGCAGCGTTGTGGCCGTAGCGACCACTAGACGCCCGGAGAATCCCCACTGCGGCACATCATGAGCCAGAAGAACGACATCGTTAATCTGACAGGCGATCGCATCAATATCCGCACTGTGGTCCACCGTTCGCTGCAAGTATTGATTGAGCCTGAGCCGGTATTTGCCTTCGCGGTAAGCCTGCGCGACGGTAGTAGCGCCGTCCAGAGTGATCTGCGTAATGTTGGGCTCGGTAGTGCCGTCATAATCATCGGCATAAGCTGTGATGATATCCTTCTGATAATCTTGGTCTTTGTTGATAAAGGTAATTTCAATTGCGTTGGCCCGGTCCTTTATCCCCATAAAGGTTTCTTTGAATTGGTCGGTGATCGTATTGCCGACCGTAAATAGCTGCACCGGTTGACCAGGTGCGTCGCAGACGCTGCCGTACCGGGTTCCCCTCATGATAACCTTGCCCCGGCCGACCCCTTCCGGTTTCTGCAAAGCAGTCCAAAGGTCGGTCGCTGTATCATAGATATAATTGAAGGTCAGGTTCCGGTCGTCGCAAAACGCCGCCCAGTTGACAAAATCCTGATACACCGCTCGCGACGCCGGAGCTCCCTGGACAACAAACTCGTCACTGCCTGTATGGATATTTTTGATCTGACGGCAGCGGTGGATCATGCTATAGGCTGCCCAGGCCGGATTGGTCGCCGGTTTTTGCTCGTACTGATTGGTATCGGCGTTCCAAACCCAAACATTGTTTCGGGTTTGTAGCCAGGTTATGCTTGGCATGCCACCGCTCAGCTGACTGGTTGCCAGTGCCTTAATACCGATAAGCACCTTGCCGGGACGGGCAAAGTCGTCATACATTATATCCGACAACTGTGTCCAGAAGACGCGGGTCGAGTAGCGGTTATCTGTACCGCTTTTACCTACGCACTGAACCCTTACCTCATATTGAGCGGCAGGAAGATTGTCTACACGGTAGGTACGAAAGAAAGCGGTATTGTCTGCTGCCGTAATACTGATTCCGTCGGCAAAATTGCTCCAAGTGGCGTCTCCGACCTTATGGTACTGCGCCTGCAGGCTGACTGAAGCATTTCCTAAACTGCCGTTATCATTGACGTAGTATAGGCCGTTCGGGAACTGAATGGTGATTTCAAGGCCTTCGATAATATTCCCCTCGGTTTGTTGCGTGGCCCAAGTGCCATCGGTATTCAGCTCATAGCCCAATTCCTGATCGACATAAGTGTCGTTAAAATTGGCAATCGCTGTTTGGTCGTTAACGCCTAGCCGGGTTTCGTACGTTACGCCTTTGTAATAGGAAATCGGATTGTCATTGATCCGGATATCGCTGATCGCGTCAATCGGACCTTCCCCGCCGCACAGCAAAAGATTCATGTATTGGTTTTCGCCGTCGCTCGATATGTGCTGGGCGAGGATCTGCCCGGCCGTCCGCATGGTGCCGAATGTTACCGCCAGGGCATTGCCCTGATCGGTCGGGGCCTGAGCATTGCTCCAGTTGTAGGACGGACTGATGTTATAGGTCTGTCTGTCCGGTTGAGCCGGCGGGAACCAGTGATTGATGAGGGAGCCGCCGATCATGCCAACTGCTCCGGCAGCCATCTGGCCTAAGAACGGACTTCCAAATACTGTCCAGTGCTGTCCCACAATACCTAGCTCAACAGTCAATGCCAACGTGAAAATGGTCCTAAACCAGTCCGAGCCACTTTTGCCGACAACCGGGCAGACGGCGATCCACTCGTCATTATTGACAAGCTGTTCTTTCGCATCTTCCGCGATATTGCCGCTAACGCTGACAACAACGTCATCCAGCCCGAGGATGTAGGGCTGCACATATTCATAGGCTGTTTTGCCGGGGATATGCTCGCTTACATGGATTTCTTTATCGTTATGGTTGAACGGGTTTTTCAGTACGGTTATTGTGATCATCTCATCACCTCCGGCACATAGAATCCTTCGATGCGTCTTGCCCAGGCGGGACTGTCGACGCGGTCGATGTTGACGCCGATTTCCTTGCGGGTGTGCATAAACCGGCCCTGGCCGATGTAGACCCCTGTATGGTCACAGAATACGGCGAACCGGATAACAACAAGCGCAGGAACGGGGATTTTCCCTTCGCACCTGCGCCAGAACGCTCTTTGCTCATTCACTTCACTATGAATCCGGCTGGTATCTTCGCAAGATATTTTATAATCAGGCAGTTCAATCCCGAATCGCCGGAAGATTTCCGTGGACAGGCCCCAACAATCGAGGCCTACAGTTGGATCGCGCCCACCGTCGACAAATGGCAGGCCGATCAGGTCGTCAAGTTTTCTATTCATACTACCCCCAAATAAAAAATCGCCCAGCGGCGATTAGCGTTAAGTGAATTCTTCTTCGCTTTATCTGTGATTACGCGTACAGCCCGCCTTTCGGAATGCTTGGCTCACCCCCGTATCTTACTGAATTGCCCCTGTCGCGACAGGACTGCAAGGTGCCGTCACACGGCGGCAATGATCCGGCATACCCGCACTCGATTCCCTGATACTGGTCTCGCCAGGCGCAAAAGTTCTTTAGTACCCGCCGGAAGGGAAAGCGTAGTTGAACAGATATGTCACAGCCAAGGTAAAAGGTTACCCATTGGCTGTCGCAGGTGGTTGACTGTACCGAAAAGACTTCTTCCACCTCAGGCAACACATTGTCAAGATGCTGGGAATGGACCACCCTGAGCGTCACGGTCGTGCCGGTCAGTCCATTGTTTTCTTCCATATATGCCTGGACAATTTGCGTAACATTCGATATCTGGAGGGGTACGGACGGTGGGGTTCCCTTGCCATCTTCCTTGATTTCGCCAATTGTAAAGTTAAAGGCGCTCCAGCTGTATCCATTCCATATGATGTCGTCACTATTGCGCACCAGCCGCAAAGGTTCATCCGAATCCGGTATAGCGACTTCCAGTAATAATAGCCACACGCCATCGCTTGCTATTTTGTTTTTCTCAAGCGTACCAGCGACTGACAGATTTAGCATGTTACACCTCCTGAAGCGTCAGCGTACCGGAATAGCACCCTGGCGCCGCCAGGTCAAAACTAATATCCCCGGCGGCGAAACGGACGGAAAAGAGTTGGCCGGAATACGGATCATTGTCAACAGTGGGATAATGCCAATCGAAAGCCTGACTGCCGCCGCGAACGGTATTGCGGTAAAAATCCCGTAAAGCAGCATAATCGGTAGCAGGTAAGGCGTTCCATTTTAAAACGAATGACTGTGGCATCCGGGTAAACTTGGCGCGGGAAATAACAAGCCCGTTTTCCATGGCCGATTGCAGGGAAGGATCTTTTATCTTGGTCGTAAACGGATATATTGGCTGCTGGATACTAGGAAACTGTGCCATTTTTTCTACCTCCTCGTGTTTGTCTTCTTACATATTCAAAGTAAAGTACTATAGCGCTATTGGTGTGCGGCAAGCGCCGCCTGATCAACATCGTCAATGGGATGATAAAGCACCAGACCGCCTATGTGATGCCGGAGCGGCCGGAAAAAGAGGCCGTGTGACGCGAGTGGCAGCATCCACAAAAGATGCTGCCACCACATGTTGGTCTTTTGGGTTGTCGCCTGCCGGGAGCGACAGTTGCGACAGATGCGTCACTGACGCTTTGTTAGGGCCAGTGAGGGTGACTGACTGCAGAATTCGAGTTCTGCGGTCAGTTGCTATGCCCAGGAAGCTATGCGGCACCAGCATTTCGTCATTAAGGTGACCGTCTTCGATCGATTTGCAGTGAGTTTGGCCGAAGTTTTGCAGTGAGAAAGATTTGTCCCCTGTGGTAGTATCCCACCCTACCCCACAAGCCGTCTCTTTCTTACAACCCAAACCTATCGAAAATATCTCTGTAATACAGGCCCATTGACCATGAGTCTTCATTGGGACTTAAAGATATCTCATAGTCCCCTTTCCTATAGGTTGAAGTGTGAAAACGCTTATAGTACTCTTCGCTCACTTGCTGCTTAACCCATCCTTGCCGGGTAAGTTCCTGATAATAATATTTTTCTAGTTCTGAATCACTCATATTGTCGTATTTATATTCTGCACGAATCCATCGCATGACTATTTTATGATTCATACTAAACCTTATCTGTTTTGCGCCTTCCGGGTGTGCAATAATCTGAAATTCCGCACGTAAATTTTGCTCTCTTCTTTCAATGTCTGAAGGGTTAACAACTCGGTAAAGCAACGGAATTATAAATGAACCCAGAACAATGAACAAAATTATCGCGCCAAATATCTTTCTACACCCGTCAAGCATGCTTGTTTCATCCTCTCACTTTTAGTCATAGATATTAAATAAATACACGGTATATCTCCCGCCAACTGTTTTTCCGATACCAGGCGTTAATGAAACTTCTCCTGATGTTACACCGCTAGTACCAACTGACACATTACCTTGTATCCCTGCCCCAGTCGTAGCTCCAAACGAAAGTCCTTCCAAAGCGTCCCTATAAGCATTCGCATCGCTTTTGTCTGCATTGCCAAAATACCCCTGACCTGCAGAACCTGTTACAGGCGGCCCTAATCCATATCCAACACTGCCATCAAATATTGCATATACATTGCCCTTCTTATCCATCATTAGCCCAGCGGCACCACTAACAAACTTTCCTATACCCGCTCCACCTTCAATAAATTTATAATCACTATTCATTGTAGCCGGATCAGGTAATATACCTTGGGCAATTCCAATTTTTACTGCTTGCCTTAAAGGGATGTCAGTATTAATTCCATGTTCATCTAAATAAGCTTCGTCACGTGAATAAGTTACATTCACAACTTTCGCCTGACCAGGAAGGAAGCCATTTGCCCGAAGTAACATGTCGGTATCCTTATTTATTGTACCATTATCTTGGGTAACATTTCCATCCCCAGCTTTACTCGACTCCTGAGTTTTTACACCCGTCCCTGCTTTAACTGCCGTATCTATAAGAGGCTTAATCTCCGCATTTGTTCGATTATTTGTAGTTTCAATGACCCTGTTCTGTTCAATAAAATTGTTATAATCATCCGGATGTGGTATCCCGGCGGCGCTAACCCTCCATAATACGCCATTTGGATTCGGCTCCAACCGATAACCCCATGCAATATCTTGATAACTTAATTTTGCATCAACAAATATAGGATTGGCTGGCCCCAAGATATATTGAAAGTTTCTTTGCCAGGTTGCATTATATGTCTGAACCAACTCTGGATAGGATGAATAGTTTAGGCCGGTGATTTGGTTAGCATTCTTCACAGTATTAGGCGATGTCAGCAGTCCATTCGCTGCCGGGTTAGTAAACTTCCACTCCACCAATGGCGATGCTCCAGCGGGTGCAGGGGTACTTTGGTCCCCCGGCTGGTTTGGCTTTGGGGCGTTCTCATTAGCTGACGGAGCTTGAGCAATATTGTTTTCCTGGGGCACGTTCGGTCTAGCCGATTCGCTAGCCTGGTCTGTTGGGTATTGTGTCGGCTGTTCATATTCGTCAACAGGTTGAGTCTCTAGATCCTCTATATCCATCATTTCATCCCCTCATGACCATGATAATAGGGCAACAAAAAAGGCCAGCAGACCTTTTCGCCTGGTGACCTGAATGTAGTTTTACGTTAAGAAGTTTACCAGTAAACTCTCGGAGACCGATATATTATATAAATCATGGCATTTAGACTTGATCTTTTCCTCTAATGGCAACGATTTAACCAAAGTCCTTTACGCATTGTTTTGCTAATGAAACAATGCGTAAAGGTTTACTTTAGTCTTTATTGTAATATTATAATTTTACGAGTTGTTCCTGGATATAAAGCTCTTACTCTCGCCTTTCTGCGTCTTGGGCATGTATGTTATATGCTTATGAAGATTGGCTATTGACCAGAGTCGCTACGATGACGCTGCCGCCAGCGCCGTTGTCATAATAGGCCTTGAATGGCAGACTGATATTGATGCCTTTGTCGCTGTCTACGCCAGGAGAAGTTTGCTGAAAAATTGCTTCTTCCATGAAGAACTGCAAGCTATGCGTGCCATTGGTGAACTTGAACTTGAGTGACGTTTCGGTGTTGTTAATCGCCTTGTTCAAAAGCACCGTATCTTAAAAAAACGCGTTAATACTACTGGAGATTTGGAGATTTGCCTCGGATGGTAGCGGAGTCGATCAGATTTTGCTTAATCGCAATCTTCGATTGATTCATCGGCATGTTATAGCCTAGTAAAGCCGGTGGCACTGGCGTCTGTCCATAGGCGGTCTCATATGCCATTGCCAATTGAGAATTATATCCTTTTGCTCTTGCCATGGTAATACCCCCTTAATAAGTAATGCTGTAGCCGTTGACAGCTTTGATTTTTACCGTGACATCCATGCGTCCGGGAAACTGCGGAAAGTAGGCTACCGGCTCAATGTTGTAATTGACGACACTGATTGGGTTATCTGTGCTGATTTGCGCTAACTCCATGTATATTAGCTGTCCCAGAGCATCACATTCCGCCACGCCGTTAAATGCAGTGACATTATTGCTCACGGTTGTCGCGCTTTGCACTATCGTCCAGCCAATAGTGAGTTTATAGATAAACTCTTGCCGCTCCAGCCCCTCTTTTTTAGAACCTGGATAAAGAATAATCATGGGACATTTATCTGTTGCTGGCGGTGTTTGGCCATTAATGCCGACAAAAATACTGGGCGTCTTGTTATATGTTGACGAACAGAAATTCTGTATCGGCTGACTGGCTTGCAATGCAGTCTGCCATTTGCTGATAATATCGGATAATTTGAGTGTTGGTATCATTTGAATCTCCCCCTTTCTTTACTGGCGTTATTCCCAATCTGTCAATGATTGGCAGCATACACGCCCATTTGGCAGATTGCGCATTTGCCGGTGGTGCCGGATGTAATCCACCAGGCACAAGCCCCTTGGAGACACTGTCCAAATGAAGCGGTAGTATTCTTGGGATTGATACAAAGGATTGGGCAATACATATTTTCTCCTCCTCTGAATTCCATTGCACTTGACAGGATCGGCATTTGACTACACTAAGTTTTGTCCAACTCTGGACCAAAGTCTTGTCTTCTTTTTAATCCAGAGTTATATCATTTCTCCCTACTCTTTATCCGTACATCAAATGCCGGAGAAGTATAGGCATTACTTGATAAAATTTTGTGAAAAATCTTGAAGCTGGTTATGGGAATAAAACCGGCGATTACTTCGGGCCCAAGAGATATCCAGAGTATTTAGTTGCCTGTGCAATTTTTTCGCCTTATCTTTTATCACTTCTTCAGGAAGACTAGGGTCTTTGCAACGATAAAGGTCCTCCAACATCTCTAATGTATAATGTTGCCTCATCTTTT
>JARLHX010000208.1 GCA_031292035.1 Negativicutes bacterium | reverse complement strand
GCAGGTGACGGTTTTCTTCTTTCTGTCCAGGATGAACTCGGCGTCGCGGGCCTTTCCGGCACTGATGACGTCAAGGCCAAGGGTTTTGGCCCAGTAAAACAGTCCGATCAGCAGGCCATGCTGGTCGCCGTCGACCGGGGTGTAAACCAGTCCGGCCTGAGAGGCCAGGTGCTGCAGGATGGGGCCGACAGCAGAGTCGGTTTCTTTGTTGATCATGGCCACATGTTTTCCGTGCTTGATCGCCGCCAGGGCGTGGCGAGCGCCGGCTTCGGGGATGCCTGTGGATTCGCCGATCACGTCCAGCGGCAGTTCCATCAGGATCATCGGATCTTGCACAATGACAAATTTACCTTGCTCCATGGCGCGTTTTGCCGCCGCTGCGGAGTCGCACACCACCAGCTTGTCGCCTGTCACCCCGGCCTGGTTGTAGGCCTTTTTCGCGTTGTCGATGTTTTGATCGGCGACGATGGGAATGGACAGATGGTTGCTGAACATCGACTGGGTGATGACCGCGGTGCCGAAGTGGCCTGTGCCGATAATGCCGGCAGTGATGTGTTCTTTCTTTTGGAATTGGCTGTACAGATGCTGATAAATCATAATGGCAGTCCTCCTGTTAATCAATATAATACCGCAATTGCTTGTGACAACATCAATGTATAGTGCAATAACTGTGCCAAAGGAAAATCCCGGACCTCTTCGGATAAAGGTCCGGGATTTTCCTGGGACGACGCGGCTTGGTGTTAAAATGGCGGCTGGAAATCGCGCTAGAGCTTTGCGCTATTTTGCGATAATGCATTGCGTATTTGCAAAATAGCGCAATCGACGTGCGGCTAAAGCAGGCCGTGTTTTCGCATCTTCCGCCATAGGGTGGTCGGGTGAACGCCAAGCAGTTTGGCGGCCAGGGATTTATCGTTCCCTACCTGGAGCAGAGTGGTCCGGATGGCTGCTGCTTCGCTCTCGCCGATGCTCGGCGCTGATGCGGCGGCTGGTGAGGAAATCACTCCGGCCGGGTCGGCGGAAAAGTAGCCGTCGAAATCGATGATTTTGCGGGCGGTGCCAAGATCGACGGTTTCTTCTTCTACTAAAATGACGAGGCGTTCACAGTAGTTTTTCAGTTCTCGCACATTCCCCGGCCAGGGATACTCGGTGAGCATCTGGATGACCTCGGGGAATATGCGGAATTTGGGGCCGCCGAGTTTCCTGCGGTTTTTTTCAATGAAATGTTGGATCAGGGTGGGGATATCTTCTTTTCGGCCGCGAAGGGGCGGGAGAAAGAGGCGGAGGACATCGAGGCGGTAAAAGAGGTCCTGGCGAAAGAGGCCGGAGGCTACCAGCTTGGGTAGATTTTTGTTGGTGGCGGACAGGATCCGGACGTTGACAGGGATGACCTTGTTGGCTCCTAGCGGCATGACTTCATTCTCCTGCAGGACCCGCAGCAGGCGGCCCTGGAGATTGGGCGAAAGTTCGGAGATTTCATCCAAAAATAAGGTGCCGCCGTGGGCCAGTTCAAAGTAGCCCTGCTTGCCGCCACGGGCGGCGCCGGTAAAGGCCCCTTCGGCGTAGCCGAAAAGCTCGCTTTCCAGTAGCGGCTCGGGGATGGCGGCGCAGTTGACGGCGACAAACGGTTTTTCCTTGCGGCTGCTGGTGTTGTGAATACTTTGGGCGAACAGTTCTTTTCCGGTACCGGTTTCACCGACCAGCAGGATGTTGGAGTTGACCTTGCTGTATTTTTGGGCGAAGCGGATGGTTTCGACGATGGCCGGACTTTGGCCGATGATGTTGTCAAAATGGTATTTAGCCACAAGCCCCTTTTCATGGGTTTTCTTGCGGATATGGCCTTCTACTTCCTGGATTTTGGCGATATTGTCAAAGGTGACGATGGCCCCGGCGGTGCGTTGTTCGACGACAATCGGAACAAGGTTTGCCACGATGGTGACATTATTGATGGTAAATATGTTGCCAAGCTCACTCTTGCCGCTGCGCAGCGTCTGGGAGAGGTTGATGTCCGGCAAAACGGCGTCGATGTGCCGGCCGATGCATTTTTCCCCGTCGATTCGGGTAATATCCTGGGCGCGCTGGTTGAAGGTGGTGATGGTCCCGCTGCTGTCGATGGCGATGATGCCTTCATAGGCGTAGTCCATCAAGAGCTTGAACCGCTCGGTCCGGGCCCGTTCCAAGCGGGTGAGGTCGACCGCGCGGATGGCTTCGTCGAGGACTTGGTGGACAGCTTCTTTGCCTACTTCGATAATGGTAGAGGGTACGCCTAAGGCCTGTGCCATCCGGTTGACGGTCAGGCCGCCAATAATTGCTTCCGCTCCGGCCTGCAGGGCGTTTTGTATTTGCTCTGCCAACTCAGCTTCGTTTTCCACATGATAGCTATCCAGTTCGACATCGAGGATTTCTTTGATGCTCTGCAGGCCGTAGACCATGTTCAGCGAGCCGATGCAGGCAATTTTTTTCGTCTTGTGGTGGCTGGTACACTTGTTGACCGCCCGGATGATGTCATAGCCGGTAACCGGGATCTCAATATGGGGGAGGTTGTATTCTTTCAGTACCTTGGCGGTAAAGCCGCGGGCGATGATGGCGTCCCCCCGGAAAGGCAGAGACTCCAGCTTCCGTGGGGCGGTGGAGCAAATATTTATCTTTAGCCGGTCTTTTTTCGGGTGTTCAGAAAAAACCTGGTGTACGGTTTGTTCCAGTTCCTTGTAGGGGAGCATGAAGGAAATTTCGATTGGTGCCTGGTTGGTGCCGGTTTTAATAATGTCCGCCTCCCCTTAAAAGATATTAGCTTGGCCAGTCGGTTGCTTTTTAGCACTTCTCTGCCCTTAGTCCAAATTCCTTTGGCCGAAAGCCAGAAAGAAGGCTGCGGGAGGGGTGGGCTGCTATTAGGCAGGGGAGCTGTGCCCTGGTTGAACAAGCAGGGCTGATACCATATAATAGAAACCGACAGTATAATCGCAAATAGGAGGAATGCCTGATGAATCATGATTTTTCTCTTGCCGGACAGCTGGCGGTGGTGACCGGAGGAAGTCGCGGCATCGGCCAAGGGATAGCGGTGGCTCTGGCCAGAGCCGGGGCGGACATCGTTTCGCTGCAGCGGGGAACGGAATGTGAGGAAACCACCAGACTGGTGGGTGAACAGGGGCGGAAATGTTTCGGTGTTGCCTGCAACCTGGCTGTGTTGAGCGACGCCGAACCGCTAGTAGAGGAAATCGAGAGCAACTACGGCCCGGTGGGCATTCTGATTAACAATGCCGGCATCCAGCGCCGCCACAAGGCAGAGGAGTTTCCTCTCGGCGACTGGGATCTGGTGCTCCAGGTGCACCTTCGGGCGTCCTTCCTGCTCTGCCAGGCCTTTGGGAAGCGGATGCTGGCCCGAGGCGGCGGCAAGATCATCAATATGGCGTCCTTGCTTTCTTTTTCCGGTGGGTATACGGTACCTGCCTACGCCGCAGCCAAAGGGGGCATAGCCCAGCTGACCAAAGCCCTGGCCAATGAATGGGCCGGCCGCGGGGTCAACGTCAACGCCATCGCCCCCGGCTATATCGATACCGAGATGAACACCGCACTGATCGGCGATCCGGTGCGCAATCCCCAGATCATGGCCCGCATTCCCGCCGGCCGCTGGGGGAAACCGGCCGATTTGGGCGGGCCGGCCGTGTTTTTGGCCAGCAAAGCTGCCGATTATGTTCATGGCCATATTCTCTACGTCGACGGTGCTTGGATGGCGCGCTAGGGCGCTTGCATCACCAAATAAAACAGACCGATAACGTAGTTATCGGTCTGTTTTTAGTTTAAAAATGCGGCGATTAGCCAAGATATTTAAAGGTCAGCGTTTTCTTCAGGTCAGGATGGAGGCTGTTGGACACCGGGCACTCCTTGGCGGCCAGTTCGATGATTTTTCTTTCCTTGGCGCTGTAGTTGTTATGCGGCAGAGTAAATTCGCTGATCAATTCAACCACCCGGCGCGGGTCAGTCCCCATGACCTTGGTGGTTTGCACCTGAGCGCCATCAATCGTAAAACCGTGCGTCCGGGCGGCGATGCCCATGATTGTCATGACGCAGGCCCCATAAGCAGTAGCCAATAGGTCGGTCGGTGAGAAGGCTTCGCCCTTTCCCTGATTGTCGACAGGCGCGTCTGTGAATAGCTTGCTACCTGACTGGATATGCACCGAGTCGGTGCGCAGTCCGCCCAGATATTTCGTTTCTACGGTTGCCATGTTATTAACCCCTCTCGTTCTGTGCGTTTTCTCTGATAATCGATAGTTCTCTCTTTGGGCGCTATTTCCTGCTGCCGGTGCGGCGGCCTGCAGCCATGCACAATGCAGTCGACCGGTAGATGTAGTATAATATAATTTATAATTATTTTTGGCTTGGTGGTATCACACAACCGACATAAAGACGGAGGAAGAGAAGATGTTCAAGCAGAGCTTTTTGGCACAAACATGGCGGTTGATTCGGACGTACTGGCGGTCGGAGGAAAGGTGGCGGGCTGGCCTGCTGCTGGCAGTCATCGTGGCCCTCAACCTCGGTGCCGTTTATGTTCTGGTGCTCTTTAATGCCTGGAACAACAGGTTTTATAATTCGCTGCAGAACTATGACAAGAACGATTTTTTCAGCGCCTTGGGTTATTTTACGATTCTTGCCGGCATCCATATCATTGTTGTCGTCTATGAACAGTATCTGCGGCAGATGCTGGAAATCAAGTGGCGGCGCTGGATGACCGAACATTATCTCGGTAACTGGCTGGACAGGCAGACCTACTATCGGCTGCAGCTGGTCGAGAACAATACCGACAATCCCGACCAGCGGATCAGCGAGGATTTGCAGCTTTTCGTGGCATTGACGCTGCGGCTTTCGCTGGGTTTATTGAAGGCCGGCGTTACTTTGGCCTCGTTTCTGGCCATCCTCTGGACGCTGTCAGGCGAGATGACCCTTCCGATCGGGGATAGTGAGATCGTGATTCCCGGCTATATGGTGTGGGTGGCCATCGTCTATGCCGTTGTCGGCACTTGGCTGACGTCGAAGATCGGCCGGCCGCTGGTGGGGATCAATTTCAACCAGCAGCGCTATGAAGCCGACTTTCGTTTCAGTTTGGTGAGACTGCGGGAAAATAGCGAAAGCATCGCCTTTTATAATGGGGAAGGCCAGGAGAAAACTAACTTTGCTGAGCGTTTTGAAAAGGTTTTCCAGAATTTTTATCAGCTCATGAACCAGCAAAAAAAGCTGACCTGGTTCACATCCGGCTATAGCCAGATTGCGATTATATTCCCCTTTGTCGTCGCTGCGCCGCGCTATTTCAGCAAGCAGATCCAGCTGGGAGGCCTGGTGCAAACCGCCTCGGCGTTCGGCCGGGTCCAGGACGCGCTGTCCTTTTTTGTGGAGAGCTATGCTGTGCTGGCCCAATGGCAGGCAGTGGTCAACCGATTGACAAGCTTTGTAAATAACATGGAGCGGGTCCGCAACCTGCCGCAGCAAGAGCTGGTTCAAATCAACCGGGTGGGCGGATCGTCGCTGAAGGTATCGGGCCTCGATGTCGGACTGCCCAACGGGGAGCGGCTGCTCGACGGACTGGAGCTCACGCTGAGTGCCGGAGATTCTCTGCTGGTGACCGGTCCTTCGGGGTCGGGCAAAAGCACGCTGATGCGGACGCTGGCCGGCATCTGGCCTTTCGGGCAGGGCCGCATCGATATTCCCGCCGGCGAGAAGGTGCTGTTTCTGCCGCAGAAATCTTATTTGCCGCTGGGCTCGCTAAGGGATGCCGTCTTGTATCCCCACGGCGCAGGCTGGGCGACAGACGAGGAAATTGCCGCAGCGATGGTTTCGTGCCAGCTGGGTGAAATGGTAAAAGAGCTGGACCGGGTGGAAAATTGGGCCCAGATTCTTTCCCTTGGCGAGCAGCAGCGTGTCGCCTTTGCCAGGGTATTGCTGCAAAAACCGCAGTGGCTGTTTCTCGATGAAGCCACCTCGGCGCTGGATGAGGCAACCGAGGAGGCGATGTATGAATTGCTGCGCGACCAGCTCGCCGATTCAGCCATCATCAGCGTGGGACACCGCCATACCCTGATAAAATTTCATAAAACTCGACTGGCTATCACCGGATTGGGAGAATGGAACCTGGCTGGCTAGTGCAGCCAGGAGGGGTGTTAGATGAACCAAGAGAGACGAAAACAGCTTATCGGCATCGCGTGTGTCAATCTGGCGACGTTGGTGTGGGCTACCAATATGGTGCTGGGCCGCCTGATCAAAGATTCAGCCGGTCCTATTACTATTTCGGCGGCCCGCTTTTGCATTGCATCGCTGCTTTTTGCCCTCCTGCTGCAGCGGCAGCCGCCGGCAGAGCGGCGTATGGGGAAAGACCGCTGGCTGCTGGCCGGCATGGCTTTAACCGGCGTCATATTATTTTCGCCAGTGCTTTATCTTGGGCTGCGATACACTACGGCGGTTAACAGCACCATCATCAACGGCCTGGGTCCCCTTCTGACAGGCGTATTGGCCGCCTGGTTACTCAAAGAGCCAATGTCTGTCCGGCAGACGACCGGAGCTGTTGTTGCGCTGGCTGGAGTGCTTTTTCTGATCTCCGGCGGGTCGCTGTCCTTTTGGCAATCAGCCCAGTTTAACATCGGCGATCTGATCATTCTCGCCGCAGTGGCCTTCTGGGGGATGTACTCGGTGATCAGCAGCAAGGTGCTGCGGGGACGCTCTTCGGTCTCGGCCACGGCTTTTTCCACCTTTATCGGGCTGCCGGTTTTATGCCTGCTGGCGGTGGCGGAAATGCAGCATATCCCGGTTGTGCTTGATGGACGTCTGTTAGCGATCATTCTTTATCTCGGCGTCGTTCCCGCCGCTGCCGGTTTTTACGCCTGGAATGCCGGAGTGGCACGTCTCGGTGCAAGTGGGGCCATGGTTTTTTACAATACATTGCCTCTTTATGGTGCGTTGCTTGGGGTCGCTTTTTTGGGCGAGACGATTGAACTGCCCCATGTAGTCGGCGGACTGCTGATCGTAGGCGGCGGGCTATGGGCGGCAAAAAGGGCGGAGCCGGCCCGGGCGGATCACCAGCGATCGCATTGACGATTGCGATAAGATCATGTAACATAAAATGGAATTGTCCGAGATTTTTCCTTGCTAGCGACCGCGGGCCGGTATTTATAACTTTCGCTTATAACCGGTGCGGGGGCCTATTTGGCGCTAATCGGGGGCAAATTAAACCCTCTTTGCAGACAAAGAGGGTTGTTGTTTGTGAAAGGCAATGTTGAGTGAAGGAGTATTATATGGATAGTGCGTGGCAACTGCAAATCAAACAATTACACCGGCGTCGGTGGATTGTCTGGATACCCCTCGCCTTCGCCTTTTTGGCGTCTTATTTTCATCGTACCGCCGCCGGTGTTGTCGCCGACAGCCTGATGCAGGAATTTGCCATCACCCGGGCATCGGAGATGGGAGGGCTGGCTTCAGTTTATTTTTACGCTTATGCCGCCATGCAACTGCCAGGCGGTATTTTGGCTGATTTTTATGGGCCAAGGCGGACCATTTCCCTGGCTCTTCTGCTTGCTGCTCTTGGGGCGGTGATCTTCGGCTGTGCCGAAAGTATGACCGGACTGTATGCCGGACGGCTGATTTCCAGCCTGGGGGTCGGGCTGATTTACGCCAACATTGTGAAAATCCATGCTGAGTGGTTTCGGATGCGCGAGTTCGGCACGATGACCGGATGGATCGTCGTGGCTGGCAGCTCGGGCTTTTTATTGGCCGCCACGCCGCTGGCCTATGTTGTCAATCATTATGGTTGGCGAAGCGCCTTTCTGCTGATCGCCGGGTACTCGCTGCTGGTGGCCGTGGCCTGCTGGCTGCTGGTGCGGGACCGTCCGTCAGCCGTCGGTTTGCCGGATATCGCCGCTGTTGAGGCCCGGGAGGGAACCGGCAGAGAATTGGCTGCAGTCATCAAATGCAGCGTGACTGGCAGCCTGAAGACGGTGATGTCCAATCCTTATACCTGGTGGCCCTTTCTCGCCTCAGTGTCGGTATACGGGGTATATATGGCTTTTCTCGGTCTTTGGGGCGTGCCCTACTTTATGCAGGTTTACGGGATGTCCAGGATGGATGCCGCCAACCATATGCTGATCATGGCTGTCGGAACGATGGTCGGGGGACCGCTTGTAGGCATGTTGTCCGATCGCCTGGGTCTCCGGCAGTCACCCAATACCTTGAGTTCCGCCTTTTTCTTGCTGCTATGGCTGGTTTTGACGGTCTGGAACGATGGGAAACCGCCCGAGTGGGTGATGTACCCCCTGTGTTTTGGCATTGGCCTGGGGGTGTCGGGGGTCAATTTGAATGTGGCCTGCGGCAAGGAAGTCAATCCGCCGCACATGACCGGAGTTGTTGCCGGGGTGGTCAACTCGGGCGCCTTTGTCGGGGCCGGTCTGTTGCAGCCGATGTTCGGCTGGCTGCTTGACCGTGAGTGGCAGGGAGTGGTGGAACAGGGTGTCAGAATTTATCCGCAGGAAGCCTACCAAAGCGCTTTTTGGTTTTGTGCCGCCGTCCTAGTGGTGGGGGTTGGAATCACACTCTTGATCAAAGAAACCAGAGGGGTTAATATCACTGCCGACTGGTCGCGCTGAGGCCGGGATGCTTTGTTAAAAGACGGTACAGATTTGAAGGTCGGGCGACAAAAAGCCGGGCCTTTTTTTGTTTCCACCAGCAAGAATCACCTTTTGGCAGGCTAGAAGACGAAGGCGGTTTTTTGGCCTTTGGCGGGGGAAGGCAGGCCCGCTGTCGTTGCAGGAATTTGTCGGATTTATCGCCAATAGAAACGGGTAATGGCTGAATATGCCGACACAGTCTTCTTTTGTTATTCGGCCGGGAAAAGAGAGGGAATATGACAGTACAAGAGCTCTTGGATGAAGGGTTAGCGCTGGCAGCCCAAGGCGATTTTCGGGCGGCAGGGCTTTCGTTTTGCCAGGCCGCAAAGCTTGATCCGAACCATCCTGCCCCCTATCAGCGTCTTGGCGAAGTGCTGATCCCACTGGAGTTTTGGGACGACGCCGAGGCCAGTTTTTGCAAGGCTATCGAGCTACAGCCCCATTATCCGGAGGCCTATGATCATCTGGGGGTTGTTTTGAAAAAAAAGAATCGCATCGCTGAGGCGGAAGAATGTTTCCGCCAGGCCATTGCGCAAAGGCCTGATTATGCCGAGGCTGTTCATAATCTGGGGAATTGCCTCAGGCTGCAAAACCGTTTCGACGAGGCGGAAGCCTGTTATCTCCGGGCCATGGGGCTGAGCCCCGACCTTGGCCAGCCAAAATTCGCGCTCGCGACCCTGTATTTTCTGCTTGGCCAATACGACAAAGGCTGGCAATTATATGAAACACGCTTTCGCGGACAGGGAAAGTTCCGTTTGGATATACCGATCTGGAAAGACGAGGATCTGACCGGCCGCCGCATCCTGCTTTTTTACGAGCAGGGTTTTGGGGACATGATCCATTTTATTCGCTATGCATTTCAGATTGCGACGTTGGCGGCTGAGACAACCGTCTGGATTCAAAAGCCGTTGGAACGACTTCTGGCTGGAACGCAAACCGCCTTTTCCGTCTGCGCAAACGGCCGGGAGATCGATCCGCGTCAATTCGACTATGCCTGCTCGATCTTTAGTCTGCCTGGCAAGATGAATACCGCCCTTAAAACCATCCCCAACCAGATTCCCTATATTCAAGCCGATGACGCCCTTGCCGCCAAATGGGGTAAAGAGATCAACCCATTGGCCGGAGGCCGGCTCAAGGTTGGCCTGGTTTGGGCAGGAAATCCCAAACATCTTGATGACGAGAACCGCTCCATCCCGTTTGCATTGATCGACTGTCTGTTTGCTGTCGACAAGGTGTTTTGGGTCAGTCTTCAGGTCGGAAAAAAGGAGCCGGTGTTTTCCGGGATCGCTGACAGGTTGTTTGATTGTTCGAAAGAGCTGGTTGATTTTGCCGAGACGGCCGCGTTGATTGATAATCTCGACCTGGTAATCGCGGTGGACACAGCTGTCGCTCATCTGGCGGGAGCCATGGGGAAAGCGACTTGGCTGCTGCTGCCGTTTCGGCCGGAGTGGCGCTGGGGGGTCGAAGGCCAAGAGAGTCTGTGGTATCCGACCATGCGTCTTTTCCGCCAACAGAAGCTCAGTGACTGGCAAGAGGTACTGGCGCGAGTGAAGTCAGCTCTGGAGGATGCTGTTGAGGGAGAGGCGGAGCGTTTTTTTCCACGATAAAGGATTTTGTGGGGGAAAGTACCGAATTTAATCGAATTATTAGTGCGTGATTCCGGGGCGGATGACTGAGAGGGGGGGGCCAGGTTTGAACATCAGCAAGAGGCAAATTGCAATCATGCTTTTCCTGACCTTCATTCCGTTACTTCTCTTGTCAGCCGTATCCATTCGGTACCTGAACAAGGCGCTGGAAGATGAGACTATCAGCCAGTGCCGAGAATTGGCCACCGAGGTCAAACTCCAAATTGACGGCTATTTGGACCGACCGCTCATCGCCGTCAGGGTGATGGCCAACAATCCGGCAGTCAGGGCTTTTGACCTGCCCCAGGTTAAAACGTTTTTACTGCAGGTCCGCCAGGAATATCCCGACATTTCCCTCACCCTCGACGATGCTCAGGGCAATCAGGTGGTGCGGGGCGATGATGTGCCGACCGTCAATGTCTGGGACCGGGGTTATTTCCAAGAGGCGCTGGCAGGGAATAAAGAGGCCATATCAGAAGCGCTGCTGAGTAAAAATATCAACGAATTTGTTGTCAATCTTGCGACGCCGGTGCAAAATGCCGAGAGCGGGGCAATCGTCGGCGTCATGCAGGCTTCGATTACCCTCAGTAAGGTGAGTGAATTTGTTACAAAGTTGTCGACCAATGGAACGGTTGCTTATGTAATCGACAGCCACGGCCATGTTCTGGCTCACCCGGATGTCAATCTCGTCAAAGAGCACTTTGACATGAGCAGGGTTAGTTTTGTCAAAGAGGGTCTGACAGAAAAGAAGCAGGGTGTTTCTATCGTTAATGACCAGGAGGCAGGGAAAAAGCTGGTGACGTTCATTTACGATGCCAGAACGGGATGGCTGATCTGCCTGGAATTCCCCTATTCGATCATTGCGGCCAAAACCCGGTCTCTGTCCATCATATTGGGTGTGGTCACTTTCCTGGTGCTGGCGATCGCCGGGGCCTTGGTCCTTTATATCGCCCAGCGCAAGCGCGCCGAGAAGATCCTGCTTGAGCTCGCATCAGTGGATGAGGTGACCAATATTGCCAACAGACGCCACTTCATCGAAATTTGCTCGCGGGAGATGACGCTGTCACGGCGGCGGGGCTCGCTCTGCTGTATTTTGATGATTGACGCCGATCATTTTAAGTCGATCAATGACAACTACGGTCACGACATCGGTGACCTTGCCCTGAAAAAAATCGTGGAACTCTCCCGGTCGGAACTGCGGGAAGGCGACTTGATCGGCCGTTGGGGCGGCGATGAGTTTGCGGTGCTGCTGCCTGATACCGATTTGGCGGCCGGCGTCGGTGTGGCGGAAAGGATACGCCACGCAGTGGCGACCATTTTTATCCCGACAATACGCGGCGATTTGGGGGTTACGATCAGCATCGGGGTGGCTGTGGCTTCGGCAGCCGATCCAGATATTGACGCAGTGCTGAAGAAGGCCGATCTGGCCCTGTATGAGGCAAAAACCGAGGGTAGGAATAAGGTCTGGTCTATGGAGGGAAACAACTGATTTTCCAGAACAATATTGACTTTAAAAGAAATTGATGCTTAAATAGATACGATAAAGTCTGATCCGGCAGGATCTTCATATTGGCAAACTTATCGAAAGATAAGGACGCAAAGCCATGGGTCTAAGGACATTATGTCTATGATTGCCAGACTGCCAGCTAAGTCTTAGTTGAGTTTTACGAAGGCAAGCGGCTGCTTGTCTTTTTTGTTTGCCGGGGATTTGCAAGGGTGACAATTTGAGGATGGAGTGACAGAATTGAAACGAAAACTGATCTTGTTGTTGGTGCTCATCGGAGCCCTTCCTGTGCTGGCGGCCTCGATGGCGGCCTCCTGGTTGTTTAATCAAAATATGCAGGATGATTATCGCCGCTTGAATTTTGCGCGGGTGGGAGGCTTGCAGTCCGAAGTTGTAGGCTTTATGGACAAGCATATTAATGCCCTCAAACTGCTGGCCACCAACCCTACAGTGGTTGCCTTTGATCCGGCGGCGGCAAAACCGGTGCTGAGGGATGGATCAAGAGTGTATCCGGCGATGATTCCGATTGCGATTGACAATGACAGGGGACAGCAACTGGTGAAGAGTGATGAATCGGCGCTGGTACAGGTGCCTGACAGAATCTTTTTCCAGCAGGCTATGCAAGGTAAGGACGACGTGGTGTCTGAGGTGGTCATCAGCAAATCCAACGGCCATCCGGTTGTCATCCTGGCCACACCTATCCGGGGCGGCCCTATGGCTGGTGTGTTGCAGGGTACCATTGATCTGGGGGTTATGGCCGATTTTGTGGCAAAACGCTCCCAGGATGGAGACATCGCCTATATCATCGACCGGGAGGGCAAAATACTGGCTCATCCCGACGCTAAAGTCACCGCCGAACGCAAAGATGTCGGTAAGCTGAATTTTGTCGCCAAAGGCCTGGGCGGGGAAAGCGGCACCGCCGAAATCACCGACGAGCAGGGCAACAAGAAACTGGTGAGTTATGCTTTCGAACCGAAGACCGGCTGGTTGGTATGTATCGAAAAATCGTATGCCGAATATACGGCGCGGAATAACAAGCTGCTGTTGACGAATGGCTTGATCATTCTGATTACCATACTGCTGGTGAGCTTTTTAGGCTACTATTATGCCAATCGTACCGTACGGCCCATCTTGCAGCTAGTGACTGCCACCGACATTGTCAGCAAAGGCAACTTGGCGACAAGTGTCGATATTATCGAAAAGGATGAAATAGGTAAACTGGCTGCTAATTTCAATACCATGGTGGCCAATCTGCGGAGCCTGGTAAAACAGGTTTCGGTCTCGGCCGCACATGTGTCATCTTCCTCTGAACAGTTGACCGCCAGTGCCGAGCAATCGGCCCAGGCGGCCAATCAGGTGGCTGGATCGATCACCGATGTCGCCCGTGGCGCGGAAAAACAGTTGGATGTGGTCAACGGCACTTCGGCTGTGGTCCAGCAGATATCGGCCGGCATTCAGCATGTAGCCGCCAGCACGGCCCAGATGGCTGGCAACTCGTCCCGGGCGGCCGAATCAGCCCAGGAGGGCGGCAAGGCGGTGGACAGGGCGGTCAGCCAGATGGCCAAGATCGATCAGACGGTAACCAATTCGGCTCAGGTAGTCGCCAAGCTGGGCGAGCGGTCTAAGGAAATCGGCCAGATTGTCGATGCGATCGCCGGGATCGCCGGGCAGACCAACCTGCTGGCGCTTAACGCCGCCATCGAGGCGGCCAGGGCGGGCGAGATGGGACGCGGCTTTGCGGTGGTGGCGGAAGAGGTCCGTAAACTGGCCGAACAGTCACAGGATGCGGCCAAACAGATCGCCATGCTGATCAACGAGATCCGGGGAGACACCGATGAGGCGGTTATCGCCATGAGTGAAGGCACACGCGAAGTCAAGATCGGGACAGAAGTCGTCAACTCCGCTGGCCAGGCCTTCAGGGAGATTGCGGCGCTGGTCACCGAAGTGTCTGACCAGGTCAAAGGGATCTCGGCCGCAATTGGGCAAATGGCGACAGGCAGCCAACAGATTGTTGAATCGGTAAAGGAAATTGATGGACTGAGCAAAAAGGCGGCCGGCGAAGCGCAAACGGTGTCGGCGGCCACGGAAGAGCAGTCGGCGGCGATGGAAGAGATTGCTGCTTCAAGCCAGAATCTGGCTAAATTAGCCCACGAACTTCAGGGGGCAGTCAGTAAGTTTCAGGTTTAGCCCTTTCAGAGGTTCGCTGCTCTAACGGAAGATAGCTGCTTTGGGAAAAGCCTATGTGTGCCGATTGGTACACATAGGCTTTTTGACTTCGCAACCAAGTTCGGAAATTGCTGAGACACAGTATTACGGAAATTTGACAAAAAATTCATAATGACGACAGGAATGTTATCATTATTGTCAAATAATAAGTAAAGTTATCATAACTAACATTGTGGTATTCAAGCAAAATGGGTAATAGAGGGGGCCTTTAACGAATGGGTCGTGCGATTTTTGAACAACGGTCCGGTATTTTTGGCGTAGCGGTGGTTGGCGCCTGTGGCGTAATCAGCGCCGAGCAACTTGCCGGATTGGGAGAGCTTACGAAAAAGGTGACTGTCCATGGGATGAAGATGACCACCCGGCAAACGCTGGTTTTTTTGATTAGCAGCGGTGATTTGGAGGTATTCCGGCAGGAGATTGAGAAGACGGGGCTAAAATTGGGCGTTTTCGGCAACATCGTCCGCAACGTCAAGGGCTGTGCCGGTAATGACGATCTGTGCCAACGCAGTTTTGGCGATGCTTTTGGGTTGGGCGTCAAAATCCAGGAACAGTTTATGAACCAGGAAACCCCCAAGGATTTCAAAATATCTACCGCCGGTTGTATTCGCGGCTGTACCGACCCCTACTGCGCTGATTTTGGCGTAGTGGCGGTGGCGTCAGATCAATTCGACGTCTATTTAGGGGGGCGCGGCGGCAGCAAGGTGCCCCGGCACGGCCAGCGAATTCTGGAGGGTATTTCTGCCCAGCAGGTATTGACGGTTCTCGATTTTGTATTGACCAAATACCGCCAGTTGGGTGTCAAGGACGAAAGGTTGTGCCGGGTGATCGACCGGTGCGGCATCGCTGAATTTGCTCCGCCGGCCGACATGATTCCGGCAGAATCTGCAGAGCTAGATGACTTTAGCGCTTTCCTTGCCAGTAAATAAGAGGAGGGATTCTCATGAGTGATCAATTCAATGTGGCCTCAATCAAAACAGCGGTGCAAAACTGCTGCCGGAGCGAAATGGAGTGTACCTCCTGCCATGGTAAAGAATGCCTGGTCGGCTTTGCCAAGATTGTGGCTGATTACGCCGGCGTCAAAAAAACGCTCAGCATCCCCAACGGGTTGAAGATGGTTCCTGCCGCCGACTATAAAATATATGAAATCGACCAGGTTGCAGTTGCCTTGGCGGTTATTAATCACGAATGCAAGAATTGCATGGATAGTCATGACGATAACTGCGTCATCAATATTGTGCGTTCATCGTTGGAAGTGGCCATGTTTGGCGAGCATCTCAAATTCGCCGGCAATCCGCTGATGTATATCATGAGCCTTTCGGAAATCAATCCTGAACTGGGCGGTAAAGTGATGCAGGAATACCGGCTGTTGAAAAGCTCCTGATACGATAGACTGCTTCCGGTGAAGCAAGCAATGGGGACAAAGTCTGCACCATAAGGGCAGGCTTTTTTCTTTTCCGCAGATGAATGGTTTTTCTGTGACAGGAAAAGCTAAACCGTATCCCGATATTGCGGAGGGATTGTCTTGCGGAAGGTACTGGTGTTTGCGCCCCATCCTGATGACGATGTGATCGGTTGTGGCGGCAGTATAATAAATCATGTAATAAAAGGCAATTCGGTCGGGGTCGCTTATGTTACTTCAGGGGATATCGGTTCTCTGACGTACACCTCAGCCGACATTATGGCCATTCGGGAGGCCGAAGCAGCGAAAGCCGCCCGCTTTCTGGGAGTCACGCAGCTCCATTTTCTCCGAAAACCAGACGGTTTTTTGCAATATTCCCGTGAGACCGTGATGGCCATCACCAGCCTTCTCCGTTCTTTTCGGCCTGATGTCGTGTACATTCCGCATCAGCAGGATGAGCACCGCGATCACCGCATGACTCACGATTTAGTGCTGGAATGCTGTGCGTGGGCCGCCAGCCCGCGGGCGGGGGAATGCGGCTGTGAGCTGTGGGCGGTGGGGACCATTCTCTGTTATGAGGTGGGGACGCCGCTACCGGCGGTACACTATGTCGAGGATATTTCCGCCGTCATGGACAGAAAAATTGAGGCCATGCAGATGCATGAATCACAAGTAGCCGTTTTGCCGTATGACGAAGCGGTGAAGAGCATGAATCGTCTGCGCGGCATCACAACAAACCGGGGGCAGTACTGCGAATGTTTTCAGGTTGTGAAGGTAGCCGAATTGTTTTAAGCTTTGGTCAGACATGAAATGAGCCGGCAATACGTCAAAGGGTCAACAATCATAAGATTGTTGACCCTTTGACCAAGTGAAGAGGATTATGAAGTTGATGGGGTGGTCTTCAAATCAATCACCGGATTTGCCAGTGGTGCAAAACCGTCGATCCAACATTCAGCGACATCGCCGTGCCTGATCTGAACAGCGCGGGGCGTGCCTGTGCAAAGAATATCGCCAGGCAACATGGTGGCCACTTTGGTGTGGAAGGAAACAAGGCAGGCCGGAGGAAAGGTCATGTTGCTTACCATGTTCTGGGCGTAAATTTGCCTGTTTACGATGGTGGCTACATTTAGCTTCAAAACATCTTCAATTTCGTCAGGAGTGACAAGCTCCGGGCCAAAGGAAAAAAAGGTATCGAAATTTTTGGCCCTGGTAAGGTAGCGGGGATTGATCCGGAGAATGTCTTCGGCAGTCATATCGATTAGGGTGGTGAAGCCGGCAACCACGCTGAGCCAGTCTTTTTCTTCGACGTTTTTGCACTTTTTGCCAAAGATGACGCCAAGCTCCGCCTCGGCGGTCGTTTTGTTTGACTGCAACGGAATGCAGATTTGATCGCCTGGACCGATAAGAGTAGTGTCAAATTTGGCAAAGCTGGCTGGCTCCAGTGAGGGTGCTTTTTCGGCAAGGTCGTCGGCATGGTCGACATAGTTGAGGCCGATACCCCAAATCTTGCTGGGGTGACGGTAGAGGGGGCCGAATACGGCTTCATGCTTGGGGACAGCCGGCATCTTCGTCAGTGCGGCCTGGCCGCCAGCCTGAAACCAGGTTTTCATATCATCTAGAGCTCCGGATTGGATAATAGAAAATATGTCGACCGGCCAATTTTTGCCGAATTTTTGGTTGACCGAGGCGACCGGGATGACGCCGGCCGGCACAATGAGCCCGGCCTCTTCGGCGTCACGGAGCACAATGGTTGCTAGGCGCATGGCAGATCTCCTCCTTGGGGGTTGCAGTATAATTTCTAATTGTAACAGCAACATTCTTGTCTTGCAATTTAATTGAGTATTTAGAAATTTATGTATTTTGTTATAAATGTATACGGTAATAACGCGAGGAAAATAGGCTTATCGGGACCGAGTCAATTGGGGAGCGCCTTCCCTAAAGTTCCCGCCATGGTTACGGAGACAAGTCAAGGGTTGCAAAAAGAGGACTGCGACTATGGATAGTCCATGGTCACAGCCCTCTTTTTGGTGGTATAGGGTTAAAACTTGAAGGTAACGCCAACCCCGACGCCGTTTTTGTCAGGGCCAAAATCAGGCATAAAGGAATGATAGTTGAGGTTGAGGTCGACATTATGGGTGAGCCGGAAGTTGGCGCCGGCCTGCACTTCTTTGAAATTGTCGCCGCCTATAATGGAAGCGTAGCCCTCCCATTCTGGCCCCATTGCCCCATTGACAGCCAAACCTAAATACATTTTCGAACCTGAGTCCCAGTTTCTGCTGCCGACAATGCCGCGGAGATTGCTGGAGAGCTGGAATTGACCGTAGATGTCATTGGCGTTTAGGCCACTGCCCCAGTCTACGTTCTGAAACCCGAGGGTAAAGCTGTCGGTGAGTTTGTGTTCCAGATAAAAGTTGTCACTCCCGGCTCCGATGGCGGTTTGGCCGGTAGCCAGATCGTTGATCGGGGCGGCAAATGCGGTACTCATGACAAAGATGAGAAGGAATGCCAAGGAAAATAAGACTTTTTTCATCGATAAAACCTCCTGTGCTGATATTATGTATACTGCATCTGCTGTGAATATAACAAAAAACAGGACAGAGCGTCAACGGGTAAGATTATCCACTTCAGGCCGGACAGGAAAAAGCCTGAACCCTGCACGCAGGATTCAGGCTTTCATTATCTTGTTTCGCCGCAGCCATTCTAAAGACTGTCGGAAAGAGGTGGCGTCGGGGTTGGCGGTGAATCATCCCACTCAAGGGCATTTTGCCGCAGTAAGTCGAAATAGTGATTAAAATAATCCAGGCTCTGGATAGTGCCGACCTTGGGATACTTGTGGGTGAGCTTATAACAGACGGCATCCGGGGGCGGGTCAGCCAGTCGATGGATAGCAAAATTGCCCTGTTCGAGTGCCCGGTTGGCGACCCAACTGGGGACGATCGCCCATTGCTTGGGATCCTGCAGCAGGGAGGAAATCAGATGGAAGCTGTCCAACCTGATGCGCGAGGGGCATAACGGATCCCACCATTTATCATGCCACTCCTGGTATAAGAGGCCCCAGAAAATGAATAATTCATGATTGGGGTCCAGTTCGCTGGGATGAAGCAGCCTGGCATCAGTCGTCTCAGAGGTTGCCAGCCGAAGCACCACCATCGGCTTGGCGAAACATTTTTCCACATGGACATTGGGCTGCGAGCGTTCTCGCAGGACAAAGGCGACGTCCACCAGGCCCTTGTCTACCTCGTCATATAATTCCACCGAGTGCTGGGTGCGAATTTCCAGCATCATTTGCGGCTGATGGCGGCTGATCAGCCGGTACAACGGCGGAAAAAAACAGGTATTGAGGCTGTCTACAGCACCAACCGACAGCGTCAGCCGGGGTCCCTGCGCCTGGAGAATCTGCGTTTCCCGCATCAGGGCATCCCATCTTTCGGCCAGCCTGACGAATTCTTCGCCGGTGGGCGTAAGGCGAATGACTTTGACGCCTTTGCCGCGATCGACCAGGCTTGCGCCAATGATTTGCTCCAACTTTTTCAGCCGGTGACTAATGGTGGATTGGGCGGTATAGAGTTCTTCCGCCGCTCGGCTTATGCTTTTCGCCCGCACGATTGCCAGAAAAGCTTCGATGCCTAGTGAGTACATATTTCCTCCAAATATCCATTGTATTGATATTTGATAGCAATTTTATTCATTTTACTATTGATTGCTCTATATTTAAAATTATAACTAATCAGACAACGGCACACAATGGTTTTATGGACGAAGTATTTTCGACTGTGGTCGTAACAGGATGCTTAGTCTTCGTCTTTGGCTAAAACAGGGCACCGGGCGCGAAAGGATCTGGGAAATAAAATCCGGGAGGAGGGGCTCAAAAGTTAAGGACAATTGATAAATGGGTTTTCAGTATGGATTAATGGAGGAGGCACGAGACAATGGCAACTGGAGTGCAGAACATTCAGGCTGATCGTCTGAGAGAGTATTGTGTCAATCTTTTTCACCAGGTGGGTGTCCCGAAAGACGAGGCCCTCATTACTGCCGATAATTTGGTGGAGGCCGACTTAAATGGTGTGGAGTCCCACGGCGTGAGTCGCATGTCTATCTATATGAAGCGGCTGCGCATGGGCGGGGTTCGCCCGGTGATGGCGACGAAAACCATTGTCGATATGCCAGCCATGGCGGTGGTGGACGCCTGCAACAGCATGGGGGCGCCAGTGGGTGTCAAGAGTATGGAGATGGCGATCGCCAAAGCCAAAGTTTCCGGTATTTCGTTTGTATCGGTGCGCAATTCCAATCATTACGGTATAGCAGCCTATTACGCCAAAATGGCGCTGGCGCATGACATGATCGGTTTTACCGCCACTAACAGCTGTCCGCGGGTGGCTCCCTGGGGAAGCCGCGAGCCGCTTTTTGGCACCAATCCCATCTCGTACGCCTTTCCGACCAGCGGCAATGTGCCCTTCTTTCCCGATATGGCAAGCTGTGTCGTGGCCAGGGGTAAGCTGATTGTCGCCTCCAAGAAAAACCTTCCCATTCCGCTGGGCTGGGCCATGACCAAGGACGGCGAAGACACCACCGATCCGTTGGCAGGGCTGTCAGGCGCAAACATTCCCTTTGGGACCTATAAAGGGTCGGCTATAGCCGGCATCGTGGAAATACTGACAGGCATACTGAGCGGTTCGGCGTTTTCGACCCAAATTCCTGATATGTACGATGTGGTCGACAGACCGGCTCCGGTCGCCCACTATTTCGGCGCCATCAATATTGCGGCTTTTTTGCCGGTGGCCGAGTTCAAGAACAAGGTCGCCGAGCTGGTTGACAGCGTCAAAGTCAGCCCCAAAGCCAAGGGAATCGACGAAATCTTTTTGCCAGGCGAAATCGAACAGCGCAAGAAGGAACAGCGCCTGCAGGAAGGTATCCCGGTGCCTGGCGTGGTGGTGGATGAACTCAAGCGGGAAGGTGAAATCTGCGGCATCCCTTTTAATCTGGCGTAGCGCGCAGGCAAATCACAAATAGCGGCAGCAATCCGGACAAGTCCCGCAAAGCATCGTTAGTCGTGCTCCAGGGACTTTTCCGGAATTTTGCCTGCCGGAGAAAATGAGCTAGCGGGATCTGGGCGAAGAAGCACAACATGCTCTAAAAATCGATATATTATCGCGGCAAAGCATTTACCCTCGGCAATGTTCGCCTAATATCGAATGATTGATATTTGGAGGGTGCATTCATGTCTATATCTAAACTGGCAGGCAAAGCAGACAAGACCATGGGGACTCAGCGCATGACCAACTACCGCTGGGTTGTCATGGCTATTATTTTTGGGTTTTATACCATGACCTACGCCGATCGGGCCAATATCGGCGTGGTACTGCCCTATATCCAGAAAGAATACCATCTGAGCAGCTTTGAGGCCGGTCAGCTGGCCAGCTTATTCTTTATCGGCTATGCCCTGACGCAAATTCCTGCCGGACTCTGGTACGGAAAGTACGGGGTTCGCAGCCTGATTTCCTTTGCCATGATTATCACGTCGATTTTTACCGGCCTGATTGGTACGGCATCATCAGCCTTTTTTATCAAGCTGTACCGGTTTGGTCTCGGCATGGCTGAAGGGCCCTGCCCGGTCGGGGTCACCTCGACCATCAACAATTGGTTTCCGCCTAAGGAAAAGGGGACAGCCACCGGTATTTATATCGCCGCCACCAAATTTGCGCCGGTGCTGGTACCGCCTGTGACCGTTTGGATCATGCTGACCTTCGGCTGGCGCGAGGTCTTCTATATCTTCGCCGCGCCGGGTATTATGCTGGCGGCGGCCTGGTATCTTTTTATCAAGAACCAGCCGGAAGAAAGCCGGTTTGTTTCGCCGGCTGAGGTTGCCCACATCCGGGAAACCGCCCCTGCCGCCGCCGGCGAGATCGTTTCTGCCGGTCCGAAAGATTTCGGCTGGCTGGACTGGCTCATTCGCGCGAAAAAAATCGCTCCGATCGCCACAAATCGCGGGGTATTTTTCTCCTGGAACATGTGGGCCGCCACCATCGGCTATTTTTCCCTTGTCAGCATTGTCTACGGCCTGCTGACCTGGATTCCTTCCTATTTGATCAACGCCAAACATTTTTCGTTCATAAAGATGGGTTTTGTGGCTGCCGCACCTTGGGTGGGAGCGGTTTGCGGTTCTTTTCTCGGTGGCTTGATTTCCGATAAACTGCTTGATAAGCGCCGAAAACCATTGATGCTGGTGAGTACCGCCGCCACCGCCTGCATGATGGTGGCCCTGATCAATCTTCCCGGCGATACCACCATCATCGCCCTTACCCTGCTTCTTACCGGTCTGCTGCTGAATATCGGTTATTCCAACTACAGCGCTTACCCCATGGGCCTGACTACAAAGCAAACCTTCCCCGTGGCCATTGGCCTGGTCAACAGCGGCGGCAATCTGGGCGGTTTTTTTGCGCCGATGATCGCCGGCTACCTTTTGGACCTATTTGGCTATACCGCTGTATTTACCTATTTTGGCATCTCGGCCCTGGTTGGCCTGGCGGTGACGTTGACCATGGATGAACCCCTGTAATTGTTAGTATGTAATAAAAAGGAGCTAGTCCACGCCGGACTAGCTCCTTTTTATATGGCTGCCGTTTACAGCACCGGGAAGAGAATAAATATCGATACCGTCCACAGGGCGTGGGAGACAATGCAGAGGAAAATATTGCCGGTCCGCCAGTATAAGAAGCCCCAAAACAGGCCGGCCACCAGCGCCGCCGCGACCAGCATGAAGTTGCCGGAGATGATGTGTACAGCGCCATAGACCAGAGACGCGATCAGCCAGCCTTTGGCCGGCCCAAAGCGAGCCATGGCCCAGCGCTGAAGAAACCCTCGCCAAAAGAACTCTTCACCCGGACTGGTGACGAAAAGCAGCACCAGCGTGATGAGGGTGGCCTGGCCTTCCTGACGGATACCGTAAATCGAGGAGACTTCCGGTCTGGCAAAATGAAATAGCGACTGAGAGATCAGGTTTCCGGCCCAGAAGATGGCATAAAGTGCCGCCGCGGCTGCTGCGCCACGGAGAAAATTGGCCGCGGTAATATCGCTGCGACGCAGGGGGAAACCGCCAAAGGCAAAACCCAGCAGCGTCAATGTTGTTACCGCGAGGCTCATGGAAAGCCAAAAATTTAATAGTTTTAAGCCAAAAGTAAAATACCAGAAAGCAAAGGCCAGGGCGATGCTGAACACAATCTGACTGGTGCCGGGTGCAGCTTTATTCATCACAACCACCCCCGCAAAAGAAGAGGGGCAATAATGCCGGCGAGCAGCAGCAACCCGAAATGAAAGTGCAGTTGGGCCGCTACTCCTTCCATCAGCACCATGGCTTCTCTGGAACCATCAGCCGCGGTCCGGGCATTGGAAAATATTTTTAGCGTAGATGGAATCAGCAACAGGGGGAGGGCCGCCGTCCAGGGAAGTTGTGCCAGGGCCACCATGACGACGACACTGGCGAAAGCGGCTGTGATCAGGCAGCAATAAAGGAACATGCTTTTCTTCAGCCCGAGAATCAGCGCCAGCGTCTTGATGCCGGCCGCACGGTCAAACTCCAGATCGCGAAGATCGTTGCCAGTCAGGACGGCAGTCACCAAAAAACCTGCCGGAAAGGAAGCCCACACCGGCAGCCAGCTGGACTCGAGGGTTTGAATGTAATAAGCCGGCCAGCTCATGAAAGGGCCCATGAAAAGAAATACCATGATGGAGCCATATCCCTTATACTTATAGGCTATTCCTGCGGTGTAGGAGTAGCCGGCCACCAGGCCGAGCAGACCGAGAACAATGACCGGCCAACCGCATAGGTATGTCAGCCATAGCCCGATCAGGGTGGCGAACCCGAAAAGATAGAAAGCAACATTTCGTACGTCGTTTGGTTTCAATACCCCGGTCACCAGCTGCGGACAGGTGGCTGCCGATTCGATGGTGTCCACGCCTGACACATAGTCGCCATAGGTATTGATCAGGTTGGTGCCGGCGTGCATGGCAAGGCCGCCGATGAGCGCCAACAGATAAAGACTGAGGTTGAAGTGGCCCTGGACTCCGGCGAGGGCTGCCCCCACGGTGATTGGCACGAAGGAACAGGTGAAGGACCAAGGTCTTGACATCATAAACCACGTTTTGAGCAAAATGCCGCCTCGCTTTCAAAGCCTAATTTTTTATTAATTCGGTTTTGTCGGTTTTTTTCCTTTCGGCTCGAAAAAAAGAGCAAAGAGACAATTTTTCAGGGACGGGAAAGATCGGTAATCATCTGGCAACAAAGAGGATTTTTAATCTTCTATATGGAAATTAAATTGATATTCGCAATCAATAACAGTGTTTATGGCTGACGGCACGGCGGGCAGCAGACGAATTTTTCGTCGTTGCTGCGACTACATGAATTGGGAGGAATCGATGATGGTTGGCATCAGGAAGATCAAGATGGGCGTTTGGCTGGTGGGGGTGCTTTTGTTGGTGTCAGCTACGGTGGCTGGGGCGGCAACCCAACCGGCAGCGACGATTTCTTTCGACTTTACCCGCATTGACAATGTGGCTACCAATCAATACGCTGTCTGGATCGAGGACAGCAAGGGATACTATGTGAGAACCCTTTCGGCTACCCACTTTGCCGCTACCGGCGGCTTTAACAGGCGCCCTGATACTCTGCCGCTGTGGGTGGGGGTATCGCAATGGGGCAAGTATTTTCCGGCTGACTTAGACGCCATCAGCGCAGCCACCAAGACGACAGCCGGTTCTTCGGGCGAAGTCGACGCAGTCAGCACCGCGACCCCCCCGACCGGTGCGGTGGTGGTCAACTGGGACTTGAAAGACAGCAAGGGGCAGATGGTACCTGCCGGAACATACACTTATAAGATCGAGGGGAATATTTATAAAGCCGGCCGGGTTGTCTGGACAGGAACCATCAAGGTCGGGGACGGACCGAATTCTTCGGTTGCCACGGCGCAATATTTGCCAGATAAAGCCGCCGCCACCGAAAAGGGTCTGCTAATCACCAATGTGAAAGCCAGCTATAAATAGCAGCGATAACAGTAAAAGAGCCCTAAAAGCGAAATGCTTTTAGGGCTCTCCTTTATTATTCTTTTTAAAGGGATTGTCGCCGCGCCGCCAGCGCCGTTTTGATGCGGTCAAGACCTTTGATGATATTCTCGCGGGAGGTGGCGTAGGAGAAGCGGAGATACTCCTGGGTTTCGGCGGCATTTTTTTCGCCGAAGGAAGTCCGGGGCAGAACGGCGACATTGCCGTGGTGCAGGATGTATTGCTGCAATTCTTTCGAGTCAGCGAAGCCGAGCTCTTTGCAGGCTCCAGTGACGTTGGGGAAGACGTAAAATGCGCCGTTCGGCAGTTTGCAGGTAATGCCAGGGATGTTATTGAGGCCGTCAACAATCAGATCGCGGCGGGCTTTGAATTCGCTGACCATGCTGTCAACCGAGTCCTGGGGGCCGGTGAGGGCTTCGATGGCGGCATGCTGAATGAAAGTATTGGTGCAGGACTCGCAGTTGGTGATCAGGCGGGCGATAGCGGTGGCCAGTTCCTCATTCATAATGCCGAAGCCGAGCCGCCAGCCGGTCATGGCATAGGTCTTGGAGAAGCCGTCGAGGATGATGGTCCGTTCTTTCATACCCGGCAGCGAACTGATGCTGGTGAAGGTCCCGGAATAAAGCATGCGGCTGTATATTTCATCTGACAACACCCAAAGATCATGTTTGATGGCTAGGGCGGCGATTTTCTCCAGATCTTTTGCGGTAATCATGCCGCCGGTGGGATTCTGGGGGCTGTTGATGATGATGAGTTTGGTTTTTGGGGTGATTAGCTGTGCGAGATGGTCGGTATCAAGGGAAAAATCCTTTTCTTCCAGCAGTGGTGCCGGTACCGGCACGCCATCGAGAAAGCGGATGACTGACTCGTAAATCGGGAATCCGGGATTGGGATAGATAACTTCATCGCCAGGATTGACCAAGGCGTGCATTACATAAAACATAATCGGTTTGCCGCCGGGAGTGACCACCACTTCGTCCGGGCTAACCGGGATGTTGCGGCTCTTGGATATATAAGCGGCGATGGTTTCCCGCAGCGGCTGAATACCGGCTGAGGGACAGTAGTGGGTCTCATTTTTCTGGATGGCCTGAATGCAGGCCTGTTTTATATTTTCCGGGGTGTCAAAATCAGGCTCACCGATAGCAAAACTGATGATGTCCCGTCCGGTTGCTTTCAGGGCATTGACTTCCTTTAGCACTTCAAAGGCATTTTCAGTTCCAAGTTGGTTTAAACGGGTTGCTAACTTCATTTTGTAAATCCTCCAATTGTCAGTGATAATTCAATTTTAATTCCACTTCATAGCAGAACTATCCTCTTTTGCAAACAAAATATTCGTGCTTGTTCCAAATAATTTGGCTGAATTACCGTGAGATCAACGCTCGATAAAGGTTGTTGGAATTTGCGTCTACACGGTAAAGTCGCCTGAGAATGAGAGCAGGCAAAGAAACAAAACAGCAGGAAAGGGGTGATAGGACAGAGGATAAATCGGAGTGAATGGGAAAATAAATAAGTAACAGGTTGGGGAGGCAGGGATGATGGCGAAACGCGGGGTTGGTTTATAGCGCTTTTTCCAAGGGTGTGGCGACAAGGATGTCTGTGGTGTCGTCAAGCGTAGCGCGCAATTGGCTGGGATCGAGATTTAACAATAGTTTGCAAAGATGATAAGGAGACGGCACAGGAATCCGGCATGCTCGGCGACCCTGCGCTAATGAAATGAACGATGAATAGTTGGTCCAAACGGATTATGATTTTGGTCACCGGTTTTTATTGGTTTTCCATGTATACCTATGTTCCTACCCTGGCACCCTATGCACAATCTTTGGGTGCGTCTTACGACATGGTGGGGTTTATTTTGGGATCCTACGGCTTCACCCAGGTGCTGCTGCGGCTGCCGGTCGGCGTATTTTCCGACGCCTGGGGCCGCCGCAAGCTGTTTGTCATCGGCGGCATCGCCCTAGCTGTATGCAGCAGCCTGGGGATGTGGCTGGTGCCGGCGGTAGGGGCGCTGCTGCTTTTGCGGGCATCGGCCGGGGTAGCGGCTGCGGCCTGGGTCGATTACACTGTGCTTTATGCCAGTTATTTTCAGCCCAAGGAGGCTCCTAAAGCGATTGGCTTTATTAACGCGGTTTGTTCCTTGGGTCAGGTGGCGGCCATGCTTGCCGGGGGGTATGTCGCCGAACGGTTCGGCTTGACTTCGCCGTTTATCCTCGGAGCCGCCGGCGGCTTGATCGGGGTTGCCCTAAGCTTTAGTGTGCGGGAGGAGCCTTCGGCGCCTAAACCGGTCGACACAGCAGTGATGTTCGATGTCCTGCGGGACGACAATTTGCTCCGCCTGTCCGGCTTGGGGGTGATACTTCAGGTGGTCACCTATGTCACCATCTTCGGCTTTTCGCCGGTGGCAGCCCAGGCTATCGGCGCTGGCGGTTTTGAACTTGGCTTGCTTACCGTAGCGGCCATTGTGCCGTCAATTTTTGCCTCTGCCCTGAGCGGCACCCTGTTCTGCCGCCGCTATGGCGAACGGAGCACACTGGTAGGCGGCTTTATCACCATGGCCGCGTCTTGTCTGGTCATCCCCTTTATCGATAATCTGTCCTGGTTTTATTTGAGCCAGGCGGTGGGCGGTTTTGGCCGTGGTCTGATAATGCCGTTGCTGATGGGGCTTAGCATCAAGAACTTTCCTGATGAAAAACGTTCGACCGCCATGGGGATATTCCAGGCCATTTACGGTATTGGGATGTGCGGCGGGCCGGTGCTCGCCGGGCTTTTGAGCAGTAGTTTCGGGTTGGCGTGGGGTTTTTGGGTTACCGGGATCGTCGGGTTTGCCGGCGCCGGTCTGGCGAGTTGGGGGCGGTATTTGCCCCTCGACCGCGGTCGGCAGGAAGTATCCCCCGCGTCGCCGAAAATCTAGAGCGGATTGAGAAAAACAGTAGGCGCTGGGACCGGCGCGGCAAAAACAAAAAGGGAGAGCCATCCGATGATCCTAAAGATAATCAAAAGGGCATTTCGCAGGCCGTGCCGGGACGTGCTGATTAACTCGTTCGCGGCTTCGGTGTGGGTCAACACCTGGCTGAGGCGGATGATTTACCGGGTATATGGGATGGAGCTCGGCAAGGTGTGGATGTTTCCGGGCTGTTCCTTTGTTAGCTCCGATCTGAAAATCGGTGATGGGACCTGGATCAACAAGGACTGCGTTTTTATCAACAGCAGTTTGATCTCCATCGGCACCAACTGCAACATCGCCTTTGGGGTGTCCTTTGTCTGCAACAGCCATCATATTGGCCCCAGCGAACGCAGGGCCGGAGCGGGGCTCAATCTGCCGATCACCGTCGGGAATGGCTGCTGGATCGGTGCCAATGTAACTATTTTACCGGGGATTGAAATTGGCGACGGAGTCATCATCGGCGCCGGGTCGGTGGTGACAAAAAACTGTGCAGCCAACGGTGTTTACGCCGGCAATCCTGCCAAGCTCATCCGGCAATTGACTCAGGACTAGTGTTCCAAGCGGTACAAAATTAGTTGTGGAAAAAAAGGGGGACTTTTGATGATTATCAAACAGGCTGAGCAGCCTTCTGTCCAGATGATTGCCGGCGTGCAGCGAAAAACGCTGGCAGTGGGCGAAAAATCAATGCTTGTCAAGTTTGAACTGGAGGCAGGAGCGGTCATTCCGCCCCACTCTCATCCTCACGAGCAAATCGGCTGTCTGCTCTCCGGACGGCTGGTTTTCATCGTCGACGGCAAGGAATATCCGGCCGGACCGGGTGACAGCTGGGCCTTTCCCGGCGGCGTTCAGCACGCTGTGCAGGTTGTCGAGCAAGCCGAAGTAGTTGAAGTATTTATTCCAATACGGGAGGATTATCGATGAAAAGAACAGCAACTCTTGCGCTGGTAGGAGTATTGGCGCTACTTTTGCTCATGCTTAGCGGTTGTGCCGCCCAGGCGCCAACCACGCCGGCTGCTCCGGCCGCACCCAAAGCCACTGCCGGGATGGCGGCGGAAAAAACCTTTGCCAGATTTGAAACATCTAAAGGCAATTTCACCATTCAGCTCTTTACCGAGCGGGCGCCACTGACAACCAAGAATTTTATCCAACTGGCGCAAAAAGGCTTTTATGACGGCCTGATTTTTCACCGGATTATCGACAATTTCATGATCCAGGGCGGTGACCCCAGCGGCAACGGCACCGGCGGGCCAGGCTACTCCATCAAGGATGAGTTTTCCCCTGACCTGAAGCACGACTCCGCCGGAATCTTGTCGATGGCCAACGCCGGACCGAATACCGGCGGCTCGCAATTCTTCATTACTCTGGACAAAACTCCTTGGCTGGACGGCAAACATGCCGTATTCGGCAAGGTAGTCGAGGGACTCGATGTCGTCAAGGCAATCGGCAAGGTCAAGACCGGCGCTAACGACCAGCCGGCAGAAAAGGTGGTCATTCGCAAGGTTGTTATTGAAGAAAAGAATTGAGACTGATTCCTGTGGCAGCGGCATGGATGCAAGTGACCCGGGGGTGAAGGACGGCTAGTGAACATCCAGATATTTGGCGTAAAAAAATGCCAGGATACCCGCAAAGCTGAGCGTTATTTCAAAGAACGGTCCATCTCCTTTCAGTTTATCGATCTGACGGTAAAAGGTTTGAGCAAAGGTGAGCTGGACAGGGTGAGGTCGGCGGTGGGGCTGGACAACCTGATCGATCGCGACGGCAAGGAATATGCCAAACGCAATCTGAAGTACATCCGCCATGATGTCATAGAGGTGCTGCTGGCCAATCCGCTGCTGTTTAAAACGCCAATCGTCCGCAACGGACCGCAGGCGACAGTCGGCTACTGTCCGGAAATCTGGCAGACATGGAGCTAGCAGGAGGATGACGATGGATAACCGTACGATCCTGAAATTGGTAGTTTCGGCTTTAGTCGCTGTGCTGTTTTTTGTCATTCCGGCCCCGGCGGGGCTGAAGATTGCCGCTTGGCACCTATTCGGGATTTTTTTGGCCGCCATCCTGGCCCTGATTCTTCAGCCGCTGCCGGAAGCGGCCGTTTTGCTGCTGGCGGTGACTGCCGCCGGAATGTTCGCCGTACCGCTGAAGGACGTGCTTGTCGGCTATACCGACAGTACCCTGTGGCTGATCGTGGTGGCGGTGATGATCAGTATCGGCTTCAAAAAATCCGGTCTGGCGCGGCGGATCGGCCTTTCGCTTATCAGCCGGTTCGGTACAACGTCCCTTCGCCTGGGCTATATACTGAGTTTTCTTGACCTATTGCTGGCGACAAGCACACCGGCAGCGCCGGCCCGCGGCGGGGGGATCGTCTTTCCCCTGGCCGAAGGAGTTATCGAAGCCTGTGACTGCAAGCCGGGAGCCACTTCCCGGCGAATCGGGGCTTATTTGACTGTCTTGATGTACACCATTTGTATGACAACAGGCAGCATCTTCATGACCGGGATGGGGCCGAACCTGCTGAATGTCAAACTGGCGCAGCAAACCCTGGGGATCGATGTGACCTGGTCGTTGTGGGCTGTCGCCGCTTTGCCGGGGTTTATCGGCTTTTTGCTGATCCCCTATTTGCTCTACAAAGTCTATCCGCCGCAGCTGACCGATCTGGGCGGCATTCGGCGAGCAGCCGCAGATCAGCTGGCGGCAATGGGGCCGGTCACCCGGAACGAATACTTCGCAGCCTTTATTTTCCTGACCATTCTCACTTTGTGGGCCACTGGTTCGATTACCATGCTGGATGCGACCCTGGTGGCATTTATCGGTATTTCGTTGATGCTCCTTCTGCGGGTCGTTGAGTGGAAAGATATCGCCGAAGCCAAGGAGGCCTGGGCGATGCTCACCTGGTTTGGCGCCATCCTCGGCCTGTCGGCCGGGTTGGCTGGCACCGGTTTTTTCTCCTGGTTTGCCGTGTCTTTAAAACAGCTGATTCCCACCCAGGGCCTGGAGACCTTTACCGTGCTGGTGATCATCACCCTGCTCGCGACATTGCCCCACTATCTTTTCGCGTCGCTGGTGGGTTATGTCGCCGCCTTTGCGCCGCTGCTCTTTTCCTTCATTGCCGCCACCGGCGTGCCCAAATATCCCGCCTTTTTTCTGGCAGCCTTTCTGATGGTGATTTCTTCGACCCTGACCCATTACGGCAACGGCCTGGGGCCGCTGCTATTTGCCAAGGGTTATACCGACAAAAAAGCCTGGTGGCTGCTGGGACTGATGGTGACAGCCCTTCACGCAATTCTCTATTTGACGGTCGGTACTGTCTACTGGAAACTGATCGGGCTGTGGTACTGACAGCCCGGTTGGCCTAAACGGTCTTTAAAGCCTGCAATCATGGACGATTGCAGGCTTTCGTATTTTGCTGCCTTTTTCGCTGGATTGGAAGTAGATTCAAATTTTACTAAGAGGATGTAAAAATCTAGCTCGTTGGGCTGCGGCAGGCGGTTTTTCTTTGACATTCGCCCTCTGTCTGAGCTAGAATAAAGAAGCATTTGCAATACCACAAACAGGAGTAATCGATATGAGTGTACTGACAGTTGAAAATGTTACCCACGGGTTTGGGGCCCGCAAAATACTGGAGAATGCTTCGTTCCGGCTGCTCAAAGGGGAGCATGTCGGCCTGATCGGCGCCAACGGCGAAGGCAAATCGACCTTCCTCGGGATCATCACCGGCCAGCTTGCGCCAGACGAAGGCAAGGTCGAGTGGTCGAACCGGGTAACGGTGGGCTATCTTGACCAACACGCCGTTCTCAGCCGGGGCAAGACCATCCGCGATGCGCTGCGGGAAGCCTTCCAGGCAATGTTCGACCTGGAGACCGAGGCGCTGGCCCTCTATGACAAGATGGCCACTGCCGAGCCCAAGGAATTGGAACAGATGATGGAAGACGTCGGCGAAATCCAGGACCTTTTGGAGCACGGCGGATTCTATGTGCTTGACGCCAAAATCGAAGAGGTGGCCAACGGGCTGGGGTTGGGTGAAATCGGCCTCGACCGGGATGTGGCCGACCTGAGCGGCGGCCAGCGGACCAAGGTGCTATTGACCAAACTGCTGCTCCAGAACCCCACCATCCTCATCCTTGATGAGCCGACCAACTATTTGGATGTTGAACATATCGAATGGCTTAAACGCTATCTAAAGAACTATGAAAACAGCTTTATTCTAGTATCGCATGACATCCCCTTTCTGAATGAAGTGGTCAATGTCATCTATCATGTGGAAAGCACTGTCCTGACGCGCTATAGCGGCGACTATGACCAGTTCCAGCAGATGTTCGCCATGAGAAAAGGCCAGGAACTGAGGGCTTACGAACGGCAGCAGCAGGAAGTGGAGCGGATGGAAGATTTCATCGCCCGCAACAAGGCCCGGGTGGCCACCCGCGGAATGGCCAACAGCCGCCAGAAGCGGCTGGACAAGATGGAAGTGCTGGAAAAACCGCGGGAGAAACCCAAACCGGTGTTTCAATTCCGCGAAGCACGGACGCCGGGCCGCTTCATCGTCGAAGCCTCCGGCCTGGTGCTGGGGTATGACGAACCGCTGACCCGACCGGTGGATATCGCCCTGGAGCGCGGCCAGAAGGTGGCCCTGCGCGGCGTCAACGGCCTGGGGAAATCAACCCTTCTGAAAACCCTGCTCGGGCAGATTCCGCCATTGGCCGGCAAGGTGGAGCTGGGCGACTACCTCTACCCCGGCTACTTTGAGCAGGAGTCATCCCGCCGCAACACCAATACCGCCATCGAGGAAATCTGGCAGGAGTACCCGGGGATGACCAATTTTGAAGTTCGGTCGGCGCTGGCCCGCTGTGGTCTTACCAACGACCACATCACCAGCCAGATGATGGTGCTGAGCGGTGGCGAAAATGCCAAGGTGCGGCTCTGCAAACTCATGCTGAAAGAAGTCAATTGGCTGGTGCTGGATGAGCCCACCAATCATCTTGATACTGACGCCAAAGCCGAACTGAAGCGAGCCTTGCAGGAATATAAAGGAAGCATTCTGCTGGTTTCGCACGAACCCGACTTCTATGAAGACTGGGTCACCATGGTTTGGAGTGTCGAAGACTGGACAACCAAGATTGTATAGAATATTGTCTTAGGAGTAGAAAGATGAACGGAACAGAGCGTAAAAATATCAGGCCAGGCAGCAAGGTGAAGATTGTCCAGAAGGAACACCAGCGCAGTGGTCAACTTACCGAAGGTGTGGTAAAGGATCTGTTGACCAACAGCGCCGTGCACCACCGCGGCATCAAGGTCCGTCTGGATAACGGCATTGTCGGCCGGGTGCAGGAAGTTATCGAATAAGCCGGATTCCGGCAGGAATCGGCATATTTCGGGAGAAATAATAAAATAGAAATCTTCGCCACTTGTTTTTTGCAAGGGGGGATAGCAATGCGTATACTGGTCGGCATCCTGCTCTTGACGGCGCTGGTGCTGATTGTCCCGACGGCTGCGTATGCCGCAGTGGAAGGACAAGCTGTCACAGCCTTCGGAAAAGAGGCCGCAAAACCAATCAAGGGGGAGGCCATTGTCGCCACCGCCCTAAAATATCGGGGTGTTCCTTACAAGTTTGGCGGCACTACCTCCAAGGGCTTCGACTGCTCAGGCTTTGTCTGGTATGTCTTTGATCTTAAT
Source organism: Negativicutes bacterium (assembly GCA_031292035.1). Next base: position 77,624 of record JARLHX010000208.1, on the reverse strand, counting down.
GGCGTAAAGCTGCCGCGGACGGCAGATAAACAGTTTGAAACAGGGAAACCGGTAGCCCAAAAGGATCTGCAGCCAGGCGATGTTGTGTTTTTTACCACCTATGAAAAAGGCGCTTCCCATTGCGGGATTTACGCCGGCAACGGAAATTTTATCCACGCTTCATCCAGCCACGGGGTAACTGTCACCCCTCTTGGCGACAGTTACTGGAAGCCGAGGTATCTCGGTGCCCGTCGGCTGTTGTGACAAAACCTGAAACGCTGAAGACGCTCCCTGCAAAGGGGGCGTCTTTTTTCGGTAGGTACTGGAATTTTGTGGCTGGCAGGCGGGAAAAAGTGAATTTTGAGGCAGGACAGATGACTTTTCCGGCGAATCTTAACAAAATTATGGTGTCTCAGGCATTTATACATATAAAGTGTAAACGCAATTCTTTCCATAGGAGATGGGGGTAAGTTTCATCGACGCGTTGCTTTTGACGTTATTGCCCATTGTTGTGATTCTGCTGATGCTGATCGTCTGGAAAAAAGCGGCCGATATCAGCGGCATTGTAGGCTGGCTGACCATTTCCATCGTCGCTTATCTGGCCTTCCAGACTAGCCTTGAAGTCATCTTGCGATCAACGGTTGCCGGCTTCATCCGGTCCTTTGCCGTATCGCTCATCGTGGCGACCTCACTGCTGCAGATGGCCTATATGGAGCACACTGGCGCATTGAAGCGGATCATTATTTTCATCAAGACCATCGCCAGCGAGAACCGGGCCATTCAGATTATGATGATCAACATCGGCTTTGGGACCCTGATGGTCTCGGTGGGGGCCACGCCGGTTTCGCTGCTGCCGCCCATCCTGGTGGCCATGGGCTATTCGACTTATGTCGCCATTGCCTTGCCGGCCATCGGCTATGATTCGCTTTGTACCTACGCCCTATTAGGGGCGCCTATCGTGGTATTTGTCGATATGGCCAACGCCTTTTTGGGCAAAGGCAATGAAATCACCCTGTCTCAGGCGGGGATGGCCTTTTATTTGTTTCTGCCGCTGGTGTCCACCTTGATCGGCTTTTCCATGCTCTGGATTGTCGGCAAGTGGCAGGCCATCAAAGAAGGCTGGGTGCCCTGCCTTGTTACCGGGGCGGTGATCGGTGTGGTGGCCTACTTCACCAACCGCTATGACAATCTGGTGGTCCTTACCGGCGTACTCTGCGGCCTGGCGGTGATCGCGACCATGGTGGTCTTCCTGCTGGTCAAGTATCAAAAAGTGTGTGACCGAAGCGCGTTGAGCGTTGCGGAACTTGCTTATGAAGCCGAGTTTCCGTTGTGGAAGGCGCTGACCCCCTGGGTGCTGTTGGTGGGTCTGATTTTAGCGCTGAATGTGCCTAAGGATTTGTTCGATTATCTGTACCGGACGCTGAAGATGCCGATCGCCGGGTTGACTGCCAATGGTGCGGATATCGACACCCGGGCCCTGTGGAATGCCTATACCTGGATATTTGTCAGCACCATTCTTTCGATGGCCTTCATCCGGCCGACAACCGCCCAGCTATCGGCCACGCTAACCACCTGGCTGAAACGGGCCCCCCGGCCGGTTTTTTCGGCGGCGATTTTCTTTGCCATCGGTGAAATCATGAATATGTCGGGCTACAGCATGGCCACCGGTAAATTTGAGACCGCCAGCATGGTAAAAGTACTGGCTGACTATTCGGCCCTCTACTTCAGTGATGCCTACGGCGCCGTTGTCGCTTTTATCGGCCTGTTCGGCGGATTTATCACCGGCAGCGAGGCATCGACAGTCGCCATGTTTGCCAAATATACTATGACTACGGCGAAGAACCTGAACATGGATTTATTTAGCCTGATTATCGTCACCGCCGGTCTGGCCTTCGGTGGCGGTCTGGCTAGCGTCATTTCTCCCGCAAAACTGCAAAATGCTGCGGCGTCTATTGACAAGCTGGGTCAGGAAAATCAGGTCATCCGCGTTGCGTTTGTCTTTTCTCTGATTTTGACGGCGGTGACGGCGGTTTTCATTGTGATTATGTTGAAAACGGTCTGCTAGAGGCGCAAGCCTCGTCGGCAGCCATAAAACCCCGAAGGGACTGGATAAGATGATTTGGGATCAAACAGCAGAATGTATGGCGCGTGACCAACTGGAAACATTGCAATTGGAAAGACTGCAGACCACGGTGCGGAAAGTTTATGATCATGTTCCCTTTTACAGCCGGGTGCTCGACGAGCGAGGGGTAAAACCGGAAGACGTGGCTTCGCTGGCTGATATTGAAAAGCTGCCCTTTACCACCAAGGATGATATCAGGGACAACTATCCCTATGGGCTGTTCAGCGTCCCCCTGAAAAAGATCGTCCGGCTGCATGCGTCATCTGGGACAACCGGCAAGCCGACCGTTGTGGGCTACACCCAGAAGGATATCGACCTGTGGACCAACTTGGTGGCCCGGATTGTCAGCGCCGCCGGAGCCGGCGAGGACGATGTCGCTCAGGTTGCTTTCGGCTATGGACTTTTTACCGGCGCTTTTGGTCTGCATTATGGCCTCGAAAAGGCCGGGGCCACCATTGTGCCGGCTTCTACCGGCAACACCGAACGGCATATCATGCTGATGCAAGATTTCGGGACCACCGTCCTGGTGGGGACACCGTCCTATTCGTTGTACCTGGCCGAGACTGCCCAGGGTATGGGCATCGACCCCAAATCGCTCAAGCTGCGGCTTGGCCTGTTCGGTGCCGAGGGCTGCAGCGAGGAGATGCGCCAGGAGATTGAACGTATTTGGGGCATCACAGCCCTTGAAAACTATGGCATGAGCGAGATTATCGGTCCGGGAGTATCGGGCGAATGTCAGGAGAAGTGCGGCCTGCATATCAATGAAGACCACTTCTTCCCTGAAATCGTCGATCCGGCTACCGGCGAATCGCTGCCCTACGGCCAGTCCGGCGAACTGGTTCTTACCACCATTACTAAAGAAGGGTTTGCCCTGCTCCGCTACCGCACCCGGGATATCACCAGCCTGAACCCCGAGCCCTGCCGGTGCGGCCGGACTCTTATCCGCATGGCCAAGGTGCAGGGGCGGACTGACGACATGCTGAAAATTCGTGGCGTCAATGTCTTCCCGTCACAGATCGAAGGGGTCCTTGTCGGTGTTCCGGAAATCGGGCCGCACTACAATATCTTTGTCCGGAAAAAAGGCTATCTCGATGAAATCGAAATTACGGTCGAGCTGGCTGACGAGACGTTGCTGGACGAGTTCCATGTACTCGACAGTCTCCAGGACCGGATTCGCCACAAGCTCAAGGTTGTGCTGTCCATCGACGCCACCGTCAGGCTGGTTCAGCCCAAAACGCTGGCCCGATCAGAGGGCAAGGCCCAGCGGGTGTTCGATTTGCGAAAAGGCTGATTGTTCAAAGACCCGTCCCTGTTAGGACGGGTCTTTCTGATGATATTTTCGACATTGATTTCTATCAATCGACAATTTAGTAAATTATCAGCAAACTATGGCAGGATATTTTTTCGGGGATAGCGAATGGTGTGTACACTAAATGCGCGGATTCATATTTTTCATTGATAATTATTGTGTAAAGGCGGAAGTATGATGAAAGTATTGGTTGCGGGAACCGAGGCGGATCGCACAGGGCTGCAAAAGACGGTGGGCGATTGGGGATACCAGACAGTGTCTGCCGCTGATGGTCTTGAGGCATGGATGTTACTGCAGGCGAAAACCGAGCCGATGGTGCTGATACTGGATTGGCTGATGCCAGGCATGAATGGTGTTGACTTGTGCCGGAAGCTAAAACAAAGTGAAGACAAAAAGAACTTATACGTTATTCTGGTGGTGAACGGCGGCCAGGACAGTATAGCTACCGGCTTCGACGTCGGGGCGGACGATTATCTGACCATGCCTTTTTCGCCGGATGAACTGCACAGCCGTTTGGCACTGGGAAAACGCATCTTGGACTACCAGCATTCTGTAGAACAGCTCAACCGGGAGCTTCTGGCAAAAGATCACCAGTTAAATCAGTTTGCCGGCCACGACAGGCTGACCGGTGTGGCCAGCCGCGACCTTTTCGCCCAGCGTTTGGCTGAGGAATGGCGCCGTGCCGGTCGGAGCGGCCAGCCGTTGTCGCTGATTGTCCTCGATATTGATTTTTTCAAGGCTTACAACCAAACTTACGGACAGCAGGTTGGCGACGAATGCCTGAAGATTGTCGCCAACACCATATGCTCGAGCATCAGCCGCGGCGGCGACTTTGTGGCTCGGAACGACGGGGCGGAGTTCGTCGTCGTACTGCCCAACACCGACAGCTTGGGGGCGCTGGTTATCGCCGAAGCCATCCGGGTGGCTGTGGCTATCCAAAATATTGAACACCCGGCTGGGATTCGCGGCCATGTTACCGTCAGCGCGGGAACGGCGACCCTTATTCCTGAGCTCGATACCGAGGCGGAGGCATTTGTCGCCAAAGCCCGGCAAACCCTCTATCTGGCCAAGGCTGCCGGCCGCAACGCCGTCAGGCAGGCGGCATAAGCGAAGGCCTAAAAATTTAAAACTTATAACTTGACAGCACCGGTAATCTAGATTAAAATGGGCATAATTAAAGATGACAATAGTGAAGATCAGGACGAGTAGCTAAGTAAATTCTAGTTCAGCGAGCCGGTGACCAGGCAACTGGAGGTGTGATGACCGGCCTAGGAAGCGTAGTGAATGGACCTGGGAGCTGCCCCCCGAACGCTGCGGCAAGTAGGAAGGGCCGGACGCCGCCGTTAACAGGCTAGGGTATCGGATATTTATCCCGTGCCTGAACAGAGGGAAAGCTTGCTTTCCGAAACAGGGTGGTACCGCGAACCATTTCGCCCCTACAGGGTGGAATGGTTTTTTTATTTGCCAAAACTACATATTCAACAGTAAAGATCAGGACGAGTAGCTAAGTGAATTCTAGTGCAGCGAGCCGGTGACCAGGCAACTGGAGGTGTGATGACCGGCCTAGAAAACGTAGTGAATGGACCTGGGAGCTGCCCCCCGAACGCTGCGGCAAGTAGGAAGGGTCGGACGCCGCCGTTAACAGGCTAGGGTATCGGATGTTTATCCCGTACCTGAACAGAGGGAAAGCTTGCTTTCCAAAACAGGGTGGTACCGCGAACCATTTCGCCCCTACAGGGTGGAGTGGTTTTTTTATTTGCCAGAATGAGGAGGTAAGAACTATGAAAGAGATTCTAAGTCAAGTGGTGGCAGGGAAGGATTTATCGCGGGAGGAGGCCCGCCGCTCGATGGAGCTGATTATGTCCGGCAGCGCCAGTGAGACCCAGATCGGTTCACTGCTGACCGCCCTCAGGATGAAGGGCGAGACCAGCGAGGAAATCACCGGCTTTGCTGAAACCATGCGCCGCTATACAGTAAAAATCAAGTGTGACGGGCAGGATGTCATTGATACTTGCGGCACCGGCGGTGATCGCAAGGGAACCTTCAACATATCCACCGCAGTAGCCTTCGTGGTGGCCGGTGCCGGCGTACCGGTGGCCAAACACGGCAATCATGGCATTTCGAGCAGCTGTGGCAGCGCCGATGTTTTGAAATCGCTGGGCGTCCGGCTGGACCTGCCGCCCCAGACGGTGGCCAAGACGCTGGCCAGGATTGGGATGGGTTTCCTGTACGCCCCGGCCTTCCATCCGGCAATGAAATACGCCGGCAAGCCGCGCCGGGAACTGGGTTTTCGTACCAGCTTCAATCTGCTGGGGCCGCTGACCAATCCGGTGGGAGCCGCCTACCAACTGATGGGGGTCTATGACCGGTCGCTGACCGCGAAACTGGCCGAAGTGCTCCTCAGCCTTGGTGTTCGGCGGGCCATGGTGGTCCACGGTCTGGACGGGATGGATGAAATATCGACGGCGGCGCCGACCCAGGTATCTGAAGTGGTGGACGGTGCGGTCAAATCTTATATTCTGGATCCGACGGAGTATGGCTTCCCGTCTTGCAGCGCCGATGACTATCGCGGCGGGACGCCGGATGAGAACGCCGAGATTATCGAGCGGGTTTTGCAGGGAAAACGAGACCGGCGGCGGGACATTGTGCTGATAAATGCTGCTGCCGCCCTGTCGGTAGCCGGTAAAGCGGAGGGCCTGCGTGAAGGCCTGGCCCTCGCCGCCGCCAGCATTGACAGCGGTGCGGCTCTTGCCAAGCTGGAGGCCTTGCGGGAATTCAGTCAGCACTATCGGGGGACTGCGCTATGCTCGTAAAGATTTGCGGGATTATGGCGGTGGAGGCAGCCCTGGCGGCCCAGGAGTACGGGGCCGATTTGCTCGGATTTGTTTTTGCCGCCAGCAAGCGGCAAATCAGTGTTGAGACAGCAGCGCACATTGCTGGCCAGACGAACGGCATCGGCCGGGTGGGAGTTTTCGTTAATCAGCCGCTGGCCGAAGTGAAAGAAATCGCCGAGCGCTGCCGGCTGGATTATATTCAGCTTCATGGCGACGAGACGCCGGAATACTGCCGCGCGGTCGGCCGCCCGGTGATCAAGGCCTTTCGGGTAGGAAGCGGCGGTAATACCGGGCAGATAGACGACTATCAGGTCGACTGGGTGCTGCTGGACAGCTTTGTTCCCGGCCAGGCCGGGGGGACCGGGACGACCTTCGACTGGCGACAGACCCAGGCGATCAGCAGCCAAATCCACCAGCCCTTCCTGGTGGCCGGCGGTCTTGGACCTGACAATGTGCAGGAGGCCATCCGCATTCTCCGGCCGGCCGGGGTGGACGTTTCCGGCGGGGTTGAGACCGACGGGGTTAAGGATACGGAAAAAATCCGGCGGTTTATCACCGCCGCCAAGGAGGCGGGGAAAGCCGATGTTAAATAAAATCGTGGCCGAAAAGCGGCAAGAGGTGGCAGCCAGCAAGGAGCAGCGTCCACTGAGCGGTTTGGAACCGGCCATCCGGCCGGGCGATTTTGCCCTTTCCCGGGTTATCAGGCAAACAGACTGGTCGCTGATCGCCGAATGCAAACTGGCTTCACCGGCCAAGGGGCGGCTGTGCAGCAGCCATACCGTGCCGGAACTGGCGATGATCTACAGCCAAAACGGTGCTGCCGCCCTTTCGGTGCATACCAGCCGGCAGTTCTGTGGCAGCCTGGAGGATATCGGCGCGGTGCGGGCGGTGAGCAAACTGCCTATCCTCCGCAAAGATTTTATTATCGACGAATACCAGATCTATGAGGCCCGCTGGGCGGGAGCTGACGCCGTGCTGCTGATTGCCGCCATTTTAACAGATGAGGAATTGAAGCGTTTTCTGGCGACAGCCCAGCTCCTCGGGTTGGACAGCCTGTGTGAGGTGCACAGCCTCGAGGAACTGGTCCGGGTCCAGCGCACCGGAGCCCAACTGGTGGGGATCAACAACCGCAATCTCAAGACCTTTACCACCGATATCGGTACCACCTTCGAGTTGCTGCCCCACTGCGATAAAGAGCAGCTGGTCATCAGTGAAAGCGGCATCAGCGGCGGTCGGGAGGCCGGGCAACTGATGCAGGCGGGAGTGAGAGGGATACTGGTTGGCGAGGGGCTGGTCACGGCCGCTGATATCGCCGGCCGCACCAGGGCGCTGGCCAGACCTGGCAGCGCCGGATAGATAAATGCACGCGTTTGAAAGCGATAAATGATAAAACAGATACAGGAGGAATCGATATGCCTGATAAAAATGGACGATTTGGCAAATACGGAGGCCGGTTCGTGCCGGAGACGGTCATGCCGGCGCTGGCCGAGCTGGAAGATTTCTATACAGCGATTAAACGGGACCCGTCTTTTCAGGAAGAATTTCAGCGCTATCTGCGCGATTACGCCGGCCGTCCCACCCGGCTCTATTTAGCGAAAAACCTGACCGAATATTACGGACGGGGCAAAATATATCTCAAGCGGGAAGACCTCCTTCACACCGGGGCTCACAAGATCAATAACGCCATCGGTCAGGTTCTTTTGGCCCGCCGCATGGGGAAAAAGCGCATTGTCGCCGAAACCGGCGCCGGGCAGCACGGTGTGGCCTGCGCGACAGTGGCCGCCCTTTTCGGCCTCGAGTGCCGGGTCTATATGGGCGAAGAAGACATGGAGCGCCAGTCGCTGAATGTCTTCCGGATGAATTTGCTGGGAACCCAGGTCATTCCGGTAACCAGCGGCAGCGGCACATTGAAGGATGCCACCAGCGAGGCCATCCGCTACTGGGTCACCAATGTCAGCGACACCCACTACATCATCGGCTCGGTGGTGGGACCCCATCCTTATCCGATGATTGTCCGCGATTTCCAGGCTGTGATCGGTCAGGAAGTCAAAAGCACGGCTGCGGCGGAAGAGTTGGAATTGAACTATATTGTCGCCTGCGTCGGCGGCGGCAGTAATGCCATGGGGATCTTTTATCCTTTTAAGGACGACAAGGATGTCCGTAAAATCGGTGTCGAGGCGGCAGGTAAAGGGGTGGCTTCGGGTGAACATTCGGCGTCGCTGAGCCACGGGCGGCCGGGGGTGCTGCACGGCGCCTTCAGTTATCTGCTGCAGGACGGCGACGGTCAGGTGATACCAGCCTATTCCATTTCCGCCGGCCTGGACTATCCCGGGGTTGGCCCTGAGCACGCCGCATTCCGAGACAGCGGCGTTGCCGAATATGTCTCTGTGACTGACGAGCAGGCGCTGGCAGCCTTTCGCCGCCTGGCTCAGACCGAAGGGATCATCCCGGCGCTCGAAAGTTCTCACGCTCTGGCCTATCTGGAAGAACTCATGCCCCGGACCAAGCCGCACGAGTCAGTGGTGGTATGCCTCTCCGGCCGCGGAGATAAAGATGTGCAGCAAGTCGCAAAAGCATTGGAGGGATTGTCATGTCACTGCTGACCGATCGGTTAGGGGAGTTAAAAAAACAAGGCCGTAAAGGACTGATTGTTTATCTGACTGCCGGCTATCCCGGCATGGACATTACGCTGGAGGCCGTTCTAGCGGCCGCAGAGGCCGGGGCGGATCTCGTGGAGATCGGCATTCCCTTCTCTGATCCCATTGCCGACGGGCCGGTCATCCAAAAGGCGGCGACTCTGGCCCTGAAGGCCGGCGCCACCACCGCCAAAACGCTGGAACTCATCCGCCGGATTCGGAGCCGCTCGTCGGTGCCGCTGGCGGTGATGACCTATATCAACACCATCCTGAGCTATGGGCCGGAAGAGTTCGTCCGGGATGCCAAGGCGGCCGGCGTTGACGGGATCATTGTTCCCGATCTGCCTCCAGAGGAAGCCGAGCTGCTTGCAGGCAACTGCAGCGCCGGGGATGTGGCATTGATTAAATTCGTCGCTCCGACCAGCACTGCCGACCGGATCAAAACCATCTGCCAGGGAGCCGAAGGCTTTATCTACTGCATTTCCACCACCGGGGTCACCGGTGTCCGGGCGGTGGACTACAGCGCTGTCGCCGCCGCTATCAGCCAGGTCCGGGCCAATACCGACCTGCCGGTGGCTATCGGCTTCGGGATTGGCGGACCGGAAGCCGCCCGCGCCGCAGCTAAGCATGCCGACGCGGTCATTGTCGGCAGCGCCATCATCGAGCAACTGACCAGCGATGGTGTCGACGGGGTTCGGCGGCTGGTGGGGTCGATCCGCCAGGGCCTGGATAAGGAGAGTGATTGATATGAATATATTTCCTGCCTGCCAGGATTTTCGCCAGCTGGCCCAAAAACATAATATTATTCCTGTGTATACCGATCTGACGGTGGACCTGGAGACGCCCGTTTCCCTCTATTATAAAATTGTCGGCGACCAGCCCGGGTTTATGCTGGAGAGCGCCGAAACCAGCAAAACCTTCGGCCGCTATTCCTTCATCGGCACCGATCCCTTTCTGACGGTTACGGCCTATAAAGATAAGCTTGCCGTCGATTCCGGCGAACGCCAATATCAAATAGCAGGCGCGCCACTGGCTGCCCTGCAGGGCATTCTGAACGACTTTTCCTTTCCCGATATGCCCGGACTGCCGCCTTTCAGCGGCGGGGCGGTGGGGTATCTGGCCTATGAGGCTGTATCCACCTGGGAGCGGGTGCGGGGCATGTCGGTAGACGCCGCCACCATACTCGGCGAGTTTATGTTCTGCCGCACCATCATTGCCATGGATCATCTGACCCATTCCGCCAAGCTGATTTATCTCGCATCAGTCAGTGACGCCAGTCAGGCGGCGGGTGAGTACGACAAAGCGCTGGCGGCAATCGCGGCTTTGAGCGAACAGGTGCGCCAGCCGGTCACTCTGCCGCAAACCGGATCTGCCTCGCAAGACACCGCACCACCTACAGCAGGCGAGGGCGCGAAGGAACAGTATATGGCCAATGTGGTCCAAGCCAAGGAATATATTGCCGCCGGCGACATCTTCCAGGCTGTGCTGTCCCATCCCTTTCACGCCAAACTGGCCGAGCAGCCCTTTGCCCTCTACCGGCGGCTGCGGCGGGTCAATCCCTCGCCCTACATGTTTCATATCAATCTCGGCCAGCGTCAGCTGGTGGGGGCGTCGCCAGAGATGCTGGTCAAGCTGCAGGGCGGAAAGGTTTTCACCTGCCCGATCGCCGGAACGCGGCCGCGCGGCAAGGATGCCGCCGAAGACGAAAGACTGGCAGCCGAGCTATTAGCCGACACCAAGGAGAGGGCCGAGCACGCCATGCTGGTCGACCTCGGCCGCAACGACATCGGCCGGATCAGTCTGCCGGGCACGGTGAAGGTCAGCCGAATGATGCAGATCGAGAACTTCTCCCATGTCATGCATATCGTATCCGAAGTCACCGGAGACCTCGACCCCCGCTATACTCCCACCGAGGTGCTGGCAGCCTGTTTTCCGGCCGGTACCCTCAGCGGGGCGCCCAAGATCAGGGCGATGGAGATCATCAACGAGCTGGAAGGGGTGCCGCGGGGGGCTTACGGGGGAGCGGTGGGATATTTCGATTTCCGCGGGAATATGGACACCTGCATCACCATCCGCACTCTGGCCATCGACGGTGACGAGGTAGTCATCCAGACGGGGGCGGGAATTGTGGCCGATTCGGTACCTGAGACCGAGTACCAGGAGACCATTCATAAAGCCGGGGCCATGTTCCGGGTCCTGAAGGGGGAGTGACAAAATGATCCTCTTGATCGATAACTATGATTCCTTTACCTATAATGTGTACCAGGCGGTGGCCAGCCTGGGCTACGAGGTGGAAGTGGTCCGCAACGACAAAATTACGCTGGCTGAAATCGCTGGCGGCGACTATACGGCGATCATCATTTCGCCTGGTCCCGGCACCCCGGCCGACGCCGGGATCAGCAAGGAGGTCATCGCCACCTTTGCCGGACGCATCCCGATTCTGGGCATCTGTCTCGGCCATCAGGCCATCGGCGAAGTGTTTGGCGGCCGGGTGGTGCGGGCGCCCGAGCCCATCCACGGCAAAGTATCGCTGGTCTATCACGACGGTGGCGGCATCTACCACGGCCTGCCCCGGCCCTTCGATGCCGGGCGGTATCACTCGCTGATCGTCGACAGCACCGGTTTGCCTGACTGTCTCAAAGTTACGGCGAAAAGCGAGGACAAGCTGATTATGGGGCTAAAGCACCGCGAGTTCAATGTTGAAGGGGTGCAGTTCCACCCCGAGTCGATCCTGACCCCGGCGGGAATGCTGCTATTGACCAACTTTTTGGCAGCTTGTTAACCTATGACGAACAGCCTGTTCTGTGAATTAATATTCACAGAACAGGCTGTTTTTTGTCATTGCATTGCAATAAGTGATTTTTGATGAAACGAAATTCATTTTGATGAATTTATACTGGATTTTCCTGACGGAGAATGATATAGTGAAATCAACAGATACCGGCAGCGGGGAAAGGCGGGGCGGCCATGAACAAAGATATAGGCCAAAAGATTAAAGAGCTTCGGGTCAATAAAAAACTGACCCTGAAAAACCTCAGCGAAATGACCAATCTTTCCACCGGTTTTTTGTCCCAGCTGGAGCGGGGCCTCACCGCCATCGCCACCGATTCGCTGGCAACCATCGCCCAGGTGCTGGATGTCGAACTGGCTTATTTTTTCGTCAAACCGCCGCAGAACGGTCATCATATTCTCCGGAGCTATGAGCGCGACGTGCTGCGGGTCGAAGGGACGCGGTTCATTCACTACCGCCTGTCTAGCGCCCCAGCCGACAAGGAGCTGCTGGCCAGGCAGATCGATTTGCTGCCCATCAACAGCCAGGAGGTTATTACCCCCTATTCGCATGAGGGCGAAGAGTTTGTCTATGTGCTGGAAGGCACGCTGACCCTGTTTATCAATCAGGAACGGTTCGAGCTTTTTCCCGGTGACACCGCTCACTACAACTCAACCATCCTCCATAACTGGGCCAACTATACCAATAAACTGGTCAGGCTGCTGGTAACCAGCACTCCCAACCCACTGCGCGAGGGCAAGCATGACTAAAGCAACAATCTTCAACATCCAGAAGTTTTGTGTACACGACGGACCAGGCATCCGGACCACCGTTTTTTTTAAGGGCTGCCCGCTGGCATGCAGCTGGTGCCACAATCCGGAAAGCCAGGCATTCGGGCCCCAGCTCCTTGTCAACCGCGCCAAATGCAGCAGCTGCGGCCAGTGTGCCCGCGATTGCCCCCACGGCGTCGATGGAGCAACAGGCTACGATACGATCCGATGCGTCGCCTGCGGCCGATGTGTTGATGCCTGTCCGCAGGACGCCAGAGTGGTGGCCGGGCGGGAATACAGCCTCGCTGAACTGATGGTCGAGATCGAGAAAGACCAGCCTTTTTATGAACAATCGGGCGGCGGCGTTACCCTGTCCGGCGGCGAGGCCCTTTGCCAGATCGATTTTGTCGCCGCACTTGTGAGCACCTGCCGACAGAAGGGGATCGGCGCGGTCATCGACACCTGCGGCCAGGTGCCTTATGACAGCATCGCCCGGGTGCTTGACGATACCGAGCTTTTCCTCTATGACCTCAAATTCGCTGACCCAGACCGGCACAGGCAGCATACCGGCCAAGACAATGCCTTGATTATCGCCAACCTTGAGCGGCTTTGCCGCAGCGGCGCCGCCGTCCACCTCAGAGTGCCGCTGATTGCCGGTCTCAACGACGATGACGCCAATATCGAAGGCATAGTGGCGGTGGCAAAACCCCTCAGTATTGCCGCAGTCAACCTCTTGCCCTATCATGATATCGGCCGCGACAAGTACAAAAGGCTGGGCCGGGAGTATCCCGATCAAGCCATGGCCACCCCTTCCGCGGGGCGGCTGGAAGAAATACGCCAGCGATTTGCCCAAAACGGATTTAAAGTGACGATAGGAGGATGATCGAGCGATGGAAGAACGGGGAATGAACGAACGAATCCGCGCCCTCAGGCAAGAGAGCGTCACCACCGAGCCCAGCATATCGATGGAGCGGGCCAGGCTAGTGACCGAGGCCTACCAAAAATACGCCGGGACGCTGGAGGCGCCCCTCCTTCGGGCGCTGACCTTCAAACATATCATGGAAAACAAAAAGCTCTGCATCAACGCCGGCGAACTGATTGTCGGCGAAAAAGGCGAGGGGCCGCAGTCGGCCCCCACCTTTCCCGAGCTTTGCTGCCACTCGCTGGAAGACTTGGATGTGATGGCGCGGCGGGAGCGCATTTCATTCGCAGTCAGCGCCGATGACCGGAGTTTCCAGGCCGAGACCGTCATCCCCTATTGGTCTGAGCGGTCCCTCCGGCAAAAGATTATTGCCAACATGACCCCCCAGTGGCTGGACTGTTATCAGGCCGGCCTGTTCACCGAGTTCATGGAGCAGCGTTCGCCCGGACACACGGTGGCTGACGGGAAGATGTATCAAAAAGGCTTTTTAGACTTTAAGGCCGATATTGAGCAGGCCATCGCCGCCCTTGACTGGCAAAACGACGAACAGGCCTATGAGCGCAAAGCCCAGCTCGAAGGTATGGCCATCTGCTGCGACGCCATCATGACCTTCGGCCGGCGCTACGCGGCATATGCCCGTCAGCTGGCTGCCGGGGAGCAGGATGAGGGGCAAAAGGGCGAACTGCTGACCATCGCCGACAACTGCGACGTGGTGCCTGCCCATCGGCCCCGCACCTTCGCCCAGGCCATCCAGATGTACTGGTTCGTCCATATCGGCGTCACTTCAGAGCTCAACAACTGGGATTCTTATAGCCCGGGACGGCTGGACCAGCACCTCGACCCCTTCTATCGCCAGGGGCTGGCTGACGGCACCCTGACGCCGGAGACCGCCAAGGAACTGCTCCAGTGCCTGTGGATCAAATTCAACAACCAGCCGGCGCCGCCCAAGGTGGGCATCACCCTGAAGGAAAGCGCCACCTATACCGATTTCGCCAACATCAACAGCGGCGGCGTCAAGGCCGACGGCTCGGACGGAGTCAACGACGTCACCTACCTCATTTTAGATACTATGGATGAAATGCGGCTCCTTCAGCCCAGTTCCAACGTCCAGATCAGCAAAAAGTCACCCCACCGCTTCCTCAAACGGGCTTGTGAGGTTTCCCGCAAAGGCTGGGGTCAGCCGGCTCTTTACAATACCGATGCCATTATCCAGGAATTGCTGCAGGCCGGGAAAGACATTGTCGACGCCCGGGAAGGCGGGGCCAGCGGCTGCGTCGAGGCCGGAGCCTTCGGCAAAGAAGCCTATATTCTTACAGGCTATTTCAACCTGCCCAAGATCCTGGAACTGACCCTCCACAACGGTTTTGATCCGGTTTCCGGCAAACAGCTCGGCTTGGCTACCGGTCAGGCTGCCGAATATGCCTCGTTCGAGGACCTTCTTGCCGCTTTTCGCCGCCAGGTGGAGCATTTCGCCGCCGTCAAAATCGTCGGCAACCATGTGATCGAGAAAATCTACGCCACCCAGATGCCCTGCCCCTTCCTGTCGGTCATTGTCAGCGACTGTATCGCCAAAGGCCAGGACTACAATGCCGGCGGCGCCAGGTATAATACCAGCTATATTCAGGGGGTGGGGATCGGGACCCTGGCTGACTGCCTGTCAGCCATCAAGTATAATGTCTTTGACCAGCAGCGGTTTACCATGGCGGAGTTGATGCAGGCTCTGGCCGATGATTTTTCCGGCCATGCCCGTCTGCGCCACCTGGTCCTCAACAAGACAGCTAAATACGGCAACGACGACGATTACGCCGACCAGTTGATGATTGAAGCCTTCAACATTTTCTACGACGCGGTCAACGGCCAGAAGAACCGGCGCGGCGGCAGCTACCGCATCGACATGCTGCCCACCACCTGTCATGTCTATTTTGGCTCGGTGACCGGAGCGACCCCTGACGGTCGATTGGCCGGCAAGCCGCTCTCAGAAGGCATTTCCCCCCATCAGGGCGCCGACCGGCTGGGACCGACGGCAGTCATCAAGTCGGCGGCCAAAATGGATCACCTGAAAACCGGCGGCACCCTGCTCAACCAAAAATTCACCCCGGCGGTGGTGGCCGGCAATGCCGGTTTGGACAATATGGCAGCCCTTGTACGGACCTATTTCAGCCTGGACGGCCACCATATCCAGTTCAATGTCATCGACCGCCAGACCCTGCTGGACGCCCAAAACCGGCCAGACGACTATAAAGACCTCATTGTGAGGGTGGCCGGTTACAGTGACCACTTCCACAACCTGAGCAAGGAACTGCAGGACGAAATCATCGAGCGCACCGAGCAATCCTTCGGCCAGGCGTAATGGATTTCCGGCAACCCAGCTGATCAAGCTGGGTTGTTTTTTATTTGGCCGAGTGGCAAACACCAGACGATGGCGGATAAAAGAATCAGTGGGAACATAGCATACAGAAGAGGAATAAACGAGCAAACCTGCCAGATGTCGACAAAAATTTACATCAAAGCTATAATGTTCATAGTAATATTAATACTAATTGTAATAACAATAACAGCCATCAGTAGTGCCGATAAAGTTATATAAGTGGAATGAGGAGAGGATGCCATGAAAGAGGTGCTGCGATTTTTGCTGCACTGGCTGTTCAAGACCAAACTGCACCGGTTTGAACGACTCGAATTTGCCGGACCTTCGCTTATTTTGCCTAATCACCTCTCATTTCTTGACGCTATTTTTCTCTACGCCTTTTTGCCTGATAACGTTTGTTTTGTGGTCAATACCGGCGTGGCCGCCAAGATCAGATTTGTCCTCCGCTGGGTCGATCATATTATCGTTGACCCCTTCAACCCCTATTCGCTGAAAAAGATCGCTGCAGTGGTCCGCAAGGGCGGTCCGGTCGTCCTCTTTCCCGAAGGCCGCATTACAAGAACCGGCGGACTGATGAAAATATATAGCGGCGTCGGCTTCGTCGCCCTCAAAACCGGGGCCACCCTGTATTCGATCATTTTTTCCGGCACGCAATATTCCAAATTCTCGCGGATCACCGACAAAGTTAGAACGGCCTGGTTTCCCGCGGTCGACATTTACGCCGGACCGCCCTTTCGCCTAACGGTGGACGGCGGCCAGAGTTTTAAGCGGCAGAAGAAGGAAATCAGCGACAGCATTCTAGCGATTTTCCAGGAAGGACTGTTTCATGCTAGGCAGTTACAGGCTCCTGGGGACGGTCTGTTCGACCGTCTTTTGGCAGCCGCCAGGCGTCACGGTCTGGGGAGGCTCATCGTCGAAGATATCGGCAGCCGAATGACCTATCGCCAGGTCATCCGCGGCAGTTATATTTTGGGCGAGAAACTGCGAACCGAACTGGCAGGGGAAAGCCGGGTCGGTCTTCTCCTGCCCAACTCAATCGGTCATGTGGTCAGTTTATTTGCTCTGCTGCGCGTCGGGACCACACCCGCCATCCTCAATTTCAGCGCCGGTGTTCAGAACAATATCGATTGTGGCCAGACGGCCGGATTGAAGACCATTCTGACCTCCCGGACCTTCGTGGAAAAGGCTCGGCTTGGAGAATATGTCGGCCAGTTGGCGACCGTCTTCCGGGTGGTTTACCTGGAAGACCTTCGGCAAAACTTGGGGCTGATTGCCAAGACCCGCGGCATGATAAAGTATCTTTGCTGCGATAAAGGTAGTTCAGCCGCCAAAATCATTCTTTTTACCAGCGGCAGCGAGGGCAGGCCCAAAGGCGTCGTCCTGCGCCAGGCAAATATCCTGGCGAACATCGACCAGGTTGCCAGCGTCATCGACTACACTCCACGGGACAAAATGCTCAACGTTTTGCCGATGTTTCATTCCTTCGGCCTGATGGCCGGGACCCTGCTGCCCATCCTCGAGGGCATCTCAGTCTTTCTCTACCCCAGCCCGCTCCACAATAAACTCATTCCTGAGATTGCTTACGACCGCAACGTGACCCTGCTATTGGGGACTCCCGGCTTTTTGATGGGGTATGCGAAATCGGCCCATCCTTACGATTTTTACAGTATCCGCTATGTGCTCGCCGGGGGCGAGAAACTTAAAGACGAGGTCCGCAGCATCTGGAGCGAGAAATTCGGCCTCCGGATTCTCGAAGGCTATGGCACGACCGAGACCGCGCCGGTTCTCAGTATCAATACCCCACTGTTTCACCGCACCGGCACGGTGGGACGTTTTCTGCCGGGAATCGAGTGGCGGCTGGAGACGGTGACCGGGATCGCGACCGGTGGCAACCTATGGGTGAAAGGCCCTAACGTGATGGAGGGCTATCTGCTCCATGGGCAGGGTCTGGTACCGGCGGAAGAATGGTACGACTGCGGCGATGTGGTCACTGTCGATTCTGCCGGCTTTGTCACCATCAAATCGCGCTTAAAACGGTTTGCCAAAATAGTTGGTGAGATGGTCAGCCTTGATGCCGTGGAACGGGCGGCCGAGGCGGCGTTCGGCAGCGATAAAAATGCGGCCGTCAGTCTGGCTGACGGCCGTCGGGGCGAAAAAATCATCTTATATACGCTGGAAAAAACAGCTAGCCGCCAGAGGCTGCGCGAGCATTTCAGCCGCACGCGGCAGAGTATGCTAACCATGCCGGCCGAACTGGTAATTGTCGACAAGCTGCCGCTGCTGGGCAGTGGCAAGGTCGATTATGTCAGTCTGCAGGCCCTTGCGGCCGAAGAAATCGAACGGAAAAATCGTTAGGTTGCCGGTAAGCTTGCAATAGGCAGAAACAATCAACCCCGGACTTTTGGTCCGGGGTTGGCTTTTTAGACATAAGTGATGAGGGCGATATATTCGAGGTCGGTGTCGCTGGCATTTTCGATGCTGTGGCTTTCACCGGCGTCGGTGAATAGTACGTCGCCGGGCTTGAGTTCCTGCATCGAGCCGTTGTCGCTAACCCGGGCCCGGCCTGACAGGATGTAGAAAACCTCAAAATCGCCTGCATGGGTGTGGGTGGCGTTTATGCCCCCTGGTTTCAGGCAAACTCTGGAAAACAGGCGGTTTTTATTGTGCATCTGGGCTGGGGTAAGCAATGTCGTTGCTGTCCCGATTTTTGGCGCCGGCCGCGTCTCAACCGGTAAGTCTTCTGCGCGGATAATCATCTTAGTCACCTTCCATTGTATGTTGTACCCAGGACTTCGCCAAGCCCTGTTGATCCTTGTTTACTGTTCGCCTTCCTGGACAGAAATCCCTCTAAATCTTCCTGCGGCAACCAGCTGGCAGTCTGTTAAAATTCCAGAGCCAATTGGCGAGAACTGCCGTCAGTTGCATTGGCAGGGGCAGGTAAAATCAGGATCAGCGTGGAAAACTAAAGGCAAAACCGTCTCTGAAAGGAGAATGAAATGAATATCTGGGAACTGGCAACCCCCAGCTTTTTGGTGGACCTATCTGTACTGGAGGCCAATATCGGCCGGCACGCTGGATGAAGCTGAATATTTAGTGGATCATGGGTTTGGCGATATTATGCTGGCCTATCCGGCGGCCGCCCGGGAAAATGTGGCGCGGGTCGTCGCCCTGGCCCGGCGGGCGAGAGTCACCATCGGTCTGGACGGAGTGGCTGCTGCCGGGCAGCTGGACGGACAGTTGGCCGATGCCGGGCTGATGCTGGACTATCTGCTGATTATCGACTGCGGCCTGCACCGCTTCGGTGTGCAACCGGACCAGGCGGCAGAGCTGGCTATCAGTCTGGCTTCTTTTTCCCGGCTGCGCTTCAAGGGGATTGCGACCCACGCGGGGCAGGTTTACGGCGCGACCAGCGAGGCAGAGGTGGAGAAGGTGGCCAGCCAGGAGGTGGCATGCCTGGCCCAGGCGAAAACGGTGCTGAACCGGCAGGGCTTTGAGGTGGCAACCGTTGCCACCGGCAGCACTCCCACCGCGCGGCAGGTATCGGCAGCAGGGGTGGCAACGGTGCTCAGGCCAGGCAACTATGTTTTTTATGACAATATTCAAGTGGCGCTTGGAGTGGTTCAGCCTGCCCGGTGCTCTCTGACCGTGCTCGCCACCGTCCTTTCCCGACCGCGGCCCGACCTCTTCATTATTGACGCCGGCAGCAAATGCCTGGGTCTGGACAAAGGTGCTCACGGCAACGCCCTGTTGCCAGGCTTCGGGATGGTCAAAGGCCACCCTGAGCTGCTGGTTGCCGCGCTGTCGGAGGAGGTGGGCAAGGTAGAGATCCTGGCCGAAACCACCCTTCAGGTGGGCGACAAGATCCAGATCATCCCTAATCACGCCTGTTCGGCAGCCAACTTGACCAATTATTTAATCGGTCATCGCGACGGCGTGGTCGTGTCGACCATTCCGATTGATATGCGCGGCGGAAGCCGCTGTCGCCAGCAAGGGTGATTCTGCCGCGGGAAAAAGTGGTAGCGGGGATGAGCCGGCGATGCTAGAATAAAGGAGGGCAACCGACAATCTAGCGCCAAGGCCTGGCGAATACTGAAAGTATCAGAATCTTGTCAGGCGGATATAATTTAGCATTGTAGGCTATTGCGCCCATCCACGGCACAACAAAATGATAATCACAATAATTTGCAGGAGGACGAATGATGAACAGTACTGCCACGTTTGAGACTTCCAAAGGTGTATTCAAAATTGAACTTTTTGAGGACAAAGCGCCGATTACTGCGGCGAACTTTATCAGTTTGGCCGAGAAAAATTATTATGACGGTCTGATTTTTCATAGGGTTATTCCTGATTTCATGATCCAGGGCGGCTGCCCATCCGGCACAGGAACTGGTGGCCCCGGTTACGCTATTCCCGACGAGTTTCACGCCGAACTCAAACATGACGAAGCAGGCATCCTCTCAATGGCAAATTCCGGCCCCAACACCGGCGGTTCGCAGTTTTTCATTACCCTTGTTCCCACCCCGTGGTTGGACAATCGCCACGCCATTTTCGGCAAGGTGGTGGAGGGTCTGGATGTGGTGAAAAGCATTGGTCTGGTCAAGACCAACTACAGTGACCGGCCGCAAGAAGACGTGGTCATCGAAAAGGTCACCATCGAAAAAGGCTGATATGGTCTGGGTGTATATCGTGGAATGCACCGATGGCACCTATTATACCGGCTGGACGGTCGACATCGAGGATCGTCTGGCTGCTCACAACGCCGGCAGTGGTGCCCGCTATACCCGGGGACGGCGGCCGGTGAGGCTGGTATATCACGAAGGCTGCGCCGACCGTAGTCTGGCTCTCCGGCGCGAACGGCAAATCAAGCGGCTGAGCCGCCGGGAGAAAGAGCGGCTGGTGGCAACAGGGGCAGTGATGCCTGAAGGGCGCACATAAACGATATTTCTGGATTTTTTATCAATAAAAAGGCACGCGTCCCTTGAGGGGCAGCGTGCCTTTATGGCATTTTGGCCGTGTTTACCAAGGCGTAGCCCGAAGCCCTTTGTTTCAACCATGGGGGTGAAGGCGGCTTCAGCGTGTTTCTAAAACACTTGTATTATATTGTGTTTAATTATATAATACAAGTATGGAAGAAAAATATACTTCAAAGAACAACATCGTCTATTCTTGCAAGTACCATGTAGTCTGGTGTCCAAAATATCGGCGAAAGGTTTTAGTTCAAGACATAGAACGGCGACTAAAGGAGCTGATAAAGGAAATCTGCGCCAGCCGTCAGGCGGAGATCATTAAAATGGAAATTATGCCGGATCATGTTCATCTGCTTTGTGAAGTGGATCCGCAATACGGGATTCACAAGCTGGTGAAAGAGATCAAGGGCGCAACGTCCCGGATACTCCGAGCGGAATACAAGCAGCTTAGCACGAAGCTGCCGACTCTTTGGACCAATAGTTATTTCGTAGCCACAGTGGGCGGTGCGCCACTGGAAGTCATTAAACGATACGTGGAAGGCCAGAAAACATCCCAGAGGAAGTGACGATTTGAAGACCTATTGCTTCAAGCTGTATCAGGCCAAACGAAACAAGCAACTGCAGCAGGCAATCAGTATTGCCGGGTGCATATATAATCATTGCATTGCCCTGCATAAGCGATATTATCGCCTGTTTGGTAAGTCGCTCAACAGCTATAGGCTTCAAAAACACTTGACCAAGTTGAAAAAGACGGCAAAATATAGCTTTTGGAATCAAGTTGGATCACAAGCCATTCAAGATATTGCCCAACGAATCGATAAGGGCTACAAGCTATTCTTTAGAAATCTCAAGCATAAAATTCGCACCACACCGCCTTCGTTTAAGAAGGTGAAAAAATACAAATCCATCACCCTAAAACAGGCTGGATATAAACTCCTGAGCAGCAACCAAATCACGATCATGGGACAGGTCTATAAGTACCACAAGTCCCGCGAGGTCAAGGGGAAAATAAAAACGCTAACGGTAAAGCGAGATGCCCTGGGCGATATGTATATCTATCTTGCTTGCGAACAAGACGAAACCCAAGTTTTAGCCAGAGCGGGTAATAGCGTCGGCTTTGACTTTGGGCTGAAAACCTTTTTGAAAACATCGGACGGAAAAGGTATTTTGTCGCCGGAATTTCTCAAGTACAATGCCGCTGCAATCAAAAAAGCGAATCGAAAACTGTCCCGAAAGAAAAAAGGTTCCAACAATCGGCAGCGAGCGAAGCTCGAAGTGGCCCGGATACACAAGAAAGTGAAGAATTGCCGCAAGGACTATCACTTCAAACTGGCAGGGGAACTCTGCGGGCAGTATGCCACGCTTTGCATTGAGGACTTAAACATCAAGGACATGCAAAAAATGTGGGGCAGAAAAATCACCGACTTAGGGCATAGCCAATTCGTGAATATCCTTAAATATCAAAGTTCAAAGACCGGTTCCGTCGTTGTTGAAATCCCACGTTTCTACCGTCAAGCAAGACCTGTTCGAAGTGCGGCCATGTTCTGGAAGAACTGCCGCTGAAAGTTCGGGAATGGACTTGCCCCGGCTGCGGAGCGATACACGACCGCGACGAAAACGCAGCGAAGAATATTCTTAGAGTTGGGGCATCAACTCTATTGGGAGAGACAGCATAAGACCTGCTTTCAGTAGGCAATTGTCGCTTGTATCCCGGAATCCTCCGGATTTATCCGTGAGGAGTATGTCAATCGGTGATGATCAGACTGCGCATCGAAACCGTCGCGTTCTGAATGCTCTCGTGGATGAAGTCCAGCCTGTCATTGGCGGTTTTCAGGGCCAGGGTATAGAGCAGGGGCAGGTAGTGTTCGTTGGTGGGAATGGCTAAGGCTGCCTCGGGCAGGTGGTGATAGTCAATCAGCCTCTGATGATCGCCGCTCACCAAGGCGGTTTTGACTGCCAGATCAAAGGCTGTGGCCCAGGTTGGAGGTTCTGCGGCCATATTGGCAAAGTCAGCTGTCCGCAGATTATGGACAATGTTGCCGCTACCCAGGATCAGGACGCCTTGTTCACGCAGGGGGGCCAGCTCTGCTGCCAGGTCATAGTGGTATTGGCCTGGTTGGCTATAGTCCAGACTCATTTCAAAGACCGGAATGTCGGCCTCAGGATACATGTGGTGCAAAACCGCCCAAGCGGCGTGATCCAGGCCCCAATCGTCGTCGCGCCGGATGGCTGTGTGCCGGACGGTTGACCGTACCGTTTCAGCCCACGCAGGGGCGCCGGGACAGGGATAGGAAACTTGGTACAATTCACGGGGGAATCCGAAGAAATCATAGATGGTTTTCGGTTTCTGGGCATAACACACCTGGGTGCCTTTGGTCAGCCAATGGGCCGAGACCACCATAATAGCCTTGGGACGCGGCAGTTGGCGGCCAAGGGCCACCAGCGCGGCGGTATAATCATTATCGGCGGTGATATTTTGCGGCGACCCGTGGCCGATAAAGACAACAGGCATTTTTTTACTCATATCGTATCACTCTCCTCGTGCGGAAGTGGTAAAAACCGGGAAGAGCCATGCTCGATCCGGCATGACTCCGCGAACTCTGTCGGTCGGAAGACTGAGACAGTTAGCCTTTTGTCATTTCCTGACCACAGCAATGAATTACCGGGTTGCCGCCGGCTTTGGTGACGGTGACCTGGTTGCCGCAGAGTTGGCAAGTGAAAACTTCGCCTACTTGAGCCATAAATAACACCTCCTCACTATCTTTTATTGGCATATTTAGCAATAAATGCTTATTGATATGCATTATTGACTAATGATGATTTTAGAATACACTATCCAGCAACTGGAGAGTCAAGAGTTGCTTTGACCGGGATTTGGATTTCAGAAAGATGTTTCTGGCTGTCGCGGACAATAAATTGATCGATGATGACCCTCTCGACGGCGTCGCCGGCCACCACATAGCCATGGCTGGCGATATAATCCAGCAAGGTCTGATAATGCCGTCCCGAGTTGCAAAAGGTATCCCGATAGTAAAGGCAGGCAAAGTCGCCCGACGGTAGGGTCTGCATCGCCTGCCTGTCGGCGATTTTTTCTTCAGGCAGAATAAAGATGGAACTGTATTCGTCAAATATTCCCTTTTCCAGAGCGGCTTGGGAAACGATGAGACCAACCTTGCCGATGAAAATAGAAGAATGATGGCGGGTAGCCTGCTCCAGTTTCCTGAGCGAAAGCTCCAACTCGGGGCGGCTGGTGATCTTCTCCTTGATGCACAGCACCGGCCGTTCCGGCAGATGATTGATGGTGACAAGATCGATGTCTTCAATCTTGAGCGCTTTCTCCAGTTCATCAATGCGCTTCGCGACTCGGTTGCTGATGATTTGGAGGTCAATGATCTTATTGACAGTAGCTTCCTGCTGCTTCTTCAGTAGTTGCAAAAAATGGTCGATATCGCGACTTTCCAGGTGAAGTTTGATTTCTTTGAGTGGCACTCCTAAATATTTCAGATACTGAATGGTATTGAGTTGTTCAAATTGTTCAGTCGAATAATAGCGATAGCCGCTATCCCTGTTTACTGTCATTGGCTTAAACAGACCGATTTCATCATAAAATCGCAGGGTTTTGACCGGAATATCGTGCAGTTTGGCCATCTCGCCGATGGAAAACTTGTCAATCATCTTCCGTGACCTCCTACCATTCCAGCCCAATTTTTACAAAAAACAGCTGAATAATTCAGCTGTTTTTGTTCACGGGTTATTCTGTTGCGATTTTGACCTCGAACATCCTGTTCCAGGGGAAAGACACCTGGAAATGGCCGGCGTCAAAGCCTCTGAAGTTTTTATCGGCAAACAGCCGCAGCCGTCGCTCGGTTTCGGTGGTGAGGCGCGGGGCGATTTCATCAAGGTTGAAGTAACTGCCGCCCAGGGGATAAAGCACCGATTCGGCGATTTCGCCACGGACATTGGCCTGGTATGCCCAGTCGTCCAGTAGTCGAACGGCCAGCAACTGCTTGCGGCTGTCCGGCTGCATTTTGGCAGCTAGCATCCCCTGACCAACCGCATACCCTAGGGTATTGCTGGCAGTGTTCCAGCCGGAGAAGGCCGCCAATTTGGGCAGCAGGCCGCGCCGGGCCATATCACACATCAGTGCGTTGTCAGCACCGTTGGAAAAGGCGATGGAGGCTACCGCAACTTGTTTGCCTGAAGCCAGCGTCTCGGCAAGCTGGTTGACAAAGGCGGTGGTGGCCGGCCGGGTTTTGTCGCGGTTAGCGACATTATTTGCTTCCAGAGTGATCCCATTTTCCGGGGTGTTGATCGCCAGGATTAAATCCGGCCGCTGCGGGGAGGGAAGCAGCACTCCGCCGGCGCTGATGATCTGCTGATTAACCGTTTCGGCGACCTCTTTGTCTTCATAGGTAGGCACTGTTTTGCCACCGGCGCCGGGGGCATACATCACCGAGACCACCGGTACCTGGTGGAAAAAGTCGTTGACAGCCCTGGCGACCAGCAGCATGCCTAGCTGATCGGCGCCAGGGAAAGAGGAGTAGCGGCTGGCGGAAAGCCTCTGGGTTTCCACCGCCAGGTAGCGGGACTCTTTATGCGACTGGGAATAAGGCGAGCAGTCGTCCCGGCCCTGGATGAGATAGTCGAAGGTGGAGTCTTTGGCATAGGCGATAAGGCCGACATTCATTTTGTAATTTTTATCGCGCCGCCCAAACCAGTCGGCCAACGCCGCCGGAGGGATAGTGGCGGTCAGAGTCTGCAGTGAGCTTTGTTCATTGGCGCTGAGCGTATCGGTCTCCTGTTTGTCCTGCAGGGCGGTCATCCGGAAGATGCTGGGACCATACATTTCGTAGTAATCGGGCTCGACGCCGCCGGCGCTAAACTGGGGCGTCCGCATGATGGTACTGAAGACATAAATCCTGGCCGAAGGGTTTAGCTGTTTAAGCTGGGTGAATTTGGCGAGGCGGCCTTGCAGTGCGTCCTGGGGAAACTGATGGGTCCGGGAAGCGACCAGGCTGCCATAGAGCAGTGAGTCGGCGGACACGACGATGGCGTCGGCCTCCTTGCAGCGGCTGAGAGCCCAGTTCCATAAATAATCCGGGTTGCCGGGGTCAGTCCGTCCGGCGATCAGCGCCCGCTGGGGGGTGATGATTTCCACCCCGGCTGCTTTGGCGGTATCAACCACATAATCTAAGCTGACCGGGCGGTTGTCAGCAGGAATATACATGATGGTCTGGGCCTGGACGGGGCTGACGAGGATCAGTGCGAAGAACACAACGATGACAAGCAGTGACTTTTTCAAAATCATTCCTCCATTTGCAAAACGGTAGCTAATTTTCATATTCGGCCTGTCGGCGACGAATCCTCCTCATGGCAAATTTACCTTTCTGGCGCAGGATTATCGCTGTTTTTCTTGAAGGTTCATTATAATAATAAAGCGCAATAGTTTGGGACCGCCGTCGCGGAAGAGGAGCTGGGAAGATGAATGAAACAATCCGAAAAATAATAGAAGAGTATGTCGCCGGCTATCCGGAGGGCGCTGGTACGGTGACCCGCTGGCAGCCGCCGCTGGTAGCTTTTGCGGCGGCAGACGATCCCTTGTTTCCCGAGGTGCATAACCAGGTCAGTCCGACCCATGCCCTGCCTGCCGACCTCTTAGTAGACGCCCGCACGGTCATCGTCTATTTTATCCCGTTTCACGAAGATGTGGTGACAAGCAACATTGCTGGCGTCCCTTGCTCCCGGGAGTGGGCGGTGGCCTATATCGAAACCAACCGGCTGATTGCCGATCTCAACCAGCACCTTGCAGGCTGGTTGGCCGGACGTGGCTACAGCGGTGTCGCTACTCCGGCGACCCACAATTTTGACCCCCAAAAGCTGATCAGCGATTGGTCCCATCGCCATATCGCCTATATTGCCGGACTGGGGAGCTTTGGGCTGAATAACATGCTGATCACCGCTAAAGGCTGTTGCGGGCGGCTGGGGAGCCTGGTAACCAATCTGATCATCGAGCCCACGCCGCGGACAGGGGTGGAAACCTGCCTGTATAAACAGCGGGGTCTGTGCCGTAAATGTGTCGGCCGATGCTTTAATGCCGCCTTGACCGAGGAAGGGTTTGATCGCCACCGCTGCTACGCCATGTGTCTGGTCAACGCCGATCGCTACAGCGAACTCGGCCTGACCGATGTCTGCGGCAAATGCTTAGTCAATGTCCCGTGTTCACGGCTTAGTCCAGGCGGATGACATAGCACAAATCAGGACGTATCCTGACAACAACTGTGCTATGCTAAGAAAAAACACGGCAGAGACAGCAAGGGGGCATATGATGGGACAGCACAGCGAAGATGTCATGTGGCAGGCGACTGTCAATAACGATGGCGGCTATGACGGACGGTTTTTCTATGCCGTCCGGACAACCAGGATTGTCTGTCGGCCTTCCTGTAAATCACGGGTGCCCAGTCGGGAAAATGTCGAGTACTTCGCCGATGTCGCTGCCGCGCTGGCCAACGGGTATCGCCCCTGCAAGCGCTGTCGGCCCGATCTTGCCGCGCCCTACCGGCCGGAGCGGGAGGTAGTAGACAAGGCCTGCGATCTGCTGGCAAAGGAGTTCGCCAATCCCGCCCTGCTGACTGAGCTGCCGGCCCATGTCGGGGTGAGCAAATTTCATCTCGGCCGGCTGTTCAAAGCAGTGATGGGGCAGACCCCCAAGGAATATCTGCTATCGATCCGTCTGGCCAAGGCCCGGGAACTGCTGGCGGCAGGAACCCTTTCCGTCTCCCAGGTCTGCTTTGAAACCGGATTCAACAGCCTATCCAATTTCTATGCCCTGTTTCGCGTCGCTACCGGATTGTCACCGCGGGAGTATCGGGGTCAGGCCGGAGTCCCTGCCGACGGACAGGACGGCGTGAGATGATAGCGATGACCCTTTACACCACCTATCTGGAATCGGCTATCGGGCCGCTGGCCATTTCCGGCACCGCAGCGGGGATAACCGCCGTGACGTTCGCTAGCCAAGCCGGCGATTCGCCTGCTGAACTACCGGCCTGTCTTCAGGTGTGCCGGCAACAATTGGCGGAGTATTTCGCCGGCAGCCGGACTGAGTTTTCATTGCCGCTGGTTATGGCGGGAACGCCCTTTCAGCAGCAGGTCTGGCAGACTTTGCTCGGTATCCCGTTCGGTCAAACCAGGTCGTACCGCGAACTGGCAGCCATCCTCGACAAGCCCCGGGCGGTTCGGGCGGTAGGCAGGGCCAATGGGGCCAACCGGATCAACATTATTATTCCCTGCCACCGGGTAGTCGGCGCTGACGGCAGTCTGACCGGATACGGCGGCGGGCTGGAACGAAAAGAGTGGCTCCTCAGGCATGAACAAAAAATCGCAGGAGATTAGTATCCGCCGGTCAAACTAAAGTTTGGCCGGCGGTTTCTCTTGGAATTGTCCTATCGATTTCGGCATACCCTTATCGGGAAGGAATTTGACCGCTTTGTTTGGAATAAATGACAAATAGCAAAGTATTGGAGGGACGCATTTGTTAAGGATAGGGGTAATCGGCCAGTCGGGGGCAGTGAGTGCCGAAGTCTATGCGCTCGCCGAAGAGGTGGGCCGGGAAATTGCCGCCAGGGGGGCTATTTTACTTACCGGTGGAACTAACGGGGTCATGGAGGCAGTATCGAAAGGAGCCAAGACGGCCGGCGGGCTGGTGGTCGGGATTTTGCCCGGGGACAAGGTGGATGGCGCCAATCGTTATGTCGACATTCCGATTACCACCGGCCTCAGCTTCGACTACCGGAGTCTGATCCTGGTACATTCTTCTGACGCCATTATTATGATCGGCGGTGAGAATGGCACCCTGGGCGAACTGTCCACAGCCTATCTGAACTGCAAACCGATTGTGGTCATCGAGCCATCTGGCGGTTGGGCGGCGCGGATCAGAGGGGCAGTCTATGACGGACTTTATATGGACACCCGCCGGTCGGTTAAACTGGATTTCGCCCATTCGGCGGCTGAGGCGCTGGATATCATCGTGGACAGGGTTGGAGCCTGCCCGGAGCAGGACGCCGGAACCAACCCGGATGGAAATGCCTGAACTTGACGGAGAAATGAACAATGGCGGAGGAGGTTGGCCATGATTATCATAAGCACCTGTTTGCTTGGCATCTATTCCAAATATGACGGCGGCTCCAATCTTCAGCCGCTACTGGCGAAATACAGCCACCGGGGCCGGTTTATCCCATTATGCCCTGAGCAGCTCGGCGGCCTGCCGACGCCGCGTCAGCCGGCGGAGATCGACTGCGGTTGTGGCAGTGACGTTCTGGAAGGGAAAGCCAAGGTGATGGACAAGTCTGGAGTGGACAGGAGCAGCTGGTTTGTCAAGGGTGCCCAGGAGGTAGCGGCCATTGTTCACTCTTTTCCCGTTACCGCAGCCATTCTCAAGGAGCGCAGCCCTAGTTGCGGCGTCCATTTGATCTATGACGGCAGTTTCGGCCATGTCGTCAAGTCGGGTCAGGGGGTCACCGCCACCTTGCTCAAACAGCTGGGCATTCCACTTTACTCGGAAACCGATATCACCGAAGAACTGCTGCTAGAGCTGTTGACGAAATAGCAGGGACTGGCAAATGACGATGAATCATCGAGCTGACCCCGGTCGCCTCAAGGTCAGCCGAATCTCCCTGCCGGCAGCGGGGTCATTCCCGCAGTCTTGACTAGGATAATGATGTCACTGAACCCTCTGCTGGCTGCAGAGGGTAATTTACTTTCCTGGATTGGATACAAACTCACCGCCCAGGCGGCAGGAATCGGCACGGCAATAGGAGAAATGGCAATATGAACCAATATCATTTGACAGGAGGTATGTCTATGAAAGTCGTCGGGATTAACGGCAGTCCGCGAAAAGACGGCAATACGGCGCTGCTCTTGAAAACGGTGTTCGGCGAACTGGAGAGTCAAGGCATTGAGACTGAACTGGTGCAAATGGCGGGAAGCACCATGCGTGGCTGCATCGCCTGTTATCAATGTTTCAAAACCCTTGATAAAAAATGCATCCTCACGAATGACCCTGTAAATGACTATATCGCCAAAATGACCGAAGCCGACGGAATCATCCTCGGCTCACCCACCTATTTCACTGATGTGACTGCCGAGATGAAAGCCCTGATCGACCGGGCTGGGATGGTGGCTCGGGCCAACAGTTATCTGTTCAAACACAAAGCTGGCGGAGCAGTTATGGCAGTGCGCCGTGGCGGGGCCATCCATGCCTTTGACACGATGAATCATTTCCTTCATTACATGCAAATGTTCCTGGTAGGGGCGAGTTACTGGAATATGGTGTACGGGCGGGAAGTCGGCGAAGTGACGAAGGATGATGAAGGCATTAAAAATATGCAGATTCTCGGCCAGAACATGGCCTGGCTGCTGAAAAAGATCAAAGGATAAATAGGCTGGCCGCTTCCGGGAGGCGATACCTGCCGGCCATGCGGCGGAAGGCAGAAATATTATTTTGAGGAGGGAAGATATGATAACCAGAATACTGATTTGCGCGATGCTTATCTGTCTGCTGCTCGGCGGCACACTGGCCGCGGCGGCACCTGAGGCAACCGCCGGCGGGGCTGAGGTCAAAACCACCCTCACTTACTACGGACAATCGGCGTTTATGCTTACCCATGGTGATACCCGGCTGGTATTCGATCCTTGGTTTACCGGCAACCCCTGGAAGGCGGCCGCGGCCGACGAAATTGACTGCCAGTATATCCTGGTTTCCCACGCCCACCAGGATCACCTGGGGGATACGGCCGCCATTGCTACCCGTACCGGGGCCAAGGTGATCACCATCAGCGCTCTGGCCCGTGTGCTCAAAGAGCAGGGTTGTGATGCTTCGCCGATGGACATCGGCGGCAAAAGGTTTTTTGACTTTGGTTATGTCCGGCTTACTCCGGCGGTCCATGGCTCAGGGATAGCCGGCGGGCAGGCGGCCGGATTTATCGTCAAATTCTATGGCACAACCATCTATTTTGCCGGCGACACCGCATTGTTTGGCGACATGGCGCTGCTTGCCCGGTTGGAGAAAATCGACTATGCCCTCCTGCCGATCGGCGACAACTACACTATGGGGCCCGCAGATGCAGTGGAAGCGGTCGGGATGCTCAAACCGCGGGTCGTGATCCCGATGCATTACAACTCCAATCCTCTTATTATGCAGTCACCAGAAGATTTTAAAAAGGCGGTGGAAGGTCGCTACGGCATTACGACCATCGTCATGCAGCCCGGAATGGCGGGGACGATCATTCTGCAGTAGCCTATTGTGACAAGGGAGTCGTAGCCGCTAAATACCGACAAAAGGATAAGGGAAAAAATTGGTTTTTAGGAAATTACTTGAACAATGGCAGGATTTAGCGGATAAAGTGTAGAAATAACTGCATGTATTATTTAGCCTCCGATCCGAAAGCAGTGCGTATGGGTTGATTACGGTCTGCCTGATTTGATGGAGGCATATTTTATTATAATGGGTGAGAAACTTGACACACGAAAAGAAATCGGCCCGGACGCTGATCGAACAGGTCAACATGGATGCCATCGAAGCGTTTTGCAAGCAGATATATTTCTGCGATTCCTATACTGCAATGCACGCTGAACATGTTGCCGAACTGATGGCCGGGCTGGCCAGCCAGATGTCATTCACTTCTGATGAAATCAACCTGGCTCATATGGTGGGAGTTATGCATGATGTCGGTAAAATAAAAATTCCGGCAAGCATTCTGAACAAACCGGGGCCGCTTACAGAGGAAGAATGGAAGGTTATGAAGCAGCACCCGGTGGAGGGAGCCTGCATGCTGGCTGCCGTGGGCGGCGTCGAGCCGATTGTCCCGGTCATGCGTCATCACCACGAGCGGTTTGACGGCACTGGCTATCCGGATGGCCTCAAGGGACAGGCCATACCTTTGTTCAGCAGGATGCTGGCCGTGTGTGACGCCTTTGATGCGATGACCACTGAACGCTGTTACCGCACGCCGGTCAGTCTGGAGCAATGTTTATCAGAGATCAGACGCTGTGGTGGAACCCAGTTTGACGCGGCCCTCTGCGAGTCATTTATCGAGTTTATCGCCGCCCGCTTCGGTTTTTGTCTGCTTGATGAGGAACCGGGGCAGAAATAAGGCTGAGAAAAAGGGGACAGGAGTCCTCTTTTTTATATTTTGTCTATAAAGACGTCGCTGTCAACAGGAGATTTCCATCGCAGGCTCAAATTAGTATAAGGACTAACAAAGGCACAACCTGGACCGACAATGCTGCTTACCATTGTTTGCAGGTTATACAGGTGAACTATGATTTTACGTTTGGGTCCGACCCTTGTCGTCGCTTTGCTGGGCGGATGGATATTTGTTCATATCAATGTCCCGCTGCCTTGGCTGCTCGGACCAGTCGCCAGCGTGGTTGTCTGGTCTTCGCTGTTGGGCGGAAAACCCTATTGGCCGGTTGGCATCCGCAATGCCGCTCTTCTCGTTCTCGGCTACCTGATGGGGCGGCCGTTCACCCTGGAGGCAGCCCACCAAGTTGCCTCCCAGTTTCCGGCGATGGCCCTGATGACCCTTTTGACGGTGCTGTTCAGTTTGGCTATGAGCTATATGACTTACCGGCAAACAGGGATCAGTCTTGCCAGCTGCGTGATCGGCGGAGTACCTGGCGGTCTGGCGCAGATGGTGCTGCTGGGTGAAGAAATCCCGTCCGCTGACGGCACCATTGTGGCTTTCATGCAGACCATCCGGGTGCTGGCGGTGGTGTTCAGCATACCCTTTTTGGCCATCCACGGTCTGGCGGGAGGAGCTCCGGCAGGGGCTGCACAAGCTCCGGTTTTTTCCGCCTTAACTCCGGCTGCCGTTTTGCCGTTTATCCTTGTGGTACTGGTCTCGGCTTGGCTGGCGATCAAGGTCAAGTTGCCCACGCCCCATCTTTTGGGCCCGGTTTTGGGAACCTGTCTGCTGGTCCTGAACGGGCTTCCTGCCCCGCTTGTGCCGGCGCCGATCATTATTGCGGCTCAGGTCGCTATGGGAGCCTATATTGGTAAAAATATCAATCTGAGCAGCATGGAATCGCAATGGCGGACTATCTTGCCCTATACCCTGCTGAATGTCGCGCTGGTGGTTCTATTTTCCATCAGCCTGGGGTGGGTCCTCACCCTGATGATTCCTGCCACGCTGGTGACCGGCTTTCTCAGCACCGCCCCCGGCGGCGTCGCTGAAATGGGTTTGACGGCAATGCTGGTGAACGCCGACTTGTCTACCGTTGTCGCCTATCAGATCTTCCGGGTATTTTTCATCCTTCTGGTCATGCCGTTCATGCTAAAACGCTGGCTTTGCCGCGAAGTGGAGGGGGCCTGATGTGAAACTGCGCTATCATAATACCATAATTTCTGCCGAGGTCGGTGACATTACCGCCCAAGACACCGACGCAATCGTCAATGCCGCCAACAGCCGCCTGGCAGGTGGCGGCGGAGTGGATGGCGCCATTCATGCCAAAGGCGGTCCGGCCATTATGCGGGAGCTGGATGGCATCAGAAAAGCCCAGGGCGGTTGTCCGCCCGGCCAGGCAGTGATCACCACCGGCGGCTGCCTGAAAGCCAAGTATGTTATTCATACCGTCGGACCGATATACAGCGGCCAGGCGAATGATGCCGCAGTGCTGGCCAACTGTTACCGCGCCAGCCTTCAGTTGGCCCAGAGCCATGGCCTGAAGACATTGGCTTTTCCTTCGATCAGTACCGGCGCCTATGGTTACCCCATCGAACAGGCGGCGCCGGTGGCTATTGCCACCGTATTGACCCAGTTGCCGGGATGTGATTTTTCCGAGATTCGGTTCATTCTTTTTTCCGATCGCGATTACCAGGAATACCGGAAGGAACTGTCTGAGGGCCGCCCCGGCCTGACAGTTATCCAGCCGGAATAAGGGGGATATCCATGCAGATCAAACGGGTGGACACCACCATCAGTACCCGAAAACTCAAAGAATCCAAGGAATTTTATATGCGCTATTTTGGTTTTCAGCTGGTGTACGAGAGTGACTGGTATGTGGAGCTGATCGCGCCGAACCTGCCAACAAGCGGCATCAGTTTCACTTTGCCCCAACGGGAAGTGGGCGAGTTTTTCAATGGTATGGGTCTTATTTTATCTTTTGAAGTCGATGACGTTGACGCCGAGTTTGACCGGTTAAAGGCTGCAGGACTGGAAATCTACCAAAATCTCCAGGATAAACCCTGGGGCGAGCGAAGTTTTGTCATCAACGACCCCAGCGGGGTGCATCTTTATATCTACAAAGCCATTCCGCCGACACCCGAGTACCAGGAGGTATACGATTCTTTCAAACGGTAGGCTTGGACCGACCGGGTGCATGGCGGAAAAGCTGCGACTGGTGAAAGCGAGGGGTGATAACGGCAGGCATGAGAGTTTGGCGAGGTAGATCTGGGTTTCTTATCGGCATCAATAAATAATTTATAGGATGGTGTTATTCATGCAAATCAAACGCTCAATGGAGAAGGTTCCTGGCGGCATGATGCTTATCCCGCTTTTGCTCGGGGCGGTGGTTAACACGTTTTTTCCTGATCTGGGTAAAACATTGGGGTCTTTCACCAATGCCTGGATGACCGGCGCGCTGCCGATTCTTTCGGTATTTTTTGTCTGTATTGGTGCGACCATCGACCTCAAAGCGACACCTTATATCCTGAAAAAAGGCGGCGCCCTTTTGGGTTCCAAGCTACTCTGCGGCGCAGGCTGTGGCCTTATTTTCGCCCAGTTTGTCCCGCATGGCATGGTTGAATCAGGCATGTTCGCCGGGCTGTCAGTGCTGGCGATTGTCGCGGCGATGAATGATACCAACGGCGGCCTGTACATGGCCCTTCTGGGTCAGTTCGGCAAACCCGAGGATGCTGCCGCCTATTCGCTGATGAGCCTAGAATCAGGACCATTCTTCTCCATGGTTACCCTGGGAGTCGCCGGATTGGCTGCCTTCCCGCTGCCGGCTTTTATCGGCACCATCGCGCCGCTGCTGCTCGGCATGCTGCTCGGCAATCTGGACCGTGAAATGCGTGCCTTTCTCGCCTCGGCCGTACCGGTTATGATTCCTTTCTTTGCTTTCGGATTGGGTAATACCCTCAATCTCGGCATCGTCTGGAAGGCCGGTCTGCTTGGGCTGCTGCTCGGAGTCGGCATTGTAGTCGTCACTGGCACTGTGCTGATTTTGGCTGACAAGATGACAGGCGGCAACGGCATTAACGGCATCGCCGCAGCCTCGACTGCGGGAAATGCCGCCGCGGTTCCGGCAGCCATCGCTGCCATCGATAAGACGTATGCTCCGGTGGCGCCGACGGCTACCATGCTGGTGGCCACCTGCGTTATTGTCACCGCCATTTTGGTGCCTATTGTCACCGCGTGGTGGGCCAAGCGGGTCGGGGCAGCCAACGGCGCCGCCGCAGCCGGTAAATAAAAATCAGTCAAGGGGTGGCGGAAATGAAGAAAATTGCAGTAATTGCCGACTATCTGACCGGCGCTAACGATACCGGTGTCCAGTTCTCCAAACAGGATCTGGCTACCGTAGTCCTGATGGGTACAACCCATTTCGCCGCCAGCGACGGCGTGGATGTCATTGTGGTCGACACCAACAGCCGGGCGGTGGCGCCGGAAGAAGCCTACCGGCGGGTGGCTCAGGCCGCCGGTCTGGTTAAAGGCGGCCATTTTGACGCGGTTTATAAAAAAGTCGATTCAACTCTGCGCGGCAACGTCGGTGTCGAAATTGACGCCATCATGGATACCTGCGGATTAGAACTGGCGGTGGTGGCTCCGGCTTTTCCCAAAAACGGCCGAGTGACCGTTGGCGGACTCCATTTATTGAACGCCGCACCGCTCGAAGCCACGGAAATTGCCCGGGATCCAAAATTCCCGGTAAAAGAATCCTACCTTCCCACCCTGCTGGCGAGCCAATCGAAACGGCGGGTTGGCCACATCGGCCTGAAAATCGTGCTGGCAGGTGAAGCTGCCATACAGGCCGAGCTGGTCAGGCTTCATGCGGAGGGTGTGGGTATTGTCGTCTGCGATATCTGGCAGGATGAACAGTTCGGGCGTCTCGCCGGGGCAATGGTCAAACTGACTATCCCCACTCTCT
Organism: Negativicutes bacterium; assembly: GCA_031292035.1. Next base: position 41,806 of record JARLHX010000208.1, on the reverse strand, counting down.
GGGTCGGGTCAGCCGGTCTTGCCGAGTATCTGCCGGCCGCTCTCGGCATGAGCGGCTGGCAGGCCAGCCGGGCGCCGGTGGCGGTCATCGCCGGTAGTGTCAGCAACATTACCCGCGGACAGATCGCCAAACTGACCGAACGGCCTGATGTGGTCTATGTCATGGTGACGCCGCATGCCTTGCTGACAGCTGAGAATGCAAAAACCGAAATAGAGCGGTGTTATCAGGCGGCTGCCGCTGCGGTGGCGGCCGGGACAAACGCCGTGATTGCGTCCGGTTACAGTGACGACATTGTGGCTGCTACCACCGCCCAGGCCAAGGCCATCGGTCTTGACAGCCAGCAGGCCGGCAATCTGATTGCGGCAGGGTTGGGGGAGATCGGCAAATCTTTGGCCCTCAACCTGAGCTTGAGCGGGCTGGTATTGACTGGCGGCGATATTGCCGTCGCGGTATGCGCCGCCCTGGAGGCTACTGGGATCAAAGTAAGCAAAGAAGTGGCGCCAGGTATTCCCCTGGGGGCATTGCAAGGGGGACTGCGTGACGGTCTGCGGGTAGTGACCAAGGCCGGCGCTTTCGGCAGCGAAGACGCCTTGTCCAAAGCGATGGATTTTCTGAAGCAGTGAGGTGGGAACCATGCGGCGGTTTTCGATCTATACCCCCCGAGGAGCGGCAGCCGATACCGAAAGTTGGCTGGACACCGGTTTTCGTGAGATGGCGGCCGGTCAAACAGGCGACGACGCTGAGCGGCCGGATGTCATCATTGCCAATTTGGGGCGGGACGACGCCGGGCTATGCCGCGAAGTAAACGCGCTGCTGCCCAAAGTGGTGGTGCTGCTCAGCGAGATAGCCGCCGGACTGCCGGAACAGCTGGAAGAGCAATTTAGGGTCCATTGCTGGCAAAAGGCCGGCGGATTCTATGTTGTCGGCACCAGTCTGGAACCGGCGCTGGCTGAACCCGAGTGGGGAGCCTATTGCAGTGGGGGAGAAATCGATGCCCCCCAAGCTCTAAAGGCTGTGAGTGATCAGATTTACCGCCATCTTCTGGCCGATGTTTTCCGGGAAACCGCCGAATGGTGCGGTCATACCTTCTCTGTGGTTGGTTATAGGTAACAGTAAAGACCGGGGCGAAAGCCCCGGTCTTTTTGCGTACAGATCAGATTCTATTTGCTGAACGCCTGCTTCATGGCTGCGCAGGCCTCTTCAATCACCGCTTCGTCCCGGGCGTAACAGAGCCTGACATAGCCTTCGCCGCCGCTGCCGAAACAGGAGCCTGGCACCACCGCAACCCCGGCTTTTTCCAGGACAAAATCGGCAAACTGGGCAGAGGAGAGACCGGTGCCGGTGATATTAGGGAATACGTACATGGCCCCTTGCGGCACATTGCAGGTTACTCCGGGGATTTCATTGAGCCTGGCGATCATCAGATCCCTTAGGACGCGGTACTGGCGCCGCCGGGCGTCCAGCAGGCCGGGCTCGGTTTTCAGGGCGCTGATCCCGGCATATTGCACGAAAGGCGGCAGGCAACTATAGACCGTCTCGAACATCAGCCCCATCGCGGTAATGAGCTCGGTTGGTCCGATGGCATAACCGATCCGCCAGCCGGACATCGAGTGGGCCTTGGAAAAGCCGTTCAGGATGATGGTCCGTTCCCGGCAGGCATCTTCGCAGCCTGGGGAGAAATGGGGGACGTCATAAATGATCTCAGCATACATTTCGTCGCTGAGCAGATAAATATCATGCTCCCGGGCAATGGCAGCCACCTGCTTGAGCTGCTCTTTGGTCATGACCGATCCGGTGGGGTTGTGCGGGGAGTTGATGATAATCAGCCTGGTTTTGTCGGTAATCCGCGCCGCCAGATCGTCGGGATCGAGCCGGAAGCCGTCGGCCTCCCTGATGGGTACCCGGACTTCTTTGAGCCCCAGATAACTGGCTACCGCATGATAGGTAGGGAATCCGGGGTCGGTAAAAATCACTTCGTCACCGCGGTCGGCGACGCAGCGAAAGACAAAGTCGACGACACTGTTGCTGGGCATGACCACCACCTGATCGAGATCGGGCCGGAACCCAAGTGACTTTTCGGTATAGTCACAGATGGCCTGGCGGAAAGGAGTAATGCCAGTGGTGCTGACATATTTGGTGTGGCCGTGGTCCAAAGCTTCTTTAGTGGCGTCAATCACGTGGGGATAGGCGGCAAAATCCGAATCGCCGACCTCGAAGCGGTAGATCCTGCGGCCGACCGCCTCCATCACACCCACTTTATTCATGATCGCCAACATCGCCTGACCGATCAAACCGGATGTTAATTGAGATAATCTTTTCATAGAGGTATCATCTCCGCTATTTTCATCATTTTTTGTGCAGGATACCCGACTTCAAGAAATCGCAGTTCCTAAGTCTGGGAGGAATGCACATCCTCTTTTTCGTTATAGTATGGCTCTTTCCTCCAGAACGTTTGTTTGGTATAATGTAGATAGAACTTGTAGAAAGGAGGTATAACCATAGACGTTACAATTTGCCGCAAATTGAAACTCTTACCTAAAGATTTAGACCGTGATACGATACATAAAACATTTGTTGCAATCAGAAATGCCTTGAATTATGTGTCGAATGAAGTATACCTGACGAAGAACATGAATTATATGAACCTTAATCTTCTGCTATACCGTGATGTTAGAACGAAATTTGGGCTTAAAGCACAGATGGCACAGAGCATTCAAAAGACCGTCATCGCAAAATACAAGAGCCTACAATCAAATGGACATGATTGGACTAAGGTTATATTCAAACAGCCGGAATATGACTTGGTCTACGGCAGAGATTATAGTTTTAAGAATGGTAAACTGTCTATCAATACTTTGGATGGACGCATTCAGTGTGATTTTCTCACCGATATTGGCGAATTACCCGCAGGGAAATATGGTACTGCGAAGCTTTTTTCTAAAAGAGGGAAGTTTCGGTTCCATGTCCCTATTACGACACAGTTTGGTGAGCCGGATCAAGTCGTTAAGGTGGTCGGTGTTGATATGGGTATCAATTACCTAGCAACTTCCTTTGATGGCACTAAAACTTTCTTTTATGATGGTAGACAAGTTAAAGTGAAACGCGGACAATACTCTAGAGTGAGAAAAGAACTACAACAGGTTGGCACTCCCTCCTCTCGACGGAGACTAAAGGCTATTGGTCAACGAGAAAGACGGTTTATGACTGACGTGAATCATGTCGTCAGTAAGACACTCGTTGCACAGGCTGGCGAAAACAGTCTCATCGCAATTGAGGATTTGACGGGAGTCAGAAACGCAACAGAACAAGTTCGTGTAAAAAACCGTTATGTTTCGGTCTCTTGGGCATTTTATCAACTACGCCAGATGATTGAATATAAGGCTGTCAGAAACAACAGCGTAGTAGCTGCCTGTGACTCAAGATATACATCGCAGACCTGTCCCAAATGCGGTCATGTCTGCCGGAGTAATCGAAACAAGAAAACACATGTATTTTGTTGCAAACTATGTGGTTATCAATCCAACGATGACCGCATCGGCGCAATGAACCTTCGCCTTAAAGGAATTAAGTACTTAGGCAAAGGGTTGGTGGGAGTAAATCTCCCACCAACTGGGGTGCAGTCAATCACCCCTGATGCAACGACACGCCCGTGGTGGTGATAAAAAGCAGGAGGCGAGAGCCGTTATTACTGCCGGTCAGTTGCAAGCCCCACTTCAAGCCGTTAGGCTAAGTAGCGGGTATTTGACTTCAATCTATTGTTAGGGTATAGCATCTTTTCTGTGGGCGCAAGTAATTCTGCCAAAAAATCCTTCCAGACAGACTGTCTGCAATTGAAAGGATAATCGGCAAGAGGGGTGGAAGAATACAACAATTGCAGAATTTGACGAGGTGGGATGCATGGTGGAAAACTGTGTTGGTAATAGGTGGCTGCCATGATGCGGCCGTCCTGGGATGAATATTTTATGGATATCACCAAGGTGGTGGCCTCCCGGTCCACCTGCCTGCGCCGCCAGGTTGGGGCGGTTATCGTCAAAGGCAAAAGGCTGCTTAGCACAGGCTATAACGGAGCGCCGCAAGGATTGCCTCACTGTGCGGAAGTCGGCTGTCTGCGCGAGGAGCGGGGTGTTCCTTCGGGAGAACGCCATGAGCTGTGCCGCGGTACCCATGCCGAACAAAACGCCATCGTTCAGGCCGCTCTTCATGGTGTCGCCATCGAGGGGTCTACCCTCTACTGCACCCATCAGCCTTGCTCAGGCTGCACAAAGATGATTATCAACGCCGGCATCAAGCGGATTATCTACCAACACGCCTACCCGGATGAACTGGCCATCGAACTGCTCAGCGGGACGGAGATTGAATACCGTTGCCTCGAATAATAAGCAAAGAACTGCGCTACCTTGAGCGCAGTTCTTTTTTATCGGCAGGAGAGAAACTTATGGGGTTTTTCGCACCTTCTCGCAACGCGTTGTACAGTTTGGCGGCGAGGGTGGCGATATAGTCGCTGGCGTAGGGGTCCGACTGGTTGGTGGTGGTGTACACGCTGATCAGGATCTGGTCCCTGCCGTCGTCGACGATTCCGACATCGCAGAGTACGTTGTCCAGTTCGCCAACCTTGTGCATGACTTTTGTCAGCATAAAGCGAGGAATTTCATCATGAAATATGGTGTTGGCCAGTTCGTCCTTCAGTTCGCCCGACTGCTGCTTGCCCAGATAGCGGTCGCGATATAGGGTCTCCATGACCCCGGCCATCTCGTAGGCGGTGGTGACACTGTGATAGCCGTATGATTTAAAGGCCGCGTCGCTGTGGATCTGGGTCTTTCTCAGGCGCAAATCTTTGATAACCCGGCCGAGGGCGTCGGGGCGGGTGGCGTCCAGTTCGCCCAGCAGTTCGGCGAAAGCGTCGTTGTCACTGACGGTGATCATATATTCGATATCCCGGTTGTAGAGGTCGCGCTTGTCTTGGCTGGCGCTGGGGTAAAGATATTTATCCACTGCCAGGGCCACCACCAGTTTGCTGGTCGAAGCGGTGGGGAAAATGACGTCTTGATTATAAGCGAATGATCGCCCGGATTTTAGATTGAGGGCATAGACCCCGACTTTACCGTCAAATCCCTTCAGATTATTGACGATTTCCTGGGCGGGGCTGGAGGCGGCGTAGACTGCTGTGCTGCAAAATAACTGGATAAAAACAAGATAAGCTGCGACTCGTTTTAGCATGATGTCACTCCTCGTATGGATTACCTCTCCATTATATACGAAAACTGACTGGCTGGTCGATAGGAAATGCGTCCTATTTCAGACCCATGCTGCGCAGCTTGCGCCATAGGGTGGAGCGGCTGATACCCAGGATTTTTGCGGCTTCGCTGTACTTGCCGCGGCTCATGGCCAGGGCCTTTTTTATCTCTTCCGTCTCATTGCTGACAATCATTTCCTGCAGATCATTGTCCTGCTCATCAGCCAGCATTTGGGAAATAACCGGAGCTTCCACCTTTTCCGTTGGACAGATGACAGCGGCACGCTCCAAAGTATTTTGCAGCTCCCGCACATTGCCGGGCCAGGAGTAGCGGCAGAGGAGCTGGATGGCGGCGTCGGTCAGGAGAAGGCGGCGGTTGGCGGCTGAAGCAAAATGATCGAGAAAGTAGCGGGCATATATGGCAATATCGCCGGTTCGCTCCCGCAGGGGCGGGATGCGCAGGCGAAGAACGTTCAGGCGGTAATAAAGATCGGCGCGGAAACGGCTGCCAGCCACCAGTTGCTTCAGGTGGCGGTTGGTGGCGGCGATGATCCGGACATCGACAGGAATGACCTTGTCGCTGCCCAGACGGACCACCTTCTTTTCCTGCAGCACCCGCAGCAGTTTTCCCTGCAGGGTATAGTCCATTTCGGCGATTTCATCCAGAAAGATGGTGCCGCGATGGGCCACCTCGAACAACCCTGGCTTGCCTTCTTTGTTGGCCCCGGTGAAGGCCCCGCCGACATAACCGAACAGTTCGCTTTCCAGTATTTGACCAGGCAGGGCGGCGCAGTTGATGGCCACAAAGGGACCGTTGGCCCGTTTGCTGTAGTTGTGAATGCTCTGGGCGAATACCTCCTTGCCGGTGCCGGTTTCGCCGAGGATGAGCACCGCCGACTGGGTTGCCGCAAACTCTTTGGCAATCCGGACGGTGTCCTGAATCAGGGATGTGCTGCCTAAAACGTCATCGAAGGTAAAAGTGGCCACATGGCCGGAAGCATAGATCTCGCGGCGGATGCGTTCCTCCATCTGCTGGATCTTGCCGACATCCTGGAAATTGGCCACTGCCCCCACCACCTGCTTGTTGACCACGATGGGGACCTTGTTGCAGGCAATGCGTTTGCCGCCGACACGGAGAATGTGTCCGAGGTCATCCTTGGCACTGACCAGCACCTTCTCCAGTTTGAGCTCGGGCCAGATTTCGCCGATTTTGTGGCCGATGGCTTTGGCGCCGTCGATTCCGGTGATCCGGCGGGCGAGGGGATTGAAAACGGTGATGGTTTGATCTTGATCAATCGAAATAACGCCTTCGTGGGCGAAGTCGAGAACAGCCTTGAACAGACTGGCTTTTACCTTTTCCAACTGGCGGGCCTCGCTGAGGCGCTTGGCTTCTTGGGCAGCCTGAAAAATGCCTTCGGCGCCGCTGTCGATGAGAACAGCAGGAAAACCGTGAAGCTGAGCCGTTTTGACGGTGATGACCCCGCCGACTACCACATCGGCCCCCTCGGCAAAAGCGCGGAGAACGGTGGCCTCAGCCGCGAATTCACTGTCGAGGATGTACTTCCTGAGGTCGATGCCGAGGATGGGTCCCAGGCAGTCGATGCCAAGAACCATCGACTGGAAGGCCACTACAGCCACCCGGCTGCCATGCGTCTTGGCCCTCTCCACCGTGCGGATCATGTCGAACCCGGTGATGGCCAGTTCGACGACGCTGACCTCCAGGCCGGCGCTCTTGATGGCTGAAGCTGTTCCGCCGCGGGTAATGATGATCTCGACCCCGTCGGCGACCAGATGACGGGCGATCTCCACCCCCTTGCTCAGGAGGCCTTTAGCGATCAGGATGTCGCTGTGCAGTGGGTCCAGCGTGGCTGTAGCGGTCTGGAACATGGTATCATCAGGTGCAAGGAAGGCGATTTTCATGATTGCCACCCCTTTGAAACTTGTTGAAACATTATAAAACAATTTTAAGACATTGCAAAATAATCCGCAACATTCTATTTTTACAAAGCCTGATTCTAGGGGTTTTTATGCTTGGCATAACACTTGCATTATTATTCTGAAAAATGGCTGAAAGGAGGAATTGTATGCAAAGCAAGATTACCCGGGGAGCTGTTGTCGCAGTGATCGGGGCTTTGATCTGGGTGGCGCCCATTCCCGACGGAGTAAAGCCGCAAGCCTGGCATCTTCTGGCCATCTTTGTGGCGACCATCCTGGGGTTTATTCTCCAGCCGCTGCCGATTGGTGCGGTGGCGTTTATCAGCATCACTGTTTCAGCTCTGGCCGGAGTTCTGAAGCCGGCTGAGGCGTTGTCCGGCTTCAGTAACGGGACCATCTGGTTGATCGTGTCGGCCTTTTTGTTCGCCAAAGGCTTCATTAAGACCGGCCTGGGACGGCGGATCGCGTTTATGATCATGCGGGCCATCGGCGATAGCACCCTCAAGCTCGGCTATGCCCTGGTGCTGAGCGATCTGGTCATTGCCCCGGCAACCCCTTCCAACACCGCTAGAGCGGGCGGTGTCATCTTCCCGATTGTCAAAAGCCTGTCGCTGGCCTTTGACTCCCACCCTGGTCCCACCGCAAGGCGAATCGGGGCCTACTTAATGAAAACCGAGTTTCAGGGAAACGCTATCACCGCGGCCATGTTCATGACGGCCTGTGCGCCCAACCCGCTGATTGTCGAACTGGCAGCCAAAACCCTCAACGTCAATCTCAGCTGGTGGACCTGGTTCGCCGCGGCGTCGGTGCCAGGCATCCTGTCACTGGCCCTTGTACCGTACTTATTGTATAAACTATATCCGCCGGAAATTACCAAGACCCCGGAGGCGAAGGTCTTTGCCGCCGCCGAGCTTGAAAAAATGGGTCCCATGACCTTCGGCGAAAAAATCGTCGCCGGGGTATTCGTCCTGGCCCTCGTGCTGTGGGGCACGGCGACCATTACAAAACTGGACGCTACAGTCGTCGCCATGCTGGGGGTGGGGCTGATGCTGCTGACCCAGGTCATCGAATGGAAAGACGTGCTGGAAGAAAAGGGCGCCTGGGACACCATGATCTGGATGGGCAGCCTGATCGGTCTGGCCGATTATTTGACCAAACTGGGCCTGATCCCCTGGTTTGCCAAGACGGTCGGCGCCATGATCGTCGGCATTCCCTGGCTGCCAGCCCTGATGCTGCTCTTGGTCATCTACATGTACTCCCATTACGGGTTTGCCAGTCTGGCCGCCCATGTCACCGCGATGTACGCCGCCTTTGCGGCAGTGGCCGTGGCTGCCGGAGCGCCGGCCTATCTCGCGGCGCTGGCTTTCGCCTATATATCCAATCTGTTTGCCGGCCTGACCCACTACGCCACCGGCCCGGCCCCCATCTTTTTCGGGGCGGGCTATATCGACCAGGGGACGTGGTGGAGACTGGGCTTCATCTTATCGGTGGTCAACCTGATTATCTGGGTGGGACTGGGTTCACTGTGGTGGAAAGTATTAGGTTTGTGGTAAAAAAGGAGGCGCGTTTTACATGGCAAAAAAGAAGTACACACTCAAGTACGGCAAAGGGTATGTCGATTTCGAACTCGAATCCTCACAGGTCATCGATGAACTGAAAATTAATCCGACGCCTGTTCTGCCCGACCCGGTCGGAGCGATCAAAGAAGCTCTCCGCAATCCTGTCGGGACAAAGCCGCTGCGGGAGATTGTCAAGCCGGGCGAGAAGGTGGTCTTCATCGTCAACGACCCGACCCGGGTGGCCAACAGTCATGTTTTCATGCCCATTCTGCTCGATGAACTCAACGCCGTTGGTGTGCCAGACAGTGACATGTTTATCGTCTTCGCCCTGGGCACCCACCGCGACATGCCGCCTGAGGAAATGGCGCAGGAGGTTGGGCCGGAGGTGGCCAAGCGGGTCAAGATGTATAACAGCAACTCCAAGGAAGACGAGTTCAAGTTCTTTGGCACCACCTCCCGCGGCACCCAGGTTTATTTCAACAAGCGGGTGGCTGACGCCGATCACATTATCTGCACCGGCAGCATTGTGCACCATTTCTTCTCCGGTTTCGGCGGCGGACGCAAAGCCATGCTCCCTGGCGTCGCCAAGTATGAAACCATCTGCCACAATCACAGCATGATGTTTGACCCGAACGCTGTCATCGGCAAACTGGACGGCAACCCTGTTTACCACGACCAGGTGGAGGGGGCCGAAATGTGCCGCCCGTCCTTCCTGCTCAACGTCGTCCTCAACGAGAAGAAAGAGTTTGTCGGGGTTTTCGCCGGCGACTTTATCGAAGCCCACCGGATCGCCTGCAAATTTGTTGACCAAGTCTACGGCACCGTCGTCGCCAAACCGGCCGACCTGGTTATCGCCACCTGCGGCGGCTTTCCCAAGGACATCAACGTCTATCAGTTGCAAAAGACCATGGACAACGCCTGGGGCGCGGTGCGCCAGGGCGGCGTGGTCATCATCCTCGGCGAATGTGTTGAGGGGTCGGGGTCGGCGCTGTATGAAAAAACCATGCGCGACTATAAGACACCGGAGCGGATCGAAGCTGAGCTGCGGGCCAACTTCCAGATCGGAGCTCACAAGGCCTATGCCGTCACCCGCCTGATGAATAAAGCCGAGTTTATCCTGGTTTCCTGCCTCGAACCTGCTTTTTCCAAAGATCTGCTGTTCACCCCTGCCAAGGATGTCAACGAAGCCCTGGCAATGGCCTTTGCTAAACTGGGACCAAGCCCCAGCATCATTCTCATGCCCCAGGGCAGTCTCACAGTACCGATTTCTAATTAATGGGAGGATAGTATATGCACGCAATCGAAAAAATACTGGCCAAGGGTGCCGGTAAAAAGACGGTGACCACCGGAGAAATCATCAATTGCAAGGTTGACCTCGCCGGCATCAACGACCTGTATTTACAGACCGTTCGTTCCTTCTTTGAAATGGGCGGCAAGAAAGTCAATGATCCGAGTAAAATCGTCATGTTTCTTGACCATTATGCCCCGGCGTCGACCATCACCCAGGCTGATAACCAGAAGCAGTTCCGCGAATTCTGCTGGGATCAGGGCATCGACCTTTTGATGGACGTCGACCAGGGTGTCTGCCATCAGATCCTGGCTGACAAAGGCCTGGTCTATCCCGGGATGGTGCTGGTCATTACCGATTCCCATACCACTACCCACGGCGCTTTCGGTGCTTTCGGCACCGGCGTTGGCGCTACCGATTTGGCGATCATTATGATGACCGGCCAACTGTGGTTTAGGGTACCTGACATCATCCGCATCAACCTGGAGGGCAAACTGCCCAAAGGGGTTTTCGCCAAGGACATCATCCTCAAAGTAATCGGCACCCTGGGTGCTGACTATGGCGTTTACCGGGGCGTGGAGTTCACCGGTCCGGTGCTGAAAGAACTCAGCATCGCCGAACGGATGACCCTTTGCAATATGACCACCGAGATGGGGGCTAAGACGGCATATATCCAGCCGGATGAAATTACCTTCGACTTCCTGAAGGACAAGGTCAAGCACGACTACGAAGTATTTACCACCGACCCGGGCTACCAGTACTCGGCAGAGCACACCTTCGACGTGTCCGACCTGAAGCCTCAGCTGGCAGCGCCGCACAGCGTTGATAATGTCCACGACTTCACCGCCTTTCTCGGCAAGCCGGTAAACCAGGCCTTCATCGGCACCTGCACTGGCGGCCGCCTTGAAGACATCGCTGTCGCGGTCCGTATTCTCAAAGGCAAGCACATCAACCCACGGACCCGGTTTATCGTGGTTCCGGCCTCGAAGGGGGTCTTTCTCGAGGCCATGAACAAGGGCTATGTGCAGACCCTGGTGGAAGCCGGCGCCACCTTCGTGACTCCCGGCTGCGCCGCCTGCCTCGGCACCCATCAGGGCATGCTGGCCAACGGCGAAACCTGTATCACCGCGTCCAGCCGCAACTTCCCCGGGCGCATGGGCCATAATAAAGCCGAGATCTTCGTCGCTTCCCCCGCCTCCGTGGCCGCCGCCGCGCTGGAAGGGAAGATCGCTGATCCGAGAAAATACCTGGATTGAGGTGGGTAAAATGAATAACGTGATTAAAGGCAAAGCCTTTGTTTTCGGCTCCAATATCAGCACCGACCAGATCTATCCCGGGCAGTATCTCGACCTGACCGACGCGGATCTTGTGGCTCAGCATGCCATGCAGGGCGCCGATCCTTCCTTTGTCAAGGAAGTGAAGCCTGGCGACATTATCGTGGCTACCAGCAACTTCGGCTGCGGTTCCAGCCGGGAACAAGCCGCGACCGCCTTGCAGACGGTCGGTGTGGGCGCGATCCTTGCCGATTCCTACGGTCGGATATTTTACCGCAACGCCATTAACCTGGGCATTCCCCTCTTGATTTGCCCAGGCATCGGCGAAGTAGTCAGGAAGGGCGATATCCTGAGCGTTGATTTGACCGGCGGCAAGGTTGTCGACGAGACGAGCGGCGCAACCTTCCAGGCCCAGCCATTGTCCGACTATGTCATGGATATTCTGAAAAGTGGCGGCATCAAGCCGCTGATCAAGAAGGAATACGGGCAGGACTAGCCTTACAAAGCAAGGGAAAAAGGGTGTGCGAGAATATCGCACACCCTTTTGCTGCCTGTATGGTTATTGGGAAAAGATGTGTTGCCCCAAAAACTATCTATCTGCGTATTTCAATCGATAACCGGTAGCTTTCGTTACAGTTTTCCGAGTGTCTGAGACCCAGAAAATCAAGGATGGAGCGGTGTGTGCAGGAAAAGAAGGACTCGTCCAGGGGGAAGATTGACAGCACTATTTTTTGAATTTGTAGAGGAAAGACGGGGTGGAACGCGAATACATGTTGAGACACAATGAAGATGAGGTTATAGTCAAACATGGCTCTTGACAGCATTTATTTGCCTAAACTGAATATGTTGACCCCGACGTTGGAATCCACCCTGCTGAAAGCGGTGGAGGAGGCCGGCGAATTGGCCCGGGCGGTACTGAAATTTTTACCGTATCAAGACCGGCCGGCTTCTACTGAAAAAGACAGGCTAACTGTTGAGCGGCTGCTGGCCGAAGTGGCCGAAGAACTTCTCGATGTCGCCCAGACCTGTGTTACCATGATTTTTGTTATGGAAGACAGCGGTGGTTTCCAGGCTGATGTCCTGATTGACGCCCATCTGGACAAGCTGGTCGCCAAGGGTTATCGCTATGACCGGAGCCAAGCCTACCACATCACGACCCACGACCGGTTTAAGTTTCTTAATTTGCCGCGCCTCGAGCTTGACCAGGTGACATTGCTGACAACTGTCTGCAAGATCCAGGAAGAGTTGGGGGAACTGACTCAATTTCTCGGCAAGCGGGCCGGGGCCTCGGGTGAACAGCGGGCCTTCGCCGCCGATATTGTGATGCAGGGGTGCGCCCTGGAGCTCTTAGACGTAGCGCAGTGCTGTTTTACCATGATGTATATCTTGGCTGAGAAACACGGTGTTGATATTTTAGCTTTGCTGGACAAGCATATCGCCAAGCTGAGGCTGAAGGGCTATTTCGCCTGACCGGAAAGCGTCCCGGCATAATAAAATTTGGGACGCATATAGTTGATGATGATGAAAATACTAAGATTATACGATGGTTTTGTCTGGTAATCGACGTTTGACAAGCCTGCGCAGGTGCTGTAAAATAGCTAGTGACGCGTGCCTGCCGGGTCAACAGCGTCGTTGTCCGGAAAATGAGGTGGTAATCCATGCAAACATATCTAGTCGCATTTACCATAGCCCTTGTTGTGGCTTATTTCATAACCCCCCATGTCAAGGATTTTGCGGTAAAAGCGGGAGCGCTCGACGCACCCGACGACCGGAAGGTTCATACTAGGCCTATTCCCCGAATGGGTGGATTGGCGATTTATTTGGCATTTATCCTGGCTGTTTTGGCCAGTCTTCATCTTAACCACGAGATTTTAGGGCTGCTGCTGGGTGGCACGGTGATTCTGATTGTCGGAGTTGTCGACGACCTCTGGCAGATATCGCCGAAAGTCAAGCTGCTCGGGCAAATCGCCGCCGCTCTTGTCCTGGTTTTCTTCAACATCCGGATTGAGTGGCTGACCAATCCCTTCGGCGAAATGATCTATCTCGACTATTTCTCGATTCCACTTACTGTACTTTGGGTCGTAAGCCTTACCAATACGGTTAATCTTATCGACGGTCTGGACGGGTTGGCTGCAGGGGTTTCAACCATCGCCTCGGTCACAATTTTACTGGTGGCGCTGCAGCAAAGCTTCTGGATTATCGCCATCCTGACCGCCGCCCTCGCCGGCAGTGCGCTCGGTTTTTTGCAGCATAACTTCAATCCGGCCAAGATTTTTATGGGCGATACCGGCAGTATGTTCCTTGGCTATATGCTGGCCGCCATATCGATTCTCGGCGCTGTTAAGAGTGCTGCGACCATTGCCCTGTTCGTGCCTATCGTAGCCTTGGGTTTGCCGATTATGGACACTGCTTTTGCTATTATTCGCCGTTATTCCAGTGGCCGGCCCATTTTTAAACCAGATAAGGGCCACTTACATCATCGCTTGCTTGAGATGGGATTGACGCAAAAACAGGCGGTCCTGCTTATGTATGTCATCAGTGGCTGTCTCGGCCTCAGCGCCATTGCGCTGACTGAAGTCAACAAAGGTTATGGCGCGTTGATTATTCTTCTCCTGCTTTGCGGCGCTTTCTTCGGAGCGAAGAAAATCGGCGTATTGAAGGCTACCGGTTCTGTGGAAAGTCATTAGGGGGCAGGCCTTGGGCCTGCCCGTTGGCGTATTTGTCCCAAGGAGGTAGTGACATGGCCCGCATCAAGGTGATGACGATATTCGGCACCCGGCCTGAAGCCATTAAAATGGCGCCGGTGGTACTGGAACTTCGAAAGTATCCTGAGCTTATCACACCGGTGGTCGCTGTCACCGCCCAGCACCGGGAAATGCTGGATCAAGTATTAAATCTGTTTGCGATTACGCCTGACTATGACCTCGACATTATGGCCAAGGGTCAGACGCTATTTGATATTACCAGCCGGGCCATGCATGGCCTGAATGAGGTTTTGGCTAAAGAAAAGCCTGATATTGTGCTGGTACACGGCGACACCACCACTACTTTTGCCGGAGCGTTGGCGGCTTATTATCATCAGATCGCGGTCGGACATGTGGAAGCCGGTCTTAGAACCCAGAATAAATTTTCGCCTTTTCCGGAGGAAATGAACCGCAAGCTGACCGGGGCTCTTACCGACCTTCATTTCGCCCCGACGCCCAGCGCCAGAGATAACCTGCTGGCCGAGGCTGTCGAGGCGGCATCCGTTTTTGTTACCGGCAATACCGTTATCGACGCCCTGATCGCCACGGTGGAGGAGGGCTATCGTTTTAGCGAGCCCCCGTTGGCTGATGTGGCTTTTAAGGACAAGCGGATTATCCTGGTCACCACCCATCGCCGGGAGAATCTCGGTGAGCCCATGCGCCATGTTTATCAGGCTCTGCGCGATATTGTCGGCGAGTTTGTCGACGTGGAAATTGTTTTTCCGGTCCATCGCAATCCCCGGGTACGGGAAGTGGTGAAGGAAGAGCTGGGTGGCCTCGACCGGGTCCATCTGGTCGATCCTCTGGATTATCAGCCTTTCGCCAACCTTCTGGCCCGATCTTATCTCATACTCACCGATTCGGGCGGAATTCAGGAAGAAGCGCCGGCACTCGGCAAACCGGTGTTGGTGTTGCGTGATACTACCGAACGGCCTGAGGCCATCGCCGCCGGGACGGTGAAACTGATCGGCACTGACCGGGATAAAGTTTACACCGAAACCCGCCGCCTGCTAGCAGAACAAAGTGAATATTGCCGTTTGGCCACCGCGTGCAACCCTTATGGGGATGGCAAAGCGGCCGGGCGAATTGTTGAGTTTATTCTGTGGAAATACGGGCTGAGCGCACAGCGCCCCGAGCCTTACACTTGCACCCTCTAACAGAGTGATATATCAGATATGCCAGAATAGTGAAAAAAATTAGGGGAATTACCATAATACCCCTCGTTAATTAGATTAAGCATAAAAACAACTATGCTTTAGAAGGAATTATTGGAATAATAGCGAAAAATATGTAATCGCCATTTTTTGGTTTGGCAATTGTCTCTTTTGGGCTACATAGGGATACCCCAATTTGGGCGGACGGGGTGGATTTGGTGAAAAAGCAAGATAAGCGGCAGATGCTTGACGCTTTTTCGCTGGTGGGGACCATCGGGATCAGCATGGTGGCCAGCGTGGCGGTAGGATTGTTCCTCGGCCGTGCTGTCGACAAATGGCTGGACAGCTCTCCTTGGGCCACCATCGCCGGAATCGTGCTGGGGATGGTTAGTGGTCTGTGGGCTACATATAAACGGGTGACTGAAGTCGAGCGGGACAACTGATGCAAGATTACACCTTTCAAGTCAAACGAACCTTGGGACAGATGGGGCTCTTGCTGCTGGTTTTAGCCGGCGGTGCCGGGCTGACCTCTCATACGGCGTCGATACCCGGTCTGGCGTTGGGAACGGCAGGCAGCGTCTGCTATTATTTATTGATGTGTTACCGGATCAAACAAAGCGCCGGTCTTCCACCAGCTAGGGCTATCGCCTATATGCGGATTGGCTGGCTGGTCCGTCTCAGTTTTGTAGTGCTTATTCTCATTTTGTCGCTGAAAATGCCGCAAATTGATTTTTTGGCAGCCGTCATGGGCCTATTTAGCTTTCAGGTGGTTATCATTCTCAACGCTGCTTTTGTCGTAGCGCGATCACTTTTTTCCAAATAACTGTAACGTGGATAAGAAAGGGGTGAAATTATGGAACATGGAGGAGGACACGAAATCGGTGGACACAAGCTGGCTCACTTTGCCGGCTATGTATTTCACCTTGATACACTATATATGACCTGGCTGACAATGGCCATCGTCATCGGCATCGCCTTTCTCGCCACCAGGAAGCTGACACTGGTTCCGACTGGCTGGCAAAACGCGGTGGAAATGATCGTGACGGCCCTGCTTGAGCAGATCGAGTCAACCATGGGCCCAAAGGGCAAGAAGCTGGCGCCATTGGTCATTACCCTGTTTTTATTTCTGCTGGTTGCCAACTGGCTGGGGCTCGTGCCAGGCCTTACCTCGCCGACCAGCGACATTAACACAACCCTTGGTCTGGCGCTGATGGTCATTGTCATGGTGCAAATTCTTGGTATGATCTACAAGGGGCCGGTCGCTTATTTCAAGCATTTTTTCCAGCCGTTCATTCCCTTTGTTATCATCAACATTATCGAAGAACTGTCCAAGCCGATAACCCTGGCCTTCCGTCTTTTCGGCAATATTCTGGCCGGGGAGATATTGATCATCATTTTGGGTATTCTTGTCCCGATGTGGATTCCCATCCCCAATATCATCTGGCTGGGATTCAGCGTATTCGTCGGCATTGTACAAGCCTTCATCTTCACAATGCTGTCGATGTCCTACCTGGCGAATTCCTTGAACGACCATCACTGATTGAACACATAGGTAACTACTATTCACCATGATGAAAGGAGGATTTACTGTGGAACACGCTATTATCGTAGCAGCCTCGGCTATCGGCGCGGGGTTGGCAATCGGCCTGGCCGCCATCGGCGCCGGGATCGGCGACGGTGCGGTGACCGCCAAAGCCATCGAAGGGATGGCCAGACAGCCGGAAGCTAAAGGGACCATTCTGGTTAACATGCTGATTTCGGTGGGTCTGATTGAGTCTATTCCCATTATTGCCGCTGTTATTGCCATCGTGCTGGTCTTCGCCAATCCGTTTCTCAAGTAATTTTAGTGTTTATTGGGCGACGGGTACCCCCCGTCGCCTCCCTTAAGCCGATAGGAGGAGGGCCGTAATTTGGTTGACTTAAACGCGACGCTTATTGCGCAAATTATAAATTTCCTCATTTTGGTCGCCATTTTGACAAAAGTGGCTTACAAGCCTCTGATGAAGGCACTAGCCGACCGCCAGGCCCGGATTGCCAACAGCCTTGAAACAGCGGAAGAGGAACGTGCCGCTGCCGCTGAGCTGAAACGTGAATACCAGGAACAGCTGGCTCAGGCCCGGACTCAGGCTCAGGTCATTGTCGAAAAAGCCACCAAACTGGCCGAGCAGGCCAAAGACGAGATCATCCAGGAGGCCCGGACCGAACACGCCCGGCTACTGAAAGAAGCACGGGAGGAAATCATCCGGGAACAGCAGCGGGCCATTGCCGAACTCAAGAACGAAGTGGTGTCGCTGTCAATTGCTGCCGCGACCAAGATTATCGGCCATAGTGTCGATACCGCGGTGAACGCCAAACTGGTGACCGACTTTATTGACAAACTGGACGAGCAGAAAACAGGTGGTTTGAAATGTTAACCAGCCAGCTGGCAACAAGGTATGCTCAGGCCATTTACGAACTGGCCGCCGAACAGCAGGCCCTGGACACAGTGGAAGCAGAACTGGTTCTTGTCGAACAGACTCTTAGCACTGTACCGGAGCTTGCCGCGCTTTTATATCACCCACAGGTGCCGGTGGAAGCGAAAAAGGAAACGGTGGTTAAGGTCTTTGGGCCGCAGCTGAGCCTCCATGTCCGCAACTTTTTGCTGCTTTTGGTCGACAAGCGCCGGGAAACGGCCTTGCCAGCCATTATCAAGGAATATAAAAATTTAGCCAACCAGGCCCGGAACATCACCGAAGCCGAAGTTACCACCGCCATGCCGCTTTCTGATGGAGAGCGCCAGGCATTGGCTGCCAAACTTGGCGCGGTGACCGGCAAGCGCGTGGTCTTAAAGGCCCATATTGACCAGCGGATTATCGGCGGGGTCATTGTCAAAATCGGCGACAAGTTGATCGACGGCAGCGTAACCCGACAGCTCGAGACCCTCGGGGCGGCGCTACGCAAGACAGAAGTGACTAAGATTGGGGTGACTTTCTGAGTATGAAAATGAGGCCAGAAGAAATCACGGCTATCATCAAAGAGCAAATAGAGCGCTACCAGGTCGACCTCAATGTTGACGACGTGGGCACAGTCATCGAAGTGGGTGACGGCATCGCCCGGATTCATGGCCTGGAAAAGGCCATGGCCGGTGAACTCTTGGAGTTTCCCAGCGAAGTCTTCGGCATGGTTCTCAACCTCGAGGAAGATAATGTCGGCGCTGTGCTGCTTGGCGGCGAAGCGCTGATCAAAGAGGGCGACACCGTTCGCCGTACCGGCAGGATCATGCAGGTACCGGTGGGTGAGGCCATGGTCGGCCGGGTTGTCAACGCCATCGGCCAGCCGATTGACGGCAAAGGGCCGATCAGCACTACCGAGTTTCGGCCGGTTGAGTTTCGCGCTCCCGGTATTGCCGATCGTCAGTCAGTTAAAGAGCCTCTTCAAACCGGGATAAAAGCCATTGACGCTATGATTCCCATCGGCCGCGGCCAGCGGGAACTGATTATCGGCGACCGCGGCACCGGCAAGACGGCCATCGCGGTGGACACCATCATCAACCAAAAGGGTCAGGGCGTTGTCTGTATCTATGTGGCCATCGGCCAAAAAGCCTCTACCGTTGCCCGGGTGGTGCACACCCTCGAAGAGGCCGGCGCGATGGAGTATACTATTGTGGTAGCCGCCACCGCTTCCGACAGTGCTCCGCTGCAATACCTGGCGCCTTACGCCGGGGTATCGATGGGTGAGTACTTCATGTATAAAGGCGGCGCAGTTCTGTGCGTGTACGACGATCTGTCCAAGCACGCCACTGCCTACCGTGCCATGTCGTTGCTGCTCCGCCGTCCGCCGGGCCGTGAAGCCTATCCCGGTGACGTCTTCTATTTACATTCCCGTCTCTTGGAACGGGCTGCTAAACTCTCGGATGAGCTTGGCGCAGGTTCGATTACCGCTCTGCCGGTCATCGAAACGTTGGCTGGCGACGTGTCGGCCTACATACCCACCAACGTCATTTCCATCACCGACGGCCAGATCTTCCTGGAGAGCGAGCTCTTTTATTCCGGTATCCGTCCGGCCATCAACGCCGGTATCTCGGTATCGAGGGTAGGGGGCGCCGCCCAGATTAAAGCAATGAAACAGGTTGCCGGCCGGCTTCGTCTCGACCTGGCACAGTACCGGGAACTTGCGGCCTTCGCCCAGTTCGGTTCCGACCTGGACAAGGTTACCAAGGCCCAGCTTGATCGCGGCCAAAAAATGGTTGAGCTCTTGAAGCAGCCGCAATACCAGCCCATGCTGGTTGATGAGCAGATTATCGCCATTTACGCCGGGGTTAATGGGTATCTTGATGAAATCCCGACCGATCAGGTGGGGCATTTCGAACGGGATTTGATCAAATTCGTCAAATCCAACTACGCCGAAATTCCGAAAGCCATCCGCGAGAAGAAGGCGCTTGACAGTGAAACTGAAGCTTCACTCAAAAACGCAATCAAAGAATTTAAAGACACCTTTGCATCCTACGATAAAACCAACTTACAAGCGGCGAGGTGATAGCTGATGGCTAGTGCACGGGATATACGCCGCCGCATTAAGAGCGTAAAAAATATTCAACAGATTACCAAAGCCATGAAGATGGTGGCTGCGGCACGCCTGCGCCGGGCGCAGGAGAGGGCCATTTCCTCCCGCCCTTACACTGATAAGATTCGCGAGATTCTCGCCAGTGTGGTCGGCGGGACGAAGGATGTCGCTCATCCGTTGCTAGCGGTTCGCGAGGTTGAGCGTACCGGCTATCTGATTTTGGGAGCGGACAAGGGCTTGGCAGGGGCTTATACCTCTAACCTCATTCGGGAGGTCTTGCCTTATGTGCAAGGTAAGGATGCCGCCCATCTGCTCACCGTCGGCCGCAAGGCGCGGGACTACTTTAAGCGGCGCAGCTACAAAATTGATCAGCAGTACACCGGCTTTTCGGAAAAACCCACCTACCAGCATGCTGTGGATATGGCCCGCGATATTGCGAGTGCCTATGCCGCAGGTGAGTATGACGAGGTGTATCTGGTTTATACGAAATTCTTTTCGCCGATAAACCAAAAGCCGACTGTGATTAGGCTGCTGCCGGTAGATACAAGTGACAGCCAGGCAGACAGTGAACAGCCCAAGGAATACATCTTTGAGCCGTCGGCGGAAGAGGTGCTAGGCCTGTTGCTTCCCAAATACCTGGAAACGGTGATCTACGGGGCGTTGCTCCAGGCGGCGGCCAGCGAACTAGGCTCGCGGATGACAGCGATGGCTTCGGCTACTGACAACGCCCAGGAACTCATATCCAAACTGGTGCTCAACTACAACAAGGTTCGCCAGGCGAATATCACCCGCGAGATATCCGAGATCGTGGGCGGCGCCGAGGCGCTGAAATAACACGCAAGGAGGGGAAACAGTGAGTATAGGTAGAGTAATCCAAGTTATCGGTCCTGTCGTTGACATCGAATTCCCCCCGGACCAGTTACCCTCGATATTTAATGCCGTCAAAATAGAAGAACAAATCGGCGACGTCAACATCAATCTGACTGTAGAAGTCATGCAGCATCTGGGCGACAATACGGTGCGCAGCGTGGCCATGTCTTCTACCGACGGCTTGACCCGCGGCATGAAAGCTGTGGATACCGGTTCGCCGATCAAGGTTCCGGTAGGCAAGGGTACACTGGGCCGGGTATTCAATGTATTGGGTGAAACAGTCGATAATAATCCGGAACCTCTGGTTGTTGACGACTACTGGCCGATTCATCGGCCGGCACCGAAGTTTGAAGACCAGGAGACCTCGACCAACATCTTGGAAACAGGGATCAAGGTCGTCGACCTGATCGCTCCTTACTCCAAGGGTGGTAAAATTGGTCTGTTCGGCGGAGCCGGTGTAGGCAAAACGGTTATTATTATGGAGCTTATCCGTAATATCGCTACCGAGCACGGCGGGTACTCCGTATTTGCCGGTGTTGGCGAACGGACCCGCGAAGGCAATGATCTGTGGTCAGAAATGAAAGAATCGGGCGTTATTGACAAAACTGCGCTGGTATACGGCCAGATGAACGAGCCGCCGGGAGCCAGGATGCGGGTGGGTCTCACCGGACTGACCGTCGCCGAGTATTTCCGCGATATGGGCGGCCAGGATGTGCTGCTCTTCGTTGATAACATTTTCCGTTTCATTCAGGCCGGTTCTGAAGTTTCCGCGCTGCTCGGCCGGATGCCGTCAGCGGTTGGCTACCAGCCGACTCTTGGCACCGACGTCGGCGCACTGCAGGAGCGCATCACCTCCACCAAGAAAGGGTCCATCACTTCGGTGCAGGCAGTTTATGTGCCGGCCGATGACCTGACTGACCCGGCGCCTGCGGCCACCTTCGCCCACCTTGACGCTACGACGGTATTGTCGCGGCAGATTGCCGAATTGGGTATCTACCCGGCGGTGGATCCTTTGGATTCAACCTCTCGGATTATGGACCCGAATGTTATCGGTCAAGACCATTATGAAGTGGCTCGCGGGGTACAGGAAGTATTGCAGCGGTATAAAGAGCTGCAGGACATCATCGCCATTTTGGGTATGGAAGAATTGTCTGATGATGACAAGCTGAGCGTAACCCGCGCCCGGAAGATCCAGCGCTTCCTCAGCCAGCCCTTTTTCGTGGCAGAGGCCTTTACCGGGACGCCAGGAAAATATGTGTCGCTGAAAGAGACCATCCGGGGCTTTAAGGAAATCTTGAGCGGCAAACATGATGATCTGCCTGAAATGGCGTTCTATATGGTAGGCACCATTGATGAAGCAGTGGAAAAGGCGCGCACAATAAAGGGGGCATAACATAGTGGCCAATCAAATCAGGCTGGATATTGTTACCCCTGAACGTATTGTGTATTCCGCCGATGTAAATATGGTGATTGCCCGGGCTACCGATGGCGATATCGGCATCCTGCCGGGGCATGCGCCGCTGATTGCCGGTCTTGACATCTGGCCGCTCCGGGTGCTGAATGACGAAGGTGAAACCCAGATATCCATCTGCAGCGGCTTTATTGAAGTGCGTCCGGAAAAGGTGACCATTCTGGCTGGTTGCGCCGAGCTGCCTGAAGAAATCGACGTCCAGCGGGCTGCGGCCGCTAAAGCCCGGGCGGAAAGCCGACTGAAAGAAGTCGCCCCTGACATCGACCTCGAGCGGGCCGAAGCAGCCCTTCGCCGGGCGCTGATCCGCCTCCGGGTTGCCGAACAGGGCGGCAGATATCGCGAATAACGAATGGATCAAAAACCCTGCGGCCGGAGTCCCCGGCCGTTTTTGTTTTCCTCGGGCTCAGTCTCTTAGGTCATCAGGTGGTTAATTTTTCATTGCATAGCACCCCTAAAAACTGGCAACAATGAACATAGAGTCAAAGGGACGGGGAGTACTATGTGCAGTAGTCGGTTTCGGTTGATCGGCATTATAATAGTCGCGTTATTGTTTGTCGCCGGCCGGAGCGAGAAGCTGCCGGCGGCGGAAGGACTGGGGCGGGCGATGGAGTCTGCCGGTGTTACGGTGAGCGAAGTCCGGGTCAGCGGCTGGAGTCGCCTGCCGGGCGTCGATCCGAGTGCCCAGCAGCTTGTTGCGATTACCGAAGCCGCCCTCACCGGCCTCGGCATCAGCCCAGGTCAAAGCAAAATCGAGTTCCTTGAATATAGACAAGGGCAGGCGGCCCGGGCCGAACTGGCTGACGGCAACCGGCTGCTGACGGTGGACACGCGGACAATCCGGCCTGGCAAAGCTGGTGCGCCAGGCCAGGTTTTCCTGACCATTACGGTGAAAGTGTCGGGCGAAAGGGCCGCAGCAGACGGTTGGGATAAGGTGGTAGCAGCCACTTTGCGGCAAGCGGGTGGTTCCCCACAGATAACCACTTGCCTGGTTGGCTGGCTTGATGGTAAACTAGAGAAAGATGAATGGCAGGAAAGGTTGACTGCCGCCGGCAGGGCTCTCGGCGCGGCGGGGTTTGATACACTTATGCAGCCGGACTTTGTCAGTGCGACCTCTTTTTCGCCGCTGTTGCCCACTTGGGTGGCGGTGGGGGACAAGCCCGTCAATCTTAATCTGGCCATCCGTTTTAGCCCATACGACGGCCGGACATATGTCACAGCAGGTTCTCCGGTTATTCTTGGGGAATAGTAGCAGCAAGCAGGATGTGGGAGGAACTCATGTGGAAAAACTAATCGTCGATGGCGGCAGGAAACTGTCCGGCAGCGTAAAGGTAAGCGGCGCCAAGAACGCCGTGTTGCCGATCATTGCGGCATCTCTTCTTGGTACAACCTTGAGCAGGTTGGAGGAAATCCCCGACCTGGACGACGTCCGGACCATTGCTGAAGTATTGAAGTACCTGGGGGCAAAGGTTTCTGCCGACGAACCAGGCACCCTTCTTGTTGATAGCTCCGAGCTTACCAGTTGCGAAGCGCCCTACGAGCTTGTCCGCAAAATGCGGGCCTCGTTTCTGGTCATGGGGCCCCTGCTAGCGAGGCGCGGGGAGGCTAGGATTTCTTTGCCTGGCGGCTGTGCTATCGGCACCCGGCCGATTGATTTACACCTCAAGGGGTTTGAGGCGATGGGGGCGGAAATCGAGCTGGGCCACGGCTACATCGAAGCCAGGGCACCGCGAGGGCTCACCGGAGCCAGGATTTATCTTGACTTTCCCAGTGTCGGGGCGACCGAAAACATTATGATGGCTGCCAGTCTGGCCGCGGGACAGACCATTTTGGAGAATCCCGCCGAGGAACCGGAAATTGTCGATTTGGCTAACTACCTGAACGCCATGGGCGGCAGGGTCCGCGGTGCCGGTACCAACATGATCCGTATCGATGGCGTCAAAGAACTGAAAGGGTCTACCCACACAGTCATTCCTGACCGGATCGAGGCCGGAACCTACATGGTAGCCGCAGCCATCACCGGTGGCGATGTGTGGATCGAAAATGCCCTGACCGAGCACTTAAAACCAGTGATTGCCAAGCTCAAGGAGGCGGGCGTTTATATTGAAGAACGGGTCGACGGCGTCCGGGTCCGCGGTACCGGCGTCCTGAAGGCGATTGACGTCAAAACCCTTCCCTATCCCGGCTTTCCTACCGATATGCAGGCCCAGTTTATGGCTCTCGCAACAGTCTCCAGCGGAACCAGCGTGATCACCGAAACGGTTTTCGAAAATCGCTTCATGCATGTCGACGAACTCAAACGCATGGGCGCCAACATCAAAATCGAGGGCCGCAGCGCGGTGGTGGAAGGAGTCGACCAACTGGCCGGCTGTCAGGTGAAGGCCACCGATCTTCGGGCCGGTGCGGCGATGATCCTGGCGGGATTGGTAGCCCAGGGGGAGACCGAGATCGGCTGTATCCATCACATCGACCGTGGCTACGAGGGGATTGTCGCCAAGTTATGCGGCCTCGGAGCCTCTATCCGGCGGGTAGGTTAGCAGACAAGCACTTATATGTTTAACAGGTAGGGGCAACCATTCGTGGTTGCCCCTTAACTATTTTATGGCCGATGTCGCCTCGCTTATTACATAATTCTAGCAAGAAATATTCCAAACATATGGCAAAAATGGAGGATTTTCGGCTAAAATGTAAAATATAGCAATATAATGTGGGCAGTGGGTGGGGTCTTTATGGGTGGCTTTGCAATGTCGTTTGATACTGCAATAACGATAAATATTATTTCCACCTTTTTAATGCTGCTCGCTTATACTTATCTGTTTATACAATATCGCCACACATATCTCGCAAAATGGGTCACTGCTTGGGGGCTACTTGCACTCCGGCAAAATTTTTTGGACAAAGCCTTTGTCATGCATACCGCGCAACCCACAATGGTAGCATTGTATGGCTTTTTATCTGTTTCTTATTGTCTGTTCATGATTGGCGGGACTTTGGAATTTGTCGGGCGGCGACTCTCTCGTCTTTGGCTGGCTGCTGCATTTATATGCCTGCTATTCTTCAGCGTCGGGGACCTGCTAGACCTCCCCTTTCCGATATATGGGGCTCCAGGCATCCTGTTTATGGGGTGGGCTTATATTGCGACCGGGCTGATCTTCTGCAAGATTGATGTCCGTGGCTTGGGTAAGTCGATTACTGGACTGGTGTTTATTCTTCTTGGGATACATCTGTTTGATATGCCCTTTCTCTTTCCTGTAGAGTGGTTCGCTCCCTGGGGTTTTTTGATTGATGGAATACTCAAGTTCGTTGCCGCCTTAGGAATCATCTTTGTTTTCTTTGAAAAAGTTCGCAACGAACTTGTTGAACAAGAAAAATATTATCGGTTGCTAACCGAAAATGCCACAGATGTCATTTATCGTTACCGGTTTAATCCAGCGAGATTTGAATATATCAGCCCGGCAGTGACACGACTTACCGGACATAAACCAGATAATTTCACGACAATTCGTCAGGTTATACGCATAATTCATCCAGATGACCGCCCCAAGTTCCTGGAACTGCTAAAAGGCTCTTTGTTGTTCGACGGGATTGCCACTATGCGATTGATAAATAAAAGTGGTGATGCAGTATGGACCGAGCAGAAGTATTCGGTAGTCACCGATGCAGAAGGAAGACCGATCGCGGTGGAAGGAATCGTTCGTGATGTCACCAAGCGGGTGGTGCTGGAACAGGAAGTAGCGCGGTTCGATAGGCTCAATATTGTGGGACAGATGGCAGCCAACCTGGCGCATGAAGTCCGCAACCCCCTTACAACGATTCGCGGATACCTTCAACTGCTAGGAAATAAAGACGAGTTTCGTCACTATCGGGGACAGCTGGGATTGCTGCTTGAGGAACTTGACCGGACCAACCATATCATTACTGAATATCTTGCACTTAGTAAAGATAAAGTCGTGGACATGAAAAAATGCAATCTCAACAATATTATTCAAGCAATTTATCCATTATTGCAATCCGACGCTGTTGCATCAAAAATCGAAGTTAGCCTTTCGTTGGCAGAAATACCCGAACTTTATCTTGATGACAAAGAAATCAAACAATTGGTGCTCAATCTCACCCGCAATGCTATTGAAGCCATGCCGAATGGAGGGCTTCTGGAGATCAAGACCAGTGCGACAGACGCCGAGACAATCTTGAGTGTAAAAGACCAGGGAAAAGGTATTCCACACGAAGTTCTGCACAACCTGGGAAAACCTTTTTTGACCACTAAGGAAAACGGTACAGGGCTCGGCATGGCCATTTGCTTTCGCATTGCCAATCGACACAACGCTAAATTGGATATCGATACAGGACCGGCCGGAACGACAATCTATGTCAAGTTTCGGAATTGCTAGTCCCCGCGTACAAAAAGGCCGAAGAGGCCTTTTTTGTTTTTCCGCTGACTCCATTCTATGCGGAGTTAGGGAGTAAGGAGGTGAAGTCGATGCATTTTGTAGCCTGCTCGTATCCTGGCTCAAGTCGATAACAAAAAAAGGAGTGATAAGAATGTTAAATTCAACCCTGAAAAACCAAAACCATTCTGAGTGGGAATCCATTGCCATCGTCAATGCAAGAACTGGCAAGGAAAAGCAGGCCATCTATCGTTTCAGGTATCAGGTCCATGTGGGGGAACTGAGCCGCAGCATTTCGAGTGCTGACCATTCAAGAAAGCGCATTACTGACCAGCTCGACTCCTGGAGCCAACAAATTTATGCCGAATGCCACGGCCAGATCGTCGGCGCCGCCAGAGTGACTATCGGGAGTACAAACGACTTTCCTGACGAATTGGTGCAAGCGTTGCAAATGAAAAAGTTTCGTGATTTTCTTCCCCACAACCAAAAGATCAGTCTAGTCACAAAATTAATTGTTGACACCCAATATCGAAAGACGCCGGTGGCCTTTCGTCTTATGGCCAAATGCTACGAAATGGTGCGGGAGCACCAGTCTCAGTTCAGCTTCGGGGGCTGCAGCCCATACCTGATTCCGATGTATGAACAGCTGGGCTATCGCCGGTACACAGAAGGGTTCCAAGACCCTGGCTACGGTTTTGTCATTCCGATTCTGCTTTTGCCCGAGGACGTCGAACACCTGACTGCCGTACGTTCCCCTTTTTTGCGTACTGCCCGCAAATTGCCCAATTCACCGGCGGCGAGGCAATGGCTCTTGGCTAATATCTATGATTCAACAAAGTACCCTGTAAGCTTGTTGACCAGCCAGCAGGAACGCTGGGACTATGTTGCCAGCCATCTTGGCGATCCTCTTGTCGCCATGCTGGTACTGGGAAAACTCAGCCGCGAGGAGGCACGCGGACTCCTTCAGATCGCGACTCCATTTGAATGCAGGCAGGGGCAAGTATTTATCAGACAAGGCGATGTCTGCAATGAACTAAATATCCTCATCACCGGCGAAATGAGCGTCACCGACGGAGAGGGATGCTCTTGGCTGGCCAGACCTGGCGATGTTGTGGGAGGGGTGGGGCTGCTAGGTCAGACCCATCACCAGTTTGACATCCGAGCCGTCCGCGATTGCGAAATTCTGGCGGTATCCCGATTCCCCTTCGAAAAGTTGCTGCGCACTCGGCCTGGTCTGGCGGAAAAGCTTGATCTTGTCAGTGAGCAAAAGGAGGGACGATAAATGCGAACAAAACCGGAAATATTGCTGGTTAACACGTATGCGCCCAGGCCCCGGAGCATTTCTGACACTGCCCTGGAAAACAGTCTGGCCATACTCCGAACCTATCTGGAAACAAAAAATATCAGAGCCGAGATCGTGGATGATTTGAGAATGGACTTCCTGGAGGAGGGTATCCCTCGCTGGGGGCAACAGTTGTTGCAA
This sequence comes from Negativicutes bacterium, assembly GCA_031292035.1. Next base: position 13,868 of record JARLHX010000208.1, on the reverse strand, counting down.
GGCATCACTAGGTGGCAGATTGAATTTTCCCGGCAAAAAACACTATCAGGAATATTATTCCTGGCTGCCTGGCCGCTTCATGCCTTCGCGCTGTATCGACGCCGCCAGCACATGCAGCGGCGCATTCGCTACATGATCCAGGACCTTAAAACACGATGCATTCCTTTTCTCGGCATCAAGCTTTGGTACGGCGACGCCTACATCTGGGGCCGCGAGTTGGCGGCCGAGGCCAGGAAGGAATACCCGGACACCATTATTATTGCCGGCGGTCCGCAGGTCAAAGTATATGGCGACTTCGTGCTCAGTGAGACTGACTTTGATTTGGCCATTATGGGACCGGGAGAAGAAATTTTGGAAAATCTCATTGTCTTGTACCGGCAATCTGCCTCCCGACAGGAATTTTTCGATCAGGTCCGCGCGGTTCATGGTGATCTGCTCATCAAGTCCAGCAGCTTTAACGGCGATCGAAGCAGCGTTATTAGGCAGTTGGACGAGCAGACCATTCCAGTCTACAGGGCTGAAGATATTACCGACAAAATTCTTTTTCATACCATTGTCGATGGCATCGGCTGCAGTTGGAACCGCTGTAATTTTTGCTCTCATTCCCGCTGCCGCGTTATCGCCACTCCTCGCCCGGTTGGAGATATCATCGCTGAAATTGAGGCCATGCTCGCGCAGGGGATCGCCTTCTTCCGTTTTAGCAGCTCCGAAACGTCCATTGAGCACGGCCGGAAAATAGCGGAGGCTATCTTGGCGAGGGGGGTTAATATCCGCTTTTCGATGTTCGTTCGTGCCGCCAAACCGACGGCAGAGACCATGGAAGCCTACCAAACTATGATCAGGGCAGGGCTCAGGGCGGTATTCATGGGCGGCGAGACAGGGCACGATGTTGTCAATAGGGATATTATGAACAAAGGCGTGGCGCGAAAAGATATTGTTGATACCATCGCCACCATCCGCCTGGCATCCGACGCCGTCGGACAAGTCTGCCGCGTAGGGCTGGCGCTGATCTATCCCTGCCCATTGCCGCCGGATGTCACACTGGATGAGGTTTATCACGCTAACGTGGAACTTATCGATGAGACGTTGCCTGATACTGTTATCGTTAATCCGCCCGGACCTTTTCCGGGAACACAGTGGTTTGACGAGGCAGAAAGATTCGGTTTTCAGTTTACCGACGGGCCTCAGTCTTTCGCCAGGGGCATGATGCAGTATGAATACTCCATCTATAAACCGGCCGAGCTTTGGCCCGAGTTGGGGTTCACCCTCCAGGGCAGGGATGGCAAGGCCCTTCTCAAAGAGACCGGCAGGCTGAGGGCTTACGCTGCCAGCATCGGCATCCCGACCGATATTTCGGACGAGTATCTGATGATGACCGAAGCCATCGGACTTGTCTCCCGACTGGATATGATGCAATTCAAACAGCAAACGCTCCTCGACATTATCAGCGGCAGCACCGGCCATACCCGCCGGATCGCAGCCGCCATTAACGCCGCCAGCCGGCGACTGGCGGCAGCCAACGTCAAGGCTGCCAAGCGGCGACGCCAGCGATTGGCAAATAACAGCGACGACCGCTTTGCTGCCACCGGTATAAACTAAGTATTTTAGGGCAGACGTCTTCGGCCGTCTGCCTTCTTCTTCAGGTTCTATTCTTGGCCAACGCCTGTCATACTTGAGCGCAATCCGGCATATCCTGTTAGCGAAAGACAGGCATGCGGGAGGGACAGGTAGTGAAAAAAGCGGTGGCCTTTACGGTTATTTTTGTGGTTGTGGCGGTTATTATCCTTCCCACTGTAGCGGTATACAGCTTGGGTGGACCGGCGGGAACGCGGCCGACGCAGCTCTTTCGCGGTGAGGATATCACCGTCCGGGTATATATCGCTGAAGAGAGCAGAATTGTGGAAATGAGCCTGGAAGACTATGTGAAGGGGGTGGTAGCAGCAGAGATGCCGGCCGAATTTGAACTGGAGGCCCTCAAGTCGCAGGCGGTGGCCGCCCGAACCTATGCTGCAAAAAATATGACGCTGTTTGGCGGCAGCGGCCTGGCTGATCAGCCCAATGCCGATGTATCCACCGACCCGCACCAGGGGCAGGCGTGGGTCAGCAGCACCCAGCTTCGGAATCGGTGGGGAACACTAAACTACGACCGTTACTGGAACAAAGTGAGCCGGGCGGTGGACGAAACCCGGGGTCTGGTTGTGATCTATAATGGCGAGATGATCAACGCTGTGTTTCACTCCACCAGTGGTGACCGAACCGCCAGCGCCAAGGAGGTATGGGGGTTTGACTATCCCTATCTAAAAAGTGTTACCTGCACCTGGGATAAAAAATCGCCGCGTTACAGCGACAATAAGGAATATACGCTGACCGAACTGGAGCAGCGACTGGGACCTGACGCCGGTGTGATCGCGGCCGCACAGACCGGAAATAGCTCGATAGCACAAATCATCGACCGGACTGAGTCAGGCCGGGTGGATAAAATCCGCCTGGGCAGCCAGACATTGTCTGGGCAAAGTCTTAGACAAAAGCTTGACCTCAGGTCCACCAATTTCAGCATGGATATCCGGGGCGACAAGATTGTTTTCAAGACGATCGGATATGGGCATGGTGTGGGATTATGCCAGTATGGCGCTAACGGAATGGCGAAGGAGGGGCAGGATTTCCGCCAGATATTGACCTACTACTATACCGGAGTGGCAATCAAAAACATTTTCGGGTCTTAAATCGATCTGAACAGGGCATACTGGTCGTGGGGGTGATGGTATGCCTGACAGATCACAGACAGTGTTTCTCTGGCTGAAGGAAATCGGAAAACTTGGGCGGCAATCCCGCTCGCGGGTGCCACTCGCGGTTTATGCAGCAACGGCAATGACCGTGGTGGTGGCAGGCCTCCTGCTGACAGTGGCTGGAGGAGTAAAACACTCGGCCAGAGAAGTCCCCGGCACCCAAGTCGGTCAGCCGGAATCCGCCGCGCTGACAGCGGCCGGTGGGCGGCAAGATTCGCCGGGAGCCAAGGCGGTTGCGGTGCCGGCAGCAGATAAGCGCTCTGATCAAACCCAGTCAGTCATCGCGCAGCAACCTCCGGTTTATCGTGACGACGCGCCGCAGCAGCCGGTGGCCGGGGAAATCGCCCTCGGGTTTGGCTGGCGGGAACATCCGGTCTTCCATGATTGGCGGTATCATCCCGGCGTAGATATCGGAGCGCCGGTTAACACGCCGGTAAAAGCGCTATATGGCGGCGAGGTAACCGCTGTATATGAAGATCGGAATTATGGTCTGACGGTGGTGATCCAAAGCGAAACCCATGTCACTTATTACGGGAGCTTGGCTGCGACAACCTTAGAAAAAGGACAGCAGATTGCAGCCGGAGGAAAAGTAGGGTTGGTCGGTTCGTCTCAGGGTGAATCGTCCTATCATTTGCACCTGGCCATAAAAAAGGGCGACAAGTATATTGATCCGGGCCCCATTCTAAGCAAGGCCGAATAAAAGGAGCCGCGGTGCTGTTAAAATGCGTGAGAAGTCGCGCATTTTTTGTTTTTGTCCGCATATATATGGTAGCAAACGGAGGGCGAGGGGGAAACGGTGAAATGAAAGACTATATCCGTAAGCGGGTATTGGACATCAGTAGTCATATTCTTGAAAGCAAGCACACGGTCAGGCAAGCGGCTGCGGTATTTGGTGTAAGCAAAAGCACCGTACATAAGGACATGATTGAACGGTTGCCTACGATAAATAAAAGGTTGGCCAGCAAAGTAAGAAGCATTTTGGAGATTAATAAAGCCGAGCGGCATATTCGTGGCGGCGAGGCTACCAGAAAGAAATACAAAGACAGTAAAGAAGATGGCGAAAAATAAAGGAATTTCCATTATAAAGTAGAATAAATATAAACATTCTAGCCGTCATAAATTTTCCAGTAGTGTTTTTCTTTTTTTGTTTGCAACATGGACAAGCACAATCGACTTGAGGGGGACAGACACGGCATGTTTGGAATGTCAATGGATATCGGCGTTGATTTAGGCACAGCAAATGTTTTGGTGTATATAAAAGGCAGGGGTATCGTATTGCGCGAGCCGTCGGTGGTCGCCATTGACCGCGATACCAATCGAATTTTGGCGATCGGGGAGGAAGCGCGCCGGATGCTTGGCCGTACTCCCGGCAATATTGTCGCCATTCGTCCGCTGCGTGAGGGCGTAATCGCTGATTACGATACGACGGAAAGCATGCTCCGCCATTTTATTCAAAAGGTGGCCGGCCGCAGCATGTTCTTTAAGCCTCGGATTATGGTCTGCATCCCTTCCGGGGTTACCACGGTGGAAAAACGGGCGGTGCTTGAGGCTGCAATGCAGGCCGGAGCCCGAAAAACCTATCTGATCGAAGAACCTCTGGCCGCGGCGCTGGGGGCAGGTCTGGTCATTTCCGAGCCTTGTGGTTCGATGGTTGTCGACATCGGCGGCGGCACCACCGATGTTGCTGTCCTCAGTTTGGGCGGCATCGTGGTGAGTGAATCGTTGCGGGTCGGGGGGGACAAGTTTGACGAAGCCATGGTCCGCTATATCAAAAAAGAATACAATATCATGATCGGCGAGCGGACTGCCGAAGAAATCAAAGTCAATGTGGGCACCGCCTTCCCGTCCGGGCGCAATGAATCAATGGAAATCCGCGGCCGCGACTTGGTGTCCGGCCTGCCCAAGACCATGCGGATCGGTTCCACCGAAACCCGCGAGGCGCTGTCTGAGCCCATTTCGCTGATTGTAGAGTGCGTGAAAACCGTACTGGAAAAAACTCCGCCCGAGCTGGCGGCCGATATTGTCGACCGGGGCATCGTCATGACCGGCGGCGGATCGTTGCTCCATGGTCTGGATAAATTAATCAGTCAAGAAACAGGCATCCCCACCTATCTGGCCGATGACCCGTTATCCTGTGTGGCACTGGGAACTGGTAAAGCCTTGGAATCGCTGGAGGCCATCCAGGATTCGCTGACCACTATTAAAAAGGGCAGTATTGGCTAATTAGCCGGTCACTGTCAAATGAAATCAGTCATTTTATCGCCGGAACCCGGCTGGGGGCCGGCGATTTGCGTTCCCCTTCGATTTTTCCGAGGGAGATTGTTTCATTTTTTCTGCAAAAACTTGTGCGAAATAGCCTGTTTTTGCTTAAGAAGAGACCGGGGACTGACGATATATATATAGTAGGAGGTGAATCGATGATACGGGGAATATACACCGCCGGTTCAGGGATGATGGCTGAATCGATTCGCAATGACGTCACAGCAAATAATTTGGCCAACGCGAATACGGTCGGTTATAAGAAGGATGTCACAGTTGTTAAGGACTTTCGCAGCATGCTGCTCAACCGGATTAATGATGGCTCTGGCCAGGCGAATATTGGCAGTATAGGAGTAGGAGCTATCGTCGACACAATCGCCCCTGACCAGTCTGCCGGTTCAATGAGGTTTACAGGCAATAACCTGGATGTCGCCATCGAGGGCAAAGGCTTTTTTACAGTGGATACTCCAAACGGTGTGCGCTACACCCGCAACGGAGCTTTCAGCCTGAATTCTCAAGGCGATCTGGTGACCCGGGACGGATACCGCGTACTCGGCACCGGCGGTCCGATAAACCTGGCTGACGCCAAGAAGATCACGATATCGGAAGACGGGCGGGTTATGACTAGTAATGATACGCAGGGAGCGGCCGGCTACAATGAGGCAGGAACGCTGCAAATCGTGACCTTTGCCGACGAAAAGCAGCTGAGCAAGGAAGGGGCCAATTTATTTCAGGCCAGCCCTGGCGCACAGACCGACCAGTCTACAGCACTGGTGCGGGAAGGGACGCTGGAACAATCCAACGTCAACGTAGTATCTGAAATGGTCAACATGATTGCCGGCTATCGGGCCTTTGAAATCGACGCCAAGATGGTCCAGTCGCACGACGAACTACTGGACAAGGCAGTCAACGATGTAGGTAAAGTGTAAAGATAATGATTAACGGTCGCACTGGAAGTAAGGGCCACTGAGGCGAACTTTGCAACGACCGGAACTAATGGGGCTGGACTTTTTTAAGAGGCCCCGGGGCCGCCGACCGACTGACGCGGCTAAAATCGAAAACCGGGAGGAAACTCAATATGATGCGTGCACTCTGGACTGCTGGCACCGGTATGGCTGCCCAGCAGACTAATGTTGACGTTATTTCCAACAATCTTGCCAACGTCAACACCACCGGCTACAAAAAAAGCCGGCCTGATTTCGCCGACCTGATGTACCAAACCCTGCGGCAGCCTGGCGCGACCTCCGGACCTGACAACCAAGTGCCCACAGGGGTGCAGATCGGCCATGGCGTGCGCCTGGTGGCGACCCAGAAGATGTATACTGAGGGCAGCCTGCAGCAGACAGGCAATCCCTATGATATTGCCATCGAAGGCGACGGCTTTTTTCAAATTTCCATGCCGGACGGGACGACCGGGTATACCCGTGACGGCGGTTTCAAACTAGACAGTCAGGGACGGGTCGTGACTTCAGATGGCTATCTTCTCCAGCCGCAGATCACTGTTCCCTCTGGTGCCACCAATTTTGCCGTTTCGGCTGACGGTATTGTGACAGTCAGCATTCCCAGTCAGACAACGCCGCAGAACCTGGGGCAAATCCAGCTGGCCATGTTCGTTAACCCGGCCGGGCTGACCTCCCTTGGGCGAAATATGTTGCAGGAGTCGGATTCTTCCGGAACAGCAACTGTCAGCAACCCAGGAATCGACGGAGCTGGGTCGCTGCAAAACCAATATTTAGAGATGTCTAATGTTCAGGTTGTGGACGAGATGGTCAGCATGATCGTAGCCCAAAGAGCCTATGAGATCAATTCCAAGGCTGTGCAGACCTGCGACGACATGTTAAGTACGACTGCCAGCATGAAACGATAGGTGATGACCATGCGGAAAATATGGGGACTGACTCTGTTGGCCCTTTGGCTGCTGACGGTACCGGTACTGGCCGCTACAGATCTTACGGTGGTGGTAAATCCGGAAAATACCCTGACCGGCGGACAAATGATCCTGGGGGATCTCGCCACAGTAAATGGCGACGACCCGGTCAAAACCAAGGCGCTGCACGATCTGAAGCTGGGGAATACTCCGCAGGCCGGCAGCCGCCAGGTGCTCACCGCCGACATGTTGGTGGCCCGGCTGAAAGCCTCCGGCGCCGACTTCGGCAGCGCCACTTGGCAGATCCCGCCAAGCATCACAATTATCGCTGCCGGTCAGGCCGTCAGCGGCGAAACTCTGCAGGCGACGGCGACAGCGGCCATCAGACAGAGGCTGGGCGGATCCGAACCGGCCGAGGTGGTGGCTACTGACTATGGGACGCTGCATGACGTCATGGTTCCGCCCGGAGCTGTGACTTTCAGGGTGGAGCTGCCCTACGGCGTACGTTTTCTCACTTCGACAACAACCAATATCGTCATTAGTGTCGATGGGCGTCCCTACACAACACTCAGCTTAAGATTTATTGTCAAGGCCTACCGCAACGTAGTGGTGGCAACCCGCAACCTGCCGGCCGGGGAAGTTCTTTCATCGGACAATCTGCGGCTGGAGCGCTGGGACGTCGGGCGCTTGACAGGCTATAGTACTGACAGCAGTAAACTTCTTGGCCTCCGGACCCGTCGCCCGATTATCGCCGGACAGCCAATCGCCGAGGCAGCGATCGAGAAACCGCCTCTGGTCAAGCATGGCAGCGCGGTGACCATCCTGGCCCAGGTGGACGGTATTACCGCTTCGGCCAGTGGTCTGGCGCTGCAAGAAGGCAGCGAAGGCGCGGTGATCAGGGTGCAGAACCTCAATTCAAATAAAATCGTCAGCGCCCGGGTGATTGACGGGACGACGGTTCAGGTAATTCTTTACAGCGGAAGGTGAAGGTGACCTTTGTGTATAATACTTACGTAAAACCGCAAATTTTGTTGGTGATGGTTTTCGTCCTGCTGCTGCTGGTGCAGCCGCTGGCAGGGACGGCTGCCGCCGGGTCGCTCTGGAGTGACTCCGGGCCGGGCGCCAGTCTTTACGCCGATCATCGGGCTCACGCTGTGGGCGACATCCTGACCATTGTCATCAGTGAAAGTTTCGCAGCCTCGCGTACCGGGGCCGCCAACAATACCAAGGCTTCCAGCACCAGCATGGACGCCGGGACAGGTATTTTTAAAGGGATTACTTCAGCCAGCGCCGGCAACAGCGACAGCTTCAAAGCCCAGGGCTCGCTGACCAATTCCAATACTGTGTCCGGCAGGATGACGGTCGCGATAAGCGAGATCAGGCCGAATGGCAATTTGCTCATATCCGGTTCGCAGATGATCAAACAGAACGGTGAAGAACAGAAAATCATCGTATCTGGTGAAGTCCGGCCAGATGATATCACCCCTGACAACACTGTTTTGTCCTCTTTTGTCGCCAATGCCCAGATCCACGTCGACGGCAAAGGCCCCTTGTCGGAAAAACAGCGGCAGGGCATCATCAGCCAATTGCTGAATTTCTTATTCTAAGAAATCACCGATTATGGCGAGCTGCCGTAATGAATAAAGAGGGGAACATCATGCGAAAAATTGTGGCGATATGCCTGGCGGTTATCCTGGTCGCCGCCGCGTCCGCACCTTGCCTGGCTGCTTATGCCAGCGCCCGGATTAAGGATGTGGCCAAAGTCCAGGGAGTCCGCAGCAACCAATTGGTCGGCTATGGTCTGGTTGTAGGCCTGGCCGGTACCGGCGACTCCAACAAAAGTACATACACCATCCAATCGATTGTCAGTATGCTGAAATCCTTTGGGGTGGTAGTTCCCTCGGCTCAGTTGCAGCCCAAAAACGTGGCAGCCGTCATGGTTACGGCCCAACTGCCGCCTTTCGTTAAGTCCGGCGACACCATCGACATCACTGTATCCTCGATGGGTGATGCCAAGAGTCTCCAAGGCGGAACGCTGCTCCAGACACCGCTAAAAGCTGCCAATGGCGCGATTTATGCCGTCGGCCAGGGGCCGATGTCGTTGGGCGGCTTTGCCGCCGGTGGCGCTGGTGCCAGTACGCAGAAGACTTTCCCCACCGCCGGACTGATTCCCAGCGGGGGCATTGTCGAGCGGGAAGTTCCTACCAAAGTTGATGACAATGGGACCATTTCCCTGTCACTCAATCAGGCTGACTATACTACTGCCAACCGTGTTGCCGAGTCGATCGAGCGCCAGTTCGGCCAGATCGTCAACGCCCGCGACGCCGGGTCGGTGGTTATCCGGGTGCCGCGGGAATATAGCGGCAACCTGGTCGGATTTATCGCCGCCATTGAAGAGTTGCCGGTCACGCCGGATACTGTCGCCAAGGTTGTGATCAATGAGCGGACAGGTACGGTGGTCATGGGTGGCAATGTTACCATCGATACTGTGGCGGTCGCTCAAGGAGGCCTGTCTATCAAGATCGGCAAACCTGCCGACGCGACTCAGACCCCGCCGCCAGGCGGTGCGACCGACAATAAAACCCCGGATGCCAACCTGATTCTCCTGCCGGCCTCCGCCAATGTCAGCGACGTGGTCAATGCCTTGAACGCTGTCGGTGCCAGTCCCCGCGACGTCATATCCATCCTGCAGGCTATTAAGGCCTCTGGGGCGCTGCACGCTGAAATGCAGCTGATTTAGGGGTGAAATAATGGAAATTAAAACTTCTCCGGCGGTTAGCACCGGCCCTGCTCTGGCGCCGCAAACGGCGAGCGCCGCTAAGGATACCAAAGCAGATGACGCCAAATTGAAAGCCGCCTGCACCGATTTTGAAGCCGTGTTTCTAAATCTCATGTTGACCCAGATGCGCCGCACCATACCGAAAAGTGGGCTGCTCGGCCAATCGTCTCAGCAGGATATCATGCAGTCGATGCTGGACGGCGAAATGACCAAGAATATGGCCCAAGCCGGCGGAGCCGGTCTGGCGGATATGCTTTATCACCAGCTGACCCTCGCCAACAGTAATGCCGCAAATACACCCAATAAAGGCCAGGCACCGAAATAGTGCTTGGCCTTTCCTGCCAACAAGGAGGGATTCGCTTTGCTTCGACTTTATCGCCGCATCAGTCTGCTGTTGATTATTATGATGGTTCTCGCTGCCTCTCTTGCCTGGGCGGCACCGGCGGTCAGCACCCTGCAAAAGGTGCGTTTCAGCCAGACGCCGGAAAAAGTCAGGATTGTCTTTGATCTGGATACCGTACCGGCCTTCAACGTCACCCTCGAACAGGAGCCGCTCCGCCTGATTGTTGAGCTGCCGGCGGCTATCGACAGGTCTATTCTGACCCAAACCACCTTTAATGATCCGTTTGTCAGCAATCTGCAGTTGCAGGAAACTGAGCCTGGCCGGACCAGGGTGGTCATCGACCTGAAGCAGGCGGTCACCCATAATGTATTTAGCCTAAAAAACCCTGACCGTCTGGTGATCGACCTTGTCAAAGTGTATGACCGGAAGAGCGAAGAAGAGGTTCTCCCTGGCATCAAGCATATTTCCTGGTTGCGCAGCCAGACCTTCGGCCCGGTGCAGGCCCATATTCTTACCATTGATGCCCAAAGTGGGGCTACTGTCAGACCCCTTTTATCCAACGGGATGATTAACGGAGTGGAACCGGTAGCGGCGATGAGCTCCCGGGCAAAAGCCGCGGTGGCGGTTAACGGCTCGTATTTTTCCACCAGCGGCGAAATCATTGGACTGCTCAAAATCGATGGCGATATCATCAGCACGCCGACCATCGGCCGGACGGCGGTGGGAATTATGCCTGACGGCAAAATGATCATCGATCAGGTCGAATACCAGGGAAGCGTGACATTGATGAACGGCAAAAACCTTCCCATTGACGGAGTCAACCGCGAGCGCGGCCCGAATGAGGTTATCCTTTATAACGAATACTACGGCCCCACGACAGCTACCAATCCGTTTGGCGTCGATTATGTACTCAGAGCCGATGGGACTATTGTTGCGATATCCCGCGGTAACACGGTGATCAGCCCGGGTATGACCGTTCTGTCGGCGCATGGTGAAGGAGCCAAAGCCCTCAGCGGCTTGAAGGTCGGCGATTTTGTCGTCGTCAATCAGTCGCTGGGGCCGGTGTGGGACAAGACGCTGCATGCCTTGGGAGCTGGCCCCATGCTGGTTAAGGATGGCAGCATCTTTTTGACCACCAAAACCGAGGAGTTCGGCTCTGACGTCGCCGGTGGCCGGGCACCGCGAACGGCGCTTGGATTGACCAAGGAGGGGAATCTACTGCTAGCGGTAGTGGATGGACGCTCAGCCAACAGCGCCGGCATGACCCTGCTGGAGCTTGCCCTTTTTATGCAGGAGCTGGGAGCGGTGGACGCCATGAATCTCGATGGCGGTGGGTCCAGTGAAATGGTGATTTTTGACAAGGTGATCAATAAACCCTCCGACGGGCGCGAACGCAGGGTCGGAGACGCTTTGGCGGTATTCCCCGGCAAGCTTGCCAATTGACCGCAATGTTGTATAATGAAAATAGGAACGGAGGTGGGTATCATGCTTCGCGTTAGAAGTATCATCGTCATGGTGCTGGTATTCCTTGTATTTGCAGTTGCCTGGGTAGCCGCGAATGGAGCTGCGGTGGATCAAAAAGGAGTTCTTTCCGGGCGAGTGCTGGCTAATGGTTTAGCTGTTCCCGGTGCTGCTGTTCGCGAAGGCGACGTTCTTGTTTTCGTCGATACTATTACCACGCCGGTACCTGCTGTCCGGGCGAATGTGGATGGGAAGGTCACGGAAGTGTTGGTAAAACCCGGCGATATGATCCGGACCGGGGATGTTCTTGTCCGAATCGAACCTGCGCGCAAATAGGAAAGGAATGATTTGATGTCTTTGGTGGTCAGGTTCTGCCGGGCTGCGATCATAGCGGCCCTTCTGTTTTTGCCGGCAGCACTGGTTGATGCGGCACCGGATATCTTGCCGGTGAATGAGATTAAAGCTGGGATGCACGGGATCGGAAAGACAGTTGTGACAGGAACTAAGATAGAGGATTTCGATGTAGAAGTATTGGGGATCATGAAGAACAAGGGGCCATCCGGCGACCTCATTCTGGTGCGGACTTCCGGTGACGTGATTGATCGCACCGGCGGCATCGCCCAGGGGATGAGCGGCAGCCCGGTATACATTGACGGCAAACTGGTGGGCGCCGTCGCCTATGGCTGGTCGTTCAGCGATCACAAAATCGGCATGGTCACTCCTATTGCGGATATGCTCAAACTCTGGGAGATATCTGACGGCAAGACCAGCTCTGCCGAGACGACTGTTTCCGGCGATCAGCTTGTCGAGCAGGCTACCCCTCTTATGGCCGCCGGCTTTAGCGGGGGGGCGCTGGAGATGCTCAAAACCAAGCTGCAGCCGCTCAATCTCGTGCCCTATGCAGTTGGCGACGCGCCGACCGATGTTCAGTTTGGCCCGCTGGAACCGGGCAGCGCCATCGGGGCGCAGCTGATTCGCGGCGACGTGAGTCTTGGGGCTCTCGGCACTGTCACCTATGTGGAAGGCAATAAAGTGCTGGCCTTTGGCCACCCGTTTTTGAAAAAAGGCAGCAGCAGCTATTTTCTGACTAACGGTTATGTTTTTACCACCGTTAACGGGATGGAGAACTCCTTTAAAGTCGGCACCACCGGTGCGGCTTTGGGGGTTATCAACCAGGATCGCGGGGCCGGAATCGCCGGGGAAATCGACCGTTTTCCCAATACCATCCCCTTGCGGATCACCGTAAAAGACAATACCCTGGGTCAAAGCCGCGATGCCGAAGCCCAGGTAGTTCAGGACGAACAGCTTTCTCCCATTCTCGCGGCGGCCACGGTTTTTTCGGTGATCGAGAAGACCATGGACCGGGTTGGCCCGGGTACCGCCAAAGTTAGCTTCGAGCTTTCGGCCCGCAACATGCCGGGAGAAGTTTTTAAACGCGAGAACCTGTTTTATAGTCCGACCAATATCGATGAGCTTGCGGTGAGTGAGATCCACGAACTCCTCGCGCTGCTGGCGTCCAATCAGTTTCAGCCGGTGGATGTTCTTGATGTCAAGGTTAATGTCACCGTCGATTCAGAGCGTCGAACCGCGACCGTCATGGAGGCCAGGCCGTCTGTTTTGACCGCCAAACCGGGAGACAAGGTTGACATTACTGTCAGTCTCAAGCCCTTCCGTGGCCCGGCCATTACCCGGATAGTGCCTTTTACCATTCCCAAAAATCAGGCCCCCGGTCCGCTGACTTTGGAAGTTCGCGGCGGCGGAACGGTCCCCCTCATCGCCTTGCTGAAGCGCCAGGTGTCTGAGGGCGAAGTGCTGAAACTGGCTGATAAAATGAAAAGCCAGACCTTTGCCGACATGCTGAAAGAATTGGCTGAACGGGACCATAACAATGACATCATCGTGGAGATCCTGGATACCGATCTCGGCGAGGGTTTTGGCGACTTAGGACAGGCCCAGCTGCCGGCAGCCAAGCTTGAACCAGGACCAAAGCCCAATGTCGATGGTAGCAAGAAGTCGCCGCGGGGCGGAAAAATGGCTGGCGACAACGCCAAAAAAACCGATGACGACAAGAGCATTGTCAGCACCGATTATATGATCGACAGTGATACCCAGATCATGATTACCGTGACCAAGCCGGATGGTAAAGCCGCCGAAAAGATGACTGCTGAAAAACCCAACCGTGTGGAAGGCAATCTGCCGGGTTGGCACTAACTATCAACTTTTCAAAATCCCCAAGATTAAACTTGGGGATTTTTTTATGGTGCGCCCGGCATGGGCGTTGTCTAGCAGGTGAAAGACCTGCGCGTCAAGAGGTGGTCGAGGCGCTAGCTTAAGACAAGGGTGTCCGCCGTGAGGCGGAATCTGAAGGAAGTC
>JARLHX010000207.1 GCA_031292035.1 Negativicutes bacterium | reverse complement strand
GCGCTGCTGTTGTTACCATTCTGTCAGGCTCCTATTAGTTTTTCTTGGCGAAACGCTGCATCCAGCGGTCACGCGGGTGACCAGCGGTGGTCAGCGGACCCGCAACCAGGGTATTGATCTCCGCCAGAATCTCATCGGGCAGAACCATGACGCCGCCCATGCGCCCGTAAAATTCGACCGGGATGCGGCCCTGTACGTTAAGACGTACGTCTTCCAGCATTTGGCCGGCATTCATCTCGACCACCAGCATAGCTTCGACCTTTTTACTCAGGTCTTGGAAGAGTTCCTCGGGGAAGGGGCTGAGCGTTATCGGCCGGACCAGTCCAACCGGGATACCGGCAGCCCGCGCCGCCCGTACCGCCGAGAAGGCCACGCGACCGGCCGAGCCAAAGCCAACCACCACAAATTTGGCATCGTCCAGGAAATACTCCTTGTAGCGCACTTCTTTGGCGCGGACTTCTTGCCAGCGCCTGACGATGCGGATATTGGCTTCTTCTTCCTCAGGAGGCGCCATATAAATCGAAGTCAATATATTGCGCTGGCGTCCAGCCGCAGCGCCGCTGGCGGCCCAGGCCGGAAAGGTGGTACGCACCGGCTGCATGGGGGGCAGCTCGGCCGGCTCCATCATCTGGCCAATACTGCCATCCGTGAGGACTACCGCTACCGAGCGATATTTATCAGCCAGGTCAAAAGCCTGGACGGTCATATCGACCGATTCTTGCACGCTGGCCGGGGCCAGAACGATCGGGAAATAATCGCCGTGCCCACCACCGTGCACAATCTGGTTGTAATCTGCCTGAGCCGGGGCAATATTGCCAAGTCCAGGACCGCCGCGCATCACATCTACCAATACCATCGGGATCTCAGTGCCGGCGATGTAGGAAATCCCTTCCATCATCAGGCTGACGCCGGGACTTGAAGAAGAAGTCATAACCCGAGCGCCGGTGCAGGCAGCGCCATAAACCATATTGATAGCAGCCAGCTCGCTTTCTGCCTGCACAAAAGCCCGGCCCAATTCTGGCATGCGCCGGGACATCCACTCCAACAGCTCGGTCTGAGGGGTGATAGGATAGCCAAAATAGGCTTGCAGGCCGGCCCGAATGGCGGCTTCTGCAACGGCTTCATTACCTTTCCATAATTCACGCGCCATCCATAACCTCCTAGGCTGTGGCTTTTACACGGACTGCTTCACGGTAAACAGTAATTGCCGCCTCCGGACAGACGATCGCACAGATCGCACAGCCGGTGCAGCCTTCGGAGACCAGTGCCGCAGAGTGATAGCCCTTCGAATTGAGATGATCCATATCGATCGCCATAACACCTTGCGGGCAGGCCGTGATACACAGCTCACAGCCCTTGCAGTATTTCTCACTGACCACAATCCGTCCCTTTAGGGGCATGCCAATCCTCCTTTAGGATTTTAGAGAACTTAGACAAACTATGTAATGATAATGATCTCAACTCTATTATCGTACCGTCTTTTCCAATTCGGTAGTGTCAACCATCACAAGCGCGGCTATACAAACATCCTCGACAGGCTGGGAGTCCTAAAAACTCCCTGCTCCCAAAGGGCGAAGGGCCGGGGATGAGGGAGACTTCAAATATGGATAGGATTCTCGAATTTCAAGGCTGCCATTAAAGTATTCCAAACCAGCATGTCCGGACGGAGGTAATTGTTGTAGTATATAAAATTATCCTGCATCATCGCATTTCTTTTTTCTTTGTTTTCCATCAGCAGCGTGACTTTTTCAACACATTCATCAGCGGTTGAAAATTCCAAATAATTT
>JARLHX010000206.1 GCA_031292035.1 Negativicutes bacterium | reverse complement strand
GCGGCGCGCTGCCGCTCTCCCACGCTCAAATCGCGCGGGTACTGTTCGGACAGGTTTGCCTAACCGATCCTGCCCAGGAACTCCATCAGAAAATCCTCCTGCAGCGGCAGATGGTGATTGCGCAGGGTGATGCGCAGTTCCTCCAGGACGCTGTCGGCAAACAATAGCGCGTTGGGGTCCTGGGGTAAATAGCCGACCTGCAAGCAAATATCGGCCACATCCAGAGGCGCTATATCTTTTCCATATAGCGTCACCTTGCCCTGAGATGGGCGCAGCAGTCCTACCAGGCAGCGTAATAAGGTCGATTTTCCCGTTCCGTTGCTACCCATCAACCCGAGGATTTCTCCGCCAAACAGCTCCAGGCTGGCATTTCGTAAGATCAACTCTGGCCCATAACTGAATCCCAGCGCCTCGGCCTGAAGCACAGGCGCACTGAGGCTATTTTCTGGCGCCGCGTTTCCAATTTGAGGCGTTGGTTGAAAAACCATTTTTGCCACAAACGGGCGGCTTTCTTCGACCGTCAAAGGCAGCGGCTGCCACCCCAGTGCTTTCCCCAGTCTGACCAGGGGTGGGTTCAGAGAAATTTTTGCCAGCACCTGGCGAGGCGGGCCGGCCGTTACCGCCTGGTTTTCCACATGGATGAGCAGGTCTGAAAATGGGAGAATCCGCTCCAGGCGGTGCTCGGCCAGCACAACCGTCAGCCCTTGCAGACGCTGGAGGCGTTCGAGCGCCTGCAGCACATCTTCGGCTGCTTCCGGATCCAGCTGTGAAGTCGGCTCATCCAATACCAGGATGGACGGCCGTAGTGCCAACGCCGCCGCAATGGCCACGCGTTGTTGTTCGCCCCCCGAAAGTGTGTCCAGTAACCTTGAGCGTAGCTTGACCAGGCCAAGCAGTTCGAGCACCTCAGCCACACGGATATGCATTTCGGCGCGCGGGATAGCAGCATTCTCCAGGGCAAAAGCAATCTCATCTTCAACACAGTCGAGCACAAATTGAGATTCTGGATCCTGGAAAACAAACCCGACGCATTTACTGATTTGCTGTGGAGAAGCCCGCACCGGATCGATCCCGGCCACTTCAATCCGTCCGCGCAGGGTTCCACCGCTAAAATGGGGCACCAGGCCGTTGATGCAGCGCAGCAAGGTAGATTTTCCTGCCCCCGAAGGCCCGGTCACCAGGGCCAGCGACCCGGGTGGAATATACAGGTTGACATCTTGCAAGACGGGGCTGGAAAGGCCCGGATAGGTGTAAGTAACGTGTTGAAAGGAGATCATTTGGAAACTGGATCTACCAAGAAAGCCGGCAGCAACAATGCCAGGATTACGAACCCGACCCAAGGATTGAACGTCGGTATGGTAACCACTGGGTAGGGGTTATAGTCTTGTATGAATTGCCATGGCGAAAGGTTGGCGATCAGGAAAACCACCAACATCAATGCTGCGCCGGCCAGCACGATGCCATCTCGTATCGACCAGCTTTCCGTCCGGTAGGTGGTAGATGTCGAATGTGAGCTGATCAGGATAAACATGCCCAAAATCAGCGCTACCCCCGCCGCGATCAAGATGCCGCCCCAGACCTGGCTGCCTATCACCAGTATCAGCAGCCAACCGGCCAGCACCAGTAGCAGCCCGGCCAACATCGCAAAGCGGCTGCGAAAACCATACCTCTCCGTTTCTGCCTGGCCGCCAAAACCGCGGGCGGTCATGGCCTCAGCCAACTGGAAGGCACGTTCAAGCCCACCCACCAGCAGCGGCATTATTAACGGTAGCGCATCGCGTATGCCACGCACACGGTGCCCGCGTACGGCCTGGGCTTCACGGATCAAATCGAACTGGCGGCGAGTGGACGGGATAAACGTCACAGCGATGGAAATGACCACAGCCAATGAAGCAAAAGCTCGCGGAATCAGCCGGATCAAAGCCCGCACCGGCAGCGCTTGATTAATAACCATAAAGATCACGAACAATCCCGAAAGCACCAGCCCGTTCAATGCGCCGTAGATCAACGCTTCCAGAGTCACTGCTCCAGAGATCAGGGGAATCTGGCCGGGAATGGTAAATAAAACCGTATTCCCAAAATGAGAGATCAGGGCGTTAAAAACTGAGGCGGTCAGGCTGATAAACACCAAAAAGTGCAGCGGCGAGAAAAAACCTTTGCGCGCCCCGGTGCGTTGCACCAGCACAGTGCTCACCAGGGTAATCACCAGAAAGAGAATCAGCAAGTAGGTGGGATTGCGGGTGATCGATAGAGCGACTAACCCGGCCAGCAGCCAACCGCACCAGGCCCAGGTATTGATCATACTTTTTCTCCCAGCCACTGACCGTCTTTTTCATGCCCGAGGGGCGTCTCGTAGCGGAAGACCAGGCGTTGTTCGAAACGGCGCAGCGCCTTTAAGCAGGGCGCGCCAAAAATACCGATCAGCAGGACATTCCCGGCCGAACGGGCCAGATCCCAGGGCAGCGAAGTCACCAGATAATAAAGTCCGTAGCGGTGCAAGGTATCCAAAAGGCTGATGCCGGGCGTCCAGTACTGGTCCGCCGGCCCGGCGATAAACGGCCAGGCCCACAGATTCATGATCGCCCCAAAAATCAGTCCCCACAGCGCCCCAAAGGCCATCAACAGCCAGATTTCGGTCTTTTTCCCAGACAGGTTCAGGCGATCGATCAGCGGGCGGCAAAGCGCCGCGCTCATCCCCATCCAGCCGGCTGTAAACATCTGACCGGGTAGCCAGGGGCCGACGCCGCCGGTTATCAATGCCGAAACGAACAGGGTCAGTGCGCCCATTAGAAAACCAAAGCGCCCACCGAACACCACCCCGGTCAGAATGATCAGAAAAAAGATGGGGCTAAAGCCGCCTGGCCCAGGGATGGCGATATCGATAAAGCGCAGAATCGAATTAAGCGCCACAAGCACACCCAGCAAAGCCACCTGGCGTGATTTCACCGCTTCGCCCTGCACCTCATACAGCAGCACGCCCAAACAGAGTGTCAGCAAGAGCATATACAGCAGCGGTGTTTCACTGGCGTGCGCAGTATCCATCGATTGTGAACCCACTGCACCCGGCAAAATGAATGGATAGATAAAAGTCAGCACGCCCAGCCCGATACTGACGGCATAGATGGCAAGGGAAAGCAGACGGTTCCTTATTTTCATTTTTTACGTGTTACCACAAACAGAGCAATCCCCAGGCCAGCCAGGATCAACCCCAGGTAAAGGTAACTGCCCCAACCCTTTGAACCGATTACCTCGGCCAGGCCTCTCGCGATGGTTTGATCTGCCGGGGAAGAACTGGTTGCTGGCAGTGAAGTGGATACTGGCGTACCGATAGCAGCGATGGCGGTTGGGATAAGGGTGTCCTCAGGCGAAGTTTCTACTGGTGAAACCAGCGGTAGTAGGACCGGCTGCGCAGTATCGGACACGGTGCTCGATTCAGTGGATTGTTCAAGTACCTGGGTAGCCTCTAAAGTGCCAGCGGATTGGTCTAACACTTGGGCGGAGGTAGGCGCTTCTGTTGCCGGGGCAAGTGTCTGGCTGGGTGTCTGAGTCGGCGCCGGCGTCTTGGTTGGCCCCGGTGTCTTGGTCGGCGATTTTGTCGACGTTATGCCGGGTACCTGTGTCGGCGGTGCAGTCGTGGACGTGGGCAGTGCGGCGCAGATCTGGTCAAACGAGATCTGTGCGGGTGGATTCGATTGGCCGGTGCCCCACACCCAGCCCTCGACAGCTCCATCACTCACGTTGTAATTGCTGGCGCCAAGCTGAGCAAATGTCCACTGTCCATTTACGAGGTGCCAGTAAGCCCAAAAATTGGGCGGGGAATCACAAAAGCAATTCTTAACCGGGCAGCCAACTTTGCCAATTTTACACACCTCTGCGCCCATCGAACCATAATCCACAGCCAGCGGCAGACCGGAGGTCTGCAGGACTGCCAACCCGCTGATGCTGCTCTTGGAGAATGAAATACATTGTTTCTTTACTGTACCATTACCATAAGAAACCAGCAGGCCGACCCGGTTTGCCCCGGCCGCTTGCGCAGAGCCCAACCGGAGCCCGCCCAGCACAAGTCCAACCACCAGCATACATAAAACGAGCAACCATAGAACGTGTTTTTTCATAGGCCCCTTTTTTTCAGCTCTACAGAATTTCTTTTGATTGATTTAGAGGCACAGGCGCCGAATGTATGAAACACGCAACGCCTGTACCTATGCGGTTATCCGGCGGATTCCTAAACCTGACGATTAATCGATGGGCAGATAAACATCGCTGCCCTCATTATTTCACATGCGTGGCGCTTAAATCCTGCTCCGTGGCAGAGCTCGTGCTCAAATCGACCGCTCTGTTAGGGGGGGTAAAGCTGTATTTCGATAATTTGGGCGTAACGACGTAGCCGCTATCGGCGAAAAGGTTGAGGAAACTGTAGCTGCCATCCTTGGCGGTCTTGGTAGTGAAGATAGGTGCACCTTGATAGCTCAAGCTCACCACCACACCGGCCAGCGGGTTAGTCGTGCCGTTCAGCACGATCGTCCCACTGATGCTCTTATCCAACGGCAAGGCCGTGGCGCTGAAGTCCTGCCCCTGAACATCGGCTTGCCCCATGATGACCGAGATATTGCCAGAACTGAACGTATAACCATATTTCCTGGCGCTCAGGCTGATACTGGCGTTGCGGGGCACTCCGTTGATGGTATAAGCTCCCGAGCTGTCGGTGATCACCTTGATCGGTGCTCCGTTGATCGTGGCATCGATCTCTACCCCGCTCAGTCCTTTAGAGTCTATGGTCACCATTCCGCTCACATTCCACTTTGGGATGCCGGCAACGAAGTTCTTCACCACCCCACCGGATGAACTGAAGGTTTGGCTCTTGGGCGAGAAGGTGAAATAAGACAATGCAGGGGTCAGAGTAAATGAGGCCAGGTTGGGCGTATCCGTGTCATGCACGGTCAGGCTATAGGCCCCAGAATCATCCGTTGTCGTACTGAGCGGTGTTTTCCCCTTGGCGGCATTGACCGTTAATACCACACCTGGCAGGCCAGCTCCATTCAGGGTCACATTGCCGCTGATGTTAACTTCAGCATGAGACCAGGGTTGGGTGAAATTGCCACTCGGCGTGATGGGCGACACCACATCCGTAAAGGTGAAGAAGGGATGGGTGGCCGTTGGGGTCATCGACGTGTTGTTAGGCACCTCCAGGTAATAATGGCCGTGGCTATCCGTCAGGGTGTTGAAACCGGCTGCCGAGACGGTCACTCCCTTGACGCCTTTGCCTTGCACTGTGACTGTACCGCTCATCACCACCTGCGGTGTAGCCGCAAAGTTGGCGGTGGCGTTGCCGTTGCCGGCCGGGATGGATATGAATGTCGGAGCAAAGCGGAACAGGTCAGGTGGTGCAATCGGGCTGATCGGCGTCAGGGTATATCCGACGTTTTCCGGCAGGCTGATCGAGTAAAAACCGGTGTTGTCGGTAGAGACCAATTGGGACTTGCCGCTGCCATAGCCGATTTTGATGATCACGCCACCCAACCCGCTGACCGTGCCAGAGATCGTCTCGTACTGTAGGGTGGCTGCGAAATTGGCGGTCTGGTTGCTGGACATGGCCGGAGATACAAAATTGGGAGGAGCGAAGGTGTAACCTGCCAGCACCGGGGTAACGGTGTAAACAGTATTATAGGCCAGGTTGCCGATCGTATAATCGCCGTTGCTGTTGGTGGTGACATTCGGCATGCTAAGACTGCTGCCGTAGGTAGTTTGCAGCGTAACCCCTTTTAACGCCTTGCCTTTAACGGTTACCTTTCCGGAAATCATATAGCTGGTTGGAGTGGCTACAAAATTCTTGCCGCCCAGGGTGCCGGTCATGGCCGGAATGGTGACCGAAGCTGGTGCAAAGTTATAGCCCGCCAATGAAGCGGATAACGACCCTTTAGCTCCGGCCGGGATTGAAGTGATGGTGTAGGTGCCGTCGCTGGCAGTGGTGGCGTTGTAGGAACCCAGGGCTACTTTAACGCCCACCAGACCAGTGGCCGGTTTACCGCTGGTCACTTTGCCCGAAATCGAGAAGTTTGCATTTAACAGGTAATCATTGCCCAGTAAGGCTGAGATCGTCTGGCTGGTGGCCAGCAGGTTTGCCGTAGGCCCGGCCTGATACGGAAAACTTCCGTTGGAGAGTTGAAGATTGAGCAAATAGGAGATCGGGGTATTGCCGTTCTTCGTCCAATCAGACCCGGTAGGATCCCCACCGGCGGTCTGGATGGCCATGATCGCATAAGCGCTGGAATCGACGTCGCTGGCGGTGGTGTAGATAGAATTGTCGTAGAAAATACCGCCATCGTTCTGCTGAAGGCTCTTTATGTAGGCCAGGGCATTCGTGATGAGCGTCGAGCCGGAATCTACGCCGGTCGCCAGCAGCGCCTGCACCACCAGGGCGGTCGTATTGGTGTCGCTGCCAAAACCGGGCTGCCATTCCCAGCCGCCATCGCTTTGAGCCATGCCCTCCAATGTGGTGACAGCCAGGCTCGGCACACTATCCCGGAGGGACAAAGAACCCAGGATGGCCCAGGCTTGGGGGCCAGCTCCGGTGCCGTGGGCTCCGCTGTATAATCCGCTGGTCGCATTATAAAAAGCGGATGGGTGCGGCGCAGAAGACGGCCAACAAGCACAGGCAGCTTGCATTCCCACCGCCAATTTCCCGGCCGAATCACCGCCTGTCCTGGCATAGGCCGCGCCGTTCGACATCCAATAACCCTCTAATGAATGGCTGCCGCCCTTGCGGATCCAACTCGAGGCAGGATAACCGTCTGAACCGACCGCCAGCAGCGCCTCGGCCGAATCGCCGATGCTATCATAGCCACCCGTGCTGGCAGATTGCTGGGTCTGCAGCCAGGCGGCTGCCCCGGCGGCTGCCTCCGCCCTCTGGGCCGATGGCAGGTTTGGCGGCGAACCATAATCTGCGTAACTTGTATAGACCCAGCCTTCAGCAGCGCCATCGCTCACGGTAGTTGAGCCAGCCCCCTCACTCGATGATTTCCAGTCGCTGCCGGTAGAATCCCATTGATAGTAAGCCCAATAATAGGGAGCTGTTCCGGAGCAGTCACCGACCCCATTGATGCTGCAAACAAAGGGCCCAAAAGTTGAAGCTTGAGTCACTACGTGTAATCCAGTCAGGTTCAACGCAGCCATCCCGGTAATAGATGCAGCAGTGAAGCTGATCTCACGCACAATTGTATCGTGTGAGCCAAACTGGATCACCTCATAGGCATTGGCAGTAGTTGTAGCTGGGGCGGCCGCCTGCACCGCGCCGGGTTGGATCAGCCCGAACATTATTGCCATCAGCAGGCTTCCAATTGCCAGATAAACTGAGAACGAGCGTTTTTTCATATGGCATTCCTCCTGAAAGATTAAAAAAATAACGGCTTCCGCAATGGAAGCCGCTTGAAAACACAAAACCCGCCCTGTTTCAGGGCGGGAGGCGTTTTATCATCTATTGAGGAATGCCGCTTATCCAGGCGCTACGGCAAAAACTCCCCACAGACTCGGCCTCCCTTACTACGAAGGAGTATTGCGAGTCAGATAAAGGCAGGTGGTCGGACTTTATTCTTGCGAATATTACCGTTGCGGTACAGTGCCGGACTTTCACCGGCTTTCCCTATTTTGCGCGTGCACTCGGGCAGAGGCGCACCTTTATCGGCTGTTAAATTGTTTGTATTTCTTCTTTAATGTATCATTAATAAATTAAGCTGTCAATGAATTTGGTGGGGATGGATAAAAACGGCCTGACCAACTTCAGGAGCGTCAACGGCGCCGGTGCGAATCATCCATTTTCACTCAATTCTCTAACTTTACCTATATTCTGGCAGAATTTAATGATTGTTCAGCACAGCATCCAGGCCGGGTTGGGTTAGCTGCCTGAAGAGCTCGTTGATCCCTTCGGCTGTGTAGGGCAGATCATGGTCTAGCCACCAGGTCGTCAAAGACAGCAGGGAGCTGATCGTCCAATAAACCGCCAGCTCCGGCTGGGAGGTATTGCCTTTGGCGGGGGTTGCGGGCAGCCCGAGATGCTGGCGCAGCAGGGCGGTCAGGTATTGGCGCAGCTGCTCAGCCACCACATCCCCGCCTTGTTTGCCAACCAGGGCCTGGTATAAATTTCGGGAAGCCTGGGCATGTTGAAACCATGCCAGGCTCAGACCCCAGGGCGTTAAGGCGGGTTCATCCTGGTTTGCCCGCAGCTCTTGCTGCCGCAGGTGCTCAAAGGCGGCCCGGACATTTTCGAACCCGCTCAACAACAGCTCTTGCTTATCACGGAAGTGGGAATAAAAGGTCGAGCGGCCCAGGTTAGCCCGATCGATAATATCCTGAACCGTGACGGCTTCATAGCCTTTTTCCTGGATGAGCGCCACGATGGCGTCCTGCAGCAGCCGGCGTGTGCGCTGAACGCGCCGGTCCAAAACTTTTTTAGCCATGTGCAAAACTCCTTATTGGCCAGAGGTGGAGATTGCTTCGCAAAGCCTCGCAAAGACACCCCATCATGTCCTTGCGAGCGTTCTAAGCGAAGCAATCTCCTTCTTGGCAAGGAGGGGCGGAGATTGCTTCGCAAAGCCTCGCAAAGACACCCCATCATGTCCTTGCGAGCGTTCTAAGCGAAGCAATCTCATTATTGGCCAGAGGGCCGGAGGTTGCTTCGCAAAGCCTCGCAAAGACAGCTCCTTTTTTTCAGAACAAATCCAGGCGGGTTGTTCAATATCGAACAGAGTGGGGGAATTTGGTGGTTGACAGATTGCCCGCCGGCTTGTATAACAATATGGAACAGCTTGTTCGATAACGTACATATTGTACACTAAAAAAGAAGGATTTGTAGATGTCTCACTTTCACCAGCACGCACAAGTCTCTGAACAAACACCTGAAACCGAAGGCACTATTATTCATTGGGCGCCCCTGTATGACGCCCTGTTCAACGCCATCCTGCAGCCCAGCCAGGGCAGCAT
>JARLHX010000205.1 GCA_031292035.1 Negativicutes bacterium | reverse complement strand
TGCCGATCATAGCCGAAGATATCGACCGGATTGACGATCGACTGCGGGAGAAGGCGGCGGAGGCCGCCAGGGCGGCGATGAAAAACAGTGCCAGGCTGCTGACCAGACTCGGCGCCAAAAAGTGAGGGCGGCGAAATGATATGGGATCTGCGGATACCTGAGCATTATTTCCTCTGCCTGGCGGGGGCGGCTTACAGTGAAGACCGGGTGGAAGAACATGACGGGAGCGACTGGCGAGCCAGTCGGCCGATATTTACAGGCTGTGCCGGGAGAAAGGCGATACGTGAGGTGAGGAGTATGACGACCTATTATTGCCCTAACTGCGGAAAAATCTATTATTCTTCCTGCGGCGGGGGAGAGTGGGCCTGCGAGGCCTGCGACGCACAACTGGCGGTGCAGGAGGAAAAGTCATGATGCCGGAGGATGAGAAGCTCCAAAGCGGAGAGAAAGGGGCGGTAAGGATGACGGGACAAGATATGCAACGGGTCAAACAATTTTTGTATTCCATCAGGACAACGGAGTTCGCTATAGCCAATCTTGAGCGGGCGATACTGGATATCGACACCCGGCGCCAGTCGCCGCCGGACTGGACACGCCACCCGGAGGCGGTGAGGGTCAGCGGCGGAAAAAATGAGCCGGTACTGGAAGCCTGGGTCGAGTTTCTTGACACTTATGACGCCAGACGGTCTTTCCTTGAGGATTCGCTGGCGCAACAACGACGGAAAGTTGAGCAGTACAATGATACCCTGGCGTTGATGGCGGAGGAACCGAACTGGGGCTGCCTGGGAGCGCAGATCGTCGAGTACAAGTTCCGGCGGCGGGTCAAGCCCGATTCGGCTGTTTATGCCCTGCATCTCTTCTGCGGGCGGGAGACTTTCTACCGGGGACTGAAAAAGGCGCTGCGGTTCTTCTGTGAGGCCCTGCCTGACCGATTTGGGTAAACGCATAGGTTCTTCACTGGGCTTATGATGCCTGCGGCTATATCGGCGGAAAGACAGCGGACCTTGGCGGGAAACCCAAAACGCAGGCAGGCTGCTTATCAGTAAACAAGGGATGACCTTATGCTTGGTCATCCCTTGTTTACTTTTCCCGCGGGCGTTAATCTACGCTGACATTTACCCAGTCATCGTTTGTGAACTTTACCGGCGAAATGGTGCTGAACCACTGGAAGAAGTCCGCTTTTTCGTCGCCTGTCAGCAGGGTGGGCTGATAGTCGTTGTATTCAGCGACCGACGACAGGCGGGCCGGTAAAACGCGGACGGCTATGGACGGGACAGTGCCCGGCGTTATCCTGAGCTGGAGCAGCATCGTGCGCTTGTCATAGGGGTCAGCGTTGCCACCAAAGGCGAAGTTGCCCAGGCTGTAAGCCACAGGATGCCCTTTGTAGAATTCGATGCCTTGCAGGACATGGGGATGATGGCCAATCACGGCATCCGCTCCCTGATCGATGGCGTAATGGGCCAGTTCACGCTGGTCGACGTCAGGGAAATAGCTGCCTTCGACGCCCCAGTGGAACGAAACGACTACAACCCGGCCTTCGGACTTCAAGGCGCCGATGGCGGCGGCGAGGTTCCGCTTGGTGTCGAAATCGGCGTAAAAACCGAGATAACCGGCAAGCCCGACCGGGATGTCTCGTAGCGTCGTTCTGAGAAGATGCTGTTGGCCGAAATACAGAATATTTTCCCGGGCAAGGGCGGCAAGGGTATCGTCGAAGCCTTCCTGGCCGTAGTCGTAGGTGTGATTGTTCGCGAGATTAACTGCCTCGATACCGGAAACAGACAGCATCAGGGCGTAGACGGGCGGACCGCGGAAGGCGAAGGTTTTCGGCTGGCGGACCCCATGGGCGGTCAGCGTACCTTCCAGGTTGACGACGGTGAGGTCGTCGGCGTAGAAAATCGGACTGACGCTGCGAAACACATAGGAAAGATCACCCTGATGGGCGTCGACCACCGCCGGCAAGGTCCCCTCGTAGCCGAAATGTTCGTCGCTCCCGAGGGTGCAGTCACCGGCGAAGGTGAGTACGATACCGGCAGGCACGGCGTATGCTGCAGGCATTAGTGTGAAGAAAAGGGCGAATAATAGGATGATGCGCATGTTGTCCTTCCGGTTGTGAGAAGTCTGGTACCGGCGTTAGTATGCCAGGCGGCAGACCTTGTTCATGCAACCGAAAGAACGGATTTTAAATAAAATCTTTTAATACAAGACCGGTCGTGATTTTGGACCATTATGCGTCCTGATAGCTATACAGGGGGCCACTGACCCAAGGCTCTTTGTTCAGATTCTTTGGGGGTGAGAATGGCGTGTCTGGCTGGGAAAGAATCCGGCTGAAACGCCAAGGAATCATGAAGGGTTGTTTATGCTTCCTTTTTCATTGCATTGTCATCACTTCGCGCTACCGGCCCTAAGCCCTTCGAGGGGGTGCGGAAGGACAATCTTGCCAAAAAATAACATTGTTTTTCAAGGCGTTTTAAGGTAAAATATAGATGTGAAATTTTTCACAAGCGATAAGGGAGAGGGTATGTATGACCCGTATATCGATCTGTGTCGGCAGCGCCTGTCATTTGCGAGGGGCGCATGACGTGCTTTATGCGTTCAGGGGGCTGATGGAAAAATACCGCATAACCGGAGAGATCGATCTGGAGGGGAACTTTTGCCAGGGTCGGTGCACTGAAGGTGTGGTAGTAAAAATCAACGACGAGATCATCACCGGGGTATC
>JARLHX010000204.1 GCA_031292035.1 Negativicutes bacterium | reverse complement strand
TGGCAATGTGTCAAAAATCGATAATTCTACCTTGGGGTGGTAGCGACTGCACGTTCAAGTCGTGGAGCTGTGACCAGTTAAAAATTTAGTAACATCAAGGCTTTCAGGATTTCATCCTGGAAGCCTTGATGTTATTGTTTGTTCGATATGTTTACTTTTCCAGGCTCAAAATGTGAAAATATCTATCCCAAGATCTATCCCAAATGGGGACTTCATATAGTTAAAAACCCACGTAATATCTGGTTTTTGGTCGTTGATTTCCACCACGTTTCGGTGTAGTGGCCCGGATTGAAGAAATAAACTAAAATTTGTAGCCCAAGCCGAACGAGTAACCCTTATATGTTGCAGGATTGTCCTTGCTATATATGTATTTGGCCTCAAAAAGTGTATTCGGCAATAGTTGGTAGATGATACCAATATCGTAATTATTCGTGTTTTTGACTCTATCCGCAGAAATAAAAGCATCTAAGTTCTTATCAATATTGGTGGTGGCTCTGATACTGAATTCCCCGGCATCTCCTCCTCGAGAGGGATCATTATCTGCAACTGCAAGCCTCATGTTTGGAGTCAGATAATATTCCACACCATAAGCACTAGAATTTCCGCCTCGAATATGGGTGGTGGTCTCGTAGACATGATGGGAAACATGTAAGATTAGATGATCGGAAACTGCAGTATCTACTTCAAAACCGTTAATATTCTGCGAACCGTAATTATATCTGGGTGTTGAAATATTGCGATTGGCATAGTCATACCAAACTATGCTTTCACCATTTTTTAAATTCGACATTGGAGGAGATGCAAAACAGACGGAACACATAAAAATTAAATAAAGTACAAAAAGAACGATAAAAGCTTTTTTCAAAACTAAGACCCCCATTTTATTTACTTTTAATTACATTTTCGCGGAGCTATCTGATATCCCTCCAATTATTATCCATTATTTCCATTAATATTTATGCATTGCTTTTATTTCCTGGAGTCAAACACAATATAATATCACGAAAGCATTATTATTACCTCCAGTAGCGAAGTTCAATATAAAAATTTACAAAGTTTCAGATTACTTTCAGCTACTCTCATCGAATGATAATCGCGTTTTCGCGTAAAATTTATCCAAAAAGCAAATCTCTATTCGCTCGAAAATGAGGCGTGATAGCCAAGTGGTAGGGATAGATATTTTGCTACCTGCTGTTCGGCAGCATATCGGCGTCAAAACCAGAGTAACGGGATTATAGTTTAGACAGCGATGCCCCGGCTCCTTGAAACGTCTGGCGTTGGTCCAGTGAGAACCAAGGGCGCTGACCCTGATTTTTAGATGAGAGTTGAACCAAGACTTCTTTCACTGACTTTTTTTATGCATTACGTGTTTCGCTATCACTATATGTCGTTTGGTCTTGTTATAATGATACTGTTAAGAAAAACATTATGCCTGGCGTAGATAAAATTACCGGCATTTTATCGGTAAGAGAATACTTAAGAGACTGATTCACCGTTTATGGCAAATAGCGATGTTGAAGAATATTACCCAATATGGTGGTGATTTTGTTAGGATGAGTGATCTGTTGGCGGGGCTCAACGAGCAGCAGCGACAGGCTGTAACTACTACTGAAGGATTTATCCGCGTAATCGCGGGGGCGGGTTCCGGCAAGACGCGGGCGCTGTCGCATCGGTTTGCCTATCTTGTAAACGAGATTGGTATCATGCCGTCCAACATTCTCTGCGTCACTTTTACCAATAAATCCGCTAATGAAATGAAGCAGCGTATTCGCCGTCTCACCGGCGACGGCGATACGGGTTATATCAGCACCTTCCACAGTTTTTGCGTATCTGTTTTGCAGGAGGATATCAATGCTGTGCAGTATCCGAAGAGCTTTCTGGTGCTGGATAACGCCGATATCGACGCCATGCTGAAGATCATCTATGAGGAGCGCGGTCTCACGCTGCGCCATATGACCTTCTCCAAAGCGCGGGATATGATCGAAATACGCAAGATATTCAAAGATCCGGAGTATTACGAGCATATGATAGCCCTCCCTTTGGACGAGTTGCAGCGAAAGTACCTGGATTCCGTGGCACCGGACGACATTATCTTTTGGGGCTATCTTTATCAGGAAAAGAAATGCTTCGGCCTTGACTACAATGACCTGATCAAATATGTGCTGTACATCTTCAGCATCAACGAAGCAATCAGGCTAAAGTGGCAAAAGCGTCTGGAATACATCATGATCGACGAATATCAGGACATTGATGAATTGCAGTATCGTCTTATGAAGGTATTGTGTGCATACCACAAAAACCTGTTTATTGTGGGCGATCCCGATCAGACTATCTACACCTGGCGAGGAGCCAGCGTGCGGTATATATTGAACTTTGACAAAGAATTTTCCAATGTCCGCACCATCATGATGATGACTAATTATCGGTCAACGCCGCAGATTGTGGCGGTAGCCAACTCCCTGATCGGGAACAATAAAAATCGCGTGAAAAAGGATTTGCTTCCGGTGCTGCCGGATGGTAGAAAGGTTGTTTATCACCACGCCAAAACAGCGGAAGCGGAGGCCAAGTGGATAGCGTGTAAAATCAAGGAAATCACCGATGCTGGCGAGAAACTCGGCGACATTGCCATTCTCTACCGCGCCCATTACATCTCCCGCATGCTGGAAGAGGTGTTTCTGAAGGAAGAAGTACCGTACAAGATCTATAGCGGCGTGCAGTTCTTTGGCCGTATGGAAATCAAGGACGCGTTATCTTACTTGCGGCTGATAGTCTATAAGGACGACCTGTCTTTCCTGCGGGTGGCCAACGTGCCCAAACGCAACATCGGCGATCGGCGCATGAAGTTTCTGCAGGACTACGCCATGCAGAATCAATGTTCGCTTTACAATGCCTTCGAGCGGACTATCGATAACGAAATTTTCAAGAGCACTAAGGCAAAGCGGCTTCTTGCCCTGATAGAGCGTTTTTCGGCAGGGCATCAGGATCTGCCTGTCTCCGAACTGCTGACCGCGGTCCTTGATCAGAGCGGCTACGAGGCGATGCTCAGGACGGAAGGCAGTCAGGAACGGCTGGACAATTTGGCGGAACTGAAGCAATCGGTCTATGAATACGAGATATCCTGCGGCGAGGAATGCACGCTGGAAGACTATCTTGCCCATGTGTCGCTGCTGACAAACACCGACGCGCTTTCCGGTAAAAACGCGGTCAAGCTGATGACTGTGCATACAGCGAAGGGCCTGGAGTTCCCCCATGTATTTCTCAGCGGCCTTGAGGAAGGCGTATTTCCGTCGAGGAAAACGGCAACCCTTGAAGGCATGGAAGAGGAGCGCCGGCTTGCTTTCGTCGCATTCACCCGTGCAAAAAACGCACTGTTTATCACTGACGCGGAGGGACGTAATCTCGACGGCTCTTATCGCTATCCGTCCCGTTTTATCTTTAACGTGGACAAGGCCCTGCTTGCTTACACAGACGAATTGGACGACAGCTTGGTATATGAAACGAACTGGAATATCACCAGCAGCGAAAAAATGCTGGAAGCGAACTCTTCCGGCCCCGCTTTTACGCCGGGAGACCGGGTTGTTCACAGCATCATGGGGGCCGGAGAAGTGGTCGATGTCGACGGTGATAAAGCTGCCTATGTGATCAAGTTCGATACCATCGAAACAATGCGAAAAATCAACTTTAAAGCAAAACTGGAAGCAGCGAGTAGTTTCAATGAAAACAAGTGAATCAACCTGCACGTATCAGGCAAGGAAGGTCTTTGCGCTAATGAGTGTGATAGATTGGCAAAGCTGACTAAATTTAAATGTATGAATTAGACAGGCCAATAATTATGCCCATATGTAAAACATTAATGTTGTCGATATTTCATGGATACTATTCCGCGTTCCGAGGACAGTATCCATTTTGTTTACTTACGCAACGGAGGTTACAAGCGTATCATTAGGAGACAACAGTTTATTAAGCTTTGATCGGCGGCGGTAATCTTGCTGGATATAACGTTTATCCGGGCAGCAAAGAAACTGCGAAAAAAGGAGGAATTTGTCGATTTTCTTCGAACGCATCAATAATAGTGCCTTTAAAAGCATTGTGACGCTGCGGATAATAGTTGAGGTCAAATATAATTGCAGGAGAACCTGGTGTGAGTATTTCGAACCAGACTCAAAAAAATCTGACGTGGCGGCTGACGGGCCATTCTGGCCTGATCATCATCCTGGGGATCATTTTGATCGCCGGTCTTTGGCTATTTGTCTGGCGACAAGTCAACGTAGAATACAACAGGTCAATCGAAGAATCTTCCCAGGAAACAATGAATTTAGCCATAGGCTTTGAAGAGCATGTACGAAGAATTGTCGCTGATGCGGATAAAAGTCTTTTAAAACTACGGACGGTCTATGAAAGAGAGGGTATTTCCAGCCAAGCTGTTAACGATTTACTTTCGATAGAGGGCCGCGATCCAAGCGGCGCTCAAGTTGCTATAGACAACGAAATGGGAAGAGTGTTAATAGCTTTTGACACAAGAGCAATAGGTAATGACATTTCCGACCGGGAATATTTTCAATTACAACGCAGTGCAGCAACCGATACTTTAGGTATCGGTAAACCTGTTGCCGGGAAGGCTGGCGGAGAAATTGCCATTCCTATTACCCGGCGTATTAATAGGCAAGACGGTTCTTTTGCTGGGATCGCTATGATTGCACTTAAGGCAGACTATTTTCTCGAATTTTACAAGAAAATAAATCTCGGCCAGCACCAATTGATTAGCCTTGTCGGCTTGGATGGAATTGTCCGGGCCCGCCGGGCTGACGACAAGTTCGATTTCGGACAGAATATAACCGGCAGTGAATTGATGAAAAACGTCCAAGTCGCTTCAAATGGGACATATCGTTCAATCAATATCGTGGATGGAACGGATCGCATCATGAGTTATCGCGTTATGCCGGATTATCCATTGGTCATCGCTGTGGGAAAATCGGCCCAGGTGGCCTTGGCCGACAGTCAGCAGCGCAAGCAAAACTATATTCTCGGGGCCTTTTTGATCAGTCTGTTTATTTTGTATTTTTCTGTTCTTCTTATCAACAAACACGAAAAACTGCGGCAGCAGAACGAACAATTGGAAGCAGCAGAAGAAGAACTACTTGCACACAACGAGGAACTGCAAGCCAAGGAAGAAGAACTACTTGCGCAAAATGAGGAGCTGCAAACCAAGGAAGAAGCCTTGCTGAGCAATCAGGAGCGTTATCAGGCGCTTATTAGGCAGTCGTCCGACGCGATCATTATATACGAATACCCAACATTTAATGTCGTTGAGGTCAACCCATCAGCCGCCATAATGTTCGGATATACGGAAGAAGAATTGTTATCAATGAATGTCACTGACCTCCGGGCAGCCGGTAAAGATGCGATTTATACCACGCTTCACACTATGAAAGAAATAAAGAGACTTTTGCCGGCTGTTCGCACCTTTCGGCATAAAGACGGCAAAATTCTGTACGCGGAGCGGGCCGGTTCGTATATAGAATATCAGGGCAAGCAACTGGCTCTTTTTAGCTACCGCGACATTACAGAAGAGCGCAAATTTCAGGAGCAAATACGGGTCGATGTTGAGCTGGCCGGCATGGTACAAAAGGCGATGCTCCCAGGGGACTATGAAGACGAGAAGGTAACCATCAAAACCATCTATGAGCCTTTCCAGCTAATAAGCGGCGATTATTATGGATATAAATGGGTGCGCAGCGGAAACTTGCTTAACGGATTCGTTCTGGATGTTACGGGCCACGGTATGGCTACGGCTTTGCAGACCGCAGCGGTCAGCGCCGTACTGCATGAAGAGATCGAAAAAGATCATCCCTGGTCGATAAAGTCATTGGATTTACTCAATTCTCAGTTTGCTGCATATTTGCCCGAAAATTCGTTTGCTGCGGTCCTGGCTTTTTCCTTCGATTTTGACAAGCGGGTGCTTACCTGCATCTCGGCTGGTATCAATTATTTCCTTGCCGCGTCCCAAAAGCACAACGGCTGGGTTGCCGTACCCGGCAGCTTCTTGGGCAATCCAGACTTCGGAAGTTTCGATTCCATGACTATCCCGCTGCAACACGGGGATGTATTCTGTTTTGTAACTGACGGGCTGTACAAAAGTCTTGTTCCGAAAAAAACGTTTGCGCTGTACGACTTCGCCGGTATTTTTCAAAATATGTGCGGGCGGGCGACCAGAGAGGACAAGACAGATGACTGTACGGTGCTTTGCCTGCAGGTGAAGGCGTTTCCTCCCTATCCAGTTTGCTTCGAGTATTCGCAGCCCGAAGACCGTGAACATGTTTTGTTGCGTGTGCAGCAGACGCTGCAGGATATCATCGGCAAGGTCGATTTCTCGCTGGAAGTGGCACTCGGAGAAGCGGAGGCAAACGCATACCGGCATGGAACCAAAGTGGCCATTAAGATTAACAGGATTGGTGACCGTCTTGTCATACGAGTGTCAGGCAACGGTGCAGGATTTAAGGGCAATGACGCCGTGGCAACGATCAGAGCCGCCGGCATCAAAGAGACCTTCGAGGCGTCTTTATCAAACGAACACGGTCGGGGCATCCCGATCATGCTGTCGATGATGGACAGGGTGCTTTATAATAAGCGAGGGAATGAAGTTATGCTGATCAAAAAGTTCAACCAACAAAAAATGCGAGAGGTGGATTGAATGGATAATGTACTCGGCGATGTAATTACCATCACCTTGCCTGAACGGTTTCATGGCGAGCAGGCGGCAAATATAGGTTGGAAACTGGAAGAGTCGATAGGCCGAAATTGTCAGGTTGTAATGGACTTCAGCAATGTGAAGTATATCGACAGCTCAGGGTTGACTGTGCTTTTATCGGTTAATAAGTCAGTGAAGAGTAATGAAGGTAAGCTGATTCTTCGGGATATGAACGAAGAGGTAAGAACTTTTTTTGCAATGACCCGACTAAACCAGGTATTCGCAATAGAATAACAGCTGAAGGGAAATGTAGGCTTTTCAGTTGATTTCGTGGTGAGAAATTTGACATGTTTACCTGCGAAAGGACAGGTTATTTTCCTGTCTTTATTTTGAGTTTGTAGCTTTAACAAACAGCAAAAAATTCTCTGCAGTGCCGGCAGGCGAGTACTGTGAGGGAGAATACTGCAATCCTTTTAGGACTTTAGTCCCGATTGCGGGACTAAAGTCCTAAAATAGCTTGACAGCCCCAGGAAAAACTGTAAAATAAATCTAGGTGAGGGAATATGACCTCAGGAAATTAATAGTAGGCAAACTTACCGAAAGATAAGGGCGCAAAACTATGGGTCTAAGGACGCAAAGTCTATGACTGCCAGGTTGCCGATTCGATTGCGAGTTGTAATTAATCAGCACCCGTCTGTTTATAGACAGGTGCTTTTGCTTGTCGGCAGAGATTAGGTGTAATTTAGAGGAGGATGTCTGAGTATGAAGTTGTCCGCACTAGTGAGAAAAATAGATCCTGTTGGCCGAATTACCTTGCCGGTGGAAATAAGACGCAGATGCGGCATTGAACGTAATGATGGCATTGAGATATCCATTGAAGGTGACGAGATCATTTTCAGTAAATATAAACCCAGGTGTGTCTTTTGTGGCGGAAATGATAACTTGGTTGAACATAAATATAAGCATTTATGCCAGGAATGCCTGATCTCCTTGACGCGGGAAATATGAGCCGCAGGGCTCTATTTTATTGCCGTTTAATAGCATGCGTATTTGTCCTGTCTTCAGATCTAAGGCCGTTCTTCTTATCCCAAAGACGCAGATTTCGCCCTGCAGGTCCCAAATAATTGCTGAATAAACCGCTCCGGAAAATTGGCAGTAACGCGAACCCCTTGCACTGGCTGGACTTGCGGCCGCAAGCGGATCTATGGGGATATTTTAGTTTAGGACGTATATAAAAACAGGAGAGTCTGGTTTTCAGTCTCTCCTGTTTTTTGTTTCTGCCGGATTTTTTTTGAGTTTATCCCTTTGATCGCCGCATGATTTTATAAGAAGAATATAGGCAATTCGGTTACACATACGAAGGCTTATTTACTCCATTGCGGACATCTTGTCCGCCCACACAATGGCGCCATGGTATAGACCCGGCAGCTTTTCTTCGTTTATTCCCAATATCCCGGAAAGATGGCCCAGCAATTCCCAGTCCGCTTTCTCATAAGCCTGGACCAGCCGGAGGACCGTCCCAAGGATGGTCGGCCTTCCCATAAGAGCCTGGGCCACACTGGGCGCAAGATTTAATTCACCAAGAATTTCTTCCATCGAACGGTCAAGCAAGGCATCCAACAACGAGAACATTCCCACGACAAAAGCCCCGGGAGCTTGTTTGCCGAGTCTTGCAGCCTGGGCAATCTGCTCGCAAAGCCGGCCACGGACAATTGCAGTGGTAAGAAGTTCCGCCGATTTCTCCTGCGACAGATCTTTTATAGTAATAAGTGCGACCCAGCGCCGGATTTCCAGTTGCCCGAGCAGCGCTATCGCCTGTCTGATCGACTGGATTTTATAGCGAAAACCAAACCACGGCGAATTGATATATTTGAAAAGCTTATATACGAGGGAAACGTCACGTTTGATGACTTCCTCAAGCCTCCTGACATCAAACTCCTCCTGGTTGACTTCCTGGACCAGCTGGAGCTGTATGATCCGGCTGGTCAGGATTTCCTTGCCGGTTGAGAACATAGGCTTACTGAAAAAATGCCCCTGGAAGTAAGAGTATCCGAGCTTGACCCCTTCAACAAAGTCTTCTTGACTTTCGACCCTTTCGGCTAACAGCTTCACCCGCGGCGGAATTACCTTGCGGAGCAGCCGTCTTTTTTGCTCTGCGGCAACAACGGAAAAATCAATTTTTATAATATCCGCCAACTCGATGAACGACTGGTACTTGGACTGAAAGACAAAGTCATCCATGACAAACTGGTATCCGGCTTTTTTCAGCTCAGTGCAGGCCTCAACTACGTCCGGGATCGGTTCTACTTTCTCGAGAATCTGTACAGTCAGAAATTTTTCCGGCACCAGTTTAGCCAAACCGGTCTGGATATTGCTTTCGGTAAAATTGATGAAGGCTTTTTTCCCGCGGGCCAGAGCTTCAATAACAATCGTCATGTCACTGCTGTTGACAGCGTCGCAGGTAACAGAAACTGCGGTCAATCCGGCCGGAATACAGGTTTGGACTCCGTCCCGGAACAGCAGTTCATAGCCGATCACAGCTTTATCACAATCAAAAATCGGTTGTCTGGTAACGAAAACTTCCATGCTTAGCTCCTTTAGGCTCTGACGTGACAAGTCGCGTAAATTCAGATCGTAAATATCCGCGAAATCACTTGCAGCGGACCGGAAATTAGCTTCGGCGGAAGAGCTTAACCGACGTCCCGCAACTTGACAATGCCCCAATCCCCATTAAGTGAACTTCACACAATAATTCAAGATCGCATCGACAAATTCCTTCATAATTCTACCAAAAGCGCGAAGCCGCTAAGCCGGGATTGGATTGACGGTCGGGAAAATGAACCTGAGAAAGTAATGGAGTACGTCATATCCAGCCATTGAAAAGTGTCTGGGTCATAAAGTATATTTAATGGTCATGGACTGATCGGGGACAGTTGGACATAGTTGGGCCGTAAGGCTATTTTCTTTTGCCAATATCCAGGGATCAGCAACCTGTACCATGGAGAATATTGTCAGACAAATTTGGCGTATCGCTGAATATATTGGGATAAGTAAACAAATAAGGAGTGATTTTGTGAAAAAGTTTATCGCCTGTATATTGGCATGTCTGCTTATCCTGACATTCACTGGGCCGGCGTTGGCGGCTATACCGCCTGCTCCCGTGGCTCACCACGCCATTCATCACGCCGCTAAAAACCCCAGCTGGTGGATGAAGTACGGCCGCTTCGCTCTGGGGGTTGGCGCTCTTGCCTGGGTCATTATCGAAAACAGTCATAAAGCGACGAGCGCCCCTGAGGTCCAGGCACCACCGGAAATGTTGCCGGGAGATCGCGCTCTGCATAATGTCTATGGCGACAACATCCCGGCAAGATAATCATTGAGTCGGGTCATTCCGGATAGGTAGGCTGATATAGCCGAGTCCATTGAGCCTGAGGGCTCTTTTCTTTTGTTGTTATTATTTTATATAAGTGAATATCTCGCTGATTTTATCATTTGCAGTTTGCTTACAGTCACAGTTTCAGAGCCGGGGTACTGCATCGCCAATTGCCTGGGCCATTCCTTGAAAAGTGCCAAAATGAAAAAAGAAATTTCTGTAAATTTCAAGAAAGGTGTCGAATAAAACAGGAAATTAGTGAATTATGTTTAATTAAAGAATTGATAGAATGGTCCTGGTTGCTGCTGCTGAGAATTGCGTTGCCATGAACAACTGTGAAAGCAGCAAGCCAAATACGCCGGATCAGCTAGCTGCGAAGAGTTGTTAGCTCAAAAGAAGTGCCGAAAGCCAGTTAGGTGGAAAGACGATGAAGGCCAATATAAGGAACGAGTCTAGCGGAATCGATTTTGTTGCATCAGATCGAACGGCAGTCAACATCTGTCCGGCAGTAAAACCCGTTCAACCCGTTCCCTCGGACGTATTTCAGGAACTGGCGCTGGATCTGGAAATCCAATGCAAGGCCATGCAGGATGCACTCGGGGAACTGGAGGATTCCCGCAACCGCTATGCGGCGCTTTATGATTTTGCGCCGATCGGGTATGTGGGTTTCGATGATAAAGGCTGTATCAATGAGATTAACCTTCCGGGGGCGGCGCTTTTGGGCAAGGAGCGAGAACAACTGCTCGGGTTACCGATGATTGTTTTCATCGCGGAAAACAGCAAAAGGCATTTCTTGAATCATCTGCGAACCTGCAGACTTACCGGGGAAAAAGTGATTACTGAATTACAACTCGCAGTCCACAACACTGCCGGAACTAATGTTCAGCTCATCAGCACCCCGCTGCCGATTGCCGGCGGCGAAAAGGTTCATTATACCACCGCGATCGCCGATGTTACTTCCCTTAAGAAGGCTCAGGATTCTCTGAAAATACTGAACGCCGAACTGGAAACCAAGGTTCAGGAACGGACAATCGAGTTGCAAAATACCATCAAGCTAATGAAAACAGCCTACGAGAGAAAACGGCGGAGTGATCTGCTAAACGTCTTGATCAATGCCGAAGGGCTGTCGAAACAAACGGTTTACGAAACCGCGCTGCGGGCGGGAATCGATTTATCCGCCCCGCTGACTTGTTTTCTCCTCATCATCGAAGAATGGCAAGATAAATCCAGGCAATACTGGCAGGAGCATTTTTGCGAGCGGCAGTTCTTGCGGGATACGATTATCGATTTGTTTGAAGACGATGAAAGCTGGCTTGCCTGGGAAAGTTTCGAAGGCATAGGTCTGTTGTATCGGGGCAGCATACCAGACCAGGCGGGAATAGATTATCAGGTTAAACTGGCAGGGAAACTTCAGGAGAAGATTGCCGTTAAGGCACCGGAATTGACGGTATCGGTGGGGATTTCGGAGTTGGCATCAGATCCTGCCGCGCTTGGTACGTATTATCGGCAAAGTCAAATGGCCATTTATAATGGGCGCAAGTTGTGGCCGGAACGAAAGATATATCACTATTTGGACCTGGGCGTGCTGCAGATCTTTCCGTGTAGTGCCAACCAGGATCAGATTGCGCCTTTTATCAAGCGGACGCTGGGGAAATTATTGGACTACGATCGGCAAAAAAGTGCCGAGTATCTGCTAACCCTTGATTTGATCCTGGAACACGGTAATTTAAAAGATGTGGCAAAAAAAGTGTATATTCACGAAAAAACTGTTTTACTGCGCAAGAAGCGCATCGAACAGATCCTGGGCGTTTCGCTGGAAAACTTTGAAACCCGCATGGCCCTGGCAACCGCATTGAAGCTGCATAAACTCGGCTTCAGCAAGGATCGGTAACTCCCAAGAACTTCTTTTAACTAAGTGGAATGAGTTATAAGGCAGGATTACTATCTTCAAAGGATAGTAATCCTGCCTTTTCCATGGAAATAAATTACTGCTGTGAGACTAGTAAAGACAAAATAGTATTTGCTACAATTATAATGTCGGTTTATATATATTATTGTCAAAATACGGTCTGGTTCAAGACTGCCTCTCCATTGTCAGTAGGAGGTCTGGTTCCATGAATTTTTCCGCAAGCACTATGCACGACAGTAAAGTAATAACACTGACGCTCGCCGGGCATATGCTCAGAGGGATGATGCTGGATATAATAAAAGACATTAAACCCCTTTTAAAGCCGTCAGGCCCGAAGGTCGTCGTAGTTGACATGAGTAAAGTCACCTGTATGGACGGTTTGGGGATTACAGCCCTGATTCGCCTGCACAAGACGGTGGCAGCAATTGGAGCCAGGATAAAATTAACCGGCCTTTCCGGATTTGAAAAGGAATTGTGTCTTTTATGCCAGCTTGACAAAATCATGGACATTGACGGCTGAACCAGGCAGGCCTGGCCGCAGGACTGCGGCTGACATTCTTGACAGTGAGGTTTATATAAGGAGAAAGACAATGGAACAAGTTGTGGTTTTTCGATTGGGAAATGAGGAATACGCCCTTTCTCTCACAACAGTCAAAGAGATCGTGGGTTCAAATTGGGCGATCAATACTCCTGATGCACTGGAATGTTTCACCGAAATTATTCATCTCCGGGGAAAAGAAATTCCGGTTGTGGATCTGGCGAAACGGTTCGGACTGGTATCGGCGGATGGTCGGAGTACGCAAACGCTCATTATTGACGTAGCCGACATGAAAATAGGGATTGCGGTTACCGAGGTAAAAGAGGTGCTGCAAATTGAGCAGGGTGCCGTTGAACCATTCCAGTCGGATTCGCACCATGCGGGACAGTTCATCAGGGGTGTCGTCAGGCGGGATGATCAATTATTGAGGATTATTGATCCTGAAAAAGTGTTCAGTATGGCTGAAAACGAGAAATTGGCAGCAGCTGCCAATCAAAGTGGAAGTCGAAGAGCTCCGTAATTTAAACACCACTTTTTGCTGGCCCACAGTGTTCCAACTAGGCTATAAATGCCGGGGTGGCAAGAGAGGAGGAAAAATTTGTGGCCAATTGCCTGTCTGTAAACGAAGATGCCAACATATCTGCTAGATTGCAACAGCTTTATGAGAACATTGAACAAGAAAGGAGCCTGCTGAATAATCTTGTAGTACGAAACAACAACTTCAACGACGACATTTTATTTCACCATATGCGTAAAATAGACTCCTTAGTAGTAGAATATACACGCTTAAAATCCAAATGTAGCTCGCCCATCGCCGGTGAAGATATATTGGGGGAATTCGAATAGCCTGTGATTGGCGGTACTCCGACAACTAAAAAACATATACTGCAAATGTCAAAGCCTCCGGATATTCCGGAGGCTTTGACATTTGAGGTTGTAAGGCTCGTTGGGCAAAAAGCAGCACCTTTATGAGGCTGCAATCCCGTACAAAAAGACGTTGGTAATTTTAGTGGCGGTTGCGTCGATGTCATCACCGACCAGATCCTGATATACAAAGGTAACAATTATACTGAGCAGACCATAGGCTGCCTTTTTGAGCTCATAATCCCGTAGGACCCCTTGGGCGACCCCTTCGCACAGAACTTGCTCGATGAGACCGTTTATGCGTCGCAGATTATTTAAATATTTTTCCCGGATCGCCTGTTTCAGAACATCTTCACTACTGATTCGCCAAACTTCATGAATCAGCCCCCGCCATAAATCGCCGTTTTCCAAATAAAAGCTCAAAGCGGTCCTGACCATGGCGTAGATTTTATCCGGGACAGGCTGATCTGTCGATGCTATTTGTTCCAGCGCCGTCACGAAAGGCTGGATGCGCTCCTGAATTACGCTCCAAAACAATTGCTCCTTGTTGCCGAAATAATTATAAACAGTACCTTTACCGGTGTCGGCCAAGGAAATGATTTCATCCACAGTGGCGCGATTGTAGCCCTTAAGGGAAAAGATTTTATAAGCGGCGTCCAGAATATGCTGCCGCTTGGAATCCGTATCATCAGTTGGGCGCCCTTGATGAGTATAATTCATCGGTTCCTCCTCGGAAAAACGTTGCATTCATTTAACTGATTTCGCGTTAGTCCTTGTAATATTAATTTTATCACAAAATACTTGGTTTTATTGACTGCAGATTGAATATTGTATCCAGCTTCATCGTGAGTATGACAGAAAATAATGTGAGGAATTAAAAAAATAACCGGATGTAGGCTATTGTCCTGCATCCGGCGTAAGCTGCGAAATTTAGTCATTCTTGTTAAATCTGGGATGTGGATATGTTGCAGACTTGGTATTGTTATGATTTTGAAGATGCACACTGTCTTGTTTTTGTTTAACAGAAGAGGTGGCCTGATTTTTTGCGCCAAGACGAGATTTTTTTTGGAGATTGTTTTGCAATCCTTGTAACTGTTTATTGGTGGCAGTAGGCTTAATAGTCATTTGAAGATCTCCTTAAACTTTACTCCTGTAAAAATCTTTCGACACAAATGCCTGTTTTCCTCCGCGCATGATAATCTCAGTCAGTGAAAGATGACGGCTGGGGGGATCATGCTTGTTCTGTGATGTGAGGAGTTGTTGAAAAGAAGAGGAATCAGCATGAGTTTGATGAATGATAATAAATAAGTTGTTACACCACCGGGAATAAGGAAGGGAATTATGAGCAAAAAACATGTTGTCATTCTGGTATCCTGCCTGGTTTTCGGGGCAGCCGACTATTATGTGACTCACTTTCCCGATTCGGCTTTTGCCGAATTCACCCGGGTTAACAACACGGCGATTGGGATAGCTGCTATCATAGTATTTACTGTGCTTTTTTTTGCGGGACGCAAGAAGGGCCGGTAATAAATAGAGGCGTATGGAAGGTGGGAGGATTATGAAAAAAGCTTTATTAAAGGCAGCAGCAGGCGTGATGCTGGGGACATTTATAGTATTTGGGTACCATGCGATTGCTGATGCGGCGCGGATCACAAAAACCCTCGATGAGGATAAGAAAATGATGCCGCCGGGGGTTATCGTGACAACATCGACGGACATACCCAAGTTTAAAAAAGGCACCGCAGTGACGCTTAACGAGTATGGCGAGGTCCTTGAGGGTATATTGGCCGACGATGTCAGTTTGCCTTATGAAACCGGTATATCTCAGGATTCCGTCAAGCCTTCGGCAATGACCTACACGCCGCTGCCATTTTATATTTTCTCGTATTCGTATGCGGCGCCAACCGGTAGGGTTCTTCCTTTTAAGGCTGGTACAAAAGTTATTTTCAATGATAAAGGTGAAGTTATTAAAGGGACGATAAGCAGTTCCAATCAAAGCATTGTCCTCAATCCGGCAAACCATATCCAGGTATCTGATGCCGAAATAAGCTTTTATAAAAATGGGATGGTGGCAACCTGTACTTTAGCCAGTGATTCCTATCTGCGTCCTGTCGGGTGGTCGCAAATTTTAACAGAAAACTACCCAGATGGCACGGTAGGTTCGGGCTTTATCGAATTTAAAGCCGGCAAACCGATTCTGCTGAACGAGAAAGGCGAAATTATCAGAGGTACACTAAACAAAGACACCAAGCTTCTGTCGCCGGTAGGGATACTGTCATCGGTCGGGACCGCTGTCAAGGTTTATGAAGCTGGTACAATGGTAGAATTTGACGACAAAGGCATTGTTGTAAAATCCTCCAAATAATGAGCGGCTGAAGGACAGGCCCTAATCATGACCTGGAGGCCCGCACGTTCTGATGGACCAATTGAAGCCTGT
Organism: Negativicutes bacterium; assembly: GCA_031292035.1. The sequence goes on along the minus strand of JARLHX010000204.1, from coordinate 14,104 downwards.
AAGGAAAAGGTTCGCGCCAACGCGGACCTTTTAATATTGACAGATAGAAAGCATGATAAATATTGCTAAAAACTACTAGATTTACATTAATAATAATAATTTGGAGGAAAATGAAAAATATAGTTGAAATCTAAACAAGTGAAAATAATAACGAGTTGTTTTGTTATTCCTGCACGCTTATATCAGCGAAAGATGAAAGCCGGGATCATAGCCTGAAAAGGCTGCTATCTGCCAGGTTTATGCCGAAAAATCGGTATTCCTGTGGCTACTCATTATATTTCCGATTATCAAGGAGATGAAGTTAATGTTCAACTGGTCAGGCAACAAATCGTTGACTCCCCCGGAAGTCCAAACAGCATCGGAAAATACGGCTAAGGGAAAACTTCCGGACATAAAAAATCTACACCTATCAGCAGCCGAAATCGATGAAAACAAAATTAACGACCTTTGCAATATTGCGGACGGCGTAGCAGTTGTAATAGGCTTTGCTTCCCCCGATAACAACTTCGGTCAAATTGCCGAGAAAATTAAACGATTGTTGCCTGCAGGCACCAAACTGTTGTTGGTTTCCACAGCCGGTGAGCTATATAATAATTCCTGTTTTAAAGGGAATTTATACCAGCCAGCCGAGGATGGCCGAAAAAAGGTTCTTTTACAAGCTTTTTCCAACAGAATGTGCGGCAACGTCGCCATCATGTCAGTACCGATATTCAGTGACGACATTAAAAAGAATCAGACCCTGCTGAATGTGGAAGATCGGATTGACAATATTCGCCGTGAATTGGACAGAGTCAAAATTCCGTTTAAAATCAATAGTCATGACACGCTGGCCCTGACTTTTATTGATGGACTCTCAAACAGTGAGACTTTCTTCATGCAGGCTGTTTATAAAAGCCGTAAATTCCCGTGTCTGTTTATCGGCGGTTCAGCAGGAGGGAAACTTGATTTCAAGGATACTTATATCTACGACGGCAATGTGATTCGGCAAAACCATGCTGTCATCTGTTTTATGAAATTAAAACCGGACTATCGTTTTGGCATTTTAAAATCTCAGGCCTTCATCAAGGATCGTGATGACTGTTTCACGATCTCTGACGCCAATCCGACCCTGCGTTATGTCAGCAAAGTCGTAAACGAGAATGCTGAAAGCGACAGTTTTATCAAGGCCCTCAACAAGCATTTTGCCTGTAACTCGGTTGATGAGCTCACCCGGGAATTGCAGCCATACGGTTTTGCCATCGAGGTCGGCGGGGAAATATTCATTCGCACCCTGAACCACATCGACCCTGATAATGATCGGATCTATTTTTATTGCGATCTGTCTTTGGGAGAAAAACTCTATCTTGTAAAACGAGTGTCAGCCAAACAGACTCTTCAGGCAGACTGGAAATCTTTCTGCGAGCATAAACCCAGGCCGATAGGCGGGATTTTAAATGACTGTATCGTGCGCCGGCTTGTTAATATGCCTGAATTTGACGGAACCACCATATTTCCTGACGTCCCCATGATCGGTTTTTCAAGTTTTGGAGAGCTGCTTGGAATCAACATCAATGAGACCTTGACAGCGCTGTTTTTCTATTCGCTGGAACAGGAGCATGAGGATTTCTTTGATGATTACATTAATAATTTCCCGATTTACTACAGCAGCTTTGAGCAGTACTTTCTAAAGCGTCGCCTAAATCAAATGGAGATTATCAATGACTTACACAGCCAGGCTGTCAGTCTGCTGGAGAAATCGCAGCAAGCCATTCCCTCGATCATAGCCAAAGTGAATGAAATAGAGAAAGTGTTCCAAGAAATTGGCAATGGTAACAATGACTTATCGAAAATTTTTGCGGACCACATTACAGGCCTCGAAAAGGTTTCCCAGTTCGATAGAAACATAGCACCGAAATTTAGCGAATTGATTCACAGCAGTAATGAAATCAAATCAGTGCTTGAAATCATTATGAATATTGCCTCACAGACAAATTTGTTGGCACTCAATGCGGCAATTGAGGCTGCCCGTTCCGGGGAACACGGCCGGGGTTTTGCCGTAGTGGCTGATGAAGTAAGAAAATTAGCTGAAAATACCCAAAACAGCCTGAAAAACTCCAATACTTCGGTGAAAGAGTTACTTAAGAACATCGAAGAGATCACTAATATCCTGCAGGTCAGTCAGGAATATAAGAATACCTTTGAAAAAGACATCAACACTTTTACTGACTCTTTGAACAGGATAACCGGCAACATTCAAAATACGGTAACCATTATTGCCAATTCGATGAATCAGTTGAATGAACTTGGTATTCTCAACGATTCCAGCCAGGAAAAGTTGCACCAGCTTATTTCACTTGTAAAGTTTATGGACAGCAGCAAATAAAATGATTCAATTATTTGCTCCGCTACCTGCCAGGTACTTCCATGGGAGGAATTGCGTCATTGTGACGGCATGAGAATTATAGTAAGATTGAACGTAACTCACCAACTCCCCACAACGCCAAAGGGGAGGGGACAAGTATCCCGAAAATTTGGCTGCCGGTCCCCCAAATTTATGCCGGCATTTACTTAAAGCCGCCGCCCCAGGTGCGGCCCTGGAATTAGCCGTCCGCTCGGATACCGGTAAATGATGGGACAGCTGACACAGTTGCGACAATCAGGAAAAGGTATCAGGAAAGGGCATGGCTATGAAAATGATTAAGTTGAGTCAGGCTTGCAGATTGTTGGCCGCTATTCTCTTGGCGTGTCAGATATGGCTATTGCCGCAGGTAATGTATGCTGAAACGGCTCATTTGGGACCCGGACTTTATATGGCAGGTGTGCCTACTGAGCAGTTCCAGTACTTTGCCGCTCCGGATGGTTATGGTCGGCAGCGGGCAGCGAACTGGTGCTGGGCGGCCAGCATCCAGATGGTGTTGAATTACCACGGGCTGTATATCACCCAGGAGGAGATCGTTACCAGAATCTATGGTAAACTCATTGATCAACCGGGCGAACCGGCGCAAATCCTGCAGGCGCTCAGCGGGTGGGCACCTGATATGCGCGGCAGATACTCTGCCATCGTAGCCGATCCATATTCAATCAGTGAAGCAGCATTGGTGTCTGACCTGGCCTATCGCTGGCCGCTGATTGTCGGATTAAAAGGGGATCCCGTCGGACATGCCTATGTACTTACCGCAGTAAATTATGAGGTTGACTCGCAGAACAATCCCAATATAAAATCGGTTGTCCTTCGCAATCCATGGCCGGGCGGACCGAGCCGTGAAGTAATGAACTGGAAAGAGTTTATGTCCCGATTGACATTTGCCACCCGCGTACGTGTTTTACGCAACTAGCAGGCGACGGAGCTGATTGTTTTGCCTGTGATGAACCGGGATACTCCTGTTCCTGTAAACAGACAGAGGCCCGGTATTTTTACCGGGCCAGGACAGGGGAGCAGCAGACTAGCCTCTGAATCAGATTAACTGTCGCCACATCCCTGTATTAGTATATGCAATAAAGCGGGAAGCATGACTTGGTCGGAATATGGACCAAACGGCTTTAAAAAAACCACAGTACCAAGAAAATGAAACGGCAGTAGAGCATGATAGCTCACTGCCGTTTCATTTTCTTAGTCAGATTACCTGTTTATCTTCATCCCGCAAGGTTGATTCCATGGACAGGAATATCTGCAATAGCTCCGGATCGAACTGAACGCCTGAACCTCGTTTCAGTTCTCCGATCGCTTCGTTATAATCCATCGCCTTCCTGTATGGTCTGTCGCTGGTTATCGCGTCGTAACTGTTGGCGATGGCCAGGAGGCGGCATTCAAAAGGAATGTCGGTACCCTTTAATCCCAGGGGATAACCTTTCCCATTCCACCATTCATGATGCCGCAATATCCAGTCCGCTATGGGCGACAAATCCGACGCAGCGCAGGCGATACGGTAGCCAATCTCCGAATGTCGCTGAACTTCTCTTTTCTCCGCTTTTGTCAAGGATCCTGATTTAAAGAGAATATGATCGGAAATACCGATTTTGCCGATATCATGAAATTTCGCGAAAAATTGCAGGTCAGACATTGAGGAATCAGGGACACCGGCCGCTTTGGCTAAGGCAACAACTATTTTTTCCAGCCTGTCCGAGTGGTTCCCGGTATTGTAATCACGGGCCGAAAGCATCTCTCTGATGGTTTGAACCATGGACCGGTTACTGGTGGCATGATGCAGCATTTTTTCCCGGTACATCTTGTTTTCCGCTTCCACAGCAAGATCCTGCAGACTCTTGCTGCTATCGCCGGCCCAGGCATAGCCGACCGATATTCGCAGCGGAACCGAGGTAGAATTTGTCACTTGGTTATCTTTTTGAATATATTGCTGGATTCTTCGATAATAAAGTTCCAGTTCTTCATAATAAATTTCCCGGAGGATAACGATAAATTCGTCGCCCCCGGTCCGGAAAATCGGACTATTATCAGGAAAAGACAGCTGAAGCACTTTGGCGGCGCGTATAATCACCTGATCTCCCTGAAAGTGGCCCAACGTGTCATTAACAAACTTAAGACCGTCAAGATCCAGGACAAAAACCGCAACATTGAAAACCTTTGCCGATTCCAGGCGCTTTAACTCTGTTTCGAAAAACGTACGATTATAAAGTCCGGTCAAGCTGTCATGAAAGCTGAGAAACTGGAGATGACTCCGCGCCGTTTCGCTTTCCGCCAGAAATTTTTTGGCCCGCTGATGCTGCTCATCATAGTTTTTTAAGATCAGAGTAAGCAGTAATGAGTTGACGACAACCGAAGTGAGTAAAGCTATGCTCACGTCGATGTATTTCGCGGTTTGGCTGGGATGATCAACTACCAAATACGGATAGAGATATTCAGTGCCGATCAGCATGATCGTGAGTAGGGCTATGATCGCCGTGAGGATGAACCGCTTGTATCCTTCTAACAATATCGCCCCCATCGGAGCGAAAAGCATCAGGTAGAAGGGGACATTCCCGTTGATCCCCCCGTTTTGAAACCAGATAAAGGGTATAACGGTACTTGTCAACAAAAGAGCAAGGTAGATCGACAGATCATATTTTTCCCTTACCAGGGACAAATAGTAGATTCCTGCCAATAATACCGCCATTGCCACACTCGAAAGCACGGAAACGACATTAATGGAAAGTAAGTACTTGATCAAGGCGCTGCAAGAAGAAAGAACAATACCGAAGATGAAAATAATGTTCACAATTCTATGTTGTAGCGAAAATCGCGTTCGATCGCCAATAAGCTGATCCAATTTAACTATTTTTCATCACTTCCAAATTCACGAACCTGGACCCAACTTGTTCGTTTCAAAATTATGGGCCGAAACCTTTCCCAAATTATTACATCGTGAATTGCCGGCAAATACTTAAATAGCCTAAAGGCATACAGTGATGCGAAAGTCTTCCCGGACAGGCATATATCTTGTTGAGAATAAAGTAATTTATGAAAATTATGTCGATCTGTGTTGGGAAAAAAAGGTTTATGGAATAATTTCGCAAATAATTAAAAATATGTGTTTTTTCGCGGAGGGGATATACTATGTTCGGAAAAATGGTGCAAACCAACGTTGTTGACGAGCATGTGACTCAGCAACAACTAAAAATGCGCAGAACATTTTTAACTCATTCGCAATTAATATTTTTGCTCGGAATTTTTTTGATCGCCGGTCTATGGCTGTTTGTCTGGCAGCAAATCGAATATGATTACGACAGGACAATTAACGAAACCTCCCGCGAAGCAATGAATCTGGCTATCGCATTTGAAGAAAATGTCCGCAGGATCCTCTCGGAAGCCGATAAAGACTTGCGTTATATGAAGCACTCCTATGAACAGGGCGGTACTTCCAATCCGGCTTTCATAGCCAGTGCCCTGAACGCGGCAGACGATTCCTCCCGCCGCCAAGTCGCTGTTTACGACGAAGAGGGGATCGTAACCGCATCTTATATTCTCAAGGCAGTAGGGGAAAAGCGCTCCGATCGAACGTACTTCCAGGTTCATCGCGACCGTGACAGCCAGGAGCTATATATTGACAGACCGATTATCAGCAGGATAGACGGGTCGAAAGTCATTCCCCTGACCCGCAGAATCAACAATCCGGACGGATCGTTCGGCGGGATTGTATATATTGGTTTAAAGCTGGATTATCTTCTGGAGTTCTACCAAGAAATGAATCTTGGCAAGGACCAGATGATTACCCTGATAGGTCTGGACGGCATTGTGCGGGTCCGCCAATCCGGCACCGATTTCGAGGTCGTCCAGAACCTTACCAATAGCACGCTGTGGCAAATGATCCAAAGCAACTCCAGCGGCACCTATATAGCAAAAGCCACCGTAGATGGAATTGAACGGGTGATCAGTTATCGCACCATGCCGGATTATCCCCTGGCTTTCGCTATCGGCAAGGCAACAACGGCAGCTCTGGCCGACTTTGAAAAGCGCAAGTATGATTTCCTTTTCGGAGCGCTGCTTCTCAGCCTGTTCATAATGTTCATTTGCTGTCTGCTGGCCGATCGGTTTGAAAAACAGCGAGAGCACAGCGCCGACCTGGAAAATAAGGTTGATGATAGAACCCGGGATATGCAGGCGGCGCAAAAAGCGCTTCATCAACTCAATGCCGAACTTGAAGACATCGTCAACCAACGGACACAAGAACTGCAAGATAGCACCAAGACACTGCGAGAAGAAATCCTGGAACGGGCAAAAGTGGAGGAACATGTTCGCTCCCAGGCCCGGATGCTGGACATGGCTCGCGACTATATCGTAGCAATCGATATGAATTGCAGAATCCTTTACTGGAATCGAGGCGCTGAGTTAGGCTACGGCTGGCTGGCTGATGAAGCCGTCGGACAGGTAACCCACAGCCTGCTCAAAACACAGTTTCCCGTATCGGCAGAGGCTATATTGAATAGCCTTTTGACCGAGGGACGCTGGGAAGGCGAATTGACGTATACCCGGAAAGACGGCAGGCAAATCCTTGTCAAGAGCCACCAGACGCTGAATAGAGATGTTCAAGGCAACCCTGTGTCGATTCTGGAAATTAATCACGATATTACTGAACATAAAAAGTATGAGGCAGAGATCGCCCGCCTGGACCGGCTCAATATCATCGGTGAAATGGCGGCTGGAATCGGTCATGAAGTCCGGAACCCCATGACCACAGTACGCGGCTACCTGCAGCGATTTGCCCTCAACAGTGCTTTTGCCGAATATAGTGACCCCATAACACTGATGATTGAGGAACTGGACCGGGCAAACAGCATTATCAGCGAGTTTCTGGCGGTTGCCAAAAACAAGGCCGTAGAACAGAAAATCTACAACCTCAACAAGGTCATCAGCGCGCTGCTGCCGCTCCTGCAGGCCGAAGCCTTCCACACCGGCCACCAGTTGCTGGTCGAGATGGACGAGGTTCTTGACTTTTTCATGGATGAAAAGGAAATCCGTCAATTGATCCTGAACCTTACCCGAAACGGTTTTGAAGCCATGCAGCGCGGCGGAAAGCTGACCATCGCAACCTTTGTGGAAAGCGGCAAGGTAGTCCTTCGTGTTAGCGACAATGGGAAGGGAATACCCCAGGAAGCCATGGATAAACTTGGGACACCCTTTTTTACGACCAAGGAAAATGGGACCGGACTGGGACTGGCGGTCTGTTTTCGTATCGCTGAGCGTCACGGAGCCAGGATCGATACCAAGACCTCGCCGCAAGGGACGACCTTCGATGTTTATTTTAAGATAGCATAGAAATCGCCTTTGTTTTCCATCGAAAGCTCCCCAAGTGCCTGTCGTCAGTTCCCCCGCATTTTTGAAATTACCGCAGACCGGCAGGTGTAACAGCCGGCATGACGAATCTCATTTAGGAACACAAGGAGGGGTTGTTATGGCTGCGACCGGTGGGTATCAAGATCATATTCTGCCAAACTGGAAAAATTATATCGCCGGCAAAAGCCCGGCTGCCGTTCTCCGCCCCCAAATCCTTGAATCCTGGTCCCGCTGCCATCGGCTGGGTGTCAATCCCTATGACAATACCGTCCACACAAAACTGGACGAGCAGGCTTTTTTGCAAACCTTGTTCGAAAACCAGGAGCTTGTAACTGTTGCCAAACCCTTCATGACCAATTTATATCAATTCGTTCAAGGATCGGGTTTCGTGGTCGTTTTGACCGACGAGCGCGGCTATATCATGGAAATGTTCGGCGATGAAGATACATTGAACAACCCGATGACCAACGATTTCTTTCTTGGTGCCAACTGGCGGGAGGAGGAGGCCGGGACCAACGCCATCGGCACGGCCCTTGTCATAAAGGGTCCTGTCCAGGTTTCCGGGGCCGAGCATTACTGCCAAAAACACCACTCTTTGACCTGCTCCGCCGCGCCCATTGTCGACAGCCACGGCCGGGTAGTCGGCATACTTGATATGTCCGGGGCGTCGTACATGTCCCATCTCCACACTTTGGGGATGGTTGTCGCCGCTGCCGAGGCGATCACGGCCCAGCTCGATCTTCGCCGTAAGAACCAGGAACTGGCCCTGACCAATCACCGTCTGACCAACATCTTCAACACCATGTCGGACGGGGTTCTTATGATCGACGACTGCGGCATGGTGAACCAACTGAACCCCGCTGCCAAAAAAATACTTAACCGTACGGAGCAGGAAGCCATCGGAATGTCCATCGACAAGCTGTTCGGCGGCAGAGCAACCCTGACTTGGCGAATGCTCAGGGCCCAGGAACGGTATGAAGATGTCGAACTGATGGTGGATATGAAAAAAAGCACCGTACACTGCCTGGTATCCGGTGAACCGTTGACAGACAGCCAGGGAAAAGTTATCGGCGGGGTTATCGTCCTGCGTCCCATCAAACAGATCCAGAACCTGGTGAATCGCTTCAGCGGCTACTACGCAACCTTGCAGTTCAGCGATATTGTCGGTGAAAGCGACGAAACACTGGAAACGATCCGGGTAGCCTCGCTGGCGGCGACGACATCCTCCAATATTCTCCTTAGGGGAGAAAGCGGCACAGGCAAGGAAATTTTCGCCCAAGCCATCCACAATAAGAGCGAACAACGCAACGGCCCTTTTCTGGCCCTGAACTGCGGCGTCATACCGCGGGAACTGATCGGCAGTGAGCTGTTCGGCTATGTTGAAGGCGCTTTTACAGGTGCCAAACGGGGCGGTAAACCAGGTAAATTTGAACTGGCTTCAGGCGGCACCCTCTTTCTCGATGAGATCGGCGACATGCCGCTGGACCAGCAGATCGCTCTGCTGCGGGTTTTACAGGAAAAGCAAGTTACCCGTATTGGCAGCGACAAAGTAATACCTGTTAATGTCCGGATTATCTGCGCTACCAATAAGAACTTGCTGCAGGAGGTTGAAAAAGGCACCTTCCGCCAGGACCTATACTACCGGTTAAATGTGATTTCCATCAGCCTCCCGCCCCTGAGAAACCGCGTAAAGGATATCTCGTTGCTGTTCAGACAATTTCTCGATAAACTGGGCCGTGACCGGGGCTGCAGCTACGAAGTGGAGCCGGAAGTCCTTGCCTGTCTGGAGCAGTATCACTGGCCAGGCAATGTTCGCGAACTGCAGAATATGGTCGAGCGGGCTGTAAGCCTGACCGAATCCCGGGTCATCACCATCGCTCAGCTTCCCGCCGAAATTCATTTACAGGCAAAGCCGCAGCAGCAGCCTCTGCAGCCGCTCCTGTCCCAGACGCTGCGACCCGGCTTGGGACGGGAACAGTGGCGGCAACAGCTGGGAGAGGCGGAACGGCAGCGAATCTTACTGACTCTGTCCAAATACGGCGGAAACATCAGTATGGTAGCACGGGAACTGGGCATTTCGCGCAATACTCTCTATCGGAAAATGCGTCTATACTCAATTGAAAACTGATAGGCGGTGTTCAAACATGTCATATTATTGTATCGAAAGCGAACAGTAATATGACAACGATGTGACACATTGCTGAAACGTATTTTTTAAGGCCGTCCCCGAAAACCTGCGGGGGACGGCCTTTTTCCGTTCTCCCGGGTATTGGCATAGTTTTTGCGATAGATAATGCAATATTGGAACTATTAATTGTCGCAGTTTAAGCAAAATCAAAGCAGACAGGAATGAGCAGGATGAGGGATGGTTATGGCCGTTTGATTGATTATCTGCGAATTTCAGTTACCGACCGCTGTAATTTTCGCTGCAGTTACTGCCTTCCGCCGGAAGGGATCGGTTCACTGCCCGATTCCGAAATACTGTCTTATGCGGAACTGTTGCGGGTGATCACGATACTGGGGCGTCAGGGAGTCAGCAAAGTCCGAATCACCGGGGGTGAACCACTGGTAAGGGACGGGCTGACGGATTTTATCAGCAGTATCAGGGCCACCGGACTTGTCAGCGACCTGGCCATGACTACCAACGGAAGTCTCCTTGGCGGCATGGCCCGTCAGCTCAAAGCGGCAGGACTCAACCGGGTCAACATCAGCGTAGATACCGTCGATCCGCAGCGCTTCGCAGCCATTACCGGCGGCGGCGAACTAGCCGAGACCCTGGCGGCTGTTGAGGCGGCGCTAGAGGCCGGACTGGCCCCGGTCAAGCTGAATGTTGTTATAACCGAGGCCTGCGGCGAGGAAGATGTACTTTACTTTGTTTCGCTTGTGAAGGAGCATCCCATCGCTGTACGGTTTATCGAGTGTATGCCTGTCGGCCAGAGCGACGTCAGACCGGGTTTTAGTGCGGCGACGATCAAAAAAGTCATCAGCAAAACGGGGCACGGCAGCCTGCAGCCGGTCAAAACCATGCGGGGCAATGGGCCGGCTCAATATTTCGGTCTGCCGGGGACCCCGGGGGTCTTCGGTTTCATCTCACCGATTTCCGATCCCTTTTGCCAGGGCTGCAGCCGTATCCGGCTCACTGCCGACGGTAAAATCAAACCCTGCCTGCTGTCCGATCAGGAATTTGATATCAGGACTGCCCTGCGAAGAGGGGCCAGCGACAGAACCATCAGCGAACTATTTTCCGAAGCGATCAGAAGAAAGCCGGACCGCCACTATGTCAGCGCGTCGCACCGGGCACAACTGGGGCGCGGCATGTCCCAAATCGGCGGTTGAACTTGGACTGCGCCGCCAGAATAACAATCCCAAGAGTTTACAGTTGACCTTGCAGCATCGAATTCTCGCCAGAATCAAATCAGAATAATAAGGAGGCAGTTTTGTGAACAAATTTATCCGAGTGGACATGACAACAAGGAAAGTTGCAATCGGCGATGTTCCCGAAAAGTACGCAGGTTTGGCGGGCCGCGGCCTTACATCCAGCATCGTTGCCGGGGAAGTGAAGCCCACCTGCCATCCATTAGGCAAAAACAACAAGTTGATCTTCGCGCCTGGTTTTCTGACCGGCAGCGCCGCCGCCAACTCCGGTCGCCTGTCGGTAGGCGCAAAGAGTCCGCTTACCGGCACAATCAAGGAATCAAACTCCGGCGGAACGTTTTCCCAGAAACTGGCCAGAATGGGCATCCGAGCACTGGTTGTCGAGGGGATGCCCGAGGAAGACAAGTTTTATGTCCTCAAGGTCGACATAAACGGCGTCACTATCGACGAAGCTCCGGCCGAGATTCTCGGTGCCTGCGGGAACTATAAGGCCATCGAAGTTCTGAGCGCGAAATACGGCCCGAAAGTAGCCGTAGCCATTGCCGGACCAGCCGGTCTCCATCGTCTGGCTACCGCCAACATTTCCATCAAGGATCCCGAAAGCAACATCCGCAGCGCCGGCCGCGGCGGACTGGGCGCCGTAATGGGCTCCAAGAAGGTCAAAGCCATCGTTGTCGACGACACCGGCGCTCCCGGCGTCACCATCGCCGACCCCGAAAAATTCAAACAGGCGGCAAAAACCTTCGCCAAGGTTCTCCTGGAACATCCGGTCACCGGGCAAGGCCTGCCGACCTACGGGACCGACGTACTTATCAACATCATGAACGAAGCCGGCGGTCTTCCCACAGCCAACTTCACGACCGGCCGGATGGACTGGAACGACAATATCTCCGGCGAAACCCTGAACGCCACGATCACCGAACGCGGCGGAGACGGCAAGGTATCCCACAGCTGTCACGCCGGCTGTATCATTCGCTGTTCCCAGTGGTATCCCGACAAGAAGGGCAAATACATCACCAGCGGCTTTGAGTACGAAACCATCTGGGCCCTTGGCGCCGACGCCTGCATCAAGGACCTGGACGACATCGCCTACATCGACCGGGCCATGGACGATATCGGCGTTGACAGCATCGAGGTGTCTGTCGCCATCGCCACCGCCATGGCAGGTGGCTTGCTGCCATGGGGCGACGGCAAGGCAGCGCTGGAAGCCGTCAATGAAATAGCCGTTCCCACACCGCTGGGACGGCTGCTTGGCAGCGGTACCGCCGTTGTCGGCAAAGCCTGCGGCCTGTTCCGGGTTCCTGTGGTCAAGGATCAGGCCATTCCGGCCTACGACCCCCGTGCCGTCAAGGGTATCGGCGTGACTTACGCCACCACCCCGATGGGAGCCGACCATACCTCCGGTTATGCCGTTGCCACCAACATCCTCAAAGTCGGCGGCTACGTTGATCCCCTCAAAAAAGAGGGTCAGGTGGAACTGTCCCGGAACCTGCAGATTGCTACCGCCGCCGTCGACAGCACCGGCTGCTGCCTCTTCATCGCCTTCGCCATCCTGGATGTTCCGGAAGGTTTCAACGCGCTGGTCGACATGATCAACGCCCAGCACGGATTGTCTCTGACCGGCGATGACGTCACAGCTCTCGGCAAGTCCGTGCTGAAGACCGAACGCGCTTTTAACATCGCGGCCGGCTTCAATAACGCCCACGACCGTCTGCCCGAGTTCTTCGAGTACGAGCCGCTGGCGCCGCACAATCTTGTCTGGGACCTTACCCCCGAAGAACTCGACGAGGTTTTCAATTTTTGATATTTTTCCTGTCAAGCCAGAAGAACGAGCCTGGCTGGATTTTTCCAGCCAGGCCTAGTTTTCTTGCCCAAACAAAGCTATAGTATAAAGTAAGGGAAAAACCCATCACCCAACCCGTCCCAAGGAGGGGATCATTTGCAAGGTAACAAGGGTTATCTGAATTGTCTGGAGCGACAGCAGGCCCAGGCGCTTTGGCGGCAAAAGCTAAGCGACTGCGGCTATTTCGAAAATATTCCGACGGAAATTCTGCCTGCCGGGGCGTCCCTGGGCCGGGTGACCGCCTGCTCGGTCTATGCCAGGCAGTCGGTGCCCCATTACAATGGCGCGGCCATGGACGGCATCGCAGTTTCGGCTCAGGATACTTTTGGAGCTCAGGAAACGGCTCCGAAGCGTCTTACCCTGCTGCCGGAAGCTAAGCCGTTTGTCCCGGGCTGCTGCTATCTAGTGGATACCGGGGACGCTCTGCCGGAAGGCACCAACGCTGTGGTCATGATCGAAGATGTCCATATTTTCGAAGGTAAGGCCGAAATAATCGCGGCGGCCGCGCCATGGCAGCATGTGCGCATCGTCGGTGAAGATATTGTGGCTAACGAACTGGTTGTACTCGAACATCATGTCATCACCCCGGTGGATATCGCCGCCTTATTGGCGGCAGGTGTGGAGAACGTCGAAGTGGTAAAACGGCCCAAAGTCGCCGTCATTCCCACCGGTGACGAGCTTGTCGCCACTTGCGGCGAACTGAAGCCAGGCAAAATTCTGGATGTCAATTCCCATATGCTGGCTGCGGCGGTAACCCAGTGGAACGCCGAACCGGTTCGCTCGGGGATTGTCAAAGATGACAGCAATGCCCTGAAACGGGCAATATTTGCCAGCTTACAGGTAAATGACATGGTCGTTGTCAACGCCGGCACCTCTGCCGGAACGGAAGACTACACCGCCGATGTACTGGCCGATATGGGCGAGGTACTGGTGCACGGAGTGGCGATAAAACCGGGTAAACCGGTGATTCTCGGTATATGTCAGGCCAAACCTGTTGTCGGCCTGCCCGGCTATCCGGTGTCGGCGCTGCTGACAGCCGAATTGTTTATCAGAGACATTTTGTGTATGCGGCAAAAAATGCCGGTGCCTGAGGCCCCGGAAACCGAGGCTACTCTTGTCAAACAGCTGCCGTCCACCAT
>JARLHX010000022.1 GCA_031292035.1 Negativicutes bacterium | reverse complement strand
TCCCTTGAAAATCCCCATCCTGGGCCAGCGAGGTCAAAAGGCCCTGTACCACCGTTTCATTCCCAGGCAGTATGGGCATCACCGCCACCCCGTTAACCATGCGATAACCAGCGCCATCAGCGGCAAGAGCCTCTGGGGCTGGCGAGGGAGCGGCAGGCGCAGCCGCCCCGGTGCTTAAGAAAAACAGAACACTCGCGGCCATATAAATTTGAACGATTTTTTTTGCAAACGGCAGCTTCATAAATTACCTACTCCCAAAAATTCTGTTACCGTCTCTCAACGTCAGGCCAAGTACCAGCTATGACCAACAGTTACGCCTGGTACTGCAAATCACCATCCCCTTTGTCTTGTTGGCAGCTGCCTTTGCTTGTCATTTCCTGCCTCCTAAAAATCTTAAAATATTCTAGGGTTCCAAGTCGCCGCTTTGTTAAGCCATAAGTATCTAAACCAGTATGGCATCGGCTCGCGCTCCGGCTTCCATGTACAAAAAAGACCTGCGTAAGTCGGCGTCACGCCAGCAGGCAAGTCGTGGCTTTTTACAAAAAAAGTCGCAACCTGGCAATCATAGGCATCAGCCCTTAGACCCATAGTTTTGCGCCCTTATCTTTCAATAAGTTTGCCAAATATTTTTGTTATTTCATTGAATATCTATTTTAATTATACAAAAACACCATAAATTAACATCACAACAAGGAAAACTTGCAGGTTTTTAGGTAAAATTGACGAAAATAAAAAAGCCATGCATCTTTTGACACATGACCCACGGCAAATTGTCTTCTATTGGTTATGCAGCAGAGTAAAAAAGCATTCCTTGGCTTTGTCCTTGTAGACCCGGCTGATTGGTATCACGGTGCCGTCCCTCAAGATAAACTTGTCGCTTGCGTATTGCTCAACATATAAGAAATTGACGACATAGCTTTTATGAGACCTTATCCACATTTTTGACGAATGCGATTGTTCGAATCCGTCCAGCGTAGTATAAACAGCCAATCTTTCGCCTTGGGCTAAAACAATGATAACCTTGTTCTTCTCGCTTTCCACGTACAGGATGTCTTTGAGAAGTATACGTTGCGTCAAGCCACCACTAGTAACAGCGATGCTTTCTCTAGCTACATCTTCTATTTGGTCGCATGTTTTGTCCAAAACTGCAGCCATTTTACTCGCATTGATAGGCTTTACCAGATAAGCTGTGGCATTGACCTCATACCCCTCATAGACATAATCGGTAGAACTGGTCAAAAACACAATCTTGACCAGTTTGTCCTGCTGACGGATCAACCGCGCGCAAGTCATGCCGTCCATGTCGCCCATGATGATATCCAAGAATACGATGTCAAACTTTAGCCGTTTACTCTCCACCCCCAAGTATAACTTTTCGGCACTATCATAACTGAAAACCTTCCCGTCGATACCTCGGTTTTTAAAATAGTCTTCCACAGCGTTACATATTTGCGTTCTTTCGGTAGGATCATCGTCACAAACCGCTAACATTAGCATTGCTTCTTCCCCACACCCTTATGCTTGTCCGCATAACAATTGTCCGATTGGCTTAACCATTATCCAACCAACTATACCGAACTTTGAGTTATACTTCTGCGAAACAACATGTAGTCCTGCTTTTCAAACATGGCCGTATTATAGGAATGGGAGAGGGAATATGTCGGAATCTACGCTGTTTTTATTTAATGTAAGCCGGGCAGTCTTCTTTATATCGAATGTTTTACTTACTTACTCCTTCTTAATTCCGAAGCGTTCTTTATGGTTTCAGATTTTAGCCTATGCTGGCACCTGGGTTGCTCAGTACCTTCTGCGCGTTTTTTTCACCCCTACAGGTCTCGACCCTTTTTTGCTCGCCTATATGACTGCCATATTGTATCTAGTCCCCATTGCGCTAATTTTCAAGGAAACCATCCATGCCAAATTTTTTGTTCTTTTTATGGTGGCTTCGCTGTCCCAGTTCAATTTTCTTATCTGTTTGTTTATCGAATTATTGCTATTTAACCATATGGTTGGTGGTTTGATTTTGGCGGGCCAATTACTGGAGCTGGCATCGATACCAGGGATCAGAAAATATATCACGCCCCATGTTATCAATATCCTTGAAATCATCAATCAACAAAACCCGGTTTTTACCTTGTTTCCGTTTTTGTCTTTCATATTACTGGCCGTTTATGGTGTACAGAGAACTTACTTGTCGTCTATCTTTATTCCTCTTGTACTGTCTGCAGTCATCATCTCCATTGCTTATTACTTAATCGCCCTATCCATTGACCGCACAAAGCGTCATCAACAGATTGAGAAACAACTGGCCTTACAGCGCGATCACTACCGTAACCTGAACGACAGTATTACTACCGCTAAAGCAGCCCGCCATGACTTGCGCCATCATCTGGTGACGGTGATAGAGTTGGGTAAAAAAGATGCCGCTGCTGCACAAGAATATCTGAGCAAGCTCTGTACTTCTTATGACGACAGTTCTATTCCCACAGTCTGTCGCAACCAATCCGTCGATGCGCTTATCTGTCACTACTTAAAGCTGGCTAAGCAACAAAACATCGCTTTTGTGACAAAGCTGCATCTCCCCGAGGATCTGGGTATCGATGATCTTGACCTGTGCGTTATTGTAGGCAACTGTTTGGAAAACGCCATGGAAGCCTGCAGCAAAATAGAAGGTGCGAAGCCCCGTTTCATTGAAATAAGCGCCACAATATCCAAAGGGCATCTGGTAATGAAAATCGCGAACTCCTTTAACGGTCTGGTGCAACGCCAGGACAACGGGTTCTTTTCCTCTAAAACAGGCACCGAGCACGGAATCGGTCTTACCAGTGTAAAAACACTAGCTGCCAAATACCAGGGGCATTCCTTGATTTCCTTTGATCAACAGGTTTTTAAAGTGTCCGTCTCTCTGAAATTGCCGGAAACAGCCGTAGTGCTACTCTCATTTAACACCGCTGGAAGATAAGGAACTCATTTCATCGGGAGGACTCCTTATCTTCCTTGTTGGCTTCTCCTCACTAACGGCACTTATGACAACTCAAGCTCTCGTAGTCGCATAATCCGCTGTTGTACTGTAGCATGAGCAAAAAAGGTGACTGCTATGACAACGCCTGTGCAGAAACCTTTTTTCACCCATTTAAGGTTGGGTTTATAACCAATTATTATTCTGTATCGCTGCGGTTATCCTTTTCCTCGGAGAGTCGCTTATAGGCGGGTGCAGGAATTATTTTGCTTGCTTGGTGCTTACTGGACAAAATAACTCGTTCTTCTTGCCATAGTTGATAAAAGAATAAGATGACTGCTTCTGTCATACATACCATAAACAATCGAAGACTCGCACTATTAAGGTCAGGAACCGCAAGTATCCCACTTTGTGCTGTGTATCTCAAAATAAAGTAAGAAAGAACAAAATCAAATGCTGCATTGACAAGCATGAACACAACGAAGTGCTTTTTGGTGAATTTAAAAATCCATATGATTCCTACCGGGAAAGCACCATATATATAGGGAGCTATGTTATGAAACGGAAAAATATTGTCTTTTACAATCCACCAGTCTAACGAAACTGCTAACTCTGCCACGATGGTTGCTATGAGTGATCCCAATAAAGCAACAGGCATATAGTGTTTGATTTCGTCTCTATTCAGGAAGGGGAGGGTGAACCAGGGCAATATAATTGTGCCCCATAGAAAGATATAGTTACTCATGCTAACTCCCTCCCTACAATTAATGTACTTATCGTTTGCTTGTAGGAGGTTTTCAATTCTGATATAAAATCGCTAATTTATGGATTTATTCCTTGATGGAATAAAAAAATTCCATATGTTGGAAAAATTTAGAACATGCAATCACCGCAGAGGATGTAAGGGCTACAAAAATGGCCCCGGTAGGAATACCGGGGTTTTCGTTGTAAACGTTAAGCGTATCGCTGACTTTGCATCCGAGCCCTCGAAAGAAAAAAGCTCTCCGATCCGGAAGAGCTAAAAAAGCTATTTAGGCTATTTTTGTGATAGGGACTGTTGGCGCAGTCCCTATCACCTATGATTAAAGAGGTTTCGGGCTAATTTTTCATCTGTCATAAATGACAGACCTACTGACTGCATCTGGCAGACTCGACTTTTCTAGAAGCCCGCGAACCGTTGAAATTACTATGGTGACCCGCCGCGGAATCGAACCGCGAACCTACTGATTAAGAGTCAGTTGCTCTGCCAGTTGAGCTAGCGAGTCGTCGTTCTTGAACTGCGACCGAGAAACCATTCCAACAAGTCAATCCTTTACCCTTCACTGTTTGGTTTCGCGCGCCGATCAATATTGATTTACTGAATTATTATCATAAAGACATTCTATATCTATGAGCAGGTCTTGTCAATCTCTTTATACGACTCACTACAATGATTAGTAATAGTCGCCATTGAGGCCTCCTGTGGAAATACCTCCACCAATAATTTTATGTATTCTGCAATATGTAGGCGCGACTTGGCGTCAGGCACTGCGGCAATCGCCTTTTACCGTCTTGCCGATACCCACTGAATAGGACCAGGCTTGCGTTTACATGATCTCTCTTTGCCAGAAATTTTCATTTAGAACATGATAAGTATCATTAAGAATATAGACCACAGCAAAACCGTGGTGGTAATCTATCCCATTGATCGCGACATGATCCTGTCGGATATGCCACAGGCGGGATAGCGGCATACCCAGAACATCAGCGATGATGGTCCGGATGGTGCCGCCGTGAGAAACAATGGCAATCGTTTCCTCCGGATGTCGCGCCACCAACATGTTGACGGCGCCGACAGCCCGTTTCTGAAGTTGCCGGAAAGACTCTCCTCCGGGGATTTCCGCTTCGGTATCTCCACCATAAAGCTGCTTGATTTCCTTAGGCCAACTGGCAAAGATCGCATCATAGGTGAGTCCTTCCCACTGACCAAAATTTATTTCCCGGAGTTCCGCCAGGCCGGCCACCGGCAGACAGTGCCGCCTGGCAATGATTCTCGCCGTGACAAAGGCGCGCCTCAGATCGCTGGCATACACAGCCGCGAGTTCCTCCCCAGCCAGCCGCGCGGCCGCCAATTCCGCCTGCCGCATCCCTTCCCAGCTCAACGGAGCATCGGTGTGCCCTTGATACTTACCTTCTTTATTTGCCAGAGTCTGACCGTGGCGCACCAAAATCACCTTTGTCATCAGGCATCACTCTTTCGCCGTATGATTACCCGCCGCTAGCCAATGAGATTCGACGGTTTTCCTGTAGCGCACAGGCTTCGGCCTACGCCTAGCCCCATCGTAATGAGTCAGCTTATTTATAAGCTTTGCCCAGCGCATCTGCCGCCAAAATGGCCGCATAGACGATGGCAGGAGTAACAGCAAAAGGCTCGTTATGAATGGTTTCTCCGGCGGCGCAGGAAGCTTCCGCCACCTTCCTTATTTTCGCCTCAGTCACATCGGTTACACCGATATCAGCCAACGTGATCGGCAGCCCGACTTCCAGACAAAAACCGATGACCTCTTTGATTTCTTCCCGGGAACGGTTTTCCATGACTAACTGCACCAACGTGCCGAAGGCCACCTTTTCCCCATGGTAAGCATGATGAGTTTCCTCCAGGACGGTGAAGCCATTGTGAATGGCATGAGCCGCCGCCAGCCCGGAGCTTTCAAACCCAAGACCGCTCAGCAGCGTATTTGCTTCAACAACCTTTTCCACCGCCTCAGTTGCCACCCCATTTTCCACTGCCAATTTTGCCTGGAAACCATATTGAATCAGAATGTCGTAGCATAGCCGGGCCAGGCTCAATGCGGCAGTGGTGGAAAGCCCGCCAGGCAGGTTGCCGGCGAAGGCCTTTGCGCAGGCGTCGGCTTCAAACCAAGTGGCCAGGGCATCCCCCATGCCCGAGATAAACAGACGCACAGGCGATTGAGCCACAATGTCGGTATCGACCAAAACAATATCAGGATTCTTGGGTAACAGCAAATAGGATTCAAACACCCCCTCCTGGCTATAAATGACTGACAGGGCACTGCAGGGAGCATCGGTGGCGGCAACGGTGGGAACAATGACAACAGGCAGCTTCAGATAGAAGCCGACTGCTTTGGCAGTGTCCAGCGCCTTTCCGCCGCCAGCACCGATAATCACGTTGCTGTCGGTATCTTTGACGATCTCCATAATCCGGTCAATTTCCCGCTGGGAACATTCCCCTCCGAACACTTCAAAATTGACATCGATGCCGCTTTGGGCAAACCCCGCCTGAATCGCGGCTTTTACTGACGCCAAACCCGTTTTTCCGCCCAGGACCAGACATTTCGACCCCAGTCTTTTGACCTGTTCCCCCAGCTCGGCGATGGCTCCCGCCCCTTGTACATAGCGGCTGGGAGAAATCATAACTTTACTCATAGTTTCGTCCTCCTTTAAACACAATTGTTAAATAATCCAGCTAAAGTTGCGCACTACCAGAAAGGTCAGCAGCACGACAATTTCGCTCGACTCGATGATGGCTCCATAGACGTCGCCGGTCAACCCTCCCAATAGATTCTGGATATGGCGCGCCACCAAGACCGAGAAGACGGTAGCGACAGCAAGACAGATTAGGATCGCCCCGCCAAATGGCACGGTGAACAGCAGCGTCCAAGCCAGGGCGACACAAAGTGTGCCCCTTCCGGTAAATTCGCTGAAGGCCTTGCCAAGCCCCTCCGGCCGCACATAGGGAAAAGCGCAGATGGCGATGGCGGCGGCAAACCGTCCCAGCACCGGCATGACAAGCAGCACCGTCCATGCCCCGGTCGGCAGCAATTCCAGCAGCAGCGACCATTTCCCCAATAAAAATATGCCAAACCCCATCACCCCAAAGGCTCCAACCCGACTATCCTTCATAATCGCCAGCATCCGCTCCCTCGACCGCCCCGAAAAAATCCCGTCCATGGTATCCATCAGTCCGTCGCAGTGGAGGCCGCCGGTCACAACCAGTTCCAGCGAAATCACGGCAATCGCCAAAATGGAGCTCGGAATCAAGCCCAGCGCCACTTGACTGAACCCGGCCAAAAAGAGTCCAAGGACAGCCCCCACCAGTGGGAAATAGCTGACACTGCGGCCAAGATCTTCCGCCGTAACCTCGATCTGACTGAAATGAAACCGGGTCAGAAACTGCATCGCAACAACAAAGCCCTTCACGAAAATCACCACCGGTTCGATTCTTGCTCCGGTTTTCATGGCCTATAGCAGGCACAGCCGCACCAGCGCCGGGCTGAACGAAAGTCCCGACCAAAAGCCGGGACAAAAGCAAAGGATGCCCTTTATTTTTCTCTTTCGTTCTCAGACCAGGCCGACCCCCGCCGCCACCAGATAGCTCAGCACTCCGCCGGCCAACGGACCGACTACCGGAATCCAGGCATAGCCCCAGTCAGAATCACCTTTTCCGGCGATCGGCAAAATGGCATGGGCAATACGCGGCCCTAAATCCCGGGCAGGATTAATCGCATACCCTGTCGGTCCGCCCAGGCTCAAACCGATTGCCCAAACCAGGATACCGACAAGGTATGGGCCAAATCCGGGCGCAATACCGCCGACCGATTTCGAAAACATGGCAAATATCGGGATGATCAGCGCCATGGTAGCTATGATTTCGCACAGCAGATTGCTGGCCACATTGCGGATGGCCGGAGCGGTACAGAAAATGCCCAGTTTAGCCCCTTTGTCTTCGGTCAATTCCCAGTGAGGCAAGAAGGCCAGCCAAGCAACGGTGGCCCCGGCGATACCCCCTAGCAGTTCCGCCAGCATGGTGGCGACAGCTTGCGGGACACTATAAACGCCAATCATGGTTTTAGCCAGAGTCACCGCCGGGTTGAGGTCGGCCTGGGGAGCACCAGCCGCGACAGCGCAAAACACACCCATGATGACGGCAAATCCCCAGCCTGTGGTTATTACCATCCATCCGGCACCTTCGGCTTTGGACTTTTTCAGCAGGCAGTTGGCCACTACCCCACAACCCAAGGTCATCAATACCATCGTCCCGAAAAATTCCCCAAAAAGATTTGTCATACCTATTCCTCCTTTTATGATGACATCCAAAAAATCATGACCTAAATAATTGCCTGCCGAAGGGTCTTATGCGGGGCGGCAATAACCAGCTGGTCGATCAGAAAGCCCCCTTCACGGATCACGTCGCTCCCAGTGCGGATGGCCGCCGTCACCGCTCCCACATCACCGGTCAAAAGCACCACCGCTTTGCCTCCCATGCCACGGGCCAGGCGGATCTCGATCAATTCCACCTGGGCCGCTTTCACCGCAGCGTCAGCAGCGGTGATGGCCGACGCAACAGAATAACTCTCAATCACCCCGAGGGCCTTCAGCTCTTTGATCTCGTTGCACCCGGACAAAGCCGGAAAAACGCTGGTATGAATATTGGGAAGAACAAATTCATCCACCACACAGCCTGCGGATAGACTCTTTCCCGCCCTGACGGCGCTTTGGACTGCTCCGACGTCACCTGACACCATGACGATGTATTTGCCGGGGCAGAAGGGCTGCGCCAGCACCAGTTCGACATTGGCTGCCTTCAGCATGGTATCGGCAACCTGAATCCCCCTAGTCACATTTTGAATCTCCAGTAACCCGATGGCTGCTTTCATCGTCCGTCACCCCCTGCATGGTTTCTTGCCCTGATGCCGACATAGCCCTCCACGGCAAACACTTCCCCGGCAATACTGGCATGCAGGTTGCTTCCCACTGCCGCCCCTTGGGGAATGACCGCCACCAGGTCGCCGGCTTTCACTTTATCCCCCGTCTTGACGATTGGGCTCGACGGCGAGCCGATATGCTGGGAGAGAGGTAAACGGACCTCACGGGGAGCAAACTCCGGTCTGACAAGGGGTGCAGGCAAATCATACTTTTCCAGCCCCAGCCGCGCCACCAGCCGTTTGGTTGGTATCCTGCGGTATTCCCGGCCTGGTCTGATCTGCAATACATCTGTGCGCAGGGGATTCTTGACCCCCGACTTGGCCAATTGCCGCTTTAACTCGGCATTGACCCGCCGCGGCGACAACCCCATACTGCAGCCGAAAATCTCGCAGGCCCCGCACTCAGAGCATAATAACGCCCGTGCCACCGCGGCATTGTCCTGCAGTCCGCTGCCAACAACCTGCATGATCCGGTGTGGTTCCAGCCCGTGCCCCAGCAGGAAGCGGGGACAAGTGTCGGTACAGCCCCGGCAGTTGCAGCAGACTGCTCGCGCCCTGTTGGCAATGACCGACCAGGGTATATTGTTTTGAACGATGATCGGGTGTTCCCGGGGCAGGATAATCAGGCCAGCGGTGGTTTTCGTAACAACCGCATCGCGAGCGACGACCTTTCCCATCATCGGACCGCCGTCGATGACCGCGAAATCGCCCACCGTGGCGCCGCCGGCCAACTGAATCGCGTCCCCCACCGGAGTCCCCAGTGGAACCTCCAGCGTCAGCGGACGAGCCACCGCCCCCGTCACCGTCAGGTACTTGCTGGTCACCGCTTTTCCCTCCAGCGCTCTGGCTACATTGACCAGCGTTTCGACGTTGGCCACCACCACCCCGACGTTTAGGGGGATGCCGCCTTCAGGAACAATCCGCCCTGTCACCTCATGCACCAGCACCTGTTCGTCCCCTGCCGGATAAAAATCAGGCAAATAGAATAGTTCCAGCCGCCGGTCGCCCAGTGTTTCGAGGGCGGCAGTCAGGCCGGTCACCGCCTCGGCATATTTTTTCTTCAGGCCGATATAGCCCCGCCGGGCGCCAGTGGCCAGCATCACCGCCGCCAGTCCGGCGACGACATTGCCGCTCTCACTGGCCATGACGTGCTGGTGGGCCCGGAGCAGGGGCTCGCATTCAGCTCCGTTGGCGATCACCACATCCACCTTGGCGTTCACTTTTACATGGGTTGGGAACCCTGCCCCTCCGGCGCCCACCACCCCGGCCTGCCGCACCGCCTGTGCTATCTCCTGTTGCATGCTCATCACCTTCTCCTCGCCTACTGGCCGGACTGCGCCATCCCGGCACTTCTTGCTACACAATGGAAAAGCCGTCAACAAGCACACAGCGGCGCTGTCTGGTAAAGCTCCTGGCCGAAGTCAGCCCCTCGCCGGTGGGGCCGGCAATGGTAAAGGTGGTGAACCCTTCGCCGCCAACACCGATGCCAGCATAGGAAGGACCGTTCTTGACAAAAATAGTTGTTTCGATGGCGCGGGCCAACCGGGTCATATTGTCGACATTTTTGGAATGCATGATGGCGGTGTGGCGGTTGCCATGTTCGACCTTCACCGCCAATTCGATGGCTGCGTCCACATCTTTGACCTGGACCAGCGGCAGGACCGGCATCATCAGTTCTTCCAGCACAAATGGGTGCTCGGCCCCAGTCTCACACAGGATCAATCTCACGTCATCGGCAGCGTCGATGCCGATGTGGCGAAGAATATACCCGGCGTCGCGGCCGATGAAATTTTTGTTGACAGCATAAGTCATCCTCGGCCTGTCAGTGCAACCGGCAGCCATCTCTTCCTTTTTCTCCGTTAGGATAACTTTTACCAGATCGTCGGTCTGGCGCTGGTTGAGCTGATAAGCCCCGGCCTTTCGCATATAGGCCATCAGTTCGTCGGCGATGGAGCCGACGGCGATGACTTCCTTTTCGGCGATACAGGGCAGATTGTTGTCGAAAGAGCATCCGGCGACAATATCCCGGGCGGCTTTGGCAATATCTGCCGTTTGATCCACCACCGCAGGCGGATTGCCGGCCCCGGCCCCGATGGCCTTTTTGCCGGATGAAAGCACAGCCCGAACCACCGCCGGTCCACCGGTGGCCACCAGCATATTCACCGCAGGATGCTGCATCATCCGCCCGGCAGCTTCGATCGACGGTTCAGCCACCGCTGTCAGGAGATTCTCCGGTCCTCCGGCCTTCACAATCGCCGTGTTTAAAAGTTCAAGTGTTTTGCGCGACGTCTGGCTAGCTGTCGGATGGGGGCTGAACACCACCGCATTACCGGCGGCGATCATCCCGATGCCGTTGTTGATAAGGGTCTCTGACGGATTGGTGGTGGGTGTTATGGCACCGATCACCCCATAAGGACCGCGCTCCACAATGGTCAGCCCCCGGTCCCCCGACCAGGCCTCGACCCGCAGGTCCTCTGTTCCCGGGGTTTTCTGCGCTACCAGCCTGTTTTTGATGACCTTGTCCGCCACCCGTCCCATGCCGGTCTCCTGCACCGCCAGCTCTGCCAGCAGGGCCGCGTTGACGCAGGCCGTCTCCCGGATGGCCTGGATGAGTTCCTCGCGTTTTTCCAGCGACAGTGTTTTCAGTTCCCGGTAGGCCTGGCGAGCTGCTGCGACGGCGTCGTCCATCGACGTAAATATCCCCAGGCCTTCCCTGCCCATATCCTTTTCCTGCAGTTTAGCCAGAACTTGCGCCGTAATTTCTGAAATCAAGTGATGATCCATTGCAATCCTCCTCCGGCTATCGTTACCGCCAGGCAGCCAAACCGGCGTTTGCGACAACAACGTCTTCTGCCACCGACCCGCCGCTTACGCCGAAGCCGCCGATCACAACCCCGTCCTCGACAATCGGCAGACCGCCGCCGAACACGACCATCCGGCCGCCGACAGTAGTATTTATCCCATAAAGCTGCTGACCCGGCTGGGCCAATTCCGCCGCCTGTTCGGTCGGCATTTTCAAGGCCACCGCGGTGTAGGCCTTATCAAGAGAAATGGAGATACTGGCCAACAGCGCCCCGTCCATCCGGTGCTGCGCCACCAGATTGCCCCCCTGATCGACAACAGCGACAACCATCGGCACGCCGATTTCCTGTGCCTTGACTTCTGCCGCGGCGATCGCCGGTTTGGCTTTTTCCAGCAAACCTGCCTGCGAAACCATGCTATCCCCTCCCATTATTAAAAGCACTTGTCTGGTAACCTCGCTCACCAATTCTTCCTGTTCCACGCAGCGGGCCAAAACAAACAGCAGGTCAGAAAGACGGTTAAGGTAAATCAGCACCGTTTCCGAAACCGAGCTATTCTGCTTCAGCCGGACGACACAGCGCTCGGCCCGACGGACCACCGTGCGGGCCAGGTCAAGGGCGGCGCCGGCCGGGCAGTCTCCCGGCGTAACGAAATATTTCTGAGGGATGCGTACTTGTTCCAGGCTGTCAATCCTTGCTTCCAGTGCGGCGACGTGGCCCTCTGTCAAACGCCACTGCCCGCCTGGCGGCGACCCGTCTGTGGCCAAATCGGCGTTCAACAGCACCAATTGCCGCTGGATGTCGGCCAGCATTTCGGCCCACCGCGAGGAAGCCAGCAGCGCCCGGGCCAGCCCCATGACGGCGTTGGCTTCATCCACTGTGCCGTACCCTTCTACCCGGATATGGTCTTTGGCTACCCGCTGCCTGCTCAAAAGACTGGTTTCCCCTTTATCCCCAGTTTTGGTGTACACTTTCATAGCTGTCTACTCCTCAGCGATCAACTGCTGATCCAGCTCAATGTTGTCAATAATGCCGACAATGGCAGCATCCACCGCCGAATTGGGTTTACCGTGGACATGCCGGGCCGAGCTTCCTTCGACTACCAGTACGGTTTCACCCGTGCCGGCGCCGATGGCGTCGATGGCGACAATGGCACTCCTGGCTTCCCGTCCGTTGAGCGCCAGCGGCTGGACAATCAGCAGCTTGCTGCCGGTCAGGCTGTCATCCTTGGGTGTCGCCACCAGTGTACCGATGATTTTCCCTACCCACATGGTATCCTCTCCCAACCTTACGAATGCCCTGCCTGCTCCCGCACCAGCTCAATGCCCAGTTCCCGGGCCGTATCGGCCGCCAGTGCCGTAACGATGGCCTTCGGCGGCACACTGAGCCGCCTGCTGCCGCCGATCTGGGCGGCCTTGACAGCGGCAGCGTCAATCAGCACTTTTGCCGTAGCTGCTGCGGCTGTCGGCTGCGGGGTAAGCTCCCTGCCGAAAAATCTCCTGCTTTCTTTCGCCAGTAAATTGACGTCCACCAACCGGACCCCATAGCCTTCGATTTTTCGCAGGTTCTCCTGCAGGGCTCGCGCCAGTCCCGCCGGGGCGTGACCCATACCGGCGCCGGTCCGCCATCCGTCGCGCGGATCGGCGGCGTTGACCGCCATAACCACTGGTTTGCCCAGCATCAGGGCCTGCAGTACCAGGGTGGTCACCAATGTATCGGAAAAGGCGTGCGCCAGCTTGGCTGCGCTATTTTGCGTCAATACCGGGACAACGACGACATCGGCTGTCCGCAGCAGTTTGCCGGGATAAGGGTCCTGGCTGGTCACAAGGGGAATATCCTCCCCCAGACATTCCCGGATCCGTCCCGCGCCGATGACCTTCTCGGCCGCAGCCGACAGCACCGCCGCGACCTCGGCCGGGTGGGAGCGGAGTTCCGCCAAAGCCGCCAGCCCCGGTTCAAGGCCGATCGTCCCCCCGGTAAAGAGGGCGAGCACCTTCGGGACAGGCTCCCCAGGCAAGTTGCCACTCCCATCCCGGTTCAGCTGCCGCAGGACTTCCCGGGTAATCAGGTCTACCAGGTTTTCCTGTTGCAAGATTTCACCTCCCTAGTCCCGCACGATGCGGACCAGGTCACCGTTATTCAGCTCTGCGGCGTTGGCCTCATCGGTATCAATATGAAATTCCCGCCGAAATTTGGGACCAACCCGCACCAAAACATTTTGAAAACAGACCGCCCGCGGACCGCATGTTTCCACGGCAACCCGGTCCCCCTCCCGGAGGCCTTGCTCCGCCGCATCGGCGTCACTCATGTGGATATGCCTGGCGGCGATAATAACCCCTTCCGCCAGAGTCAGCCCACCCGCCGGCCCGACCAGCGTAATTCCTGCCGAACCGACGATTTGACCCGAGTCGCGGACAGGGGGCCTGATGCCGAGGAGAAACCCGTCGGTCCGCGATATCTCCACCTGACTGAAGTCCCGCAAAGGCCCCAGAATACGCACCCCCTGGATGACTCCTTTGGGGCCGACCAGGGTCACCGTTTCGGCAGCGGCAAATTCGCCCACCTGGCTCAATGCTTTTAATTGGGTCAGTTGGTGACTGGCGCCGAACAGCACGGCCATAGCCTCCTCCGCAAGGTGAATATGCCGGTTCGATACTCCGACAGGGATGCCTTGCTTTGCGCCATCAGCCGGAGAGGCGTCTGCCAGACATTTCACAACACAGGCGACAACGGTTTCGATTACTCTCGGGTCCATTTGCCTTGTCTCCTCGCTTTACCGGCAGATTACCCTTCCAGTTTGGGCAGCATTTTTTCGATATCGATATGAGGCCGGGGAATGACATGAATCGATACCAGTTCCCCAACTTTTCCGGCAGCCGCCGCGCCGCTGTCGGTAGCGGCCTTGACTGCTCCCACGTCTCCCCTGACCATCACCGTGACCAACCCTGACCCGATCTTTTCATAGCCGACCAGTGTCACATTGGCCGCCTTGACCATCGCGTCGGCCGCCTCGATCGCGCCAACCAGTCCCTTGGTTTCGACCATCCCTAAAGCCTCTCCGCGCATAGTTACTCATCCTCCTGTTTGTTGTTTTTTTCGTAATGCATACAGGTTACTTTCGGATCCCCCTTTTTCCGTGAACAGGCAGGGTCACCGCATAAATTGCAAAGATCGGCATAGCTTTTTTCTGTTGCTGTGGAGGAAATCTCATCTTGCGGCAGACCAACCGGCCTCTCTTCCGCTTCGCCCGCCTCGGGCGCAGTCGCTTCTGCCGGCTCATCGCCCACGTCAGGCAAAGCGACATCTGCACCAGCGACCGGCTCGTCTGGGGGCGGCGCTGCCACAAAACCTACCGTTTGACTGCTTTCAACCATTCCCGCCAATTCCTGGTGCGGCCGGGGAATGACATGGGTGGCCCACACCGTGCCGACTTGCCTGGCTGCGGCAGCGCCGGCTTCCACAGCGGCCTTGACGGCTCCGACATCTCCCAGCAGCTTGACCACCACCATTCCCCCGCCCCGGGTGAGCTCGTAGCCGATCAGCTTGATATTGGCCGCTTTTACTGCAGCGTCGGCTGCTTCCACCGCCGCCACCAACCCAATCGTTTCAATCATTCCCAGTGCGTTTTGGACCATGCTTTCACCTCCCATGGCCTTCCAGTTTTTCTTGGATGACTCTCCGAACAATATCGATCATCCACTGTTCGACATTTGCCGAGGTTCCGCCGCCATCCGCCGTTTCCCCGGGCAAAGGCTTAAACGGTATCCCCTTGACCAGCCGGGCGGCGTTGCAGCCGATATGACGCCAGGCAGTGGGATTACCGCCGGCTGTCAGCAAAAACAGCGGTTTGTCGCGCGGCAACTTCCGGCAGTGTACGCTCATGCCATCTGAGGCAATGCCGACTCCTACCTCCAGCTGAGAATCATCAGCCCCCCGATGGGCCAATAAGGTGGCATCCCCCTCGCCAGTACCCCAGGCGCAAGGAATCCCCTCCTCTTCCATTCCGGCCTGCACCTCGCGCAGCTTGGCTTCATGACCGGAATGGGGCTGAATGTAGATCATGATTCGCGGTTTTACCGGCCCTGTTTCTCTCGGCATAATCAAGCCTCTTTCCTCTGGCAATAGGAAAGCACCAGACCGGTGGCCACCGCGTTCCGCGGCCCCTCGGTTCCCCGAATGTTGCCCCGGCCGCAGACAATGCCGTACTCCGCCAGGGCGTCAGTCACCATGTCAGGGATCTCGAAATCCAGGGCCGAGCCTCCCACCAGCACCACAAAATCGATGTGGCGGATGTTGCCGGTTGGTGCCACCCGCGCCAGAGCACGCTGGGCATTGATGACAAATACCCGTTTTTTGGCCTCCCGCCGGACATAGCGGATTTTATCCAAAGAATGGTCGCCGGGAATGGGCACCATGCCCCCGTCCTTTAAAATGACCACCCGGGCGAATACCTCCGGCGGCAGGTGCTGTTCGAAAAACCTCACCGTACCGTCTTCCAGCCGGACATGGTACAGACTCTCCACCTTGGCCAGCGGATATTTTTTGATATCCTCCGCCAGATCGAAATCATTCAGACCCAGTTCAGAGTTGATGAGCATGGTGACCATGTCGCCGGCCCCGGCCAGATGGATGGCGAATATCCGCTCATCCCTCGTAATAATGGCGGCGTCGGTCGACCCTCCGCCCATGTCGAGAATGGCCAGCGGTTTTGCCGTCCCCGGTGTTGTCAACGCGCCGAGTATGGCCATGTTGGCCTCCACCCCGGCGATCATCACCCTGATCCCCAGCCGGGAAGCGAGTTGGTCGGCGATCTGCTGCATCGGCAGCCGGTTGGTTTTTACCATGGCCGCCAGGGCCACGGCGTTTTCCAGGGCAAATTCGCCGGCCAGACCGCCCCGCACTTTCTGGGGGATAAAGGTGTCCACACTCAATATGTCCTGAATCTTCATTTCGCTCAGCGTCTGTCCGGTGAGATCGCCCATCACCTGCCGGACTCTTTCCAGCATGCCGCCGACATTGGTACCGGCTTCCCCCCGGACGTCCTCGACCGGCTGAACCCGTTCCACCACTTCCATAATCTTGGCTGCTCCGGCATCCACGTCGATGTCGGCCATACCTTTGCCCCCGAAAACGGAAATCACTCCCGCCGGAATGGTCCGGGCCTTCACGTCCCCTTGGGGGGTCCGCACAACCACCGCCGAACGGTTGCCGATCAGGGCGCGGGCAATGGGAACAACCATTTTCGTTTCCTCGGCCGACAGCCCGAAAACGGTGGCCACCCCGTATGGATTCGAA
The DNA here is from genome assembly GCA_031292035.1 of Negativicutes bacterium. Next base: position 108,747 of record JARLHX010000022.1, on the reverse strand, counting down.
AGGGTCTTGATGGTCTGCCCCGGTTCGGCCACTTCCACCGCCGCCAACATCCCGAGCGGCACCTTGTCGATGAGGGTGACTTCATCCACCACCGGGATGTTCCGTCGAAGGCGGTTGGCGATCAGCACAGCGTCGTCCTGTTTGGCAATCGCCCCCTGGACATCGATTCCCCGCAGCACAGCGGCGTTAATCTCCCGGGCGGCGTCCTCATAGTCCACACCCTGAGGCACGACACAGATGATCCGCCCTCCCGCGCAGGCTGCTCCAAGACGCTCCCAGGCAGTGGTGACGCCCACGCCGAGGCCTATCCCGCCAGGTGTGGCCGGGTTGTGGCCGATCATGGTCGATTCGGTAATAATGGTCTCGGTGATGGTCTCCATCGCCAGGTCGCCGATCACAGGCGTGGCTTCGTTCAGCCGGATTTCATCCAGGTCGGCAGCTGTCAGTCCCGCCGCCTTCAGCCCCTCTTCCAACGCCATGATAATACCAGGCAGATTGGCCACCGTTCCCTTGATGCCAGTTGTCTTGGTAATACCACTGGCCAGAAACTCGATGGCCTGGCTGCCGTTAACCCGGGCGAGGCAGACTTCGGTGGTGGAATTGCCAATGTCGACCCCTGCAACGATTGTCATTGATCTCCCACCCTAATCTGCTTTGAGACGATTGCGGCGTTCATAAACCTCGGCTGCCTCCCGGACAAAAGCGCCGTTGATCTTGGCGTTATACTTGGTTTCCATCTCTGCCGCGATCTCCAGCAGTTCCTGTTTCGTCGACCGGTAGGGGCGAAGGGCGTTATAAATTTCCAGGATGCGGTTATCAGGAATGGCTGTCAGTTCGGCGGCACGACGCAAATTCTGCGCAAACTGGACCCGGCCGACGCCCTCGGCGATCTCGGCCTGCATCCTCAGGGTTTGCGGCGAAATCCGCACATCATCCGGCCCGATTTCCCCCTTCAAAACCTTCTCCAGGGTAATATCACCCAATGATTTGCCGGTCGGTGTCTTCACCAGATCGGGGCGTTTTGCAGCCAACGGATAATCCCGCTCTGGACTCAAGGCTCCTGCCGGAGCCGAGGCAGCGCCAGAAACCGGTTTCGGCTCTTGATACATGGTTTTTAGCACTTCACGGACAATCTCTTCCACCATTTTTTGTTGCACCATGTTTTTCTCACCTCCGTCTGTTAAAACTGGACGTCGATTTCAACCGGCTTGGCGCCGGGCACGACGTGTTCGGTTTCCTTGATATGCAGCACAGCTGCCTTGGCCTGATATTTGGGCCGGGCCATCTGATCGTTTTTGGTCGGCACAGGTGTCGGCGATTCGCCTTTGGCGTATTTCGCGGCGTTGCGCCCGATCGCCCGGTAGGCTTCCTTATCGAGTAGCGGCGACTGGGGGAATAACTCCAGGTTGCTTAGCGGCGGCAGGTCTTTTTGATGGATGACGGTCGTGCCGCGGGACTGGATGCCGATGGCGATCCCCGAGCCGCTCAGCTTGGTGGCGTCATGGGCGGCAAAAGCCACATCGGAAGAGCGCAGCACCCTGATCACCCGTGCCCGCAGGCCTTCTTCCTCGATGCCAGCAATCATTTCCCGCAGCACATCACTGTGCGGAAGATTCACAATGGTTTTGTTCTGGAATTTACCGAAAGCCGGTGCCAGAGCAATGACAACTTCGTCAGCCTTGGTGCCCGGGCGGGCTTCCCCTTTTTCCACCAGCGTCATCGGCCGGCCGCTGGCCACCGCTTTCACCGGCTGCGGGCTCTCCATGCCCTGGATCACCTGGGTCACGATTTCCCGGATCATTTGTTCGTTGATCTGCATCTTTTCTCACCCCTTTCCGTCCTATTGATCAAAGTCCGACGGTTTTATGGCCTGGCTGATATTCTTGATTTCCTCCCAACGCTCGGGACTCAGCCGGTAGCCCGTACCAGGGCCGCCATAGTCGTTCCGGTTATTGACGGCACTGATTACATTGAAGTTTTTATCCAAAATAGCCGACGTGTGGAGATAGTCGCCGGAAATCCGCTGCTTCAGTAACCCCAGCACATGACCGGCCAGGTCTTCAAACCCGTTCTTGGCCAGGGCCTTCACAACATCCAGTCCGGTAATCTCGCGCTTCATCATATCCTGGGCGGCCTTCAGGTCTTCCACGACATTGCGCGGCGGCATATCTTTGCTGCCATGGGCGTAGGTCGCAGCCTCCACTTCGGCGTCGGTGACAGTCGGGAAGCCCAGTTCTTTAAACACCGCCTGCAGGGCCCGGGCGGCTTTATTCCGCACAGCGATGACATCTTCTTCCGCCACCGGCCGCAGGCCGCCGTCCACCATCAGGTCGCGCTGGATGATGTTCCAGTCGTCGTAGTCTTCCACATCCCAGTTGGACCCGGCGAACATATTGTCATAGTTGGGAACGGCGCTGTAGCCAGAAGTAATGAAGTCGGTGCCAGGCAGCATCTGCATCAGCGTTCTGGCAGTGCGGCGAATGTCGGAATGGGTAAATGTCTGGTCATTACTGGAGGCGACTTCCAGATCAAGCATGGTGGTACAGAGATTTTCCGCCAACACGGCCCGGATACCTGACGGTACGGCTGCCGGTACGCCGATGCAGCTCACAGAGCCGTTCTGCAGGCCTTGTACGCCTGCGCCCTTCGTAATCATGATGCAGCGGACTTCCAGATAGAGCATCGACTTGCCTTCGGCGTAACCCATCTGCACTTCCGAACCGGTACCGGAGGTAAAGCGCATTTTCAGACCGCGGGACGCATAAGCCGAAGCGAGGAAGGCCTTCGACCAGGGGGTATCATCACCATCGACAAAGACATTTTCGGTGCCATAGACCGAAATAGTTTCGGCGTAGGCCGTGATGCCGCGCATACCGAGCTGCAGTTCGGTGGCTTCTTCCAGCGCGCACTGGATGAGGACACCGCCGCGCCCGGTCTGCCCGCCGATCAATAACGACAGAGCATTGAACGGAGCATAGCGGACCACCGCGACCGTTGTCTCCATTTCGTCAAAGCCCCGGAAAGCCGCTTCGGCGGCGTCGGCGGCGATTTGAACCGGATTGTCGGCCACATTGGTAACATGACACTGATTAGATGGTGTCTTGCGGGCCCGCATCTTTTGCAGGGCCATCATCATTTCCACCACATTCATGGTATTTAACACAGCGACGATCTTGGCAGGAGTCAATCCGGCGGTGACCTTCGCCACCTCTTCGCGGGAAACATTGATATCGACCAGCATCTTGGCGATCTGGATATCGGACATCGCCATCGCTTTTTCCGCCGCCTTGATGTCGATGGCATAGTCGGCGATAAACTGATCAATAAAATCAAATTTGGCCCGCGGCACCCCGTCAAGTTCCACTACTTTGCCATTTTCGATCCGAATGGTGGGCACGGGATCGTTGGGGCTGCCCATCGCGATGAGACCGACTTCCGGCCATTCCACCACAAAACCGTCCTGATTCACAGGGCGGGCAGCCAACGCCTCGAAGCGTTTTGACTTTTTCATGCTTTCTCCCCTCCCTGGCGCTTAAATATAAGGCGTCGTCGATGAAGGCGCCGGGCCAGCCATCGATTCCAGCACTTTTCTGCCGATCTCCCGGGCGGCGATCACGGCCTGCCGGACGGCACCCGAGTCGCCGGTGATCATAATAATGGTTTCGTTGGAAAAACTGGTGCCGCCGGCCGGACTGGCATAGCCCACCAGATCGACGTTGGCGGTCTTCACCGCAGTATCGGCCATCAGCACGCCGATGGCGGCAGGGGCTCCGACCACCAGGCCAAACGCTTTGCCGACAGGAGCGCCAAAGGCCTTGTTGATGGCAAAGCTGGCCCGGGCGGTATACTGCAGCTCCAGGTGTCCGGCGTCGTTGCCATAGACATCGCCGAAGGTGCGATCCAGTTCTTTCAGTGCCACCTCAATCGCCCGGCGGGCGTCAGACACTTCCTCCGCGCCGAAGATGATCAGGCAGCCGTGTCCTGCCCCACCCTTGGTGTCTCTGGCCAGTTCGATGCTGACGATTTCGGTGTTGGTGGCCTTCACTGCCTCGTCGGCAGCCATAATATGAGGACCGGCACCGGTCCGGGCACCAAGAATGCCGATCGACCGGAACTTGGGATCAAGCTTCATCTTTTCATGCAGCACGGGATCAAGATTGGCAATAACCAGCCCCACCGTGTCACCGATGGCGGTACCGACGAATTCGGTAACCCCCGGATTTACGGTGAACTTGGGCTTTTCGGGGGCAGCGGCAGCCGGAGCCTGGGCGTCGATCCGCTTTTTGATTTCATCCATCACTTTCTCAATTAACTGCTCTTGCATGGACATTCACCTCCAATTTACTCGCTATTTCAGTTTAGGCAGGATTTTTTCCACGTCGGCATGCGGCCGCGGAATGACATGAACCGAAATGATTTCGCCCACTCTTTGGGCCGCAGCGGCCCCCGCATCAGTGGCGGCCTTGACGGCACCCACGTCGCCCCGGACCATGACGGTAACCAATCCGGATCCGATCTTCTCATAACCTACCAGAATGACATTGGCTGCTTTCACCATCGCGTCGGCGGCCTCGATCGCCCCTACCAGTCCCTTTGTTTCAACCAAGCCCAGCGCTTCACTCATAAATAGCACCCCCTTTCCAACAAAAATTCATGCAATTCTTCAATCCCTTGGCCGGTTAGAGTGGATACCATAAAAATCGGCGGTCCCGCGCCGGCCTGACGGAGCTGCCACTCGGCCCTCTCTCGGTCAGCTTGCGGCAGATCAATTTTCGTGACCACTCCGACAACCGGCTTGGCAAACATGCGGGCAAACCCCGGCGGCATGGATAGGACAGGATCAGCTGCATCCTTTAGGACGAGAATGATCGAAGCTTCCACCGAAGTAACCAGCAACGCGGAGTAAAACCGTGGAATCTGGGCGTATTCGCCAGGTGTGTCAATGGCGGCCCCGAGAAAACAGATGGCCTGGGTTTTCCGGACAATCGAGTCCACCTTTTGCAGGGCGTGGATCAGCGACGTTTTCCCGACGCCGACAGGACCGGTGAGCATAATCTTCACCGGCCTAGCTCCTTGTCACCCGGGTGCCGGTAAAGGCCAACCGCTCGGTCAGCAGCGCCGCCACTTGGCCCAGGGCGGTCTCCACCGCCGACACACTACCGGCGATGACCAAAGAACCGGTAAACCGGTCCAGAAACCCGATCTCCACCGCCGCCGCCTTTGTCGCCACATCAGCGGCGATAATCGCCGCTTCGCAGGGTGTGATGGTGAGAATGCCCAGCGCCTGACAGGTGCTAAGCCCCATTTTTTCGCATAATTCCCGTTTGGGGTTAGCGATCAGATGGGCCAGCGTGACTTGCTTTCCTGGCACATACTCTTGAACCATCCGCGGTTTTTCCTCGGCCATGTCCATCCCTCATTCTTCTCGGTCTGCCTATTGAATTGGCGTCTAAACGCCATCCTCCTTGAGTTGCTCTTGCCCACTTGCGGCATTATCTTGCGGTATAACAATACATAAAAAAATTACAATAATTGGCGAGTAAAATAGACTGGATATTTTTGCCATGACTAGGTTTTCTTTTGCTGAACAACGCAAAAAAGGACCAATTTCCTTGGTCCTTTTGTTGCCAACCTATCTTTATAGATTTTTGCTTTAAGGCAAGATATTTTCTTGCGCAGTAATGCGATTATTTTGCTAGACTTCGGTCTCGGCCGGGAGCGGCCGGCCGGCGCGGCTGCGAAACTGGTTGGGCGTCACTCCCACCTCCTGGCGAAAAACCTTGCAGAAGTAGCTGGCATCTTGATAGCCCGACTCCATCGCAATCCGGACTACACTCAAATCAGGATCACGCAACAGCTTTTTGGCCCGCTCGACCCGGACCTTGGTCAGAAACTCGACAAAATTGCAGCCCTTTTCCTGTTTGAACACCCGGCTAAAATAAAAGGGACTCAGATGAACGGTGTGAGCGACCTCTTCCAGGGTGAGGTTGCGGCTGCAATTACTGATGATAAAACTGCAGGCCCGGTTGACTACCCTGGCGTTAGTGGTATTTCTGGTCTCAATCATATTGTCTAAAAAACCATCCAGTGAATCCATCAGAAGTTTATAGACCTCAGTTTGGCTGCGGCAATCCACCAGCTTATTGATCAGGGTAAAATTTTGCAGGGTCATTTTTTCCAGACTGCCGCCGCCTTCCACCGCCGCCCGCGAAAGGACGATCAGCAGCTCCAAAGCGCAGGCCTTCACCGTTTCAATCGTGGTCTTGGTACGGGAGATTTCCTCCAGCAGGGCCTGCAGTTTTTCTTTGGCTGCCTTCCGGTCGCCACAGCGCACCTGTTCCAGCACCGTTCTTTCGTTTTGGAAGGGATAAGCGAAGGGACCGATATGGCTGGTGGGAAGTTCATCAAAGAAGAACACCTGATTGGCACCAAAGAAGAAACTCTGTTGATAGGCCCGCATTGCTTCCATATAGGACTTATAGACATCCCGGGCATCCTCATGATAACAGCCGACACCAATGGTGACATTCTGATCCAGATCGGAGACAAGACAATCGCGGATGTTCTCGGCGATCTGGCGGGAGAGTTCATTGACTTTTAGGCGCTCTTTACCCTGCTCCACCCCCAGAATGACAATAATCCTGTCGTTGGCGAAGGGGGTTATCAAAGCGCCTCCCCCTGCCACCTCGCACACCTTGCGATAAATTTTCTGTTTCATTACCTGTTTTTTGAGTTCACTTTCCTCTGAAGGCAGTAAATTGACCTGATCAACGCCGATCACGATTGCCACTCCGGGGTCGGTCTCCAGGCCAGAGAAGGCAGCCCGCTGGCGCAGCAGCTCTAAATCCTCAAAATACCCTGACAACAAGTCATGGGTAAAAGACATCTGAATGAAGGGCATCGCCCCTGTCAAATATTGCCGCAACTGGATTTCTTCCAAATCCTTTTCCTTGATCTTCTGGATCTGGCCGGCCACCTGCCGGAGAACCTGGACCAATTCCGCCGGCCGGACCGGTTTCAGAAGATATTCCGCCGCCCCCAGGGTGATGGCCTGGCGGGCGTAATTAAATTCGTCAAAGGCGCTGAGAATGATAATTTTGCATTCCGGCACAAAGCGGTTGATCCGCCTGGTTGCCTCGAGGCCGGTGATTCCGGGAATCCGGATATCCATGATGATGATGTCGGGACATTCGGCCTGGGCGATATCGACGGCACTGTCGCCGTCACCGGCTTCGCCGATGATCCTGATATCAGGGCAATGTTTTTCCACGATAAACCGTATGGCCTGACGCTCCAGCTGTTCGTCATCAACAATCAGTAATTTAGTCACTGCCTTCTCCTTTGCGATCTTCAATGCTGCGAACAGGGCAGATAAATATGTACATCAGTTCCCTTGCCTGGCTGCCCATCAATCTTTACCCCGTAGTCGTTGCCGAAATGGTGCTGAATCCGCTTATGCACATTGACGATTCCCAGGCCGGTGGTCTGGCCCTTGGACACCGCCCGTTTTTCCTCCCGGAAGATTTCCCTGATGCGTTCCGGACTGACGCCGATACCGCTGTCAGCAACAGTGATCACCAAGCGGTTGTCCTCGATGGCAGCGAAAATGCGGATGTCGCCGCCTTCCTTTTTCGGCTCCAGCCCGTGAATGATAGCGTTTTCCACCAAAGGCTGGAGGGTCATCACCGGAATCCGCATTTCCTGCAAATCAGCCGGAATATTGATATCCACCTTGATCCGGTCGCCAAAGCGCACCTGCTGGATCAATAGGTAGTCCCTGATGGAGTGGATTTCATCTTTCAATGTACTGAACTGGTCCATATCCCTGAGGTTATTGCGCAGCAGGTCGGACAGGGCGTAGACCATCTCCTGGGTGCGTTCGGCACCCTCCAGCATGGCCAGCCTGGCGATGGTATTCAAGGTATTAAAGAGAAAATGGGGATTGACCTGGGACTGCAGCGCTTTAAGCTCGTTCGCCTTCAGCATGGACTCCAGATCGGCCTTGGCTTTCATCTCAGTCATCAGTTGCCGTTGGCTGATATTGGCGACACCCATCTCGACAATGTAGTTTGACATGATGTAAAGTAAGTCGGCAGCGGCTTTCACTCGGTTTTCCGGGACGACCTCGATGGTTTCAAACATGCCAGCCAAAAGGTCCAGATCAAGCTCCAGTCCAGCCACCTGCCGCTTCATTTCGCTTTTGTCATCGAACCCATCCTGCGGCAAAACAACCTGCCCGGCCAAAAAGGCACCCAAATATTCATTATTGACAATGATCGGGGCCGCCAGGTCGGTAAGCCCGGAGTGACAATGATAGACAACCGGCTGCCGTTTTTCCATCGCTTTTCGTCCGGCTCTGTCGTCACAGGCCATACAGCGAATTAAACCCATCGGTGTCGACCGGATAAGATTACAGAATTTTGTGAAATTGCTGGGCGTAGTGACAGGCTTTCCATCAACATCAACAATCACTGCTGCCAAGCCTGTCGCGTCACAAAATTTATCCTGTATTTCCTGCAAAATTTTGGTGTTGACGATTTCACCCAGCGCAAAACTGTTGTTTTTCTGCATAGCTCCACCTCCCAACTAAAACACTGGGGAAAACTTCGTTGTTTATGTTGGGAATAATTGGCGATTGATAAGCTATTCTCCTGTGCAGCGCAATAATTTACCAAAAATAGGCAACCTTATTCTATCTTTTTTATCGCGGCATGCTCAGACCGATGCCTTTAGTGCCGGGTCGCCCAGATCAAAATCCGACAGCCTGGCGGTAGATGTGATCGCCGCAAGCATTGCCTTCAGCAGCCCTACCATCAGTACAGCCCCCGTTCCCTCTCCCAGCGCCATATTGGCTCTGATCGGCACTTCATCAGCCAGAATACCGCCCAACAGCAAAGCATAGATCATGCCCGGCTCCTTGGAAAGATGCGATGGTATGGCATAAAGTTTTGCCTGCTCATCCATACGGGCGGCACAGGCGTAGGCGACGGCACTGATAAATCCGTCGATGACGAACGGGATATGCAGCTCGGTACATTTGAGCATAGCGGCACACATGGCGACAATATCAAAACCGCCAAGACAGCGCAAAATGTCCTGCGTAGTATGAAGGCTGTCTTTGTGCAGCAGCATTCCTTTGGTGATGGCGTTGCGCTTTTTCTTGAGAAGTTCACTGCATGGCTGACCGGCGCCATAGCCGACGACAAATTCAGTTTCTATCCCGGTCAGGGCGTGCAGTACGGCGGAGGAGGTAGTGGTATTGCCGATCCCCATTTCGCCGAACGAAAAAAGATTAAACCCTTCTTCCTCGGCTGCTGTCTGCACTCGTCCGGCCGCCGCCGCCCACACATAGGCATATTCACTTTCGCTCATGGCTGCTTCCTTCGCAAAATTCTTGCTGCCGTCAGCGGCCTTACGGTCGGTGCCCACCGCCTTAGCTCCATTGACACCCACATCCATCACCTCACAGGGAATGCCATAGCAGCGACAGAAGGCGTTGATGGTAGCCCGGCCGTCCACCATATTTTGGGCCTGGAGATAGGTGATGACCGGGGGAAAGGCGGCCACCCCCTCGGCGACAACGCCATTGTCGGCAGCAAAAATCAGGTGGTAGGGCTTCAATTCCTGCATCCCCCCCCAACTGAGCAAAACCCGTTTGACGTGTTTCTCCAGTAGCCCTAGGCTTCCGGGCGGTTTTGCCATCCCATCGATCAGTTCGTCGACTTGCATTGAATAACTCATTCCTTCTCCTCCTTTTATTGCGACAAAATATAAAAAGCCCTCGCCAAAAAAGGCTAGGGCTTTTGCTAAGCAAAAACCTATCCTTCTGGCATTATCCCTGGCGCGGGGACAAAAACACAGCCTATCAGGCAGGTCTCCTGGCTACGGATCATCACAGTACCTCAACCTTCCCGTTTCCGGTGGTTTCTCATGAGGCTGCTCTCCGCTTACAGTGGCGCGACCGCGTCGTTTCAGGATTGGCGTCAACCATCCTGTCCGAACTTCCCTATTCTCCTCTTTTGGTAAAGAGGCACCTGATGGGTGGACTTATTCAATTGTGGTCAAACTGTTTAGCCCTTGTCTTCCCTGCCGCGATTCCATTATCCTTTCGAAAAATACACGATGGCAATATAGTCTTATCATCGCTTATAAATATCTTATGCCGCTCCTCTCTATGTCAGAATCGCAAAAGTTGCGCCAGACTCAAGCATCCTCTAATGCCCTATCCCTGCTTGGCTGCCGCGGGGGCGAGAAGACCCGAACTGCCTTTGCCACGTCTCAGCAAATATCTCCAGTACCAAAGCAATAATGCCTATAGGAATTCCCGACATTTATTGTAATTAAGTATCTAGCCCTTTCTAACGTCTTAACCCGCCTGAGAAATTCTCATCCTATCCTTCCGCCAGAATGAGGTGTCGCCATGAATTTTGTCACCATGCTGATGATGGCAACATTATCGAATCTTGATAATATCGCCATCGGACTGTCTTATGGTATGAGAAATATCCGCATTTCTTCTGCAGCCAATCTCCTCATCGCCGTCATTACCAGTACCGGCACCTATCTGGCCATGTCGTGCGGCCAAACCATTTCCACCTTTTTCCCGCTGCCTTTGGCCAGAGCCAGTGGATCAGCATTGCTTTGCGCCGCAGGGCTCTGGGTCCTGTGGCAGGGGCTAACGGATGCCAATCGCGTTCATCAGGTGTCGCCAAACAGGGAAATAATACTCTGTCGTGGACCTTTTCGCCCGGCGACAATCTTTACCAGATTAGCAGCGGTCATAATAGATCCCGGGGGTGCTGATCTCGATCTCTCCGGCGATATCAGTATGTTTGAAGCAACCCTATTAGGGCTGGCCCTGACCATGAACAACCTTGCGGCAGGGCTGGGAGCCGGGCTGGTCGGCATGAACGCCGCGATTACCACCTTATTGGTATTTTGCCTGAGTATCCTGACCTTGTCAGGAGGACTATATTGCGGGATTCACTATACCACCCGGCGGTGTGGCAGCAAAACCTATCTGCTGAGCGGCGTCCTGCTCATCATCATCGGTTTCTATGAATATGTCGCCCCATAAAATCACTTTGCTCCTGGCGATAAAAACGCGACTGGTTGCCCAGTCGCGTTTTCTCACTCCCTGCAGTCACTCCGACCTTATTGTATAAAATCCCCTGATTCATCAAACAACTTATCTTTTTGCTCCACCACCGTGTAGCCTGCCGGTGTTTCCGCTTTCAGCGCCGGTGAAATATAAATGGTTGACAGGTCAAGGGTATTGGTGATGACCGCAATCCGAACGTTTTCCGCGGTTACCACTCGTCCGCAGGTCTGCACGGCAATCCGTACGGCTTCTTCGTCGCTCTCAGCCACCACCGGAATAAAGCAGCGCTCGACAAAACCGGAAGTAATGGTATTGATATAGGTCTTTTGCATGTCGACCTTATTGTAGAGACGTCGGGTCATCACGTCGGCAATCCCCATGCCGAGGGCGTTGCCTTCCGATTCATCGGTGAGGTCAAGCACCACAATCCGTTTCGCTGTAAAGTCCTCGTCCGGCGTACCGTTAATGCGCATACGGCCGGTTACGTTCGGGTCGATTCCAACACCGGAAATGTTTTTCCCCATTTGGGCAACCACTAATACATCCAGGTTGCCAACCGGTATTTTGGGCAACATGTCTTTCGATCGCTGCAGCAGCTCCCCTTCCCGGGCAAAAAGATTCTCGGCATTCAGCACCTCAATCATCGCGGTTTCGTCCCATTTATTTTCCACAATGCCGACAGCGCCAAACAGCGGCACACGCTCCAATACCTTCTTGGCCACCTGCGGGATGAGGTCGCGCAATCCGCTGATGCCGTGTTGATGCACCGCTTCGGCCTGGGCCCGCTTGCCCATCCCGATGACCAGCATTTTGATAAGGCCGCTTTCAAAGGGACCGTGATAATCGGTATGGGCCTTGATGCGGTTGACCGGAACAATCCAGTCAAGGTCCAGCACAGGACGATTGACAAAAACAGGATGACCGTTGATATCTCCTATTGTTGCCACCTCCATGGTGGATACCACCGGAACCCCGATCTCCTTTTCACTGATGCCGTAGTGGGCCAGCAGCGACAGCTGCCCTTCGGCCGTTGCCCCGCCATGGCTGCCCATCGCCGGCAGAATGACCACCTCGGCACCATACTCTTGCAGATACTTCACAACCGCCTTGATGATGTGCTGAATATTGCGGATTCCTCTGCTTCCCGCCAAAACACCGATTTTTTTGCCGGCTATATTTTTCTCTGCCCGCTGTTGATCGAGTCCCTGCCTGATCTTGGCTTCAATTTCCTCTAGCGACAAGCTGTCCGGCGTCTCCTGGGATAGTAGTTTGACCATTGCGAGTGATTTCAGATTGAACATTACACCTTCACCCCACAGCTATTTTTGCCAGACACCCCGGCGATGGGGCTAGTCGCTAAACTCTCCGCATCGCCGGGGTGTATTCGTCATGAAACCTACCAGTAATTAAACCTCTGCCGAAGGAGCTTCACCGGTCGCGGCAGCCTCTTTCTCAGCCTTGCCTGACCAATATGACGCCAAAGCCGATCCGGTCAGATTATGCCATGCACTGAAAATCGCCCCTGGAATGGCTGCCATAGGGTCCAGATGGGCCAGGGCCAAGCCGACAGCAAGACCCGAATTCTCCATCCCAATTTCGAAGGTAATGGCCTTGGCCTTATGCAGGCTCAGACCACCGAGTTTTCTTGCCGTCAGATAGCCCAACAGCAACCCAAAGGCGTTATGCAAAACAACAGCCAGAAAAGCGACAATTGCCACACTCGCCAGCCGGCCGGCATTCATCGCCACCCCTGTCCCGATAATGAAGAGCAGGGAGATGGTTGATATCGAAGGCAGGGCCGGCATGATTTTCTCGACCGCCGCGTTCAACAGTTGGCGGATAACCACACCGATGGTGATCGGCAGCAGTACAACCTTAGCAATATCGATCAGCATCGCCTGGGCGTTGACCGGAACAATCGAGCCAGCGAGCAGCAGGAAGAGTGCCGGTGTCAGCAAGGGCGCCAGAATGGTGTTGACGCTCGAAACAGTGACTGACAGCGGCGTGTCGCCTTTTGATAAAAAGGTCATCACATTGGAGGCCACCGCACTCGGGCAGCAGCCTACAAGGATCAGGCCGGCGGCAAGAGCAGGCGGCAGACCCATCAGTTTGGCGATGGAAAAACCGACAAACGGCATGATAACAAAGCGGGGAATTACCCCCCACATAACATCCCGCGGGCTGGAGAATACCAGTTTGAAATCAGCCGCCTGCATGGTAAGACCCATACACAACATGACAATCGCCAGATAATAAGGAACATAGGCTCCCCATGGCTTCACCGGATCGGGATATAGATAAGACAAGGCCGAAACTAAAACCACCCACAAGGGAAAAAGCCCGGTAAACTTTTTACAATAGGACGCAAACATAAGATTTCTCCTCTCACTTACCTTTATTTACGCTAGAAGGATAGAATCCATGCTCGAATTAGGATAACTACAGATTATTGCTGCTCTATGAGTTTCCCACCAGTCTTGCTGGTTTTTCCCTGCAACTTCTCCAAACGATAGGCGACTTGATAGTATTCCAGACTCCACCCCCTATTGCGAAGTTCAGCGGCAATCCTTCGCGGCCCCAGACCAGACTGAGCCAATAACGCAATCGTTTTATCAAGGTCCGGTTGACCAGCCTGCTTCTGGGGCTCGACGTCAATTTTTTCCTGCAGCATGGGCAGCGAAATATGCTCTTCACCCACAGTCACTTTTACTTTCGGCCCCATACTCTCGACAGCATTGATATAGGGCGCCGCTTTATCAATCGCGGCATTGACAATATCGCGCATCTGCCGTACGTTGCGTTCAAAACTTCCGTCTAAAAGATGCTGGGAGGCTTCCTTCGTGAAGCGGACGTCCAGCTCGATATTGTAGCGCGCCTTTACCTTCCGTGAATATTGCTGAATGAAGCAGAGCATCAGTTGGCGTTTTTCTTCCGGTGAGCGCCGCCTTAGCGGCGGCAAGGAGATTTGATATTGGGCAAGACGCTGGTACAGCTCTGGAATAAATTCCTGCTGCAAATCCCGGCTGGACGCAGCGATAATAATAACATCCACCTGGCGCTCGGAACGTCCCCCGATCCGGCGAACGGCGCCTGATTCGATCATTTTCAAAAGCATAATCTGGTGCTGAACAAGGGCATGGGCCTCGTCCAGAAACAACACTCCGCCATTGGCCAGCTCGGCCAGCCCTTTTTTTTCAACCGCGCCGGTGAAGGCGCCTCGTTCGGTGCCGAAAATCTCCATGGCCGCAATATCGGGATTGGTAAACTGGGCGCAGTTTACTTCGATGAAAGGAGCATCTCCGTGGAGAACCCCCAGTTTCTTGGCGAAAAGATACATCGCTTTAGCCAGCATAGTTTTTCCGGTGCCTGTCTCACCGAAAATAATGGAATGGCGGGGCCCGCCCAGACAGGCGATGCTGCGCTGGGCTTTTTCTATCGTTTCCTTCAGGCTGCCGTCCCAGCCGACAAAACCATCGAAGATTTCTGCACTCTGGCTCAAGGCCAGTTCCATTTCAAGGCGTTCCAGCGTCCGGGACAACTCCTCAATTTCCGTAATATCCCGAAAGGTTGCGATTCCACCGGCAAAGACGCCGTCGAGAAAGAGGGGAATCGCATTCACGACAAACCGCCGCCCGTTGTCATGAACGATTTTGTAGTCCAACAGCGGACTCTGGGTGCGAACCACCTCGATAAGCGCAGCCTGTGAATAGTACTCGCGAATATGCCTACCGATCATTTCCTCCGGCGTTGACAAAACATATTTGGCCGAACTTTTGTTGCAATAGGTGATATAGCCGCCAGGGTCCACGACATTGACCCCTTCGCGGAGGTTGTCCAAAATGTTGTGGAAAAGTTTATTCTCGTTCGCTAGTCGCTTGTCCGGCATGGTCACACCTCTTTCAGACGCCATAACTTTAATTGCGAGCCCTTACGGATGAGCGCCGCACCGCATGCGCCAGCTCCGCTCCCATCGGTAATGGCGATAGACCGCGACGCACCGGCGCTTTGCGAAAAAGCCGCCAGACTGACAATGGCCTTGTCGTCGGCCTTGCCGAGGGTGCACACCGTCCGGACTGAATCGGGGATATGGGCAATCTCTGTATCACAAGCCATTCCTGGGCTGCCGGGAAAGGTCAACAGAGTCCATCCGCCTGCCAGCTTTTCCAGCTCACCCCCGGCATCCAGGGGCTCTTGCGCCGTTTCTCCCAGTACACCGCCTGAAAAACCATCGAGGTCAGGGACTTCGATGGTGCACCCGGCGATCGGGATCACTCCGGCTGATTGCCGGAGGGTCTTTGCCAGCAGCAGATCAAGCCGGTCAGGTGCGCAGTGCTCCGGGATGGAAAGGGCGGCAACAGCGGCGCCAAGGCTGGCAATCTCCATATTGGCCGAAAGGGCTGGGGCCAAGCCGGCAACAATAAACCGATAGTTTTGCAGCGTACGTCCGCCGATCATGAACAATTCTTCGATATGGACAGTTTGCATTCTACCACTCTTTCGCAAGGTAATGATCAAACATATCCCGTTTCCATGCCAACCTCGCTTTATCCTCCAACTTTTGGAAAACTAAATATATCGCAATCCGCTGCCACTTGGGTATTGTGCCAGCACCGCCTGGGCAATCCGCTCAGAGGTTTCCTCCAGTTCCCGGCCTTTGGCGATGGCCGCAATCAAGGCTTTTCCAGCCGCCACTGCTTCCACATAAGGACCAGGCACATTGGCGACCAGCGCCTTACCATTCCACCGACCGACCATGAGGCATGACCACAGATGGCCGTTGTAACCGTAAATCTTCTTCTCCAGCTTAGGACTGAGCAAAGCCCCGAGTGTCGGGTGGGTCATATCCTCCGCCAGATCAGGATCGTGGCATTTTCCCCCGCCTGATCCGCCGATGAATATGATCAAATCATAATCCGAGTGCTGCTTTAGCGCTGTTTTTATCGCCTCCGGATCGTCAGGAACAGGGGTCGCCCGTTCCACCCTGGCGCTGGGGAACTTTTCCAAGATTATTCCCATCAATGCAGGACTATTGGTATCAAGTACAATCCCCTGCAAAATTTCGTCGCCGGTAGGAATGATCACTACTTTCTCCATTGCATTCCCACCCAATTCTCTTTTCCGCAGCTGCCCCGGGTCCTGCCTGCCAGTTGCTCCGCCGATACTTCGCGAGCTTTTTGCGCCGACGCGATACCGGCGACTTCGCTCGCCGTCAATCCCGGCATAACCGATATGGCTTTGATGATCCCTTCCTCATCCCGCATGACGGCTTCCGGCTCTAAACCATAGATATCCATCTGGATATGACTGCTGCTTACCCCGATCACCCGGACCGGGCAACCGATCCTTTGCGCCACCGCGACCTCCAATTCGTTCGGCTTTATGCCGCAGACAGTAATCCCGGTAATTTTGACAATCGTTTTATCTACATAGGCGATGATTTTGTCGTCCAAGAACGCCGACTCCCCTTCTCTAATGCCATTTCTACTTGCGAGTCGTTCGCCATTCTCAGACTTCAATCTCAACCTGGTTAAAATACTCTGTGGACTTCACCTGATGGGGCTGAACCACCCCGGGAATAATCTCCTCTGCCCGGGAAAGGATCTCTGCGCGGCTGAGACGTGGCGACGGTTCGCCAAACTGCTGTTTCAGTACACCCACGCTTTCCAATTCCAGCCAGGCGCGCGGTGTGATATTTTCAAGATCGATTTTGGCCCCCAGGGCGTGGGCAACGCGCAGTACAGCTGGCGAACAACCCAAATCCCGGCCTGGGATCAGCCCCTGCTCCAGCACGTCGAGAATGTGTTTGGCCAATATCTCTTTCGGAGCGACGATACAGGGAATGTTGGCCTTTAGGGTTTGCGCGTATTCTGCACAATTATGAGCCGTCTCGCCAGCGAAAAACTGGCGGCGGGGAAAGACTCTGCCAAACTTTTCCGCCACTGTCATTCCGATGCCCACCGAAATCACCCCGCCGGTAACGCCAAAAACAATATCTCCGCCGCGCATCACCTGCATTTGTCCGAGGATGGGAAACAGCATCTCTTCCATAGTGACCGCATTCATCATCTCTGTCGCCGAATTGTTGTTTATCGCCTTTCCTGTCATACACACATTATGGACGGGAATCAATTTCTTCGCCGGGTCGGGACCGCGAAACAACCGGCGGCCGGGAAACATGTTTGCCAGCGGCCGAAGATGGGGTTCTTCTTCCAACAACTCCTCATCCACTACAATCTCTTCCATATGCAAAACGCCGAACTCCTGATGAATTTTTCCCCTGTCAGCCGCCGCCATTGTAATAATTGCCCCTTCGACAATGACGCCGTCGCTGGTAGTAGTGACCGCGTCAAGATCAAAAACATTGATGGCGACAGGACCGTTAAGGGTCGCCGCCATTGCGGCCAGCGCCTGGTCTTCGGCCACACCGGCTGACTCGATTGCCTTCTTATCAACAAGAGCAATATGAATGGGAGCGCCATGTTTGGCTCCAACGCCTTGTTCCAGATACCGGAAAGCTAATTTACCCATGATGAACCTCCTTCCTTATTACGGCTGGCCGATTAGTGCCGTCCAAGCAGCGGTCGCCGGTCTTCAACCTCGGTAAACCCCTCCAACTCGACCTCTTCGGTGGGGTGAATAATGTTGATAACCTCCAAGATTGCCTTAGTAGGATTGCCATCAGCATCAAAACCTTTGACAATGACGGTATGCATCGTTTCCGGAACCCTGGGAACGACGACAACCTCCACCTTTTGCGTGCGCTTTTCACCCCCGATCTCAGCAATCGAATCTTCGATCCGGCCGGTACGCAGTGACTGCATTTTCGCATACTTCAGGTTTTCCAATCCATTAATTTCGATATTTTTATTCGAGGATTGCTTGATGACTGCAGCCTGCATTTTTAATTTAAATTCTGGCAGACTGGTATGCATGAGTCTCATTATTTTTCACTCCCCGTTCATAATTAGAATCTCAGGTCCATTCCCGTCTGGAAGCCTCCTCTCGCCTTTTCCATGTCCTAAAGATAACGCTTGCTATCTGCTTACACTAAATAAATGCAAGAGTCGTGCCATCCGACTTGCCAGCAACCATGCGGGAAAAGTCTATGGTTAGTGGACACGAGGAAAAGCCACTCGCCATTTTTGTTAGAATTTTGTGATAAATTATTCTAACAGTTTTTAACATTATCTCTAACATTGCGTTAGTCAGCAGAAAAAGGCCAAGCATTACTTGGCCTTACTTTTCTCAAAACCAGCCGGGATTGCTTCCCCTTATGGTCTATTGCGTCTCAGGTACCATTGAATCATCTGATTATATTTACAAAGGCAACAACCAGCGATACCAGGCCACCGGCAATGAGCGGCCCAATTGCCACCCCTTGTAAAAAGCACACTCCGACCACAGTTCCCATGACAAGCGAACTGACCATCTCAGGCGATGAATTGATAAAAAGCAAACCTCGCCCAGCGGCCCAGGCTACAAAAACGCCAGAGACAAGAGCGACAATCCCGATCGGTGATTTGAAGGCTGCTATTATATGTTGAAATGAAATTCTACCGGTTGCCAGCGGTGTCAGAATGGCAATGGTCAGAATGGTAATTCCCACATTCATTCCTTTGCTTTCGATTACCGGAAACCAGGCTTCCAATCCGATGAGTTTGAGGATTAAAATAACGCTGGCAGCGACAGCTACCGATTGGTTATTCCCGAGTACCGAAAGCACCAGAATAATTAAAAGCGGTACATTATCAAACGACATACACTCGCCCCCTATTCCCGTTGACTCAATCATTACTATACGACTGCTCTATCCTATTGGTGAGTCACTTCTTTACTTTTTCGAGGGACGATGTGGTTGAAGATAAATCAAAACGGGACAGCCTACGCTGTCCCGTTCTTTACTTGATGTTCTTTCAAGGATTGTCAACCGTTGCCTTTGTGGCCCCGGTGGAAATACCACCATCCACTAAAATTGTCTGCCCGGTAATATACCGGCTGGACTCAGAGGCAAGAAAGATAATGGCACCGTCAAGATCGTCAGGCCGTCCTGGTCGCTTTAGCGGAATACGATCACAGATGTAATCGACCCACTCTTTATTGTCGTACAATACCTTGTTTTGTTCTGTCTTAAACCAGCCTGGCGCAAGACAATTTACGGTGATTCCGTCTTTTCCCAGATCATCAGCCAGACTCATGGTCATTTGTTTGACTCCGCCGCGACTGGCGCAGTAAGGGGTAATGCCGGCATAGCCAAACACCGTAGTCACCGATCCGACATTGATAATTCTGCCGTATTGCGCCGGAATCATCTTCTTGGCAGCCGCCTGGGCGACAAAAAAGCTTCCCCGCAGATTGGTATCCAGCACAGTATTCCAGTCATCCCAGGTTACATCGACTGCCGGTTTGCGGATATTGCAGCCAGCATTATTAACCAGAATGTCAATTCGTCCATAATAAGCAAAGGCGTCGTCCACCATCTTTTGGATGCTGTCATAATCGCCGACATCCAAGGCCAGCGGCAATACCTTGCGGCCCATCGCTTCCACTTCAGCAGCCATAGCCTTTAATGCGTCCACCTTCCGGCTGGTAATGACAAGATCGGCCCCTGCGCCTGCCAAGGCACGGGCATAGTACTGACCCAGCCCCCGGCTTGCTCCAGTGATGATCGCCACTTGTCCGCTAAGATCAAATAAGTCGTTACTCATATCGCGCTGCTTCCTTTCCTGCAATCAAGATATCGCGGCAATTCGTCCAACCTCAATCCGCCGCGGCAGCTTGACGCCCCCAGTAGATAACCCTGCCACCAGGCATGGTAACACAATCGTGGACAGGACATTGACCAATATTAGAACAATCTACCGGGCCTTCCAACGAGAGGTCGGGGTACCGGTTATGAATTCTTCGCATCGTAACCTTGACTTCTTGCTGGGTTCGATTGCAGAACGTTGAAACATCGAAAAATTGTTTGTCCAACATTGCTCACACCTCCTGCTTGATACTTCCCTGTTCAGTTTTTAATTCCTCCTGCCGGCATCCCATTTCTTCCCAATCAGCCTCTTATAATGTCGCCATCATCTTTCTGCGCATATAATATATCAGCCTGCCACTTTAATCTGGTGGTGATTTAGTGTCAAGAAGCCGGTTATCGACCAGTCAGGATATCTGCGATATGACGATTGTTCCTGGGGGAGTCATTGATTGTGCTCTCGCCCAAAGATTCTTCACTGCTGCTCCTGCTGCTTCCAACCTGTCAAAAACATTGCCATCCTCATGTTCGCCAATTTGGATCGATGCTCTTCATCGTTCGGTTCTATTAACAGCCAAATGCTTATCCCATCAATATGATAATCAGATTATGAGCTTTGAAACCGCCTACACCCCGCTATTACAATTTTTGAAAACAGAATCCTTTAAGTATGAAGCAATGGGAAACACCCGTACCACCCTCTTCTTTGACGAAGATACTGATCAGCTAGTGGCTTTTTGCGCCACAAAATGTTCCTCGATCAAAACAATGGGAGACAGCATCTTCAGTCTTTGTCCCACCCTTGAAATAGCAGTATTATGTGTTGACAATCGGTTTCGCTATATGGGAATCGGTCAATCCATTTTCGATCATCTGTTTCAGCAGATATATCACATAAAAAGGCGGACTGGCTTGCAACTCGTTACCTTGTTTGCGATACCGGACGCTGTTGCCTTTTATCAGAAACTCAATTTCCGCAAGCTTTCCAAGAGCATGAAAATCTTATATTCCCCTGTTCACAAAGGGTGTGTTCCCATGTATTACCCCCTGCCGCCGCAAAACCTGACTGATTCAAAAGCCCCGCCGGTCGAATGAGTCTTGTTTCGTGTTTTAGCGGTTGGCATCTTAACCTTAGTTTTTTCTGGCAAGGGACAAGCAGAAGCTTTTTACATAACAAAAGAGTCCGCGTTGCCGCGAACCCTTGTAAGTGGTAAAGAAGGAATTAATACCGCGCTTCTGGCGATGGTCCAGACCGTAGCCTCCGGTTACTTGGAAATAATAGCCGAGCCTATGAGCCACTCTTCACATATCTTTGTCCAAGACGCAATCGGTCCTTTGGCATCAATGATGCCAAACCCATGACCACCCTTCTTGAAGATATGTAGCTCCGCACTCACCTTGGCGTTTTTCAATGCATTATAGAAATCGGTACTATTTAGCGTCGTTACTTGGGGATCGTCATCAGCCTGGATAATCAGCGTTGTCGGAGTATTAGAATCTACATGCAATTCTGCCGAAAACTCATTAATCAATTCCTGACTCGGATTTTTCCCCAACAGATTGGTTCTAAGCCCCACCTGTCGTTGTGTCGATATCGCCGGATAAAGTAGTACCATGAAATTCGGTTTGCAGCTTACATTATCTGCGTCATCAACAGCTTCATAGACCTTTTTCGAATAGGTTGTGCCTAGCACCGCTGCCAAATGGCCGCCTGCGGAAAAACCCATCAGGCCAATTTTATTGGGGTCAACTCCCCAGTCGGCGGCATTTTTCCGAATGATACGCATCGCTCGCTGCGCATCCTGCAGCGGAACAAGATAGCTGTTTTTGTGCCCGTCGACAGGCAATCTGGATTTTACGATAAATGCCGAAACGCCGATTGAATTCAACCAGTTGGCAATATCATACCCCTCTTTGTCAAAGGTAAGATGATCATACCCGCCACCAGGAAAAATCAGCACAGCAACCCCAGTCGCCTTATCTTTATCCGCAAGCAACGGGATGAAACTCGGATCGGTTATTTTGACGAGTGCTCTGTTTTTAATAGCCGGGTCCTTGCTCCGCTCAATGACTGTTTCCGTTATCATTAAGCCTTCCGAACCAGGGGCTCCATTCGGCCAGAGCATGACCTCATTCTGGTCAAACAGTTCTTTTGCCGATACAGTGCTCAGGCTGAGCAGCAAAAGCAAACCAACCACTATACCTCTCATCACCACAGCGTTCAACTTACCAATCATATTCACTTCACCCCTCTTGATTTTTATATACTACAATGATCATGCTCACTGAGAGCATGATCATTGATTTTACAGAGGGACAAGATTCTATGTCATACCATCCATCAGTCTCCGCAAGCCGCAATGCAAATTCAAAACGACTGGTCAGAAAGATATCCGTGTCTTTTCCAAAAGGGCAAGTACGACATCCCTCGTCTTTTCAATATGAAAAGCAACTGCTTTGTCCGCTTGCTCGGTATCACGGCAGCGCAACGCATCTAAAATAGTAATATGTTCCCGCACATTCCGACGGATATTTGCTTTGGTATCTACCGGATAAACCGATGGCATCGAAAACCAAAGCTGTTTTAACATTTGCTCCAATTTGGGGCTCTCCGCCAATTTCCATAATGCAAAATGAAACTCGGCGTTTAACGCCCGATATTCCTTTTCATCCGCCCGTTCAATACAATCTTCTATTTTATGATGCAGGCGAGCCATATCATCAAAATTGGCTGCTTTCTGGCAGGCCTTTACCGCCGCCCGACATTCTAGCAAGGTTCGAATCTCCAAATGTTCGGTAATGCTTTCAAGGGTAATTTCTTTGACAATCGCGCGTTTGTTTTTCTGAATTTTAATTAAGCCCGCATTTTCCAGGATCAAAAAGGCTTCTCTTACCGGCATGCGGGAAACACCGAGTTGCTGGGAAATCTTCTCTTGGATCAATTCTTCCCCTGGTTTAAAGCTGCCGGTATAAATTGCTTCTCTAAGTTTTTCTGTTACCAAGTCTTTTGCCGACATGATTGTAATTGTTTCCATTTCCACTTTCCTTTTGTCTATAATTTATAAAACAATTTACAATTTATGTGTTAATCATATCACACCTTCAAATCAATCTCAATTTTCGCATTCGTCTCAAAAGGATAATTCTCCATTGCCTCTTCACCGGAGATCATTCCGCAAAATTGTAATAAACAGATTGATTTTTCAAAAAATGGATGTAAAATAATATTGGATACAGAATCCAGTATCCCGAATTTTGGAGAAATTTGCAGTGTAGCCGCACTCTGTATCTTGGCCGCCAGCAGCATTTTTCTTCAGCAGCAGAAGCAGATTTCTATAATTTATCGGCAATGGAGTTGTGAAAATGAAAATTACAAATGTAAAACACGAATTTTTTCACTGGCCCAGGAGTAATCCGCTGACAAACGGGATGCACACTTATACCCATTGCGGTTTGTCTGTCGCCACCATCGAAACAGACGAAGGAATTACCGGATATGGTTTTTCCGGGCCGGTTTTAGCCAAGGACCCTTTTTTAATGCTCGACGTCATGAAAGAGACCCTTATCGGCGAAGATCCGCTGAACACCGAACGAATCTGGAAAAAGCTCTATGTGCCCAAACTGATCGGCCGCCGCGGGATGAGTACCCGCGCGATCAGCGGCATGGATATTGCCCTATGGGATATTAAAGCCAAGGTAGCAAACATGCCCCTGTATAAACTGTTAGGCGGCTTTCGTGATCATGTCCCAGCATATATAGCGGGTGGATATTATGGACCGGGGAAAGGGATTAAAGAACTGCAAGAGGAGATGGCCGGGTACATTTCCCAGGGTGTTGCCGGTGTCAAAATGAAGGTCGGCGCTCTTGGCTTTGCCGAAGATGCCGTCCGCGTCAAGGCGGTTCGGGAGGCTATTGGCCCGAATAAAATATTGATGCTGGATGCCAATTGCGCCTACCGTTACCATGAAGCGATTCAGTTTGCGAAACATATCGAGGAATACAATATTTACTGCTTCGAAGAGCCTGTAGCTCCTGATGATTATGACGGCATGAAAAAGATAGCTGCCATGACCACCATTCCCTTGGCGGCAGGCGAAAATGAATATACGAAATATGGTTTTAGAGATTTAATTCTCACCCATGCCGTTCCTATTCTTAATCCGGCCCCCTTCCTCAATGGCGGTGTCACCGAGACCATGAAGATGGCGGCTTTTGCCCAGGCTTTTGATTTGGAGATTGCTCCCCATGGCGACCAAACAATCAATGTTTCTATCGGAGCGGCAGTCCCCAATGTGAGTTATGTCGAGTATTATCCGAAGCAGTATGATGCCCTCTGGAATGAAATTTTCGACTACCGGTTGACTATCAACTCGGATGGAACGATATCTCCCCCCAATCGTCCCGGAATCGGTTTTGCTCCAAATTATGAAGTGCTGAATCCCCACAGAGTTCGATAGTGTGATTACCGCATGCGCCAACAGGTGGGGCCGAAAAGCAGTCGTACCTGTTGACTGCACTGATATTTAACGAATCGACTGGTCAATTTCTGCATATCCACTACTAAGTGGCATTGGAGCTGAAAACATGATTATTATCGGTCTTGTCGTGATACCGCTGACGATTTATTTGCTGATTAAACAGTTTGAAACCCGTATGACGCTGTTTATATCCGGCCTCATCATGTGTACCATCGCCGGCACACCAATGAACGCCTTCGATGCCTTTGCCGAAAGAATGGTTACCGCGCCATTAATTCAGGCAATATGCTCGGTGATGGGGTTTGCTTTCGTCATGAAAGTCAGCGAATGTGACAAGCATTTGATCCATCTGGTCTCAACGTGGCTAATGAAGGCCCGCCCCCTTTTAATCATCGGCGCTGTGATGGCGACATTTGCAGTCAATACAGCATTACCAAGCGCCGCCGGTGCTGGAGCCGCCGTGGGTCCCATTCTCATTCCGCTCCTCGTCGCGGCAGGAATCACTCCGGCAACAGCCGCTTCCGCAGTACTGGCGGGAACCTTTGGCTGCATGCTCAGCCCCGGCTTGTCGCACAACGCCTTTGTCGCCAAAATTGCAAATGTGCCGGTGCTGGAGGTTATTTCTTTTCACTATCAGACATCGGTCATTGCCGGATTAATCGGCGCGGTAAGTTTAACGTTAGTGGCTTTTTTGCTGAAAGAAGACGGCCGCGACCTTGATGGGAAAACCCTGCTCGGTCGGGGGCAAGAATCAGGTTTCAAAATCAAGATCATGAAGGCAGTTGTCCCGCTTGTCCCGATCACCCTCCTGATCATCGGGGCAGCAGGATTTTTTAGTATTTCCGTCCCGGCAGCCATGTTAATCGGCACCTTGCTGGGAGTACTGGTTTCTTGCATTACCGATGGGAAAACATCCAAAGCCTATTTCGAAACTGCGACGAAAGCCTATTTTGACGGAATGGCCAATGGCTTCGGCAACATCCTGGGAATCGTGATTGCCGCCAGCGTTTTTGTCCAAGGAATGATGGATCTCGGCTTGGTCAAAGCAGCCATTGATGCCATGCTGGCATCGAAGGAAATTGTCAAATATGCTTCCCTGTTCGGTCCATTTCTTTTGGCGGTTGTATCAGGCTCCGGAGATGCCGCTGCCCTGGCCTTCAATGGAGCAATCACGCCTCAGGCGCAGCAATTTGGCTACGGGATTATCAATATGGGCTCTTTAGCCATTTTAGGAGGACAACTGGGCCGGACCATGTCCCCGTTGGCCGGTGTAACAGTCATATTGGCAGCAATGGCCGGCGTTTCCCCGATCGATGTTGCCAAGCGTAATATCCCGGGAATGATCATTGCCGCGTTTGTCTGTATCTTCATGTTGAGCTAATGAAGATCGATGATGTAAGTTTGAGTGCATTGCCAGTAAGGAAGGAGGTTTGGCGAAAAGTCCTACCGGTACTTTACCAATAATAATTAAGGCCTAGATCAAGGATCAAGAAAGACAATAAATAAAGGAGGGACTGTCATGTCAATGCCTGCAATCAATATTGCGACTGCGAGTGCATCGAGGTTTCGCTGGGTCGTTCTCGGCATCATTTTTGTTACATATACCATTAACTTTGCTGATCGCAGCAATATCGGAGTATTGATTCCGTTCCTGAAACAAGAGTTCCCGATTAATAACTTTGAAGCCGGCGCTTTAATGAGTTTCTTTTTTCTGGGATACGCCTTTTCGCAGATTCCCGCCGGCCTGTTTTATAGCCGGTATGGCATACGCGGCCTGGCGACATTATCGATTTTCGGGTTTTCATTTGTGACCTTTTTACTTGGAACAATCAACTCGATCGCCACAATGAAATGGCTGCGTTTTGCTTTGGGTATCGCCGAAGGACCGACGCCAGTGGGCGTGACCTCGACGATTAACCATTGGTTTCCGCCGCAAGAGAAGGCCACCGCCACCGGACTAGGTTATATCGGAGCGACCATGTTTGCGCCAATTATCGTCCCCCCTATCGCGGTCTGGATCGCAGTGAATTTGGGTTGGCGCTATGTCTTTTATATTTTCTCCATCCCAGGAATTCTCATGGCAATAGTATGGTATCTGTATGTAAGAAATCGGCCTGAAGAAAGTCCCTTCTGCAATGCCCAAGAAATCAACCACATTAGAGAAGTGAAGACAGACGGCTCGATTGGCAGTGAACACAAGGATTTAGGCTGGATAGACCGGTTTATCCGCGCAAAAAAAATACCGTTAGTCGAAACCAATATTAAAATCTTCTCCTCTTGGAATATTGTTGGCGACACTTTTGCCTATTTCTTTATGGTCTGCGTATTGCAAGGCTTGTTGACATGGATTCCTTCCTACCTGGTTACTGCGAAAGGCTACTCCTTCCTGAAGATGGGCTTTGTCGCCTCTTCCCCCTGGGTCGGCGGCTTTATCGGGTCAATTGTTGGTGGCTGGCTATCTGACAAAGTATTTGACCGGAGAAGAAAGCCGACGATGTTATTAACTGCAATATCGACCTGTATTATGATGATCATTCTGATCAACGTACCGGAAAACGCTGCCTTAGTTGCCCTGACGCTGTTTATGGTGGGGTTCATGTTGAATATCGGGTGGCCGGCATTCACCGCCTATCCCATGGGGTTAACTACTGCCAAAACCTATCCGACATCGATTGCCTTAGTCAATAGCGGCGGCAATATCGGCGGATTTGTTTCGCCAATGATAGCCGGTGCATTACTTGATATGTTTCAGAGCTATGATGTTGTCTTCTCCTATTTTGCTGTGTCGGCGATTATCGGCTTCTTAATCATTCTGACCCTGAACGAACCTGTCAACATCCGCAAACAGGCGGCAAGTGAACCATCCTGAACTTCACAAAAGCCTAAACCATATTTTTAGGAGGGGCGAAATTGCGCTACGGATGTTGTGGAAGTATGAATGCAGTTGATCCGGACGGCACAGGCATAGAGATCGCGGACCAGTTGCAGGAAATGGGTTATGACTATGTTGAGCTGTCATTAGCCCATCTGACTAGCTGCTCTGACCAGGATTTTGCCACAGTCAAAAAGCGTTTATTGGCTTCTGGGTTACGGTGTGAAGCTTGTAACAACTTTTTCCCGGCAACAATCCGTCTCACAGGCGACGAAATCAATCCGGCAGCCATAAACGGCTATGTCGAAAAGGCGCTTCAGCGTGCCGGCAGTCTGGGGGTAAAGGTGGTGGTCTTCGGAAGCGGATCTGCTAAAACGGTTCCTGCCGGCTTTCCTATGAGAAGCGCCTGGCAACAGCTTGTCTCTTTACTCCGCGATATTGATGCCGTTGCCGGTCAAAATGGCATTACCATTACCATCGAACCGTTGCGCCAGGCGGAGTGCAACATTGTAAATACTGTGCGGGAGGGATTGACTTTGGCCAAGGAAGTCAATCGCCCCAATATCAAGCTGTTGGCCGATTTCTACCATATGACGGAACAGCGTGAAGACCCCGTCATTCTGCTGGAAGCACAGGAGTATATCCGTCACATTCATTTTGCCAACCCGACCGGTAGAACCTTTCCCCGAAACGCAACCGAAGCTAACTATCTACCTTTCTTCGCCTATCTTCAGCAAATCAATTATCAGGCCCGGGTTAGTATCGAGGCTTACACCAAGGACTTCGCGGCCGACGCGGTCGCCGCCCTTCAGCTCATGCAAAAGATCGGCAATTGACAAGTCCCTGGTGCAATAGCCATGCTAACGCCCAAAGGCTAGACTCTCACACGAGTCTAGCCTTTGGCATATACACCTTTCATAATATCAGCGCCAAAACTCCGATTTGCAGACTTGGCTGGCAGGAATATAATGGAACGAAGAAGAAAGTGTTGTTCGTGAAAAGCGAATTGGCTTTGCTTTTTGCTGCGGAAAAAGTCTGGTTTACGAAAGTCCCGTTTATTAGTGAACGATTGATAATGAGAAAGGATGGCTCAGATGAAATTATTGACCATGCGAAAAGAATCACAGTATGAATTAGGTGTACAAACAAGTCGCGGAATCCTTGATGTCAAACAGGCGGCAAAGCACTTTGCACTGCCTGTGCCCTACACCATGGAAGGGTTGATTGAAAGCGGGCAGGTAGGCCTCAAGGCATTAACACAGTTGGTCTCTCAGGCTCAGTCGGAAAATGTGCCTTTTCTGTTTTTACCGGAAGAAACCCTTGTCTACGGCCCCTGTGTGACAAGCCCGGAAAAAATCGTGTGTGTCGGCCTCAACTATCGCAAACATGCCGTAGAATCAAAAATGCCGATTCCCACTTCGCCGGTGCTATTTAGCAAATTCAACAATTCGCTGGCCGCTCACCAGGATACCATTAAACTTTCGCCGCTAGCGGAGAAAATCGATTACGAAGTCGAACTGGTCATCGTGATCGGTAAAACCGCCCAAAATGTATCTGAAGCCGAGGCCTTATCCTATGTCTTTGGTTATGCAACAGGCAATGATTTATCAGACCGCGGTCTCCAGTTTCGGAGCAGTCAATGGCTGCTGGGAAAAACCTGTGATGGCTTCGCCCCTGTTGGCCCCTATCTCGTAACTGCCGATGAGGTTCCGAATCCCGATCAGCTGCACCTGGAATCCCGTGTAAATGGCGAGATTCGGCAATCCTCCAATACGCAGGATATGATTTTCAACTGTGCGACAATGATTAGTTATATTTCGCAATACATGACGTTGCAGCCAGGAGACCTTATCTATACCGGAACCCCGGAAGGCGTCATTATTGGTTATCCTCCGGAAAAACAAGTCTGGCTGAAGGCCGGGGACGAAGTAGTCACTTCCGTCGAAGGTCTCGGTGAACTGCGTATCGTTTTAGCCTAGACAAGTCCACTTCAGCAAAATATAGAAACGTACAACAAAGCCTCCACCGAATCCGGTGGAGGCCTTATTGCGTAATCACAGCGATATCAATTTTATCCCTTTAAAATCGGTACCGTATTGGCGGCGTGCGGCATCACAGTAATCGAGTAATCCGCCCGTCCCAGTTTTTTGCCGGCGATATCAATGGCTTCCTCGATAGTGGTCGCTGGAATCATCCCGCCCTTTTCGATAAAAGCTGCATTCTCGGGCAAAGTGACCACAATCAGCGGGAGTTGTTTGGCGATCAGGCCCAGTTTCAAGGCGATAAAGCCAGGGACGGTGAAGCCTTCCCGCAGTGCCAGCTCCCGGTCGTAGAGTGACTCATAATTAAACCAGCCGCTAAAATCCGGTGGTTCCAACATATCCCGGCACTCCAACACGACGATGATCGCACCGGCCGGTTTGACAGCCAGAAAAGCGTTGTCGATAGTCTTGGAGCCTTGGTACAAGTTGATATCCTTGGGAAAACCGCCGGCCGAGGCAACGACCAGATCGGCCTGGGCGCTGATCGGCACCCCGAATATCTCCTCTACCGCCCGGCAGCCTTCCCGCCAGGCATCATACCAATGGCCGGCCACAAAG
Organism: Negativicutes bacterium; assembly: GCA_031292035.1. The sequence continues at coordinate 78,949 of JARLHX010000022.1, read as the reverse complement.
CGGGCGAATTTCCCTTCAGGAGTAAAGACAGCGTTTAAAAGGAAGGCGGGCTTGAGCAGCGCGTCCATCTCACTCATGTCTTCGTGCATGTTGTTGCCTTCCAGTTTCCCGGAAACGCAGTGGGGACTGATCCCCTGGCCAATCACATCATTCAGACAGAAACTATGATTGCCCTGAATGCTTGCATAACCGGCCACACCGGGCATGACCGACTTGCGGCCGCCCCCGAAGCCTCCCATGAGATGATAGACGATTCCGCCGGTCAGAATGACCTTATCGGCAGCAGCAACCTTCTTATTCACAAATGTCTTCACACCGCGGGTGGTTGTGCCGATATAAGTGAAATCATCGGCCGCCTGGGCGTGACTCTGATATATGGCCACCCGCTTAGTCACTTCCTGGCCATATACCGTGATGTGTTCTTCCTCGGTGTGATAACGGTGAGCCCCCAGACCGACCACCAGATAAATATCGCTGTCCGGAACCCCGGCCGCATTGAGTTCATTGAGCAGCGGCGGCAGGAAAAGATCGTGGCGCACCCAGCCCCGGGTAATATCACTGACTATGATGGCGACTTTGTCGCCTTTGGCGACGGTTTTCTTTAGGGACATGGCGCCAATGGGGTTGTTGAGAGCCTCTTTTACGGCAGCCTCAACATCGACAATCGGGTCGACATGCTTGCCTTCGATGACATGCAAAATCTGCTTCGTCGGGAATGCAACCTGCAGTTCTTTGTTGCCAAAACCCAGAGTAATCTTTGTTGACATCTGGAATCCTCCTCAATCAAGTACTAACTCAATGGCTAAGAATCGTTATTATTCGCTCTTATTGCGAAGAACCAGCGGCACATCCGGTTTTACTGCGATCCAGGCAATCACACCAATCACCGCAGAAAAAGAAGTTGTCATAATCGCTGCCTGCCAGCCGTAGTAAGTGGCAATCCAGGCTGTGATCGTCGGGGCCAGCACCCCTCCGACATTACCCATAAAGTTCATCCAGCCTGATACCGACCCGCAGAACTTCCCGCCGATATCAATGCAACACGCCCACGAAGCGTTAAAAGTACAGCCAAGAGCCCCCAAGGAAACTGTCAGCCATAAGACATTCATCGTAGTATCGTGGGAGACGGCGGCTAAATAAAGGGCTAACCCGGAGACCAACAGGCCAGCGGCGCCAAAAACCGTCCTGGCTTTGTGCTTGGTAACGCCTGATGCAATCAACTTGTCACTGGCAAAGCCGGTGACGAAAGTCATGATACATAAAGCCGCCCAAGGAAAGGCCGCAGCTATCCCCATCTTCTGCAGCGAAAAACCCTGCGCCTCCATAAGGTACAAGGGCAGCCAGGCTAAAAAGACATACATGATATAATCTGTGACAAAATACTGGATGCCGATCGCCCAAAACTGAGTAGAGGTCATGAAGCTGCGCCAAGGAGCCAGCTCCTTTTTTGCATCGGCGGCGATTTCTCGGCCTTCATCGATGTGAGCGGCTTCCAACGAATTCACAAAAGAACTCTTATTCGGGTCATTTTTTGCCAATAACCACCAGGCTAAGGCAATAACAAAGCCCACGACACCAAAACTAACAAAGACCGATCGCCAGCCAAACGCCAGCATTAAGGCAACCGTGATGGGCGGCCCGAATACCGGACCGATCCAGGCGCCACCGAGTAAAAACGAAGTGGCTGACGCCTTTTCCGCCTTATTGAACCAGCGATAGATGAAATTGCCCATACTGGGATAAACCGGTCCCTCACCCAGTCCGAAGAGAAAACGGATGGCGGCGAAAGAAGTAAAACTGCTGCCAAACGCCGTCAAGGAGGTAAAGAGCGACCACCACGCCACAGCCACCGAAGAGGTAGCGCGTTGACCGAAATACTCCGCCATCAGACCACCCGGGATTTGCATGGCAGCATAGCCGACAAAAAAAGCTGTTTGCAGCAAGCCGATTTCCACTTTACTGAAGGAAAATTCCTGCATGATTGTCGGGGTAGCCACCGACAAGTTGACCCGGTCCATATAAGAGATAAATGCGATTGAGAACATTAAAACTGCTAAAACCCATCGAAAATTTGACCTTTTCATTCGTCACCTCTTCCAAATATAGTTGTATATCCAAAAATAATGCCTGTTTCATCCCTGTTATCTCATTCTCTTCGAGTGGCTAACGCTTTATAGGAGGCAAGCAGAATTCATAGATAATGTAATAATTCGCCCACGACTGCACGTAATCCTTGCATTATTACTGAAAAATTGTTTAATTATGTTATCTTTAGTCCACCACAGCACGACCAACCCGCATCGCGTAAAAACTTCATAAAACAGATAGCCTAAATTCCCGCTGATTATCTACGGCCTTCCCTAGGCGTCTATTCTTATATTATAAAAAAAATTTTTATTACTTTAACTTTATTTCCAGGATTTTACATATAGATTAGGGAACTATTGATGGCAGAAGAAATGAAGATGAGTGACAACCATTTTGGCAGGCTCCATTCGGGGAGAGGAGAAGGTATCTATGGACAAATTGATCTTGCGGCGAACAAACATACAGGGCATTGTAAGAGGCCAACAGGGACAGAGCCTGATTGAATATGCTCTGATTCTCGCGCTCATCGCCGGCATCTGTATTGGGGCACTCGCCACGACTGGCGGCACGGTGTCTTCCGCTTTTCAGACCATTGCCGGCACCCTGAACAGTGGAAGTGTTGGAGGCGGGAGTGGTGGCGGTGGCAGCGGCAGTGGCGGAGGAAGTAGTGGCGGCGGAGGCAGCGGCGGTAATGGCGGCTGGCTGGGAGATACCCAGTTGCCGGCGGCGGCGATTTATGCCGAGACGGTCTCAGGGGGAAATATTTCAGTGAATGGCGCAGTCTACAGTGCGACAAACATTTCCGGCAACATCCAAAATGGCTCCTTGCATCAAAATACGCCGGGGATGACCTTCCCTAGCTTCGAAGCCAGCGCTTTTGCCGGACATGATGCCCCCCCCACCGACGGAGGTACGCTCAATCAGTCAGTCTACTATGTTAATGGCGATTGGGTTATCGCCAACTCCACCGGCAACGTAAACTTCTCGACCAATAGCAGTGTCATTATTTATGTTACCGGCAATGTCGATATCAAAGCCTCTAATGTTAATTTTGGCGGCAACGGCAGCGTTATGATTATCGCCGGAAATAACATTACCTCGGCCAATGCCAATAACTTGAACTTTGGCAAGGCGGTATTGGTAGCCGGTCAAAACGTTAATCTAAATGTAGTATCCAATCTCAACGGTTCCATCGTCGCCGGAGGAACGGTGGCCATCAAAACAAACGGGAATATTAATTATGACCAATCAGTAGTCTCTGGGTTTAATACGATGATTTCTTCTTTATAAAAAATGCGACCGAATAATTGGGCCTCAGATTGCGTTTCACGGCTGGCCCTCCATCAGTCGATGCCCCGCAGCAGTGAATGTATTCGCTACAGTCCCTGCCGGCAATTCCAGCGCCATTTTTCCTCTCCAGCACCAGGTCATGCGTCCCGGAGGCAAATTTTCCACGATCTTCAATACTCGAAAATCATCCCCCAGAAAGACGATGTCAAGGGCATAGCGCATGCCGATGGTATGAACACTGTTACACGGCTTTAGCAACAAACCCCGGCCGCAGGCAAGACCGTCAGTGCCGAGCAAACCTTTCAGCCGCTGGCCCATCGTCTCCGCAACTTCAACCGACGCAGCCAAGGTCACACCGTTATCACAATTAATAATCGTTATTGTTCTCATGGTCCAATCGTCCTCACTATGCTGATAAATGCCGGGCCCAGCAGAACGATCAGCAGGGCGGGAAAGATGAACAGCACCAGCGGGAAAGCCAGCTTCACCGGCGCCTTCTGGGCCTGTTCCCTAATTCTTACCTGCCGCCTTTTCCGCAGTTCTTCGGTCTGGATCCTCAGGGTCTGCGCGATGCTGACCCCCAGTTCGTCGGCCCGGATCATCGCCGCGGTAAAAACAGCCACATCAGGCAGCTCACAACGGCTGGCAAGATTGTGCAACGCCGCCCGCCGCGGTACCCCGATCCATATTTCCTGAAGAACCCGGGCGAATTCATCGGCTAACGGCCCATGCATCTTTTCGACGATCTTGGCCAGAGCGCCGTCAAAAGTCAACCCGGCCTCGACGCTGATATAGATCATGTCCAGCATACTGGGCAAAGCCCGGCGGATTGCCCGTTTGCGCTCAGACAGGCGGTGAACGATGATGAGCAGCGGCACTACGACCCCCACGGCGCCGCCGACGATTATGGCGACCGGGCCGAGGCTGCCCGATGGTCCCAGAAAAACGGCCAATACCCAGCCACCGCTGATCGCCAGTAAAATAAAGAGCACCCACAACGCTAGAAAGGATTCAGCTCTCAGGCCATAGATCCCCCCCGCAGTCATCAGCTTATTATCCAGAAAATGCAATGAAGCCCGGGGGCTCAGGTAATCTCCGAACGACATGGCTTCTTCCACCGTGGGGTGCGCCCCTTGGTGCGATTTTATTTCGGCCAGCGTATCCCTTGCCTGAAGCCGCTGATTATCAGCATCCCTCAGCCATTTTTGCGGCACCCACCTGTTTCTGATCCCAAGAAAAATGGCTGAAAACACGATAACCAATAGAAAAAACAGCAGCACTGCGATAAGCAGGAGCATCACTATGCCCCCTTGATGCGTATTTTTTCAACACACTTGGGATAACCTTCGGTGGAATAAAAGGCGCTTTGCGCTTTGCCATCTTTATTGTTGGGTCCCATGGCAAATACGTCATGAAGTACGAACTCCCCGTCGGCTATGCCTTGAATTTCAGTGATCTGGGTAATCCGGCGGCTGCCGTCTGCCTGCCGGGACTGATAGATGATGAGGTTAATGGCTGAAGCGATTTGGTCGCGGATGGCCCGCATGGGAATGTCCAGTCCGGCCATCAGGGCCATGGTTTCCAAGCGACTGAGCATGTCGCGGGGACTATTGGCGTGAACGGTGGTCATGGAGCCGTTGTGTCCGGTATTCATTGCCTGCAGCATATCCAGCGTCTCACCGCCCCGCACCTCCCCAACCACGATGCGGTCTGGTCGCATCCGCAGTGCATTGCGGACCAATTCCCGCATATCTATTGTCCCTTTGCCCTCGATGTTGGCCAGCCTGGTCTCCAGGCGCACGACATGCCCCTGCTTGAGTTTGAGTTCGGCTGCATCTTCAATCGTGATGATCCGTTCATCATCAGGGATAAATGCCGACAAGGCATTGAGAGTGGTGGTTTTACCACTACCGGAACCGCCTGCAACCACAAGGTTGAGCTTGCCCCGCACACAAGTCTTGAGAAAATCAGCCATCGCTACCGACAAAGTACCAAGCTCGACCAATTCCTCCACCCCGAGCGAATTCCGGGCAAACTTTCGAATGGTCAGGCAGGGCCCATTAAGGGCCAGCGGGGGAATAATAGCGTTCACCCGGGAGCCGTCCGGCAGACGGGCGTCTACCAGGGGCGAGCTTTCATCGATCCGTCGGCCGAGCGGAGCGACGATTCGTTCGATGACATGCATGACATGAGCTGCGTCACGAAACTCGATGCCGGTGGCGATGATCTTGCCGGCTTTTTCGACATACACGCTTTTAGGGCCGTTGACCATGACCTCGGAAACATCTTCCTGTTTCAGCAGTGGTTCAATGGGACCGAGGCCCAAAATCTCGTCGATGGTCTCGGCGACCAGCCTGGCCCGATCGGCAGCCGACACCGGCAGCCGATCACTGTCGATCACTTCATGACTCAGCCTGACCACGATTCCCATTAGCGGATGCGACTCATCGGTCCTAACGCCGGCAGCGATACGGTAGTCGCCAGACCGCATTTCCCGTACCAGCCGCTGGTGAATACGGCCCTTAATCGCGTCATACTGTTCAGGCGGCAAGGACTGCTGCTCAATTCCTGGCGGCAGAACCTTTTCAGACGGTTCACGGCCGGGGGAATGACCGAAAATAGGCACACGCAAAACCTCCTTCAAGAAATAGCAAAATTACCGGGAATCCTGCTCCACCAGCATGACCACCCGTCCCTCAATCCTTTGTGGTACCCATTGATCAACATACGGCAAGATGACGGTGGGAACGGCTGAGACTATCACCGTCACATCCTCTCCGACCAAACGGCGATTGAACGGCTGAATGGCAATCGTCAGTTGCTGGGCTTGGTAGGAGCCTGCCACCCTTTTCACCCTGATTTCGATCGCCTGGTTGTCGGCCCCGAGAGAAGCCATCCGCGCCCCCTCGCGGGCCGCTTCATTGGTCAATAGATACTCATGCAGCACCAGACCAAACTGTAGTAGCCCGAATACCAGCAGTAATATTACCGGCAAGAGCAAAGCGAACTCCACCAAGGCCTGTCCCCTGTGCCCATAGCAGCCTTGTCGCAACACAAATCCCCCCGTAAAAGCCGCAGCAACAGTCTGAGTCTGTAGCTATATGAATCGAAGACCCCCCGGAACCGCCGGAGGGCCTCGTCGCAACTGTTCATGGTTTAAATATGATGGATATAGTTGGCTATCTGGCTAAACATGGTATTCAGATTAACGCCGATGCTTTGCAGGGCTACAATGCAAGCTATTGAAATCAGCGATACTATCAAACCATACTCAATCAGTGCCTGCCCCTTTTGGTTTCGCAACAATTTACTCAACATATTTTCCACCTCCCTTGCCGCTATTTTTTGGGAAACCCCATTTACTATTATAGTTATTATTTCCAATATTTGTCAATTAATTATTAAGGCTTTTACCGTTTGAAGTCCTATTATCATACATCAATGTCCACGATGCGGCGGATGATGAGAATACCCAGCAGTTGGCTGGTAATACCGCCAATAACCAGTCTGAGACCAAGGGGGTCGCCCACCAGGGACAGGAAATACCCCGGGCTGATCGCCGACAGAACGAAAACCATAAACACAGGCAGCAGGGCGATGATCCAGCCTGATGCACGGCCTTGGGCTGTGAGCATACGCAATTCCCGTCGTAGTATCAGCCGTTCCTGAATGGTTTGGGCGATGATATCGAAGACTTGGGCCAAGTTGCCGCCCACCTGTCGCTGGATGAGCACCGCTGTGACGATCAGTCTGAGGTCTTCGCTCCCCACCCGGCGGGCGAGATTCTCCAGCGCCTCCTCGGTAGCCACCCCTAGTTCCACCTCTTGAACCATCCTGGCGAATTCGCGGCTCATTGGCGGTCGCATTTCCTTGGCCACCATTTGGGCAGCCTGCAGAAAGCTCAGTCCTGACCGGAGGGCACTGGCCAGCAACATGAGGGCCTCACCCAACTGACTGTTAAATTTGTTGAAACGCCTGGCAACCCGGATTCGGACCACCAACAAGATTACCGCCAATACAAGGACTCCAGCCACCGGGGCCAATCGCAAAGAGGCCGGGACTATCATTGCAAGAAGCAACCCCGCCGTCATAGCGCTTCCCAGTGCAAGGATAAGAAAGCGGGAAACACTCATGCGAATTCCAGCCTGCCGCAGCCGCTCTTCATAGCTGCGACCGTGTTCCAGTTGCGCGCTTCTTCCCGCCTGTCCCGGTCGCTCTGCAGCGTAAGAGCTGATTGCTGTCTGGTCGTTGACCGCCAGCCTGGTCCGGGCGACATATTGCAGCACCAGGAAAAACAGGACAAAACTGGATAGAGTCATCATAAGCAAGATAGAAACCAACTCAACGCCACCTTCGAACTCACCTTCAGGAACCGCCCTAGCGCCTAGACTCTAAGCTGGGGACCAATAAGGCTACCGGGTTCGGCAAGCCAGTCTGCAGATTGCCTTTCGCCCTGGCTTCTGCCCTGATCTCGAATCGGTCAAGTCCCAATACCTGCGCGAAGAAGGCCGGAACAGTACGGGTAACTGCGACCTGCAGCACGGTGTGACCGTCGTCAAGCAGCATGGTTATCTTGTCGCTGCCGCGCAGCCCGTTCCGCACCGCATAATCACGCCCAGCCCGAATCGCCTGTTGCGGCGAAAGCGGCAGAAAATGCGCTCCAGCCAGAGCGGCAGCGTCGACCATATTCTGCAATTTAGCCTTCTCGACAAAGTGATAGCCTATGTCAATAACCAAACCGGTGACAATCAGCAAGCAGGGCAGCAGGATGGCGAATAACAGCATTACACCGCCTCGCGTGTTACTTAATCTCTCATTCATTCCTTCTATTCTCCACTGCCTTTCTAACTTAGAAGGCGCCATTGCCATACCACTTCCATAGTATGCTGATAGCAGGTGAATATTGTCTTCTATTTCAATTGCAGCTTCCAGGCCATCCATAAATACCGGCTAGGGGCTCACCAGCGTTGGCGTCATAAAAATAATCAATTCGGTCTTCCCTGATGTGAAAGAGGTACTTGTGAACAGCTTTCCCAGCACCGGCAGATCGCTTAAGAGCGGCAGTCTGGAGACACTTTTTTCATCCTCGGTGCCGATCAGGCCGCCGATGGCCATGGTTTGCCCCGACGCCAGGGTCACGACCGCCTCGGCTCGGCGGGTTTTCAGCGACGGAATCACCAGCCCATTACCCAGATTGACTTTGGCTGCTGACACATAGTCCAGACTGCTGACTTCAGCCTTCATTTTGCTGGTAATGGCTCCGGCATTATTTACCTCTGGCGCAATCTCCAGCTTTATACCATATGTCTTCCAATCAATCGCTACCTGACCGTTATTTCCCCCGCTGATAGGGATCGGAATCTCCCCCCCTACCAGGATGCTGGCTTTTTCGCCACTCGCCGTCACGATATTGGGTTGGGAGAGAATTCTGGCCGAACCCTCCTGAATCAGCGCTTCAAGCTGGGCGTTGATTTCTGAATAAGTCCCGAACCAACCAAAGGCCTGCCCGCTAATCCGGCCATTCGTGGAACTTTGCCCCAGCGCAAAGACCCCGGGGTTACTGCCCGGACTGCCGTTTCCCCAGGTCGCACCCAGATTCTCCAACCGGTCTTTGCTGATTTCAATAATCTTGGCCTCTATTTTGACTTGGATCGGGTTTTTAATTTCAAGCAAATTGACCACTTTTTCACCGTAAGCCGCAGCCACCTTTTCTGCCCTGGTACGCTGGTTCTGATCCTTGACCGTCCCTTCAAGGATTACCGTTTTATTCACCTTACGCACCCGGATGCCGGTATAGTCCAATATTGCTCCTATTTCGCCTGCCTCGGCCAATTCGCTGGAGCCTACCTGAACCTCGTAACTGGTGCGCCCGTCTGCCGACCAGATCTGGACACTGGTAAATCCGGGTGTTTTGCCTACTACCAGCACTTCGGAAGTAGACATGACCACAACGTCAGCGATCTCCGGGTTCCCGACGGCGATGCTTTCCAGACTGTTGATCGCCAGCACCACAGAGTGATCGACCAGCACCATAATTTTATTGGTCGCCTGAACCGGCGCCGCCAGCATCCACATGGCCATTAATGCGATACAGCTAATTTTCAGCTGCCTGATGATCATCAAAACCAACCTTCGTCTTTTATTTAACTCGTATCGTTCCATCTTTCGATCCCCGGATCACCCGCACGCCTTGGCCCCCAAAGGCCGGGGGCGTAAAAACGGGGGCAACATTTGCTCCCGCGTCACCACTTATATGGATCAGATCATCGCTTGTCACGATCTTGGCAACGGCTGTATCAGGGATAGGCAAAACAGGCCGCAAAGTCACGTGAATCTTGCCGGTTTCTTCTGCCAAGGCCAATAAAATTGCCTCATCAGGTGTGACGGCGACGGTAATGGTCTCCACCCGTTCTAAGCTTTTGCTGTCTTTCACTCCCGCATCGCGTGTGTCATAATGGTTGGCAGCCAGCACCCGCAATTTTTGGAGCAGGATGCTGCTGGCGGTTTTCTCGCTTTTCTGGCTTTGAATGATGGCAATAACATCGACAAAATCGCCTGCTTTGATAAACCCCGCCACTCCGGTGGCGTTAGTCACCGGTATAGTCAACGCTCTCTTGTCTGGAGGAATTACCCCCACAAATTCGGCTGTTTTTCCTTTCCCGATCAGCTTGCGGTCGGTGATTTGATCGCCCTGACGGAGGGGGATACTGGTCACCGATCCGGTTACCGCCTCAAGCTGAGTCAACACCCCCGGCGGGACAAGCGCCACCGGGATCTCTTCCAGCTTGACCATATCGGCTGTGATGACTGTGCGTTCCGGTATATCCTTCGCGGCGACCACAACCTGCTGCAACGAAAGTTTACCTTCCGACGCATTCTTTAGATAGTTATAAATGAGTCCGGAGGTTAGCATGCTTAAAATGGCTGCGATCGCCACGATTCCTTTTGTAGAAAGCAATCCTTGCATCTGTCCCCACCTGTTCCTTATTGCCGATGTCCATTTCAAAACATACTATTGTAAAATTCTTCCAATTAGACCAAATTCCTTTATTGTTATGGTAAATTTTTGAAGTTTTTATTGAGACTCGGTTGACAACACTAACCTTAAAAAGAGCGCGCGACAACAAAAAGGGCTAGGCTATGACACCTATCCCTGGGACGACCTGCACTAAAAAGCAGACCAAACAACTGGTCTGCTACGCTCTTCACTTATATTCACTTACCGGGTTAAAAGCCGGTAGTCTATGATCCAAACTAACAGCAGGGTACCAGCCCACTCAAGGGTCCGCCCCTCGTTATGCCTGGTGCAAGATAAAGGTACTGATCTCTGGCGGACAACCGAGCCGGAAAGGAAACCACTGCCCTACACCACTGCTGACATAGCCGTAAACCCCATTCTCCCGATAGAGACCGCGCATATAGGTATATGAAGAAAGCAATGTTTTCCCGCCAACCACTACCTGCCCACCATGAGTGTGCCCTACAAGAGTCAAAGGGATTTGGGCGTTAAAGCCGTCAAATAGAAAGTCAGGGTGATGGGCGATCAATACCTTGAAGGCTCCAGGCGGGACATTCCGGTTAGCCATATTGAAATATTCCTGGCGTTTTTCGGTGCTCACCGTGATCCCGACGCGAGCGGCATCTGTCCAGGGATAGTCAACGCCTAGCAGGTAAAACGGTTGCTGTCCGTCTGCAATGATAGCACTGGTATTATCGAGAGTCTGTATCAGGCTCTTTTTTAGTTCGTCCCTAACAAGCTCCGCGTTGCGAAAATAATCGTGATTCCCAAAGCAAAAATAAATGCCGTAGGGAATAGCAGGTCGAAGTGCGTTAAACCTCTCAATCGCGGGTTTCAGTAAAGAAAGGTCATCGGCAAAGTCACCGGTTATGACTACAAGATCAGGCCGTTCTTCAGAAAGCAGACTGATGGCGGTATCCAGCTGCGCCAGATCAAAATATGGCCCCAGATGGGTATCGCTGATCTGGCTAATTTTAAAACCATTCAAGTTTGCCGGCAGGCTGGGAATGGAAAGCGAGTGCCGCTGAACAACCATTTCGGTTTGGGCCTCGTAAATCCCCTTTGTACTGATTCCAAAAGCAATGAGTGGCGTGGCCGCCAAAGTACGCAGCAAAAAATCGCGGCGCGTCATCCCTGAAGGAACCGGATCGGTCTCCTCAGTGTTTTTATTCTTAATGAGTCGATAAACGAGGTATAGGAAGGGCTGAATAATCAAGAGGATTAATTGGCCAAACAACCAGGCAAGAGCCCCATACACCAAAAAATGATAGGCTGCAAGCTCTGGTGCGACAAACGGCGGACGTCTTGTCCAGCCAACCGCCATCACCAAAACGGTGGTGACCGTAAAAAGCAAAAAGGCCCACCCCACCAGCCGATGGCGGTAAAAATTAAACAAGCGCGATAGTAGGCGATAATTCAGCCAGCTAAGAATAGCCGGCAAGACTACAAGGACAATAGCGGTGAAAGAGAAGCGCATGAAAACCTCCGGATTCATTTTTGTGCTAGCTGCTACTGTACGATATTCTCCATTTATTAGTGTAGCACAATTCTGTTTGAATACAAAAACAAGAATCTCCGCCACTTCCACCCGAAAACTGCGCCCGGCTGGCCAACACTCATGGAAGCAACTGGATAAAACGAATTTATACTCACCTAAAAAATATCTTATGTTTGTCATAAAGTTATCACATTTGGAGAGTAAAATGAGTTCAAGGTACCGGTGAGTAGTCACATAGGGTTACTCAAGCGGGAGTTCAAAATGAGCAAGGGTGGTTGGTTATGAAAAATTTGTTTCGCATTTTCCTTGTTTTTATCGCCGTTGTTTGCTTTCCAGCAACTGCTTTTATGTCGTGGGGACCAGGTTACGAAGGTGAGCCAGATATGCTTAACCCTAGCCATATTATCGGCGCCTTTGTCTGGCATGACTCAAGCGGCTTTCATCTTCGCGCTACAACGACCGGCGACAAGCACACCTTTACCGGAACAGTACATACTAATGGGCACTTCAGGGATATCGACGACCGCTTTTTTAGGGATAAAGACTATTACCACCAGCGAGACGGAGATACCATCGATTTTCAATTCACTACCGAAGGCCGCACGGTAGGCATTGATTTTGACGTCACCGATGGCGACTACATGGGTTTTGAAATCTATCTGGATGGCAATAAAATCAGTCCACAGCAAATCTTCGTCGGCCGCAACGGCTGGCATCCAAGCGACTACAAGTTCAACCTCAATCGTCCGCCATACCCACCATACTACTATGACGATCACGATCGTTCGGTTATCATTGTCCATCCCGGCTGGTATGGCCACTGGGGATACCACCGCTGGTAGACAATAAGGGACTGTCTCAAACACTGAGGCAGTCCCTTCAAGTATCTTGGCTACTGAGTCTTTTTTTATTTAGTCACCTCTTGCCTCATCTCGATGCACTAGTGAATGTTGATCTCCTACCAAAGCGACAAGGAGGATTCCGTTGAACAACTCTGCGACTTTTCTGGTTGATGATGCCGATGTCGTCGCCCTTCGCAATATCCTATCCCACTTAGTCCATATTGGCTACTGCGAGACAAAGGTTCGCGATCGCTTGGGGCTTGCAGACCTTTCCGATCTTCGCTGGCGTGCTCTGCCGGTTTATCACGCAGAACGATTGGCAGAACGCGATCCCCTGGCTTCGGCCATCGATCTTTTTCTTCTCCAAGGCACCCTCCCAGTGGACGAAATCAATCGATTGTTCTCTATGGCCGACCAGGATGTTCTCGTCCGGGCAGGCCTCCTTTTCATTGATGAGGAGGGCCACGCATTGGCCCGCGCCTCGCTTTTTCCGGTTGGGGATCATCTGGTCTTTTCCGACCATGCCTGGCCCAGACTACCCCACCCTGGGTGTATCCATGTCCCTTATGATCAAGTGATGTTCGTCGGCACGGATAGCCGCTGGCTTGCACGCGCCACTATACGCAGGCATGTCGGCGCCACCCTCGACCTTTGCACAGGCTCGGGCGTACAGGCCCTCCTGGCTGCGTTTCACTCCCAGCGGGTACTTGCCGTGGACATCAATCCCCGCGCCGCCCGCTGCACACGCCTTAACAGCCAAGCATCCGCTGCAACCAATATCGAAGTTCGGGTCGGAGATCTCTACCAACCGATTGGTGGCGAGCGCTTCGACCTCATTACAGCCAATCCGCCCTTCGTGCCGTCACCGGTGAACTCACTCCAGTTTCGTGACGGCGGCCATTCAGGCGAAGAGGTCCAACGACGGATTATTGCCGGCTTGCCGCATCATCTGGCCCCGGGAGGGACTGCGCAAATCGTCACCGAATTCGGCGAACGCGACGATGAGCCTCTGTCCGATCGGCTACGTGAATGGCTGGGCGGTGCCCCAATGGATATCCTCATCCTGCGTCTGCGTACGACCCCTGCAGCAACCTACGCCATCGGCCATGCCAATAGTGACGATACCCACAAAACCTACTTTGATTCGGTGCACGCTTGGGCTGGCAACCTAAAGGCGCAAGGGTATACACGCGTCGTCTCTGTGCTCCTTGCCTTTCAATGGAGCGATCCGACATTAGGCCCATCCTGGACCCGTAGCGAGGAATCGCCTCCCCCTCCCAGGGACGCCGGCATCGAGGTGGAAGGGCTGTTTTTCGCCGAACGATTGGCACACAGCCCCAATTTATATGAGACCCTTGGTCGTAGTCAAGTATGGCGTACAGGTCCAATCGGGCTGATGCAGGTCCAAGTGCTCGGCAGCGATCTATCCACAAATACCCAGGCAAAAACACTAGGAAAAGCGCTTTCCATCACCCAATGGCTCGATCCCATCGAACGGGAGATCCTGCAGAGAATAGACAAGCCCTTGGCATTACCTGAACTCCTCTCATTGACCTCACCCGGCCTTGATAAAGAGACCGTCTTCGCGGCGGTCGGCTCCCTCCTCCGGCGAGGCCTTGTCCTCCTGACTCCGATCAACGACTCCTGCTGAAAGTCTGCAATTATCTAAAACTATTTCTAAGTGAAAATCATCGGAGGGAGAGAATTCATATCAAAACTATCGCTGTTGACATTGATGATACACTAAACAACTTCACTGCTACTCTGCAAGACACCGATTTCAACTATGCTGCTTCCTATGGTCTGACAAAAGAAATCTTCAGCAAATACATTGGTACATTGAAGAACAAAGAACGAGACGACAATGACCTTCTCAGTACGGAATTTGCCTACTTCCGTTACAACATTTATGAACAATGTCATAAACGGTCTCTCGCAAAACCCGATGGCATCAAATTCATGCAATGGCTAAAAGCGAATCACTGGCGAATCGTGATCTGTACCTCGCGGGATTTAAGAAAAGCAAGTCATTATACAAAAGAATGGCTACACGCCAACCATATTCCGTGGGACCATCTATTCAGCGCTCAAAATAAAATCGTGTTTTGCAAATTGTGGGGAATCCAGCATTTAGTTGATGATAACAATTTTAACATTCTCCATGGTGGACAATATGGCATCAGCGTATATTATCCGATCATGTCGCACCACCAGGGACTTCAATCGACTGCCGCACGGGGCTTCACTACTTTTGATGAGGTAAAACGATGGATACAAGGGTAAGGTTATTGAGGGATTTTTATAATCAGATGCAACAAGGGAAACTTAAACTAGAAATCAATCATCATGGCTTTGATTTTCTAGAGAAACTATTGTCTGATGGAATCACACTTGAATACGGCCAGTTATCAATCTACGATTTGTCACACAAGTATAAACTGATAAATGTGCCGGAAGACAGTGTAAATCACCTCTTGCAAGCGCATATTAACAAAGATTGTAATGTTTGCTTGTATTTTAATGAAACTGCGAACAATACTTTTTGTTTTAATCTGGACAATAATTATAAAAATAACAACACGGCCCTGATTCCAGAAATGCAATTTTCCATCAGGGCTCTGACCGATTTTTTCGAGGAATTAGGTGTAGAACCCCTAACGGTTGCCAGTGGCCGGGGCTATCACGTCTGGTGCCGGGTGGCTGAAGCGATTGAGAATCGCCGGTTATCTGATTTTATGATGCGGATGGTAGCCAAATCGATGGCGGCATTGCACGAAAATGGCTATGATTATCACAAAATAAAATTCAATATGTATCCCAATTACAAAAACAATAACGTATTATCGCTGCGCTTGTTTGGTTCGGAACATATCAAAAATAAAGTATTCAGCTATGTTCACACCAAAGCGGGCTTGCTGGATGAAGAGCAATCATGGGACTATTTTGCCGACTATTTAGCAAATAAAACGATACCCAGAGACAATTTCACCCAAGCCCATAAAAAACTAGCAGCCCAATTCACTGCAAGAAATTGAGCTGCCCACAACATATAATAGCCCTGATTAATTGCGCCAGCTTTTAATATACCTTCAGTTCTGTGACCAAGGCTTGCTTGACCCTCTCCAGAACCTCCGGCCATCGGCCGCCCCCCTGCTGGCGGAAAAGGCGCATCGTCGGATACCAGGGGCTGTCTTCGCGGTTCAGTTGCCATCGCCAATCAGGATTAAACGGCACCAGCAGCCAGGTTGGTTTTCCCATCGCCCCCGCCAAGTGAGCCACTGCCGAATCGACTGATATAACTAAATCAAGGTTGGCGATCACTGCCGCCGTTTCCGCAAAGTCAGACAGATGGCAAGAAATGTCCAGCACTGGAGAAGGCATCTGGTGCAGATCTTTCGCCTGTTTTCCCACTTGCAGACTGACCCAGCTTGCTTGGTTGCAATCAAACAACCGATTGAACACTGCAAAATCGATCGAACGATTGCGATCATTTTCATGGTTGGGATTACCGCCCCACACAACCCCGATCCGATACCGCTGATTGCCATCCAGGCTGCCCAGCCGTTCACTCCAGACGCTTATAATTTTGTCGACTGGCCGAATATACGCAATCCCCTGAGGGATTGTGTCCTTAGAAGTATGAAAGAGATAGGGCAGACTGGACAGAGGACAGCTAAAATCATATTGCCCGGCCGCAATATTTTCATCAGGATGGATCTGGCAACCATTAACTGCTCCAGCCATCAATCGCTGAAGCGGTTTTTGCACCCATACACTGGTTTGGCCGGCCGCTTTGGCTACCAGCGGAGCATATCTGATGAACTGAATGGCATCACCGAAGCCTTGATCACTAAACAGCACAATCTTTTTCCCGGTTAAATCCTCACCCTGCCAGTTGCGGCATGTCGCTTGGAAAACGGCATGTCTTGTGACACTTGATTCATTGTCTGCCTGCCATTTAACATATTTCCCCCAGCCCTTCTCATACTGCTCCTGCAGCAAATATAAAAACCCCAGGGCAAATTCGGCTTCCACCAAATCAGGGCGAAGCGCAATGGCCTGCTGCAAATAACTCTCCGCATCAGCCAACCGGCCAGCATCCTTTACGACCAGCGCCAAATTGTTATAGGTCTCCGGATCGTTTGGATTTAAATCGATGGAGTGCCGCAAACAAGTTTCCGCCTCTTCGAGTCGGTGATTACTCTTTAAAACCAGTCCCAGGTTGTTATAGGCCTTAGCATAATCGGGCTTCAATTCGATGGCGCGCCGCAGCGCGGCTTCTGCCTCGCCGAGCCGATCGGCAAGCCGGAGCAACGCTCCCAAATTATTATAAGCCTCATAATAGAAAGGGTTCAGTTCGATGACCCGTCTAAACGCCGCCACCGCTTCGTCCAGACGGTTTTCTTCAGCTTGGACGACACCTAAATTGAAATATGCCGCCATATGCTTCGGGTTCAGCGCCGTAGCCCGGCAAAAGGACTTGGCCGCTTCCGCCGGACGTTTTAATTTGATCTGCATGATCCCCAGATTAAAATAAGTCTCTGCATTATCAGGTTTGAGTTCGATCGCCCGGCAAAATAAATCGGCAGCGTCCTCCCAACGATTTGCTTCACTTTGGGCAATCCCCAGGTTGTTGTACGCCTCCGAATACTCCGGATCGAGATCGATGGCCCGGCTAAAGGAAACAACCGCTTCAGGCAAACGGTCTGCTTTTTTTTGCACCAGCCCCAGATTGTTATAGCCCGCCGCGCAATCAGGTTTCAACTCAATCACTTGGCGGAAACAATCTTCCGCCTCCCTCAGGCAGCCGAGTTGCTGAAAAACCAGGCCTAAGTTATTATGGGCTTCGAAACAACCCCGGTCCAGCTCAATAGCCTGACGAAAAGCATCAGCCGCCTGGTGTAGATCGCCTTTAACCGCCCAATCTATTCCACTTTGCAGGAACATGTTTGCTTTCATAGCCGAGACTTCGTCTCCTTTAATAATATAGTCCCTTCAGCCCCTATTTCTTCACCGATTTCTGACATCCTTTCAAACTTGCGCCATTATTTTGTCCCTTTGTCAAAGCCCCCTCAATGATCAGGCATTTAACCAATAGTCAGCATGGAGGAAAAAGACGGGCCCTTACAGGAAAATCATTGTAGCTGTTGAATTATTGAAGTACAATTCATTATATTTTGGCGTTGTTAACCAGTTTTGGGGCGGCGTGTTTTTAGGGGGGAGATAAGGTGACAATCAAACAATCAGTTTATCAGAGTATCGCCCTGGATATCGCGAAAAAAATCGTGAACCAAGAATTTCCGGTTGGAAGCAAATTATCCGGCAGATCGCTATTATCTTGTCAATATTCTGTTTCTCCCGAAACAATAAGAAAGTCGGTCAGCCTGCTTAAAGATTCAAATGTGGTTCAAGTTTCGCAGGGAAAAG
The DNA here is from genome assembly GCA_031292035.1 of Negativicutes bacterium. Next base: position 60,786 of record JARLHX010000022.1, on the reverse strand, counting down.
AAATCACCATCACATCAAAAGAAAATGCCGGTCGTTTCGTAGAAGGCAAGAATGATATGATGTCCGGCCTGTTACAGGAAGAACTTGAACTCGTATTGGCGAAAAAGCAACAAATTGACAAGCAATTTGAAATCATGTACAGCAAAACGCAGTCCTTTTCTGACAGACTAAAGAGTTTAAAGCCCCTGATTCCCGAAGAGATAAGCATCCCCAGCAAGTCCCATATCATTGGCAGATCTTTAGAGGAAATCACCCTTTGGCGACACACCGGTGCGACCTTGGTTGCCATTCGTCGCGGCGGAGAATTGCTCGTGTCTCCAGCCCCAGATATGATCATACAGGAAAATGACCGTATTCTCGTGGTCGGGCCAGAGAGGGTCGACGAGAAAGTCCTTGATTTTATCCGCCAAAATCAAATTCTACCGAAAATCCCCGGCATTGGTCGCTTAGGAGCTATATCTGCTTTCACCCTTTTAGTGACTGAGTCTACCTATTCTGCTCTGAATATCCTTTGTGATCCGATGTGTCAAACTTATTTGGCACTGCTGTGTGAATGCGCTTAAATTGATACCAGAAGCTTGAAAGCACGTCATTACACCATTACACGAAAGAAGCACCCTGCGGGTGCTTCTTTCATTATCAAACCGCAGCAGAATACATTTGAGCAGACTGGACGATTCTGCCTAAAAACTTAACTGGCAGTCGCCAGTCCGCGGTATAGGAACCGTTGCTGCACAATCTGGACAAGATTGCTCACCACCCAATATAAACCCAATCCAGCCGGAAAACGCAGCGTCATGTACCCGATAAAGAGCGGCATAACCATTGTCATCATTTTGCCTTGCTGACTTGAATCAGTCATCGTCTGTTTTGATGAAATATAGGTAGTGACCGCCGCCAGAATTGGAAGAAGATATATCGGATCACTAACTGCCAATGTTTTTATCCACAAAAAACTAGGTTGGCTAACATAGCCGAAATCTCTTATTGCATAGAAAATACTGGCTAAAAACGGCATCTGAATCAATAGCGGCAAACAGCCCGCCAAAGGATTGACACCTGCCGTCTTATACAGTTTCGCGACTTCCTCCTGCTGTTTTGGTTTATTGTCTTTATATTGTTCTTGCAGAGCCTTTAGCTTGGGCCCAAGCTCCTGCATTTTTTTCATGGATTTGACCTGCTTGACCGTCAAAGGATACAATACTATCTTTATTGCCACCGTCAGCAAAATAATCGCCACACCATAATTCGGAAAGCCCATATAGCTTGTTACATTATAAAAAAACGTCAACGCCATTTGCATCAGTCCGCTGAAATAATCGAACACCAAGCCACTTCCTTCACATTTTAATTTATGGAAAAGACTACTTTGACACAAGCGTCATTAAACCAAATTTAGCGCAGATACTATAGATTCGGCGCACAACTAACAACTCCTTTTAAAAATAAATTGTTTCATTGTTAAAAGAAAGTTTCCTGCAACGATTAAAAAGATCCTTAACATAACAAAAGCTGTCCTGCTGAACCGGCAAGACAGCCTGGAGACGTTCGATCTCGGCTGGAGAATAGACTAGAGGATAATAAGTCCTAAATTTTTGCTTGTTCAACAAACCAGTCAATTAACTGTCTAGCTATACTGTCCTTATTCGGAAGGTTGGGGAGATGATCGGCCGAATACCAATGGGCATCAACAATTTCTTTGTTATCAATCTTTACCTCCCCGCCTGACCACCTGGCAGTAAAAGCAACCATAAGCGAGTCAGGAAAAGGCCATGGCTGGCTCCCAAAATACTGAATAGCGGTTACATCAATGCCAACTTCTTCTTTCACTTCTCTTTTGACACAGTCTTCAAGCGCCTCCCCCGGTTCAACAAATCCGGCGATTACACTATATCTTCCAGGGGGAAACCGATTTGAATGCGCCAGCAAAATCTTATCCGCTTTAGTAACTGCAACGATAATCGCAGGAGAGATTCGAGGATATACAATCTGTTTACATCCTCCACATTGAACCGCAAGATCCTGGGGTGATACCTTCATTTGGCCACCACAACAGCCACAAAACCTGTTTGCTTTTATCCAGCTCATAATATGAAACGCACGAAGCATAAGCCAATAACAATCATCTTCTATCAGGCCGTATACCTGTCTGATCTTCTTGAAAGAAAAGCCTTGGGGGCTGCTTTTGCAACAGATCGCCGAATAACACTTGTTCCCCGCAAACAAGCCCATATAATAAACATGCACTGGTTTACTATCGAGAATCTCTAAGTCACAAACAAGCGGAATCTGAAACCCACCGTCAACTTCTTTGATTAATAGTTCATCACCACAAAACAAAAAGCAATATGCTTTCTCTGAAACACTTTCAAAATCAAATTCAAAATCCATTTACCAATACCCCTAACTCGCAAATATAAATTTCTTCTATCATAATATCATAATACTTGGGGAGTAGACTGCGACCATCACTCAAAATTAACACTTATAGATCACATTTAATTTGATCATAGGTTATAAACCACGGAAGTGTTTTCATTTTTGTGATATCTGATATTGAAATATTACAGGTTATTGTTGAAGTTCTGATAAATACTTTGTGATAATTTTACCGCAATGTCCAACGTTCGGTTCATGCATAATGGAATCATGGTTCCCAGGGATAACGTAAATATCTATCGGTCGTTCAGTAAGATACTTCCATCCCAAAGTCTCCTCGAAATAGTATCTCTCACCCACTCGATCCGCTGCTCGAAAAAGAATGATTTTCCCATTATAGCGCAACGGGTTATAACAATCGCGAATCGGCTCTAAATAATTGGCAACACGTCGAATATGGGCAATGTCTGTTTGCTCTTTGGGTTGCGCGAACAATTTCTCCAATTTACCTGCAAGGTACTCCAGGGGACTGCTACTAAACTTGCTAAAACTCTTCTTGGTCTTGTGAATAAATTTATCTATCTTACTATATTCTTGATACATCTTTGGCGCTCGTGTATCAATAAGCAGTAGCACCACTTCTTTTTTAGCGTTTATCAATTGCTGCGCCATCTCAAAGGCAATTACTCCACCGAACGAATATCCAACTAATATGTAAGGTCCACTGGGCCGTTGTTCGAGGATTTCAAAAACGTATTGCCGCGCTAGAACTTCCATCGTCGATGAGTCGCCATCTGAATAGCCAAGCCCTGTAGCCCGCAGTCCAAACACCGGTTGGGTTTTCTCCAGATGATTAACTAGCTTTAAATATGCGCCGATATCGCCATCTATCGGGTGAACACAATAAATAGGAAGCATCTTTCCTCCCGCTTGAATGGCGATAAGAGCCTTTTCTGCGTCATGTTGTTTTATTGTTTGGGCTAGATCTTTTAAAATTGGATTTTCGCGCATTGTTGCATAACTAATGCTGCAATTCCATAGACCTTCTATTTCAGCAAGCAGGATCGTTGCCGTCAAAGAATCTCCTCCAACTTGGAAGAAATCATCCAGAATGCTAATTTCTTCTGCGTGAAGAAGCCCTTTCCAGATGCTAACCAATCTAGCTTCTATACTATTTACCGGTTTAGTCACCGGCTTTTCCCGATGGGTGGATGGATCTGTCAGTACCTTCTCTGCCAACATGCTTCGTCTGATTTTACCAGTCGGTCCTTTTGGTATTTGGGCTACAAAAGATACCCGTGAAGGCACCTTGAATTGGGCGAGATGTTGACTAACGAATTGTCGAACTTCACTTGCAGAAACTAAAAAACCTTGCCGCAGTACAATTGCCACGCCAAGATCATAGCCCAACGTTGCGTGAGGAATCGGAAACGCGGCGGCCTCAGCGATCGCCGGATGTTCGGCCAGGATATCGTCGATCTCGTTTGGCAGGATTTTTTGCCCACCACGATTGATGATCTCTTTAAGTCGACCAGTAATAAATAAGTAACCGTCTTCGTCCACATATCCCTGATCTCCAGTTCTAAACCACCCGCCCCGAAATGACTGTTCGTTGATTATCGGATTATTCTCGTACTCTTTCAAAACGTTCTGGCCACGAATGACTACTTCACCGATGATCTTGGCATCAAGCATCATCCCATGAATATCCATAATGGCCAGCTTACAACCATTGGAGGTTCCCACCGACCCTTTTTTCCTGTTCATGGGAGACAGGGGTTCACTGGCAATCTGCGATGATGCCTCCGTCATTCCGTATGTATTGATCACCGGAACAGCAAATTTTTCTTCCAGCTCATTCCCTAGTCTAATGGGCAATGGCCCGGCCGCAGAGCGGATAAATCTCAATGAACAAGTTTTAAAATCCGGTAATTTTTGCGTATGATCCAAAACCCGTTGATGTATCGCAGGGACAGCAGTATACCAAGTAGGTGCCAACGTCGACAAAGAATGAAAAAACTGGTCTTCATCAAATTTTGGCAGACAAATCACGCTACCGCCCGCAAACAACGAGGCCAGGACAGCTACCACTAGCCCATGAGTATGAAACATTGGGGCAACACTTAAGCAGCGGTCGTTCTTCGTCAGATTAAATGCTTTAGCCGTGTTTTGCACTGAACATGCCAGCATCTCATGGGTTATGGGAACGATTTTGGGCTGCGCAGTTGTCCCTGAAGTGTGCAATAGTAAAGCAGTATCCGAAAACTTAGTGATCATCGCTTGTGCCTTACTTTTCCCAACACGCTGAACATTAGACGTTAATTCCATTACACCGTTTTGCCGCGCAGTCATGAGCGAAATTATCTGAATACGGAGTTCTCTAGCCGCTGTTACTGCAGCTTGCGGAAAACCATCCCTGACTATCACTGCAGTGGCGTTCATCGTACTTAGGTACAGTTTAAACTCCCGAGTGGAGTACGCTGGATTTAATGGTATGCAGGTAGCAATTTGGGCTACTGCTAAGAAAACGATTGCGGTTTCAGCATTACTGGGCAATACGAAGGCGATTCGACTTTTTTCTTGGACTCCCGCTTTTAGTAGATTACAGAAAAGACGGTGGGTACTATCTGAAAGTTGCCTGTAAGTATATGTCTCCATCCTTGGCGTGATAAGTGCAATTGAATTTGGACTTTTTTTTACATGCCTAAAGATCATATCTGTAATGTTCACATCTTCACATTGCCAACCAGCATAATTCAAGCAAATTCGCCCCTATTCCTGTGATTTATAAGCTTTACAGAATTGCCCAAGCCTAGACCTTAGGCATCGACTCTGTTAATGATCGTTTCATTATAAAGGAATAATGTGACAAAAATGTGACTAACGCCCAAATATTAAATTCCTTTACAAATTTTTCGCTGCGTTATGAGCGTAGGCGGAAAATAACAGCACTGCTTTTTGAAGGCTCCTTTCCAGCCCGATTATTTTAAGAAATCCACAAACAATGTCCACCAGCTGGTTCTTCGCCCCCTCCCGCCAATTACCAAATTTTATAAAAAATCCCAAAATCCTTCTTTAAACTACATTGAATATGTATGAGAATATAACTTCGTCCAAGAGCGGCTTACATTACATAAAAAAAGGCCTTGCATTTCTGCAAGCCTTTTTGAGTTTACTGCCATGGCCCGACCGCCTTATTGATAAATGACAGCCTCAACCCGCGAATTCGCCCGCGCGGCCCATACGTCAACCTCAGTTCCGTTTTTGACCAGCACATATTTGGCTGGTTGACCGTCCAGCAGCACGTCTTTCAGCCATACCCCCTCCGGCAGGGCATAAACACCACTGAAATCCACCCGATGCAATTGCACAATTTTAGTCGATGGACTTGCCGCAACTGTGGTCAGTGGCAATAACCATATGTTACAGGCAAACGCGAATACGAAGATTACAAGCACCAGCATGACGTTCCGTTTAAAAGTTTTTCTCATACAACAATCTCCTTGTTCATTACTCTGCTTCAATCTATGTTGGAATATCTGATTATATTCGCTAAAAAAGCCCTCGGGTTCCCAAGAACCTAGATATTGTTTGTCATATTAAATATCAAAATTTCACTAACGCAAAAAAAACCACGCAGTTTCTGCGAGGTATGCTTGCCGGATAGCGGACGCCCCCGGGCACCAGTGGGCTTGATGGCATTTTAAGATTCCTTCTAAAGCCAACAATCCTATGAAAGAACTTTTAACTATAGCATACTGTAAAAGGAGGCCTTGATGGTCGGATCTGTCCGAAAGAGACCGGTTACCAGGCTGGTCACAGTTTTGGTACCCGCCTTTTGCACCCCGCGCATCGTCATACACAAATGTTCGGCACTGATGACCACGGCAACTCCCTTCGGTTTCAACGCTTCCTCGATTTCATCAACCAGTTGTTTCGTCAGGCGTTCCTGAACCTGCAGCCGCCGGGAAAAACACTCGACCAGCCTGCCAAGCTTGCTAAGTCCCACAAATTTTTTGTCGGGAATATACGCGATATGTACTACGCCGACAAAGGGCACCATGTGATGCTCGCAATGCGAGTAAAATCCGATATCTTTGACAATGACCATTTCCTGAAGGTCGATAGCTTCATTCGTAAACATTACTCCAAGAATATTCTGGGGGTCTTGGGTATAGCCGCAAAATAACTCTGAATACATCTTCGCGACTCTGCAGGGGGTGTTTTGCAAACCTTCCCGTTCAGGGTCTTCCCCGATGCTTAGCAATAGATTCCTTACTGCATTCTCGCGCAATTCATTCATCGTCATCCCTCTTTTTACCCTATTTCTTCCCTTGTGTTCGCTGCTTATTCCGCTGACCCGGAAACGACAGGTTCACTCCACTATGGCCTTTATCTCCTCGACAGTGAGCCTGCCGTCATGTAGCGCGGTGGCGATAAGTGCACCGGCGACTCCAGCCTGCTTCAGCCATTCCAGGTCGGCACGCCCGGAAACACCACCGCCAATAAGCAAAGATGGGCTTGCCAGATCTTCTTTTCCCGGGGTCAGCGGCAGGCAGGCAAGGCACGCTTGGATCAGTTTCCGGTTCAGGCCGGCGGCAGTCCCCACCCTCTTCAGCTCCAGCAAAACAAACTGCTCGGCACCATATTCCCGCAGTCTTAGGATGGCCTCTGGAGGACCCAATCCCCGCAACGCGGCAGCTGGGCTGATGATGCAGTCATCGCAGCTATCCAGGCTGACAACTACCCGCCCCGAGCCATACTCGCCGATGAGGACTGCCAACTCCGCGATGTCTGTCAGCGTCTCCGTGCCGACAATAACCTTGTTGGCACCGGCTGCAAATACCGCCTCCGCACCCGTGCAGTCCCGGACTCCGGCATCGACCATGAATGAAAAGGGGCTTGCAGGATCATCCAGGCTATGGATCTTTTTTATCGCCGCACTCATGACGGCGAAATTCCCTTCTGGCAGCCCCCCAGTTATGGCGTCCAGATCAGCGACATAAACCTCCGTCAGACCAAGTTGAAAACCAAAGGCCGCGACCAGCGGAAAGAACTCCGGGGTCGCCGCTAAAGGGCTGACTACCGGTTTATACCTTTCGCGCTCGCCGCGTATGGCATGTACCGCCACCCCACCTTTCAGGTCGACAACCGGGATAATACGAAATTGCTTTCCGCCCATATCATAACCCCTTTCGCTATTGCCCGAACGGCATCTATTCCCTAATACCAAGTCTGTCCGCCAGTAGCCAGGCCACAGCATAGGCAGTCAGCGCATACCCGCCCTTCTCCTCGTCGCCTGTCACCAGCTTCCACCAGGGAATTGCCTCCCAGCCCAGCCTGCTTGCTATCTCCTCCAGCAAAAATCCTCCCTGGCCGGACATAATCAACCTTTGTGGCCAGGGCTGGCGGGCGCGGGATAAAATCTGCCAGATGGCGTCAATAATTTGCTGGATTTGTTTTTCACGGATATAACCGGCCAACGCATAAATGCCATCCCACCCCAGACCCTCCCGTTCGGAGGCGACAACACGGGCCAGCCGCCGGGCGCAGGCTTCTATGGTCCTCTCGCCGCCGTCAGGTACGGCGACTACATAATCTGAGTCGCCAATATACCCCAGCAGCCGGTATACATCGGCCATCACCGCAAAATATTCGCTGGTCACCCGGCAAGACAAACCGCCGACATACAGCTGAGGGGTCACCGCGCTGACCGGAGTCCGCAGTACGCCGGTATACACCAGTTCTCCTGAGGCCAGGCGCTCTGCATCGCTATGCCCCTTCACCCGTTTTCCATGCCGCAAAACCAAAATATCGGTAGTGGTGCTGCCAAGGTCTATCAGTAGCGCCGGGGCATCGCCGATCAGCGGACTTTCCGCCAGAGCCGTCGCACTGGCCAGCCAGTTGGCCGCAGCCCCTTCCGCCGTTCGTCCGGCCATCGCCACTCCTTCGATAAATTCTCCGCCCATTGTCCAAAGATATACAGGAACACCTTGAAAGACATCCCGGGTTAGGGCGGTGATCAGCTCGGTACCCTGGGCCTTGGTCGCGAATACGTCGCACAATTCTGCGGTCATTGTCAGAGCCACGCCGCATAATGTCTCGCTCTGGCACAAGGACCCCTGCAGTTTTTCTAAGACAGCGCGAAGCCCTTCCGGGTCGCGCCAGACCTCGAAATAGACCGACTCTGCCCAGCTGCCAAGGACCTTGCCGCCGCCTACTTCGAGGCAACAGGCTTTTGTATTGGCGCCGCCGATATCCAGCCCGATCACCACCGCCAAACGAACCGCCCCCTAATCAATCAGGTATGTATAAGATCCCGTGATACGCGGCGCCGCCGGCAGCCGACGCTCCAAACACACCTGGCAAATGCTTTCCGCCAAATTTTCTTTGACAACTTCCCGCAGGGTAATATACGCTACAGTTATCCGGGGATTAATTTCCATGATGACCGGCCCTTCCGGCCCGAAAACGAGATCGACGCCGACATAACCGCCTAGTCCTTCGATCGCTTCACAAGCCCGCTTGGCGACACTTGCGGCCGCCTTGGACTGGGGGTGGCGATAAGGAACAGTCATTCCTTTGAAGCAGAACCTGCCGCCGCCATCGATACGCTGCCGATTTACGACAAGCGGCAGGACGTTCCCTGCGGCTACCAGACAACTGACACTTGCCGGCTCGCCGCTGATGTACTCCTGAACCATAAATAGAGGCTGGCGTGAAGTTTCGTTCACCCACCGACGGGCGCTTTCCAAGGCAACGGCATCTTCCGCCACGGTGATGCCACGACAGCCTGTTCCGTCGACCGGCTTGACCACCACCGGCAGGACAAAGCGCCTGGCAATCACTGAAACCCAATCTTGCGGCACAGGCTCGTTAAAAATCTCGGTTTTCGGTACCGGCAAACCGGCGTCCTGCAGCCGCTGCAGGGCGAGCGCCTTGTTGCCAGCCAGAGCGGTAGCCGCGGCCGTCGACCCGATCACTAGTTTGCCGCTGCTTTCGATTTCCGTCGTTAGTTTAGTCAACACCCCGTCTGTTTCAGGGGCGATAACCAGCGCCCCGTCACATAGCCGGAGTGCTGCGGTAAAATCCTCTCGCCACATTCCGGCGCCGCTGCCCCAGCGGATATTCACCTTTTTGGCATAAGCGCCTAGCGCCACACTGGCTTCCAGACGGCGATCAAGCACCGTAAACAATTCCAGGCCTCCAACAGCCGCAAAGTCGGTCAGGACGGCGTCAAGCATCGAAAAGCCAAGAACAGACAGGCCTTCCCCGCCAGCCATTCCGCCGGTGGAAAATAGCTCATAGATCAGCAGGCGCAAAAGTGACCACTCCTTACAGGAGGCGTTCCCTAATGAATGATTTGCGAATCATAAAAATCGGCGGCAGCTTCTGCCGCCATGATAACATACAAGCTCTGCACCGCCTGGGGGCGGTTATCAGTCAGCTTTCCCGCGAACATCCCCTGGCCATCGTCCCGGGTGGCGGCCCCTTTGCCGATACGGTGCGGAAATATGGCAAAAGCCTACCGCTCGCCGACGCCACCTGCCATTTCATGGCCCTCCTGGCTATGGATCAGTTCGCCCATGTCATTCATCAAGCCCTTCCCGACAGCAGACTGATCGAGCTTTCCGATCAGGAAACCCGGCAGTCGATCCGATCTTGCGCGCCGGCCATTCTGCTTGGGTCCCGCTTTCTCAGTCAGGTCGACCCGGCCATATTACCCCATTCCTGGGATGTGACATCTGACAGCATTGCCGCCTATCTGGCCGGATTGCTTGGGGCGTCGATGCTGATCCTGATCAAGAGCGTGGATATCGACCCGGCAGTGAAGGAACCCGATGTCGACCCCTGCTTCCGCCAGACCATCCCGCCTCATCTGCCGGTCTGGATTCTCAACGGTCATCACCCTGAGCGGCTGACCGAACTAATGACCACCGGTCACACCCAGGGAATCTTTCTGCCACCGCAGAGTCAACACCAGCGGTGAACAGTCCCTTGAGTGCCCTTACCCGCTCGGCAGTCACCCGACCCTTCAGACGGTCACCGCCACAGGCTGCCGAACGGACACCGATGATATCAGGCCCCAGGTTTTGCAGCACGGCAATATCAGCCAGCTGCAGCGATCCCGCCACGCCGCAGAAAAGTCCACGGTGGCGGCAGGCGTCGATAAAAGCGGCGATTTCCCGACAGGATAAAACCGCTGTCAGGGACACGCCGTTTTTTTCCTGGGTATCCACCAGGCACCCGGCTGCCCTTCCCGCCTGCGCAAGAGCGGCAAACTCCGTCAGCGTCCAGGCGGACATATGCAACGTGTCCGCATAGGCGACTGCCACCACCGGCAACGGCGAGAATCCGGCGCAGGTCAGCCCCTCCCTGATTTCCTGCAGAACGGTGGTTACTTCCTCAGCCCCAGTCCCGCCAACAAAGCCAACCTTCAAAAAATCAGGCTGAAACAGCGCGGCCCCCACCGCTGCCAACGCGGCGGCGCACGGCCGCCCGGGAAACTCGCCCAGAGCGACGCTGACCGGTCTTCTTTCTCGCAAATCCCTGCATATCGCGGCGACAACATCCGGTCGGGGCGCTCCTAATGGCCCTTCGACCGGATTTTTGACGTCGATTATCTCTGCACCGCCCTGGAAAGCGGCCTCGGCTTCCGCCAGATTTACCACACTCACCAAAAGCGCAGTGGCCTTACCTGCCATTCCCTTCCCCTCCGTTCCATTGCCGCGATTTTGCAGGCTGTCGCGACTGCCGCCATAACTCCGGCCCGTTTTCCAAAAGCAGCAAGAAAATCATTGCGGTGACGAGATCGGCGGTCGTGCCGGGATTGAACCGATTGCCGCAGCGGCGGAGCCAACGGTCAAACTCTGCTGCGGCCGCCCGTCCGTCTGGGCTGCACCAGCCGCCCCTTTCCCAGACCGTCCCGGCCCGCGTTCGCACTTCCTCGCTGGCGGCGAGACCGGCCTTCCGGGCAATCAGCGTGTCGGAGTATTGGCTGAGGAGATAGAGCTGAGAGTGGGCGACGGCCTGAGAGAATGGCAGCCCCCGCCTTAGAGTCTGCTCCAACATGGGAACCCCTGTTTCCAGGATGATCTGATAACCGCTGACATACTCCCGGGCGATCAGGTCCCGCTCAGCTGCAAGACCCATGGCTTGAAGCAGGGTGATATCCACCCGGTCTTCCCTGTATACATCGCCGTCTCCGGGATGCCCCAGCCCGCCCGGCGCAGCCAGGCGGACGGCCTGATACACCAGCCGGGCATCCTCGACAGCGAGATCGGCAAGCACTTTATCTAGTTCACCCTTGAGCGCCAGGCGAATCCCGTGTTTGGCCGCCGTTGGCTGGGCGCGTCCGGCAGCAGGCATCACCTGGCTCCAGGCTTTCGCCATGGGTACCAGGAGCAAGATGATCCCCAGATTGGTGTTGGCGGGAATCAGGTCACGAGTTTTGGTTATTGCTTCAACGACCGTTTCCCCCACCCCGCGTCCGCCGGCGCGCCCCAACGGCTCGCCGATTACAGCGGCGCTCAGGAGAAAGTCTTCCAGCAGACAATCGGCAAAGTCATACAGACGATTGACATTGCCGGCTTTCGGGGCAGCGGCCTCCAAGAGGCAGGCTGCGGTGCCCGCCCAGGCGATATCGCGGCGAAAATCGGCGTCAGTCATCTTCCCAGCCCCTCATTGTGGTCTTCCCGGCTGACTTTTGCGCCGCTCCTTGTCCAGTCTGGCTGCCCTGGCGACATAGCGCGCCAAAAGCCCGGCGATATCCACCGGACAAACGGTCTGCAGTCCGCTCCAGCCGGGAATACCGTTCGCCTCCAGAATATAAGGCTTTCCCTGGCTGATCAAAATATCGACCCCTACATAATCGGCATTCAAAATCGCCGCCGTTTTTAAAGCCAAGTCCGCTAACACGGCATCGGGCTCAAAATACTCCGCCACCCCACCGCAGGCGATGTTGGTCTTCCAGCCCTTCCCGCGGCGGCGCATGGCCCCGGCAATCTGCCCATCGAGGACGAAAATCCGAAAATCCTCGTTGTCGTGTGGCAAAAACTCCTGCAGATAAAAAACATAGCGGCCCATCTCCAAAGCCCGGAAAACGCGATAAGCCACCTCCCGGTCATCCACCAGCGTCATTCCGGTACCCAGCGAGCCGAATAAGGGTTTGACCACAACAGCCCCCAGGTCGGCGACAGCCTGCATCGCCTGGTCGTGCCTCTCTGTCACCACCGTTCTGGGAACAGGCAGTCCAGCGGTGGCAAGGAGGGCCAGCGTGTAAAATTTATCTACCGTCTTTTCCAGTGTTTCTGCTCGATTGATAACCCTCAGTCCTGCCTGTTCCAACCGGTGGAGGACATTCACCCGATAAATCACCTGCTCCAGCGACCCGCCCGGAAGAGAGCGGACCAATAGGGCATCCAGGTCTTCGACCGCCGCCGGCCCCTTAGCGTCAGACACTTCTGTCCGGCCCGGGATATGCGACGTCAGGCGGGTGGGCGGCAACACGGCGACATCCGTACCCAGATCGCCGAACGCCTTGACTAGGGACTGGACATGAGGACCCTGTATCGTCCCGAGAATACCGACCCGAATCCGGTCACTCATTGCTGCCCCCTTTGGGCGGCCGGTCCGGCAAGGCGAAAGAGGCTTTGAGGATATCGGAGCGTATTTCTCCGGCATGGAAGGAACGGCCGGTCTGCAGGTTGCTCAGCCACACTTCGGCCGGACTGAATAAGAAGGGATCAATAGCGTAGAAATTCCCGTACCGCCGATATAGCTCTCCAAAAGGCTGTCCGTAGTCAGAGGAAGCCAGCGCAGGAATTTTATCCACCAGTGAAGCCATTAGCTCGTCTTCGCCACAGACGTTATAGTGAACAGTCGAACCGTAAAGCACTGCGTCATTCGTCCGGCCGATAGCGTCCAAATCATTGGCTGCCACCGGAGGAACAGGGCAAATCCCCCAGCCGCTTTGCACCATTCCGAGGTCGCAGCCTAATTCCTTGAGTTTGTGCAAACCGGTCTCCACTGCCCGGGCGGCGATTTGCACCGAACCGACGGGGGAAGCCGTGGGCGCAGTCAGAATAAAAATCCTGGACGACTCGCGCCCGCAGCGTTCCGCAATATCCCTCACCGCTTCCGGCGGTGGCAGCTTGCTGCTTTCCAGACAAAAAACCGCTACCGGCGAATGGTCTTTGTAGGCCAGCTGGGTAAACAGTTCTTCCGCACACACCACGGCCCGGCCCGGCCCCGATCCCATGGCGGAAAACTTCCCCTGCTTGACCAGCCAGCCTGCATACTGCGAGGCCAGGCAGGCCCGTACCGGGTGGTCGGTGATTACCTCCACCGCGGGCCACCGCCAGCCGCCGAAATCGCCCCAACGCAGCTCAACCTGGGCCAAGCCCCCCAGGCAGATGGCGGCAAATAAGCGCCCCGCCTCCCAGCCACCGGGAGCGCGGACTCCGCAGTCGATAACTGTAACTCCCTCCTGGACGCTCACCGCCACCCCAAACCGCTCCGGCTGGGAAACCAATTGCTCCACCAGCGGCAATGCACATAGATTCGGACTCAGTTCCTGTGTTTCTGCTAGGCGTGGGACTGGCATAACAAAATCTCCCCCCTTCCGCCTTCGTTGGCGTCGCCGCTGTACCGCACAAAATCGCTCGCCCGGCTACAGGCCGGCAGTTCGAAGCCTTCCCCGGCAAGATAACTGTAAAGCAGTCCCCAAAAAGGCGGCTGATAGACACAGTTATAATAAAAAGTTGGCAGAAGTTCGCTTGGCCTTAAAAGGATCAGCGTTCCCCGCACCATCTTCGCCCCTGCCCGCAGCCCCGCCGTTCCTGCGATAACAATCGTTCCGGCGCCCATGGCAAACCCCGGCATATCGCCGCAATTCCCGCCAATGGCAATGACACCGCGGCGAAGACGCGCACCGACCATTTGTCCCACGTCCCCCGCCACCAGGATGGTTCCGCCGGTCATCCCCAGCTTGTATCCCCGGTAGGCCGCCCCGATAAAATGACCAGCCCCTCCCCGGACGACAATCTTGCCGCCCCGCATATGGGCCCCCAGCCAATCGCCGGCATTGCCCTGAATGGTCAGCGTTCCTCCGCTCATAAACGCCCCGGCGTGAAAGCCCGCCGTCCCCTCAACAACCATTTGTCCGGCGGTCATCCCCTCCCCCAGCCGCTTAAACCGGGAGAGGTCTCCCTGCAGGATAAGATCAGCTGGAGAACCTGCGCCGCTTTCTTCTTTAAAACCCTCCAGCGCAGTGATTGCCACGTCAAAATAGTCGCCCGCCTTTTCCCAGCGATTGCCCACCAGCAGCGGCAAAGCCTCGATTTCCTGTTTGTCTTTGCCGGTGACCCCTTCCGGGTTGATGCTTTCCGCTTCCACCGGCCCAACAGGCATTTTTCGCAAAGATAATATAACCTGTGTTTTCATGGTACACTCCCAGTCCGTTCTGTTTCCTGCGCCAGAATCTGTCTGAGGTGAAAATGATGTTTTCCCAGCCGCCCGCCATAGTTCCCGGCGGTAATCCGCTGCACGCCGGGAAGGCACGCAGCCGCGATGCCCACCCGCATGGCTTCACTAACCGCCGTGGCTGTCAGCCCGTCGATGACGATCTCCAAGACCGAATTCACGCTGCGGGTAAGCTGACTTGCCGGTACCCGCCCCTTGATGGTCGGACAATACGCCACATTCGTCGACGCCGCCAAAAATTTATAGCGCGAACCCACCTGGCTGCCACTGCGGACAATGCCCCCGGGAAAAGGAAGGACAACACCGCGCACAGCGCCGATGGCCTTCACCGCCGCCTCGGCAGCAGTCAGCGCCGCAGCCGCCGTTTCCGCCAGGATAAGAAAATTCCCGCCGCCAACCCCTTTGGCTACCGCAAACTCCTCCTCGACCAGGAATTCTCCTTCCATAACCGGGATGCGCCAAAAACGCCGGTTACCAATCATCTTGCTGGCCTGGTAGCCATCACCAAAAAAACGGAGTTTACCGCCGATGTTCATGGTCGCGTAAAGGGTCTTCCCTTCATCCGCCAGTTCGGGCAAGCCTCCGTCAAAGCACGCCGCCGTCGGGGCGGTCATGACAGCCTGACCGATCCGTTTCAAAAGCTGTTTTTCCAGATCGTCTTTCGATATCGCGAAAAAAAGGCAGTTCACTCCAGCTCGGCCGTCAGGGCTCACCGGCGCCGGTCCCTCGATCCCGGCCTCGATCCCGCAGCCGATCACCGAGGTCGCAAACCCGGTGGCAGCCAGAGCCGCCTGGCGGACCCAATGTCCATTTACCGCCGTGAGGGTCACACGTGCCCCGTACATTGAAAATGCTTCGGCAAAGGTATCCTCGATTTCCACGCCGTTTAGCTGCACGGTACCACCTCCGGTCTAGTCACATATTCATCCTCCACCGGGAAATTGGCCAGGGCGATCGAATAATAATCGCTAAAAATCCCGGCCAGGTCGGCAGGCAGGCCTCCCGCACAATCCGGCGTGACAAAAAAGGTCTTTCCGCCAAAGCTGTCTGTGACCCGTCCGCCTCGGACCACCACCTGCCCCTGTTTAATGACATACTCCGGCTGGGCAAACATCTTCCCCTTGTCGTCCTGCAGGCGATAAACCGCCACGTCGGCGTCGGCTCCCGGTCCCAAATGGCCCTTGTTTTTCAGTCCGAGGGCCCGGGCCGGGCCGGCGCGGGTAATAATCGCAATCTCGTCCAGCGAATATTCGCGGGTCAGCTCGCCCAGGCAGGTAAACCGCCCGCATTTGGGATGAAGCTCCTCCAAGCGGGAGCGCCGGTAGCTTGCATCCATCAGCAGGTGGATGATATCAGGATAGGCGGTGAATGGACCGGCGTTAGGATGGTCGGTAGTGAGGAATACTTGCCACGGGTCGGCAATCAGCAGCATCAGCTCGAGGCCGACCGCCCATTGCACCCCGTTGGCCAAAACGCCGGGACGATATACGATGGGAACAACACCCGACCCGGTTTCCATCTCCACATCGGTGTTGCCCCATTTATTGCCTGTCATATGATGAAGGCGAAACTGCATCGGCGAATCGGCCGTCATCGTCGTCGCCGGGCCAAAGACCACCTGCCCCGCGTCGCAGGTAAATTCCGGATGCTTGTTGAGGTATTCGGCAATCGGAGCTGCGGCCGAGGCGAATCCCCCGCCCTTGGCAGCCTTGTAGGAATGGAACTGCAAATGGGTAAAGTGGACCCGATGGCCTTCCAGGGCACGCATGGTATCCAAAGTCGCGGCATAGTTTCCCGGCTCTCCGAGCCGATTGGCATGAAGATGCATGGGATGAGGCAGGCTCAATTCATCGGCGGCTGCCGCCAATCCGCAAATAATCTGCCGCGGCGTAATCCCCAGCGGCGGCACCGGTGTATCCAGTGTTACCCCGCCGCGGCTCCATTTCCAGGCCTCCACGCCGCCTGGATTGACAACCTTGACCGCATACCCCTTCGTAGAGCGGAGCAGCCAGGCCACCACTTCGCGCAATCTTTCCTGCCGCCCCCCAACGTCAGGATCACTCAGCACCTTCATAACCATATAATTATTGCCCATCAACGTATAAAACCCGGCATCCAGGAGTGGTATGTCATGCAGTTCTTCATGGGCGTGGCGGGCTTCCAGCGGCGGAACGGCCGCCTCGAAAACCGTCGTATAGCCCAGCTGGGTGTATAAATATCCGGTCAAAAAGGTACTGGGGACAGTGTAGCCACTCCCGGCGCGGGTCACCTCTGTTTTCGCCCGGAAGAAATCGTAATGGTCTTCAGGGCACATAATCCGGCCACTATTTACCTTGGCGCCGGCCACATGGCTGTGAATGTCCACCCCGCCTGGCATGACCGCGCACCCCGCAGCGTCGATTGTTTCGGTCAGACGAGCCGCGCCTGCCGGCGACTCCGGCCCGGCAACCACTTTACCGCCTTCCATGTAGATATCCCTGACTTCTCCCTGTATCTTGTTAGCGGGGTCGTATACCTGACCGTTAACAATCCTTAACATCAGCGATTGTCCCCTTTGTTGCTTTCAGTTTCCCTCTGATCTCCTGCAAAACTTCCAGGTCTGAAGGATATGGGCAATCCACGATTTTCCTCACCCGCAGCGGAACATTGTCCATGCGGTAGAAGGTTCCTGCCGCACCGATCCCCGCCGGAGCCACCGGAATCACCACACGGGCCCAAGGAGTTGTCAGGTTATGGTGCGGTTCAAGAACGACGGTAGGGATATTTTTCAAATGCCGGACGGCGTCATGAGGAAGATGGGCCCCGGGATCAGTAGCGATAATCAGCGCTGCATCTACCTCGCGCCGGGCCAACATATCGACCACGCTGAACTCTCCCGGATTGTAACGGGGATAACCGCGGTTGAAGTTCACGGCAAAGGGAAACCCTGTTTGCCACGCCATTACATGGTTGCTGCCGGTCACATTGCCATGCCCGCGCATCGGTATCGCGTAAAAGCGGGCATAACTGTTCGCTTCGCGGACAAGGGTCAGAATTTGCTCGGCATTCAGGTCCTTACCCCGGCTCATCGTGATACCAATCCCGAAAAAGACCACTCCATAACGGCAAGTTTTTATTAATTCCGCCAGTTCCCGCCAAGCGCCCAGTGGCACCCCGGCGACCAAACTTGTTTCGTCCATTCCCTCCAGCCGCAAACCCTTGACCAAAGCCCTTAGTACTGTCGCTGCCTCAAAATCCTTTCCCGGGGTCACCTGGAAAAAATAATCGGCGCTTTTCGCTGTCGCGGTGGGGCGGACGTCAATCACAACAACCTTCCGGCCTTTACGGCCTTCAGGGGTAAACAAGCCCTTTCCCATGGAGGAATAACGGCTGAGGTGACGCATATGTGATTCCAGCGGATTACAGCCCCAAAAGATCAGTAAATCCGCCCGATTTCTTACCTCTCCCAATGTGCATGAAGCCAGCCCGACCTGCTGGCGGGCGATAACGCCCGGTCCGTGTCAGTAAGAAGATGGGTTGTCGATCGTCCCGCCGATCAACTCGCAGATGGCCAGCGCCTCTCCCTGCGCCTCCACCGTGGTGCTGCACAAGCCGTAGACAAGCGGATACCGGGCCGCGCGCAAAACGGAAACCGCTTCATCGACGGCACTGGTAAGCGAAACCACTTGTCCGGCAATACTCGGTGCCGTCAGATTCGACTGGGCGTGCATAATTTTATTTTTGCCGATCAGACAGGCCCGCTTGACGCCAGTGATTGCGTTGTTTTCCACTTCCACTTCCAGATCGTCGCACAGGCAGCCGCAAAAGGTGCACACCATGTCCTGATGAACCGTCATTCACATTCCCCCCTTTCTTTCTTGGGATCAAGCGCTATATCATACGGCGTCAGGGTCACCTTCATACCCTTCCAGTCTGGCACCCCGGTTCCGTGAGTTTGCGCCGCCCCGATCACTTGATTGGCCACCGGCCCGAGGGGCAGAAAAAAGAGTCCGCGCGGTCCATCCGCCTTTTGGCAGGTGACAGCCGCCTCGCCGTAAGGACTTGTCAGCAAAGCACGCTGTCCGGGAGTCAGTTCCAGTTCCGCCAGGTCTTCCGGCGCGAGCCGAAGGGTAGTTATTTCTGTCCGATACTCCAGTGTCGTTTTGCCGGTGACCATCGCCGCCCCCTGTTTGGCGCTCCTGACGGTGATCAGCAGCCCGGAAATGCTTGCCATGTCGCTCTCCTTTTCACCAGTTTCTTTCAGCAGGTCCGAACTTCTTGTTTCGGCTGGGTCGCCTGACCCGCTCCGGCGTATAGCCGTGTCGCCCTGTCTGCCACCGGCACATCGCCTAAAATCTGCCGGGCCCAGGCCGCTTTGACGGTCAAACTACGCCAGCAGCTGGCGTCAGTCGCCCCCCAGGCCAGCACGCTGCAAAGGGGCTGGCCGGTGGTGATAAAGGCCCCGCAAACCGGAATATCCCGCAGACCCAGTTGATAAAAATCTGCAATTTCCTGACCGGCAGTTGTGACCGTAAACGAATTTTCTGCATAGACAACCGCTTTTCCCCAGAAACCACCGATCCGATCCTTTTTTACCGGTCGGCCGCCTGCCTGTATTCCATCTGCGCCGCACGCCGCCAAGTGACAGCTAAAAAGCCTTTCGCCACGCCATCGTTCAATCAGTTCCACCGACGCCGACCAACGGGGATTAACTTCCAGCACCCAGATTCCCTGCCGGTTGATGATGAAATCCAGGGTATTGATCCCCCGCAAGCCGAAGACGGCAGTCAGGTGGCCGACGATTCTTTCCAGCTCCGTCCCAGGGTCCGGCAACCGGTGCTCCAGGCCTAAAACCAGGGGAACCATACTGCCAGCGTAGCGGAAGGGACCGCCCCCCAGTCCGCGGCCGGCTGTCAGTTGCCGGCTGGTGCCCACCACGACCGCCCTGTGGCCGTCGGCGATAAAGGTAACCGACGCCGCTACACCTGGAATGAAGCGCTGGACAATATAGCGGCTTTTATCGTTTACCGCCGCCAGTTGGGTAAAGGCTGCAGTCTTCTCTGTCGCCAGCCGCACGATCCCCCGGCCGCCACCGCCGTTCACAGGCTTGACGATCCATCCGGCTTCCCCGCCTGCCGCCACCGCCCGCCATTCTTCCAGCGTATAAAAAGGCGGCATCAAGCAGCCGATAGCTGCCAGTGATTCTTGAAGAACCCAAGGATTTCGCACCTGCCGCAAAGTCAGGGTGCCGTTTCCCAACAGCAGACCGCGCCGCTCCCACACTTCCAGCCCCTGCAGATCATTTTCCGGACCGGCGGCATAAACCAAACCGCTATGGTCTTGCCGTCCATCCCCTGCCCCTTGTGGTGGGGCAACCCTCACTGCAGCCTGCAGCAAATGCTTCGCCGATGGCCTAAGTCCCAGTTCAGCCAAGCTATACGCCTCACCGCACCACCGGCAATCTTGGTCCCCGAAAAAATCAACCGCCGTCGCCTGATACCCGGACTCTACGACAGATTCCATCAGCGCCCGGGCGCTCGCCCCCACCACCAAAAACATCGGCGTCAATTCTCCTCTTTCGCCAGCTCATAGATTGCCGCAAGATCGATGATCCGGTCATTGGCCTCAAATAAAGCCCGGACGGCGGCGCGGTGGATTTTCATTTTTAAGTTTCCGATCGCAATGGCGCCGTAAACCATCTTTCCCTGACGCTCCTTGCCGTCATCACCGACTTTGATTCCTTCAACCCCCAACGGGTCCACCGCATTGATATCGGCAATGACCTCCAGGGTCGCGCAGCCCGACCAGATGGTCTGATCCAGCAACCGCACGCCAGGTGCGCCGCAACAGGCAACAATATTGACGCCCTGGTCCAAAGCCGCGCCGATATCGGTCAGACCGGCCACTTGCACCGGCTCCACCTCGACCCCGGCATCCTCAGCCAAAAAACGGCTCGCTTCCTGCGACCTGGCCAGCTGTCGCGACGAAAGCGACACTACACAGCCCTCTCTGGCAAGTAACGTTGCGACCCGGATTCCCACCGGGCCGGTACCGCCCAGCACCAGGGCTTTTTTACCGCTAATCTCCCGTCCCCGGGCTATTTTGCAGACCAACGCCGCCGCCGTCGTATTGCAGCCATTGGCGTCGAACATCACCGATACCCTGACCGGGCCAAAAAATGTGGCCAGCACCTTCTTCATGATCCCTTCGGCCGGGACGACCTGGGCACCGCCGACAAAAATGGCGGTATGACGCAAGTTCTCGCCGCCCCGGGTAAACATCGCCCCATAGACGAGGTTGGGAACTTCGTCGGGAGTCATCCCCCCATATGCCATCACATGGTCGACGCCAGCGTCATATGCCGTGATCTGATCGAACACACTGGCCTTAGGATCGGCTTCCAGCTGAAGCAAAATTTTTTTCAACCTGATCCTCCTCCCCTTCTCGCGCAACCACTCCTGGCGGTGACGGCAAAGCCAGCCCTTCCGCCGCCAAATACGCATACACCCTATTCATAGCCGCCCATTCCCTCGCCCCGCCGGTTTTTACGACTAATGCCAGCCAGTCATGCCAGCTCCCGCTGATCTTGTCTGGCGCCAACCGCAGCCGGGTGGCCGCAATCGTCGCTTCCAGCACCGCCATCCTGGCACGGCAAAACCCCTGGAAGCCGCCCCCTCTCTCCCAACGGCGGACGACCTGCACCGCAACAGCAGCCGGATTGGTTGCGGCAACAAAATCATTCACAGTAAACTCCCACACCCTTTCAGCCGCCGCCAATCTGGGAGGAGCCACCACTTCAGACGGCACATGCGGCGGATAGGCGGAATACAGGGCAGTCTCGACAAAAAGCGAAACATCGTCGCAAAAACATATGACGCCCTGCCCTGTCGACTGCAGGTTGGCATAGGTCTGAGAGCCGAAATACAGGCGCATACTGACCGGTTCGGCTGGATTGCCTGCAAGGGTGTGAACTCCCATCGGTGCAAAATTCACCTGTCCGTCGATATTCACCGAAGAAACGATGGCCTCCAGGATCATGGCGAGCCGCCTTCCCCCCGTTTGCTTTTTTCGCTCATATAGCCCCAGCGCAGCGGCGAGTCTTGTACATACCGTTTCCCAAGTTTCAGCGCCAGTTCCGCTTTTTCCAGTTCCCGCCCCAGGTAAAAGGCGTGGGCGCAGTCCCTGATGACCATTTCTTCGAACAGCGACCGGGCGTTGCTGCCACACAAAAATACCTTGGCATTAAAAACATAAATATATTGATCGGAAACAAAAATACGATAATTATCGTCTTTGATTTCCTGGTGCATTCCCCGTAATTCCTCGACTGAAAAACGATTGCCATAAGGATCCTTGATGGTCAGCAGCCCGTAATCAAGATGTTTGGGCAATCGTCCCGCAGCCATGGCCCGGTGGGCCAAATCGCAAGCCAGCCTGGTCTCCCGGACCGTTCCCCTTGCCCGGTGACTGACCTCGGTGGTCAACAGATAATTGACTTCAAGCTCGACGGCAATCCCGGCAAGCATCGCATTGATACCGGTGCTGTCGGCGTCGACCAGCTCGGTTACGTTGCTGAGCCCCACCAGCATGGCGCATTCCGGCAAGCGCCGCCGCACTTCCAAACAGCGGCATATCCCCTCCGCCAATCCCATTGTCAGCGGCGGGAGAATGGGATCAACAATATACCTGACACCCCACACCGTCAGTTTTTCGGCGTTCCGGTACAGGGAGGGAAGCCCCCCTTCATCGTCAGGAATAAGCACAACCGGACATTCTACCTCTTTGGCAAGTTCCAGGTTGGCGGAGTTAAGACTGAGAACCAGGTCGGCCCCCGCCTGGCAGGCGGCCAAAATGTCCTCCTGCCGCTGACTGTCGATACTGACGGCAAACCCCTCTGCTTTGAGTGTCCGGACAACCTCTCCCACATGGGGAAAGGCTGCATCCACCCCGCCGCCGATATCGATGATGTCGGCGCCGCTCTCCCGGTAATAGCGGGCTCGGGCCATAATTTGCGTCAGGTTAAGGCGAAAGGCATCCACAATTTCGGCCAAAATCCGGATTGGTGAGCCGGGAAATTCGACTATCTCGCTTATTTCGCGCACTGAATTATCCAAACAGCCCTCCCGCAGGAAAGCCGGTAAATCTTTTAGATCGGCAGGACCCCTGACTGCCTGACAGCCTGTAGCCATGGCGATGGCTTCAAGCGGCCCCTGGCACAACCCGGGGATGACGATGGTCTCCACCGTCCCCCAGTCATCGCCCTTGAGTTTATGGGCGATAAACTCGGTTGTCATCAAGGCAGCCACCGAGCATTCCAGCATTTTTATCTCCCAGCCGCCGTCGATGGAAAAGTCTTGCAGTGTCTTTTCTAATGCCTGTCGGGCGATCTTCCCTGTCACCAGCAAGTACCGGGCGTAAGAGGGCATGGCATGATCCTCCCTGTAACTCTGTCAGCTTTCCAGCTTCAACGCACCCCTCAGTTCCGCCGGTCCCCCGACGACAGTGACACCGGGCCACCGCCCCACAAGAGCGGCATTTTGCCGGTCCACATCCCGCATATATACCTGAACACGATCGCCGCGCGGCGTGAGCGACCCTGTTTCAGCCTCACTGTCAGAAGGCAGCAATATGATCGGTGTCATGGTTTTACCGGCGTGGGCGAATAGATTGGTAACCAGCGTATCGGCAATACCCACCGCCATCTTCGCCATCGAATTGGCGCTGACCGGAGCGACAACTACCAGCCGGTACCGGCCGGTATATAGTCTTGTCACCGCCCGCGAACTGGCATCGACTTCCCGGAA
Source organism: Negativicutes bacterium (assembly GCA_031292035.1). The sequence continues at coordinate 37,141 of JARLHX010000022.1, read as the reverse complement.
TAAACAACAGCCAGCCTCCCTAACCCTGTCCAGCAGATGATAATCGCGCAAGACTTCCTCCGCCGCCCGGCTGAGAAACACGTCCACATCCGGCAATTGCAGCAAAATGTCCACACATTGAGGCAAAAAATGGCCTGCTCCGGTTATTCCCCAAGCAATTCGGGGCCGTGCCGCCGCTATTTTCTCCGTCATGGTTTTCCCGCCCCCGTATCTGTCAGTTCCAGCCCCAACGGGCGCCATGGTTTACCCCTCTAGCCCCCCATACTGTGCCTTTATCGCCAACATAAGTCCGGACAGCCTCCACCAATTCATCCGCTTTTTCCCGCTTTATGAATCCATAAACCGTCGGCCCCCAGGAACTCTGCCCCACACCGACCGCGCCCCAGGACAACAATAATTCCGCCACTCTAGCCCCCTCATTGGTCGCAAACCGCCCACCCTGCACTGGTGCAAAATAGTCGCCGAGATACTCCTGGATGGCGGCAACCGCTTGTCCAAACGCTTTCAGGTCCTTCTCCGCCAACGCCGGCAGCAATCGCATCAGTACAAGGCGGCTGATTTTCCCGCTTATCTGTTCACCCATGGCCGGCAAAGACTTGAAAGCCGCTTCCTCTTTGCTTCCAGACATTTTTTCCAAAGAACGGGGGGTAGCAAGGACGATCCGCCACTCCTGCGGAAAGGAAAACCGGGCAATCACAGGCGGAACAAAAAAACCGGATCTGGCAGACGCGCTGACACTGGCAGCGGACAATTTGCCGCCATCGACCACAAAGCCCCCCTGTTTAAAGGCTGCCACTCCCAGGCCAGAACGACTGCCTTCCCGATCAGTTATCGCCGCCAATTCTTGCAGGGAAGGCCGCAAACCATAAAGCTTGGTGATCGCCAGTCCGATGGCCAGGGCAAGTTGGGTGCCAGAGCCCAGTCCGTTATGGACAGGCAAAGACTCCGTAATACAGATGAGCGCACCTGGCAAGCGATAATGTTCGAGATAACAGCGAGCAAGCCGCTCGGCCCTTTGCCTTTCCGGTTCCGGTGCTTCGATCCGGATTTTGTCTGCCGGCTGGGCCTCAAGCGCCAGGCCCGGTTTATCCACCGCCAACCCGATGCCGCCATAAAGACGCCCCAGCGAACCATTCAGATCCAACTGACCAAGATGTAATCGGGCTCCCGCTCTAACCCGAAACGTCGGCAGCATGCATACACCACCTTTTTATCCTCGAGATTGGCACTGGCGACCGACTCGCTACTGCACCGGCCTTCAGTAGTGAAGAAACGGTATTACATCGCTTATATCGTGCAGGCTATTAGCGGGGGAGGGCTGGTCGGCCCGCCCCCACTACACGGCCAAAGGTCTATGCCGTCAATATGTTTGCCTTCTCCAGGGTTAGACCGACTGTTTCCACTGGCAGTGTTCATGCCGCTTAATCAAGCTGCCGACCGCGCAATCCTTGCAGACACGCGCCGGTGATCCGGGGCTGGCCGGATCAAGGGCGATAATGTTGGTCATCAGGGTCGCCGTGACCGGCTCGCTCGTCAGGAGACACGGGAAATCGGCCAACCGCATCAACGATGAAAAACGCACGGTGATGGCACAGGCCGGATAAGTATAGCGCTGCGGATTGGCAATCACGTCATTGGCATCCACAGCATCGAATTGCACCGGGATTCCTTTGACCTTGCCGCCGGCCCCCATCGGTTCCATATCGATAATCTTGCTGCCGCGGTTGATCATATCCATGAAATCGCAGTTATGAAGTTCGGCAGCAGGTCCCCGGTTCGGGTACTTCTGGACATAGTTCGTATACCGTTTGGTCAGCAAATCGATCACCATCGGCGCAGTAAAGCCATCCTTCTCGAGGATATAGGCAACAGCCGCGGCCGTTGAGCCGGTGGCCACGCTGAGGATATCGTAGTGGCTCTTGAAGCCCTTCTCCAGTCCCATCTTCAGCGTACTTTCCATCACACCGCTCACCGCTTCGATAATCCCCATAGTTACGTCGTCTTTGGCCATGTTGAACATCGATTGGGAAATATGATGGGCGACGTCGCCGACACAATAGGCCGGCACTGTGACGATATTGCCGTAATGCACCCCGGCGCTGACCGCAGCCTTGACAGCCGGGAGCATTTTCTGTTTATACATCTCCATATACTTTCTGACATCAAACGAAGAATGGCCGAGGTCGGTCATCAGTTTGGTCTGGGCATCGATCGGCCGGTCATACACCATCTGGAGCATGGCAATTTCATCTTTCACCGCTTGGGCTAGCGAGCTTCCCCCTTCGACCGCAGCAGCAAAAGCGGCGCCGATTCCATAAGAGGTGTTCATGCCCCAGGATTTTGACGACAGGATGGCCTGTTTATCCTTTTTGTCCAAATTCAGTCCGCTCAAAATTTTATTGACGACATTGCTGGTGGATCCTGGGCAGTAGGCGAAATCAACGACACAGGTAGGACCGTAGAAGCCGCCGTACCTGCGGGCTGATTCCCGGCCAATGAAGGCCTCATTTTCCGGAATGGCTTCGATGAACTGCTCCATCGCCTTCCGGAAATCCGGGTCGAGCTGATAGAGGATCTCCAGAATGGCCGGCGTCTGGTAATGCTCGACAAACGGGTCATCTTCGGGCCGTACGGTCGTGGTTAGCTCAGACAAAATATCATAATGGGCGTTCACGGAATCTTTGTGGAGACGGATGATTTCCGGGCTCTGGCCTTCCCCTACGCTCATACCGTTCACGGCATCAACATATGGCTTTGCATCAGTAATTTTAAAGGCCTGCCCCCTCTTTGCCTTGACGACGGTTACATCCGCCTTCTGTGCTGCCAAGGCCTCGTTAACCATTTTGGCATGGACTGCGTTGGACATACTACCACCCTCCTTAATTTTGGGAAGTTCCTACATACCAATAGAGCAAGTACTATGCCAACCCTCTGTCTTTTGCCTGTGCTTTCCGCCCTTCTGTTCCCCTCTTGGCTACCGGCGCATTGCCGCCGTTTTTCCCGCTCTGCTCATTGCTCTCTGTGCCAAAAAAGAGCAATCAGAAGACCGCGGCGAAGCAATCCTGTCCGTTATATTTTCGAGCTGCATAGGCCCTGGACGTTCCATTATGGCACTGTTCTAATCTGATCCAGCAAGTACACCACAGCGAGCGCACACTGAAATTAGATATTATGACGGTAGATATTATATTTCTTCAATTTACGATAAAGGGTATTGCGTCCGATGCCTAAATTAGCCGCACATTGCGATATATTGCCGCTGACATTTTGCAAAGCATCTGTGATCAGTGTCTTCTCAAATTTTTCAAATGAAACGGCGCTGCTGGTTCCCTTTTTTGCCGTCTTGGACCTAGATTGCAAGGATTCAGGTAAATGCTCCAATAAAATGGAGCCCCCCTTAGACAGATTGACCGCTCTTTCCATCGTATTTGATAACTCCCGAACATTTCCAGGCCATGAGTACCTCATGAGCGCTTCAGCAGCCATACTATCCAGACCGACCATCGGCAACTGCAATATCTCGGAAAACTTCCTGATAAAGTACTCTGCCAGCAGCAATACATCGTCCTCCCGGTCGCGTAGCGGCGGAATGGTGATGCTGATAACATTGAGCCGATAGTAAAGATCCCAGCGCAGATTGCCTTTGCGAACCTCCTCTGTCACATTTCTGTTGGTGGCGGCAATGACCCTCACGTTCACGGGAATCGGCTTATAGCCGCCAATTCTCACAACTTGTTTTTCCTGCAGAACCCGGAGCAATGATGTCTGTGTCTCCAGCGGCATGTCTCCTACTTCGTCCAGAAAAATCGTCCCGCCATTCGCCCACTCGAACTTTCCCGGGCGGCCGCCGCGCTTGGCGCCGGTAAATGCCCCCTCATCATAGCCGAACAGCTCGCTCTCAATCAGTTCGCGGGGAACTGCGCCGCAGTTGATGGCAACAAAAGGTCTCTTGGCCCTCGGACTGGCGTTATGAATCGACTGAGCAAACATCTCCTTGCCGGTGCCGCTTTCGCCCAGGAGAAACACCGAAGACATACTCGGAGCCACCGTTTTGGCAATCTTGACGGCACTTGCCAGGTTGGCGCTGGCGCCAACAATGTCATCGAAGGTAAATCTGGCCACAGCCCCCACCATTTTGGTCACCAGGCGATGAACATTATCAATTTCACGAAGAGTAATCACTCCGCCGCAAATTTCTTGCCGTTGGTCGAAAATCGGCCGTCCGCAAAGCAAGGCGTGGACCCGTCCGCGGCTGGTATCAAAAAAAACCTCCTGATCATTAATCTTGCGGCGACGATTGAGAATATCTTGAACAATCCCGGGATTGGCCAGTGCATCACTCAACGACTCGCCCTGCCACTTGTCGATATAGATGGAGAGGATCTTGAGCGCCAATGGATTGGCCTTGGTAATCCGGCCATCATTATCGAACGAAATCAGTCCCTCAGACATTGATTCTATAATCGCCGCGATATTATTATAGGATTGAGTGATTTCGGCGTTGGCAGCCTCCAGCCGCAATTGATTTTCAATCGCCTGCGACGCCGCCACCACCATTCCCAGAGTATGAGCATGAGTATGACGGCAATCACCGGAGACATCGATAATCCCGATCATTTCATCGTTTTCGCCGCGAATGGGAGCAGCCGAACAGGTCAGCCAGTGATTGACTTTTGAATAATGCTCCATCGCCAAAACCTGCAGCGGCCTTTGCTCGATTTTCACCAGCCCCATGGCGTTGGTACCCTTTGTTTCTTCATTCCAACATTCTCCAATCCGAAAATGGCTATGACGGTCAAGGATTTCCTGATCTCCGACCAGCTCCATCACACAGGCCTCGTGATCGAGAAGAAGAACGACAAAGCCGGACCCTTTTACTATTTCATACAGTTTTTCTAGAAAAGGCTTGGCTATCTCGATAAGTCTCTGTTGACGGCATTGCCTCTCCAATATGTCAGGCTCCGACAAGGGTAAGATGCTCGGTAGATCCAGCGGGTTTAACCCATATTCCTGGCAACGGAGCCAAGACTGCAAAATTGTCGGGTTGATATCTTTGAACACTTCTCTGGAAGTCACTTTTTTGAGAACAAAATCTTCCCAAGCTTTATATGATACCGCCATAGGTTATACCCTCCCCCAAAAACCTATCGTATTTCTTGTTCTATAATTGTAAATATTTTCCTCTTTTGTAATAATATTCTTCGTTCCGCTTGCCAAGACAATCATGTACAAAACAGCTTACACTCCATATAAAAATAAGGCGGTACAAAGCTCGCTAAGCTTTGTACCGCCTTATTTCGTGTCTCCAGAGGGACATTTGACTTCTTCTACCGTTCCCTGTTTAACTACATATCTTTCCGCCAAACTATTGAATTCCGTATTTTTTCAGCCTCTTATAAAAGCCTGACCGATGCAGACCTAATAGTTGTGCCGCCTTACTCTTATTACCGCCCACTGTTTCGAGAGCTTTGAAAATCTCCTGCCGCTCAGTCTCATCCAGAACCCCATAGATGTCCAGCCCCGTTTTCTCCACTTGCTTATTTAATTTTTTTATCGTGGGTGGCAAATGTTCCGGCATAATGAATTCTTCATCATCCATTAAGTTAACTGCCCGCTCCAGGACGTTTTCCAATTCGCGAACATTGCCGGGCCAGTTATAGTCCATGAATATCTTCATAATTGTGGGAGATACCCCTTTAATTGCGCAGTTGAGGTTATTGCTGATTTTTTGCAAAAGCACGGCACAGAGCAAGGGAATATCTTCGCGCCGCTCCCGCAAGGGCGGTATGCTCAGGGAAATAATGTTCAAGCGATAATATAAGTCATGGCGAAACGCACCTTGTTTAACCAACTGCTCCAAATCCCGATTGGTAGCGGTTATCACGCGAATATCGACATTGCTAGTCTTTGTTCCGCCTAATCTTTCAATTTCTCTTTCTTGCAAGACGCGAAGAAGTTTAACCTGCATCGCCATCGTCATATCGCCAATCTCATCGAGAAAGATGGTACCGCCATTGGCCAGTTCAAATTTTCCCGGCTTTCCGCCCTTTCGCGCGCCGGTAAAAGCGCCCTCTTCGTAGCCGAACAATTCAGATTCCAACAAATTTTCGGGAATGGCAGCGCAATTGACTTTGATAAAGGGGGCGGTCCGACGCGAACTTGCATGATGAATGGCGTGAGCGAATAGCTCCTTTCCGGTCCCGCTTTCCCCCATCAAAAGAACGGTCGATTGTCCCTTGGCAGCTTTAATCGCGATACTCTTCAACCACTGCATCTTTTCGCTCTTACTGATGATGCTCTCAATCGTATATTTCCCACCGAATGTTTTACGCAGTTCCTCTTTATAATACTCCAATTCCGACTGTAATTTATTAAGCTTGGTGGCGAGGATTCTTAGATCTTTCACGTCTTTAAACAAAACTTTGCCTACAGCACCTGTTACCTCTCCGTCTTTAATAATCGGAGTTCTTGTTACAACGACATTGTTTTCTCCTATACGCTGAACCTCGCCGATTTCAGCCTTACGGTTCTGCACTACAAGATGCATCCTGGTGTTAGGTATTACCTCGGTAGCTGGTCGGCCGATGGCTTTCTTCGGATCGATACCGAGGAAATCGCCATAGGCCTGGTTGATCATCGTGATCGTACCCTGCAGATCAACCACGACAATTCCTTCAAATGAGCTTTCGATAACCGACTCCAGGGTGCTTTTTAAATCTTGAATGTTTTCCAACTCAGCCGCTACTGCCTGCAACTCAGTGATATCTTGAAAGATACCCACAGCCCCAAGTATTTTGTTGCCTTTTCGGATGGGTGAACGACTTGTTAAGATTTTGCAGGTGCCAATGACTTGTTGTTGGTTAATTTCTCCCATTCCCGTTTCTAATACCCTTAGCAAACCCGAATTAGGAATAACATCGTCGACATGCCGTTCGACCGCATCGACTGTTTTAATTCCAGTAATGTTTTCGGCCGCAGCATTAAACAAAATGATGATACCTTCGGCATTGATCGCAATAACCCCATTGGAGGTGGAGTCGATGATGGCTAAATTCTCACCAGCTAAAAATATCGACTCTTCCGAAAGATAGCGCATTAAATCCGACTGATGCAAAACGCCGACAGGACGGTTGTCATCATCAACCACCGGTATAAGCTCATGCAAATAAGCATCGCTTTCTTGTTGCACTCCCTTTAAGGTTGCAGAAGTATGTAAAGAAAAAATCTTTCTTTCCATAAAATCCTTGACACGTCTTTGATGGAATTCGTCTCCGGCGGCGGCGTTTGCTAAATTTGTTTTCGTAAACAGCCCCACCAGCTTTCCCTTGCCGTCGACCACAGGAAGACCATCAGCGCTGGAACAGCTCAGCGCTTTTGCTGCATCTTGCAATGTCATTTCAGGATAAATCACCGAGGCTTTCCGGCTAAGAAGGCTCTGAATGTACATAGTTCACCTCACAACTGTACAATAAACGTACAACAATAAAGTATATATACCTTTTCAACTATTTACAACACTTTATGTCTGAAATGATTTATCTCATATTGTCAAATCAGGAAAATCTATTCATTATGGCACTTCCGCAAAAACAAGGTTTCTGGTTGGGAAGACGGAGATACTATTATATGACGATAAATATAAATCGCGAAACCTCATAATCTTCATCACGAGCTTGGAACCGCCTTCCCTTTGAGACGTTTGTACAATAGTACATACAAACTGTCTCCGCTTGCGTACATATTTTCGCATCTATGCTGACGAATTTCTACAAATACTCTGTGATTTGTATTTGGCATGAATATTGCATTTAAATTACATGTCGGCATTTCGAAAGGAGCTGAGCATTCACCTGATGCTGGCCGATTGGTATATTTATTAAGTACACACCTGTTAGGAGGTAAATATCTTGGAAGTATTCGGTATTATTCTCAGCTTGTTTTTATTAATGTTTTTTGCGTATCGAGGTTTTTCTGTTATTTTATTTGCTCCGGTTTTCGCCCTGCTCGCAGCTTCACTTTCCGGCCTGCCGGTTATGCCGGCATATACCGAACTATTTATGGCTAAAGGGGTAACATATATCAAGTCCTTTTTCCCCGTATTTTTACTTGGTGCGGTATTTGGGAAAATGATGGAGGAAACCGGACTTGCAAAAGGAATTGCTCAGGCCATTATAAAAGGTCTGGGAAAAGACCGAGCGATTCTAGCCGTTGTTCTGGCCGGCGCGGTATTAACGTATGGCGGAGTAAGTCTCTTCGTCGTGGTGTTTGCTGTTTATCCACTTGCATCTGCGCTATTTAGAGAAGCCAATATTCCTAAACGCCTTCTGCCTGGCACCATTGCGCTCGGAGCTTTCACCGCCACAATGGACTGTTTGCCGGGAACGCCGCAAATTCAAAATCTGATTCCGACCAATTTCTTTGGGACCAATATATATGCTGCGCCAATCATTGGCGTTATTAGCGGTATATCTATTTTCACCCTGGGAATCATGTGGCTTGAACGTCGCCGGAGATCCGCGCAGGTAGCTGGCGAAGGCTATGGCAGTCATACCCTGAACGAACCGGAGATTCGCGACGATGTTAGCCTGCCGTCTTGGCAGTTGGCAATACTGCCTTTAGTGACAGTGCTGGTTGTCAATTTCATGATGACCCAGGGATTTAATTGGAATCCTGATCTGCTTGCTCCTTATGTTGCTATGAAGCTACCACTTTTAGCGCCAGCGGTAAAAAATGTAATTAGCATTTGGGCGTTAATTGTAGCACTGCTCTGCGGCATTTTACTAGCAATCGGTCTTGGATTCAATCGCCTGCCAAAAGGCGGCCTGTCCAAAACGCTGAATGCGGGAGCTATCGGATCTTTGCTGGCCATCATGAATACCGCCTCTGAAGTGGGTTATGGCAATGTCATTGCCGCCCTCCCCGGGTTTCACTCCATTTCTTCTGCTCTCATGAGCATTAAAATTGGAGGATCGCCTCTGGTTTCTGAAGCTGTGACCGTAAATGTTTTAGCAGGTATAACCGGCTCCGCTTCCGGCGGCATGTCGATTGCATTAGATCTGATGGCAAAAGATTGGATGGTCTGGGCCAACTCCATCGGTATGTCGCCTGACATTCTTCATCGAGTTGCATCCATGGCGTCCGGTGGCATGGATACCCTGCCACATAACGGGGCAGTCATCACCCTTCTTGCTGTTTGCGGACTTACCCATAAAGACTCCTATGGCGACATATTTGTAATGACAATCATTAAAACAGCGATGGTATTTGTGGCGATTACCATCCACACCATCACTGGTATATTGTAAAATTCAGTGCTTTATTCCGGCCAACCCAGCAACAGGATCTGCACTGATTGTTGCGAGGATCTGGGCGGTTTAGCCCCAGCGTAAAAGCAGCCTTGGGGGCGTCTTGCTCGCTCTCAAACAAAAATGCCCCATAAGCCTTTGCTTTCGGGGCATTTTTGTTTTTATCCGCCAGCCACCAAAAAATGCTTGGGATCGACAAGCTTCTTCCTTGTCAAACTAAAATGAAAGGATGGTGTCTATGCCAACTTATCGCGTCTTTATTAACGGTCATGAAACCGAGAATTTTATCTCGGGGGCAAGTTACGCCGATGCCTATTTTGATCTAGCCGCTACCTTTCCCTTAAGATACCAGACTAGTGTTCGTTTAGAAGAAATAGATCCAGCTGACGGGGGTGAAATCTAATGGGTAAAGAAGATCAAGCAAAACAAAAATCCAAGGAACAAAAAGGCGCGAAAACTGGAACCACTCCCCGCAATGCAAAGTTTGAGAAATAGGTGGCTTTTGCCACTTTTTTCTTTTTCGCCCCCTATTCGCTCTCCCTTGTTCGTAGCCCCGCCAGCGGAGGAACGAGGGAGCTTGATCGTAAACAGGTAGTAAAAGCCCCCGGTTATCCCGGGGTTCTTTTCTAGATAGACCGTTTTTTTATTCGTATTGGTAATTTACATTCCACTTGACATCCCAGTAATCAAAATAGGCGCGATCGACATTAGTGATCCGGAATGTCCAGCGCCGACTCTCTCCAGGATCAAGGCGAAGATCCTGCCCTCCAAAGGTGGCGCTGGCCTGTCGCCACCAATTGGTGTTATTTTGCCGAAAGTATACATTGACTTCAAACCAGTTAACCCAGGTCACGGTACGGGATCCATTGTTGTAAAAATACCCCTCAATGACAATGCTACCAGTGGAATCGTAGTACACACGTTCACTTTGCCACTGCAGGCTTGGAGCGGCCATCACAGAACCTGTTAAGCCGATGGCCATGCAACAGAATAAAAAACCGCAGACAAGTAAACGAATGTGCTTATTCAATAGACTCATCTCCTTACTCAGTTGATATACTCCATAATATTGATGAGCCTCACCAGTTGACACCAGTAGTCACGGTTATTCCCGACAAAGCCAGGGATTACCCTCAGAATACTCGCATATGGCATACTTAATTACAGCTAGGGTTGACCATCGGATCGTTGCCGGAAAATGGGGCATGATGTCCAGACACTGAATGGGCCACCAAAAAAGCAAGCCACATAGGCTTGCTTAACCTTTTATATGCTGATGTATGATTGCCCCTATTGGCGCTAATTTTATCAACCACGAGATACTTCACATAACAAAAGGACCTGCATTTCTGCAAGCCCTTGTTTTGTTTGGTGCCGAAGGCCGGACTCGAACCGGCACGTGCGTAAACACGTCTGATTTTGAGTCAGGTGCGTCTGCCAATTCCGCCACTTCGGCATATACAACAAAAATATTGAGTTTTGCACCCTCCCTTTTGCCATGTCTGTGCAGTGCACAACTCAAGCATCGGGTAATGGTGACATATAATATATTACTCAAATCGCCTTCGCTTGTCAAGTTTAAAATCTGGCAATTAAGTATAGTTGCAATGATTGTCGTCTTTGCAGAAAACATTCCGGTCATAAGAAAAGCGGGTTGCTATCCCTGCACCCGCAAAACCGCCCTTTAGATATCAGTTCAAGGCTATCACGCTATCACTTTACTGCCCAGCCCTTGTTTGGCAAGCACCTGCAACAATTCGTCGGAAGAAAAAGGTTTTTTGATACACCATACATCGCCTATTTCCTGTTCAAATTCACTATAATTGCTGCTTGTACAAATAATCACCGGAGTTTCAGGGTTCTTGCATCTTATATACTTCAGTACCTCAATTCCGCCTTTTCGCGGCATAACAAGATCAAGGGTTATCAGATCATAGCGTCCTAAATCTATCTTTTCCAGTGCAACAATGCCGTCTTCCGCTTCAACAATCTCTTGGAAGCCGAATTGCGCCAATTCTTTTGCAATCATTACTCGGGACAATCTGGAATCATCAATAACCAGCGCTTTCATGTGTCCTCCTCTATTCTCATGCTAGAATAACAACATATTGGCCAACAGTGTCCCTCATGGATCAGGAACATTCTTCCCACAACATCTTTTGGCGCTCTGTCATCTCTTTGGTTACCCATTTACAATAAGCTTCACCGCATCGATTGCAGCAGTAAAGATTCCAGCCGTTCACCAGTATTTTACCCACCAGATGGGCAAGTCCGCCGCATTCGTGTCTTATTGACAAAAACACCTTGCCCAACTCCCTTAAGCTCGTCTGGACTATCTAAGACCCATATTGGCTAGGGGAGGCGAGGTGAGCGTATGTCAATATGCTGAATAACTCTGATTAGCCGGTTTCGTCGAGGAAAAACGGCGCTATGCACAAACCATCCGATAATCACAAGCGACAAAACAGCTACCAAAAAAAGCCACGCATTAACCATATTTTCCTCTCCGTTCACTATCAATCTTTCAATAAACACGAATCGGGAACATGATATCGGTCATACTGACTGAAAGCTCTGTTGTCGGAAGATTGCTGTTTATATATGTAACTTTTAACCATATTATAGAATTCCCCACTTGCTTATCCTGTCGAAACTACGTAGAAGCCCGACTAATATTTTTTACATAATTCTACATGAAACTTGGCACCGTTATGACAAATACTCCTCCAGGCTTGAATTAAGCCGTTAGTCCCATCTTAATAGGACCTTTGTCCTGTAGTAATTGTCGATAAATGTCGATAAAATATAAATAATGCGAATATCTTTAGTGATTTATTGGCACGCATTTGAAAGGTGTTGACCCCAAGATATGGAAACAGCAAATTCGCATCATTCGCGAGTGGCAATAACAACGGAAACCAGTTACTGCGATGCAGATGGTATCGCGGTGGACCCCGCTCAGGCTGCGAGGGTGATCGTAAAGGAATTTGACGAAAACGGCAACCTGATTCGCACCTCTATTTCATTAAACTTGCGGCGCCTTGTTCGCAAAGAAGAATAATGCCTGGCAGGGGAATGCTCCCCTGCTTTTATTTTTCCAACTTAGTCCTCGCTGCCCAAAGCTGCTTCAATCAAGCAGACGATTGCCGGATGCAGACTGTTTGAACAGTGTGCTGATGGGCAATACTATCAGTAACCTGCAATCACCCGCCTAACCATAGCGGGTACGACCTGGTCGAAAGGTTTGTCGCTAAAAGCGAAACCGGATCGGGGGTTGCAGGATTTATTTTGGCCAAAAGCGAAAACTTCGTCCAGGACAAATTGCTCCTGGCAGCTTCCTGCCATAACCGTGAACAGAGGGACTCTTTATGCCAAACATCACCATCAATCATATGGATTTGACATTCCATATCGAGTATAGCAACCGTCGCCGTTCAGTCCGAATTCGCATCGTGCCTCCTGCCGCCATCGAAGTGGTGGCGCCTACCGGACTTTCCCAAAAGGAAATCGAACTGCTGCTTCACAAGCGGACAACCTGGATCGCCGCCCAACTGGCCCGGTTGGCCGTAGTCGCCGCCAGTCCCCTAAACGCCTCGCTGGCCGATGACGCTCCCCTTCTTTATCTCGGCCTTATCCGCCGGCTTGCCGTGCTGCCTTCACCCGCCAGACGCGCCAAGGTTGTGTTGGAGGATGAGCGGTTGGCAGTCTATCTGCCGGCGACTTCGCCCGATGACAAAGCCGACCTGGTGGCAGATGCCTTGCGCAAATGGTATATCCGCTCCGCCAGCCAGCTGCTGACCGAAAGAACCGCCTACTGGGCACGTGAAATCGGCGTCCGCCCGCATCGCCTCAGCATCAGAGACCAAAAAACGCGCTGGGGCAGCGCCTCTACCCGTGGAAATGTGAATTACAACTGGCGAATCATCATGGCGCCGCCGGAGACGGTAGACTACCTGGTGGTCCATGAGCTTTGCCATATTAAAGTGCCCAATCACTCCGCTACTTTTTGGCTGCTGGTGAGCCAGTCTGTGCCTGACTACAAGCAGCACCGCGCCTGGCTGCGTCAGCATGGCCCCGTACTGGCCAGACTGCTGAGCAACTAGCCTTCCTCGCCGTTGCCTTCCTATCAATTGATTCAAAACAGGATGCATCTCGCCGCCCTTGGAATATAAGGAGGTCGTCATGAGTGTCTTAAACCAGCCCATTACCCTCGGCAAACTGAAAGTCAAAAACCGCTTTGTCCGTTCAGCGACCCAGGATTTCTACGGCGAGCCGGATGGACGCATTTCTGACAAAGAGCTCGCTCTTTACCAGTCCCTCGCCGAAAACAACCTCGGCCTGATCATCACCGCCCATTCATATGTCCAGCATCCCCTGGGCAAAGCCAGCATCAACCAAAATGCCATTTATGACGACAAATTTATTCCCGGTTATCACCGGCTGACTGACATCGTTCACGCCGCCGGGGCCGCGCTGGTTGTCCAGATTTCCCACGCCGGCCGGCAGGTGACGCCAGACTTCAGCTTTGTCCCTATCGCCCCGTCAGCAGTGGAGGACACAAGCATCAAGGTGGTTCCCCGGGAAATGACAGAAGACGAAATCTGGCAAATGATCGACGCCTTCGCTGCAGCCATGGGCCGGGTCAAAGCAGCCGGCTGTGACGGCATCCAACTCCATATCGCCCACGGTTACGGTTTGGCCCAATTCATCTCGCCCCATACCAACCGGCGCAGTGACATTTGGGGCGGCAGTATCGAAAATCGTACCCGCATCCTCCGGGAAATTATCACCCGCGGCCGCAGCTTGGTCGGCGACGATTATCCGGTGTTAGCCAAACTCAATTCCACCGACGGGCCGACCAGTACCGGCTATTTATCACTGGATGACGTCGTCCATACTGCCAAATCCCTGGAAAAGTGGGGTGTGGCCGCCATCGAAGTCAGCGGCGGCATCCGGGAAAACCGTGGCGTCATGTCGCGGCCGGCCGTACTCCACCCAGAGCAGGAAGCCTATTTTTCCGAAGCCGCCAAAACCATCAAAGCCGCGACAAACATCCCAATCATTCTGGTAGGTGGGCTTCGCTCCCTCGCCGTCATGGAAGATGTCGTGTCCAGCGGCGTGGCCGACATGGTGTCTCTCTCCCGGCCTCTGGTCAAAGAGCCCGACCTTGTCACCCGGCTCCTTTCCGGACAGGCGAAAGCTACTTGCGTTTCCTGCAATGCCTGTTTCAACCCGGCCGGACTGCAGTGCTGGCTGCCGAAAAAAGAATAAACTAAATGCCACGATAAACAGGGCTCCCGGAAACTCCGGGAGCCCTTTCGACTGTTACACTCTTCACTTGTCTTTTGAAAAAATAATCGCCCCAAATGATCACTTCATCAAGTTCGAAACTTGCCGATGACATGCTGCAGATCGGCCGCCAGCTTCGCCAACCCCTGGCTGCTAGACGCTATTTCTTCCACCGCCGCTGATTGCTCCTGCGTCGTCGCCGATACTGTCTGGGTCTGGGCCGCGTTGTCTTTCGTCACTTTGTCGATATCCTGCATCATGCCGACGACTCGCTGGCTATCGGCAGCCATATGCTGGATGGCGGCCGCCACCTCCTTGACCTGTACCGCCATCTGGTCGATCGCCGCCACGATATCCTGAAAGGCCTGACCGGCGCTGCCAACGACACGGGTTCCGATTTTGACTTCCTCGGTTCCCCGCTTCATCGCAGACACCGCACTGGCAGTGTCCAGGCGAGTCTCATCAAGCAAAGTTGCTATTTGCTTTGCCGCTACTTCGGACTGTTCGGCCAATTTGCGGACTTCCTCGGCGACCACCGCAAAACCACGGCCTTGTTCCCCCGCCCGCGCAGCCTCGATCGCGGCGTTGAGCGCCAAAAGATTGGTCTGTCCGGCAATGCCGGAGATCGTTTCGATGATCTGGCCGATATCTTTAGAGCGCTCGCCCAACTTCTCCACAACCCGGGCCGAGCTCACCACAGTACTTTCGATACTGGCGATCTGGCTTACAGCCTGATTCACCGCGTCAACGCCGCGGGCAGCGTTTCCTGCCGTCGCTTCCGCCATATGGGTCACATCAGTGATGCTTGCCGCCACCTGCTCGATGCTTGCCGACATATTTTCGATCACCGCCGTAGCACCATTCGCGGCCTTCACTTGGTTTTCCGAGCCGCTGGCGATCTCGCTGATTGCGATCGCCACCTGATTGGCAGCCTGGGCTGACTGCTCGGACGTCGCTGTCAGTTCCTCGGAGGAAGCAGCCAGCTGCTCGCCGGACTGAGCAATCGTCATCACCAATTGTCGCAGCTGGCTGCGCATTTTTACGATCGCGTCGGCAAGCTGCCCCATTTCATCCCGCGATACGAATGACCGCGGTTTTTCCTGCACATCACCGTTGGCCACCGTTTCGACCGCGGCAACCATCCTCCCGAGGGGAATGGAAATAGCCTTAGCAAGCATCAGTCCAAGCGCACCGGATAGCAAGAGGGCGAAAATCGTCACCCCGATAACCGTTTTACTGGCGGTTGAAGCAACAGCAACGCCTTGACGATGCAACTCCTCACTATTTTTTATGTTAAATTGGGCCAGTTCAGAGCGGATGGACAGCGATTTGGCAAACACCGACTTACTGGCCTCAAACAGCTCGAAAGCTTCTTTTTGTTTGCCTGTTGTAGCCATTTTAATGATGTCGCTGCGGGCCTGACGATAGGCCGGCAGTTCTTTCTGCAGTTCGGCAAACTGCTGCTTTTGGAAGGGACTTAACTCAACAGCCTGATACCTTTCCTGCAATTCATTAATTCTTTTCGTATTCGCGTCGATTGCCTGGATGATGGCCTGCTGCTTAACCGGGTCGGACAGCTGAATCAGCTCTAGCAACTTGCCTTCGCTATCTTTGCTGATCAGGCGGACTTCATCCATATACTCGACAGGCAGAATCCCGCCACTATAAATATCCTCGGTAATTTTGGCGTTTTTTTGCGTTGAGTAGAGACCCACACCGCCGACAACAAGGGTAAAGAACAATAAAACAGCTAAAATGCAAAGAATCTTGACTGTTACTTTCTGGTTGTGGAGGATCGCCACTGCCATCACTTCCCTTATAAATTATTGTCGTGCAAGAGTGGTTATCGGTATGCCCGGAAAACTTTCACCGGAAAAACACAAGTCTGGGCTATACCCTTCCATGCATCACAAAAACAAGAACAGCAAAGCACCCTGCATATGCACCTCATATGCGATCCGTCCTGGTGCCGTTCGCTCCCATTTTATTTCCCCGCAACAATAGGTAGCCTATCTACACACATTGTCAATCCACGTCCGGCAAGGCGAAAACCACGCCCTTCATACTTATTTTATTTTCAATTCGACAGCAACTTCCTATTTCCTATATTAATTTATAAAATTCACAGAATTATCGAAATTAACCCATATTTATGACAAATGATAGATCTATAACAAAGCACCTACCCCTAATTCGCAGGCCGCCGCTCCATAGAAAAAGACTTGGCTTTCGCCAAGTCTTCCGCCATCTTATCTGTCGAGCCACGGTCTGAGTCGTTTCACGATCATGGTGGCCAGTACGCCCCCGGCTACAGTGGTCACCAGTTGGGGCCAGCTCATGACGAACAGCAGCCCGTTAGCCAGCTTGCTATCGATATGGATCAAAGTCAGCAGCCAGGCAAAAGCACAATACAGAAAAATCGTCTTCCCCAGTGCCGCCAACGTGATCCCCTGCCAACGTCCCCAGGCCAGACCGGTCTTAAACAGGCTGACATAAAGAATATTGGCTAGCGCCACCGGCACCACAAAAACCGGCAATGGCAGTAACATCTGCAAATAAGCCACCACTGGCGCCGTCACCGCGATCACGACCGCCGGGTAAAGACCGGTGGTTTCCAGGGCGACAAGCAAACAGGCGTTGACCAGACTCCCGATAATCCAAGTACTGAAAAAAGGTGGAACTGGGATAATGAACCGCAGCGATTGAAAAAGCAGAGTAAGGGCTAGCAGCAAGGCGGTACGGGCCACTACCCTGTGACGGGTGGGTTCCATGGTTCCGCCTCCTTATTTATGCCACTGATGGCGGGGTCTTGAGGGTCTTCCAGGGCCGCGCCCCGGACCAAAGAACATCCAGGCCAGCAGGGCCAGCATGCCGATATTGGCGACAAGGCCATTAACGACTCCGAATTCCACCAGAATAACAATGGCAGTCAGACCGCCGAGAAAGGTCATGCTCCGTTTCATATCCACATAAGGATAGCGGCGCAATATCACGTACCCAGCAGCCAAGACCGCCAGATTAATAATCAGCATGATAAACGGGTTGGCAAAAAAGTATTTCAGAATACTGCCGACCACCATTACCCCGACAATCATCAGCCAAGCATTATTCACGCCATATTCCTCCTTGTTTTGTCTTGTTCTCATTATATCATGAAAGCAGCTTATCCTGATAAGCACGGACGCAATAAAGGCCTTTAAATCTTTTCGAAAAAATTTGGCAGAAACTGATTATATTTTGTGCAATCCGCACATACTTTTACTAGAATTGAGCAAAAGGAGTGAAAACAGGTGGATTTTTCGTTTTCTTTATTTAAACCGCACAAAGCGCGGTCCCCGCGAAAGGATGACCCAATGGTGGCGATTAAACCGAACGGTCGTATCGTTTTCAACAAAAGGGCCTCCGAGTTGCTGGGAAACAAGTATTTCTGCATGTTGGGTTATGACAGCGACAAGCGGGCCCTCGGCATACTTCCGCTAGAGTCGCAGGAAACCAACGCCTTTCCAGTTCGATATGCAGCCAAAGGTGCCTATATCGGCGCCAAAAAGTTTTTCCGGCATTTCGATATATTGCCGCCCCAGTTGATGGAGAACTCCCCCTTTACCGACGGAGAGTTCATTGGCGTTAGATTGCGATAACTCTGAGCGACAAGGAAGAACCATAACTTTCGATCGGAAAAGCGAAAACCTGCATATCAGAGCATTTCCAGGCTGGCCTTTCTTGCCAGCCTGTTTCGCATTTCGCCCCTTGCTCCCCATAGCCAGATATTGCTTGGTATCTAAGCCGCTATGCCGCCTGATAATAATAACGCCACATAAGGCTGCCGTCCCGCAAGGAAAGGAGTGAGGGCTTGCGGATCGTCCTTTGCCTGCTACTTATTTGCTTCAACCTCCTTACCATCGCTGCCGCCAGTCCGGAAATCCGGATCAACATCCCTGAATACCTTCTCATCGTCGTCGACAAAGGACAGGCAATCAAAAAATACGACATCGCGGTAGGCACACCTTATGAGCAGACCCCCACCGGAAACTTTACCATCTTTGCAAAAATCGAAAACCCGACCTGGTATCCCGGCGCCAAGTTCACCGACAGGACACCTGTCCCGTCTGGACCGGACAACCCACTGGGCACCCGCTGGATGGAGTTTAGTCCAACCTATGGCATCCATGGTACCAACAGCGACTGGTCCCTAGGCTACGCCGTTTCCGGCGGCTGCATTCGGATGCACGATGCCGACGCCCGGGAGCTCTATCAAATGATCGGCATCGGAACCCCGGTCACCGTCGTTTATGAGACACTGTGTATCAGAGAAAAGCCCGACGGTCTCTACTTAGAGGTCCTGCCTGATCTCTACGGCAGAAAAACCTCCTCCCAGGAAACCTTTCAAAGACTCTACTCTCCTTTTGAGGCTGCCGGCTTTTCCTTGATCAGACTGCCGGCATTCCCGCTGCCCGACGCCGACCAGACCTATGAAATAAAAATCGCGAACCGACGCCCGCCCCCTTCCGCCAGACCAGCCGCCAAAAGCCCTCAACCTTAGTGAGGGTTTTTTCTCGTCTGCAGGAGTTGATCTTTGGCCTTCGCCTCCCAGGAGCTGGGCCTCGACTCAGGGCCGATGGACGGATTCTCTTCCGAAAAAACCGCCATCTTACCACCATCCGAGGCAGAAAAAAACGGCAGGCAACATGCCTGCCGTTTTCCCATCTGTTATCTTATTTTGTGCCGCACGCGTTGGCCACGGCTACCTTCAGCGTATCGTAGAGCTTGCGGGCTACCGGCCCCACCTTGCCGTCTCCCACCGGCGCACCGTCCAGCCGGATAAAAGGCATAATTTCGGTCGTCGTACCAGTTACAAAGGCCTCGTCGGACTTTTTCACAAAGTCGACGTCGAACGCTTTTTCTACCAAAGTCAAGCCGAGCTCAGGGACCAACTTCTCGACAATAACCGTCCGGGTAATCCCTTGGAGAATCAGGTTGCTGAGGGGATGGGTCCAGAGGATGCCGTCTTTGACCACAAAGAAATTGCTGCTCGAGCCTTCGGTGACAATGCCGTCCCGCACCTGGATTCCTTCATAGACTCCTGCGTCTTTAGCCGCCTGTTTGGCCAGCAGGTTGCCCAGCAGGTTGATCGATTTGATGTCACAGCGCATCCAGCGCACATCAGGAACAAATATGCCGGTGGCGCCGGTATCGCGCAGCGCCTGGTTGCCGCTGACCGGACGGATGGTCATTGTCAGACGGGGAACGACGCTGTCCGGGAACCCGTGCGCCCGTGGCGCCACGCCGCGAGTGATCTGCAAATAAATGGCCGCCTCTTCCAGGCCGCTCTCTTTGATCAACTGCTCGTGAAATTCGGCCAGTTCGTCGACAGTGTAGGTCGCCGGAATCTTCAATTCGCGCAGCGACCGGTACAATCTGTCCATATGAAGCGTAAAGGCGAAGCAGCGGCCGTTATAAACCCGGGTCACCTCATACACCCCGTCGCCAAACTGATAGCCCCGGTCCTCCAGCTCAATTACCTGTTCATCCAGGCCAATGATTTTACCGTTAATCAATCCGACTGGACCCATAAACATCTCCCTTTCGCATTTTGATTATCAAATTACTTCCAGCCGCACAGTCGACAATCCTGCCATCGACAGACCCTTTTCAGCAGGAAAAGACGACACTGACAGGGAAAATAATATACTTCTGGCCGGACTCAAGACCCCAGTGCCGCCAGCACCTGCTGAGCGTGCCCCGCCGCCTTGACCTTGCGGAATGCCGCGGCAACCTGCCCGTCGGCATCGATAATAAAGGTGGATCGTTCGACTCCGATCACCTTTTTGCCGTACATATTCTTTTCTTTCAGCACGCCGTACAGCCGGCACACACTGCCGTTGGCGTCACTCAAAAGCTGATACGGCAATTGGAGTTTGGCGCTGAATTTTTCGTGGGAGACCAGACTGTCCCGGCTGATTCCGAAAACCACCACTCCGGTGGCGGCAATCTCCGGGTAAATGTCGCCAAACTCGCGAACCTCGTTCGTACAGCCTGCGGTATTATCCTTGGAATAAAAAAACAGGATGACCTTACGGCCACGGTACTCGCTTAATGTGACCATACTTCCGCCGGTGGCCGGCAGGGAAAAATCCGGGGCCGGCTGGCCGATGCCAATCTCGCTCATCGTATCTCTCCTTACACTGCATTCTTCGTCTAAAATCTAGTATAGCACGAAGGGCTGGCAACATCCACCAAGCTACGGAGGCCACCATGAACAAAACCAATTTGCCGATATATTCGGCCCTGCTCTGTGTGTCATTCCTCTGGGGAACCTCATTCGCCGCCGCCAAAATCGGCATGCACGAACTCGCCCCCCTGAACCTGGTCACCCTGCGTTTCATCATCGCCTCGGCGGTGTTCGCCGGTATACTGCTCTTCATGCGGGAAAACAATACCATTGACCGCGGCGACATCCCCCGCTTCTTTCTGCTGGGCTTTCTCGCCATCACTTCCTATTTTTATATCCAATATACCGGCCTGCTTTACACCACCACCATTCACGCCGCCCTGATCATCGCCACCAGCCCCCTGTGCGCCGCCCTCATGGGAGCCGTTCTCGGCTGGGAAAGGGTGTCGCCGATCGGCGCAGCCGGTATTTTAGTCGCCTTCGCCGGAGTCAGCCTCATCATCACTAACGGCCAATTAGTCGGCATCTTCCAGTCCCAGACTCTGACCGGGGATTTTATGCTGCTGATCAACGCCATTGTCTGGGCCGGCTTCACCCTGTACGGCAAGACCATCCTCAAAAAATACCGGCCGTTTGTGGCCATGGCCTATATTCATATTTTCGGAACGGTGATGTTGCTGCCGTTCGCCTTCATCGCCAGTCCCCTCACCCCGCTGTCCCTCAGCGCCCAACTCCCGGCCATAACCTGGCCAACAGTAGTCAGCGCCTTATATCTGGCCCTGCTCTGCTCGATTTACTCCTACTATGTCTGGTATAGCGGCGTCGAAAAAATCGGCGCTGTCCGCACCGCTGCCTTTGCCTATTTCAACCCGCTTTTTGCCGCCGTCACCGGCATTCTGCTTCTGCATGAAGCGGCAACCGCCCTCACTGCCGCCGGCGGTGTCATGGTCATTGCCGGAGTCTACCTCACCAACCGGAGCGCTGCGGCAAACCAGCCGTCCCTGGAGGAAAAGCCATGACCAAACGAATTACAGCCATCGAACATATCCGCGGCCTGGCCATGCTGGGAGTGGTGGGCATCCACACCGGCGCTTATTCGCTTACCAATCCGGAGGTCAACATTCATCTTTTTGCCGCTCTGGAAATTTTCACCCGTTTCACTGTCCCCATCTTCTTCTTCGTCTCAGCCTTCGGTCTCTTCCGACAATATCCTCCGGACAATCCGCTGGACTATGGCCGGTATTTCGTGCGGCGGGCCCGCACCGTCCTTATCCCCTATCTGGTCTGGTCCCTTCTTTACATGGCCCGCCAGAGCTGGCTGACCGACGACTGGTGGCAGTGGTCGCCCCCTTACATATACGAGCACTTCCTCTTTGGCTTAGCCTCCTACCAACTCTACTTTCTCGTTATCCTGCTCTGGTTTTACCTTCTGATGCCGCTATGGCGGGCCATGCTGCCCCGCCTGCTGGAAAAACCGGTCCAAGGGCTGACCCTCCTGCTCATCTTGCAGATTGCCTTCAACTACTATTCCAGCTACCACATCCACCCGGCAACAGACAACTACTATCTCCGGTTGGCCCTGCAGCACCGTCTGAGTTACCTGCCCCTCCACTACCTCTTCATCTTTCTCTTCGGCGGAGTATGCGCCCTGCGCTTTTCCGACCTTATCGATTTCGTCGACAGGCACCGTCAAGGGGTAAATTACTTCTTTATCCTCACCCTCGGCGGGATGTTAGGTTGCTATTACTGGCTGCTTTTCTTCGCCGACTACGTCCCGGTCCAGGCTGTCGATACCATTCACCAGCTCAGTCCCATCGGTGTCCTGTATACCCTGGCGGCTACCCTCTTTTTAGTGGCCCGTTTTACCCGGCGGGAACCGACCGGCGCCGCCGCCTTGCTGCTCGGCAGCCTGTCCCGCTACTCTTATCCGGTCTATCTGGTTCATCCCCTGATCATGTATTACCTGATCGATCAGCTCGCATACTTCGATCTGACGATGACCGTGCCGGTGGTCCTCTTATTTTACGTAACTACCATTGCCGCCAGTCTTTGCTTTGGAGCACTGCTGGAGACCACCTCCCGCTTTCTTCCCCTCCTCTCCGCCCTGCTAAGCGGCACCTATCCAGTTCAGCGCAAACAAACAACAAACCCCGGAACCTGATCAGGTTCCGGGGTTTTCCTGCTATTTATCCACCCTGGCGGCAATGAAGGTACCCAGGGCCGGGATATTGCGCTGGCCCCAGCGTTCAATGGCGTCCGGGCTATCGATCAAAGCCTGCGGCGCGAACGGCGGCACAAAGATGCAGCCATGCCACCGCGTGATCGGATGGGGCGTGAGAAAGGTTCGGATATCGGAAATGCTGTAAAATTTAGCAGGAGTGAAAATCGTCCGTTTCAGCATCGACTTGAGGCGGCGCTGAAGCGACCAGATACTGAGACTGTTGAGGGTAGCCACCACCATATGACCACCGGGTTTAAGCACACGGTACATCTCCTGCAGGCTCTCGCGCGGCTTCTCGTAAAACTCCATTGCCGAGATGCTGGTCACCAAATCGAAGCTGTTGTCGTCATATGGCAACTCAGCGGCATCGGCGACAGAAAAGCTCACATTGTCGCCATGCTGTTTATTATTTTCGGCAGCGATATCCAGCATTTCCGGGGAAATATCCACCCCGACCACGCGTGCGCCTGCCTCGCAAAGCTCATTTGTATAAATTCCAGTCCCGCAGCCGATGTCCAGAGTATAGATTCCCGGCGTAATATCCAGAAGCTCTAATATAATTTCGCGTTCATAGCGATAGACGTACTTTCCGTGCGGGGTGGCGAACCAAGCGTCATACCTTGCAGCCAGTTCCTGAAAGTAGTTCATATCATGAATCCCAACCTTTGCTTGTCCAGCTCACTAAGCAGTACCGGCTCAGCCAGTTCGCTGTTTATCGCGATTTTCTTCGCCTGCCGGCTGGTTCTCGTCCAGTAGGCCAGCAGCAACTGGCAGAAACGTTTGATAGCTTTGGGACTGGCGTAAATGCTATGCTCGGTCCAATACCGGCAGATGTCGGCGATCACGTCGCCGGCAGTACTGATCAGATCCTGCCTGGCAGCAAACTCGGCCATACCCACACATTCCCGAACCACATGATGCAGCGCCTGCTGCCGGAAAGAATCAGCGTTCTCGGCGCTGCCGAATTTCAATTCCAGCGCCAGCAGCTCCCGCCCCATAGAAAATAGCGGCAAAATTCGCGGCAGGGCAGCCTTCACTCCATGGCGCAAAATAGACAACCGGGCAACCTGACCGGCGCCGATGACGGTCTGTTCCCAAACCTTTAGCCGTTCCGATTCCAATGCCAGTTTCAGTGTAAACTCCAATATTCCCTCCGCCAAAACACTATGGGGGTTGAGGCAGGAGGTTCCGGCGAGATTTTGCCATTCTTTGATCAACAGCAACAAATCGCTGGCAGCCATTCTATTCTTTTCCGTCAAAACCAAAATCATCTCGGTCAGGACGGCAAACATCACCGGATCGTCCAGTTTAACAATGCGATGCAGCCATTGGGCCGCCAAAGCGATAAACTCCCCCGACATGCCCACCTGTTCCGGGCTGGCTGACAAGACGCCTGCCATCCGGTTGGCCAGTTCGCGCAGCAAATCGTTGTCACGGCGACGGAGGGCGAGGACGCCGATCAACCGCAAGGTACGCAATGCTGCGGCAATGATGGCCGGGTCATTGATCCCCTCCGGCCGCTCCAGGACACCGAAAACAATATCCGCCGCCTTGGCGGCTAAAAAACTTTGCTTATCCCGCTGGGCCACCGCGGCGACAAATCCCAGCTGCTCCATAGCAACCGCCATACCGACCGGCGACAGGTGACGCATCATCTGCCGGTAAGCGTCCAGTGCGGCTGTAGCCGCATCCAGCTCTTTGGCCCGCAGCGCCTGAATAATCACCGCAGTAAGATAAGGCGGCTCGTCCGGGCGAATGATGGCTGCACCGAAAGCCGTTTTCAGCAAGTCGATGGCCTGATAGGCAACAGGGGGATTGTGCTCAACAATGCCGGCATGGATCAAGTCATAAATCTGTCCCAGCAATTCAACGGCCTGTGCAGGATTAACACGCCCCCGCTGCATACGGCTGAGTCGATCGCTCAGCCGGTCATGCCGCCGCTGGAGGGTACGGGAGGAAAGCCTGACATAGAGTATTGCCACCAGCCCTGCCAGCAAAAGCAGAGCAGCTGCCATCCATCCCGACATAGGCCCACTCCTAACCTGGATTATTTCGCGTTAATCTGCCCCTGGTAGATTACGCCGCGGGCGGCGTCCACCGTGATGATCATGCCGTCAGTCAGGCGGTCGGTAGCACCGTCCACCCCGACGATTACCGGCAAACTGTAGCTCACCCCGACAATGGCGGCATGAGAAGTCAGTCCGCCTTCCTCGGTTATAATGGCCGATGCCTTGGCGGCATAGGCGGCCGATTCTTCATCCACACTTTCAATAACCAAAATATCGCCAGGCTGGAACTTAGTCTGAACATCTTTGATCGACTGGGCCACACAGACCTTGCCAGTGGCCACCTTCTGGCCGACGCCGGTGCCTTTGAGCAGGATATTGCCCACGACATGCACTTGGATCATGTTGGTTGTCCCTGTTGTGCCTAGCGGTACCCCGGCAGTTACCACAACCAGGTCGCCCTCTTTGACAATACCGCTGTCAAGAGCCCCTTTTATCGCGTTGCTCACCATCGTATCCGAGTCCTTCGACGAAACTCCCACCACCGGGTGAACCCCCCAGAGCAACTGCATACGGCGGGCGGCTTTTTCCCGCGGTGTAACCGCAACAATGGCAGCCCGGGGCCGGAACTGAGAAACCATTCGGGCGGTATAACCCGTCTCGGTGGAAGTGATAATGGCTGCCGCGTTAAGTTCATGAGCCACCTGCACGGTGGCGTGGCTGACAGCGCCGGTAGTGGTGCGCTGGGCGACAAGTCCCTTGGCCAGCAAAATATTATTATAGTCCAGTCCCTCGTCGGTGCGGCTGGCGATTTTGGCCATCATCTGCACCGCTTCCACTGGGTACTGGCCGGCAGCCGACTCGCCGCTGAGCATAACAGCGTCGCTGCCGTCAAAAATAGCATTGGCGATATCGCTGGCCTCAGCCCGGGTGGGACGGGGATTATTGATCATCGACTCCAGCATCTGGGTCGCGGTAATTACCGGTTTTCCTGCCTGATTGCACTTTGCGATCAGCATCTTTTGCACCAGCGGGACTTCCTCGGTGGGAATTTCCACACCAAGGTCGCCGCGGCCAACCATGATACCATCGACCACCTTAAGGATCTCGTCGATATTGTTGACCCCTGCGGCATTCTCGATCTTGGCGATAATTTCAATATCGCCGCCGCCGGCTTCTTCAAGAACTTTACGGATGGACAACACATCAGCCGCCCGCTGGATAAAGGATGCGGCCACGCTATCCATGTCCTGCTTGACGCCAAAAAGAATGTCAGCCACATCTTGTTCGGACAGCGGGGGCAGGTTGAGGACGATGCCCGGCACCGCTACCCGTTTACGGCTGCTGATTTCGCCGCTGTTAATGACGGTGGTGATAATATCTTCGCCTTCCACGGCTTCCACCCGCAAAGTGATCATGCCGTCGGCCAGCAAAATTTTATTCCCGGCGGCCACTTCGAGGGGCAACTCCTTGTGGTTGACTGACGCGATTTCACTGTTGCCTTCCAGCTCGCGGGCTGTCAGAACGAATTTTTGTCCCTTGGTCAGCGGCACCTTGCCGGCAACCAAACCAAGACGCATCTCCGGCCCTTTGGTGTCAAGCATCAACGCCACCGGGATCTTCGCTTTGGATGCCGCCTCGCGGACTTTGGCGATACGCTCGGCCTGCTCTTCATGGGTACCGTGGGAAAAGTTGAAACGTGCGACATCCATGCCACTGGCAATCATCGCATCCAAAATTCCTGGTTTATCTGTGCTGGGTCCCATAGTACAAACAATTTTAGTTTTTTTGAGCATAAAAATTTGGCACTCTCCTTATCGCTTATGTAAATTATTTGACCGCAAACTGGCAAAGGATAGCATGGGCCTCATCTGCCTCCGATTCCAGCACCATGACTTCATACAGGCCGTCACCCAGCATGGCGATCCCTGCCGGCCTGATGTTGGCAAGCACACTTTCCTCGCAGAGCAAATTCTTAATTGTTTCAGCCTGGGTACGGTTGGCTGCAATATACACTACCGTCCACATGGTGCCGCCCCCTGATGTATCAAACTGTTAACCCATATTTTCGCAGTTTTTGGTAAAAGCCTGACCGATGGATTCCAAGAATCTGCGCTGCCTTGCTCTTGTTACCGCTGGCGGCCTCCAAGGCTCTATAGATTGCTTGTTTCTCCGCTTCCCCCATTATTCCTGCTAAATCCTTCCCTGATTCATCGCTATCTTTCATTTTATGCTGCTTCTTCAGGCCTGGCGGCAGATGCTCGGGGCCGATAAAGGACTCATCATCCATCAGGTTGACTGCCCGTTCGAGAATATTCTCCAATTCGCGCACATTGCCCGGCCAGGAATAGGCCAAAAGATAATCCAGTGCTTCATCGGTAACACTTTCCACCCAGTGAGGGGTCTGGTTGTTGATCTTCTTCAGCAGTGTGGCCACCAGGAGGGGAATGTCTTCCTTGCGTTCCCGCATCGGCGGAATTTGCAGTGAAATGATATTGAGCCGGTAATACAAGTCCTGACGGAATTCTCCCTGCTCGATCATCTTGTCCAGGTCACGATTGGTTGCGGCAATTACCCTGACATCCACCTTGATGGATTTGGTGCCGCCCACCCGTTCGATTTCCCGTTCTTGCAGCACCCTGAGCAGTTTGGCCTGCATCGCCAGTGTCATATCGCCGATTTCGTCGAGAAAAATCGTGCCGCTGTTGGCCAATTCGAACCGCCCGGGCTTGCCGCCCTTTCTCGCGCCGGTAAACGCCCCCTCGTCATAGCCAAAAAGTTCCGACTCCAACAGATTCTCCGGCAGAGCGGCGCAGTTCACCTTGATCAGCGGTCCGTGGCAACGGGCGCTGCCGTTGTGGATGGCATGGGCAAATAGCTCCTTGCCTGTGCCGCTCTCACCCAGAATCAACACCGTTGAATTGCCTTTGGCCGCCCGGGTGGCGATGGCTTTGAGCCACTCCATTTTTTCACTTTTGCCGATAATGCTGTCAAAGGTAAACTTCCCACCCTGAACTTTACGCAATTCCTCCCGGTAATACTCCAATTGGTGCTGGAGGGTATTGATCTGGCGAGCCACCATTTTTAAATCTTTAATATCCTTAAACATACTCTTGCCCACCGCGCCGATCACCTCGCCATCCTTGACAATCGGAATGCGGGTGACCACACTGTTGCGGTTGTTGATCCGCTGGACTTCGGCCACCTCGGCCTTGCCGGTGGCGGCAACAATGTGCATGCGGGTATTATCAATGACGTCGGTGACATGCTTGCCTACCACCTCCCGGTGGTCAACGCCGAGAAAGTCGCCGTACGTCCGATTCATCATCTGGATATAGCCTTTTTTATCCACTATGACGATATTCTCGAAAAAGCTCTCCAAAGCCGATTCCAGAGTGCTCTTCAGGTTTTTGACCTCCTCCAGTTCGGCGGCCACCGCCTGCAGTTCGGTGATATCCTGAAAAATTGCTACCGCGCCGACAATCTTGTTGCCCTTAATAATCGGCGTCCGGTTGGTCAAAATTTGGCAACTGCCGATATTCTGCTGGCGGTTGAGTTCAGGAGTGCCCCGTTCCATCACTCGCCGGAGGCCGGTATTGGGGATAATATCGTCTGCCAGCCTGCCGATGACGTTTTCGGCATCCAAGCCGGAGATATGTTCGGCGGCAGAGTTAAACATCGTCACGATTCCGTCGGCGCCGGTGACAATGACACCGTTGTACATCGAATTCAGAACGGCTTCTATCTCTTCAGCCAGCAACAGGGATTTATCAGAAAGATACTTGACCAGATCAGTACGGTTGATAATGCCGATCGGTCGACCTTCGCCGTCGACCACCGGAAAAATGCTGTAGCGAAAAATTTGATTGGCACGCTGCAGTTCACTGAGTGAAATCGAATCCGGCAACGTAAACAC
This sequence comes from Negativicutes bacterium, assembly GCA_031292035.1. The sequence continues at coordinate 8,235 of JARLHX010000022.1, read as the reverse complement.
GCCGGTGGTCATGACTTCGCCAACATGCTTGTCCAATAGTCCTTTGGCCATCGCTTCGATCAAATGCGACTTGGTAATCAGACCGATGACTTTCCCCTCTTTGTCAACCACCGGCGCTCCGTGGATATGGCTATTGTTAAAGATAACTGACGCTTTTTGCAGGGTTACTTCCGGCTTGAACGTCACTACTTTAGTATTCATCACATCGCGTACCTGCATTCTCCCACAGACCTCCTACTTCACTTTCTCTGAAGTGTTAGACGCTCTGTCAAAAAAACCCTCTAAATATTGTACATTTTTTTAGACATTCGTTGTCGCGGCAAAAACCTTTTTGTCTTGTTCAATAAAAAAGAACCTGGCGAACGCCAAGTCCTCGTCTAGGTTGAAAACAATATATCCGCATACAACTGAAAATACTCTATTTAATCAGCGGCAAAATCGCCTTGAACTCCGGGCCGTCAGACCGTTCCAACCATTCATACAGCGCGATCTCCACCGAAGAAATGACCCCTCCGGCTTGGCGAATCTTGGCCAGGCCGATTTCCTTGTTGGACGGCGTCCGCGATCCTGCCGCGTCAGAGATGATCTGAACGTTATAGCCCCGAGCCAGTCCTTCCAAGGCGGTTTGGGCCACACAGATGTGAGCCTCGATCCCCAGAAGCACCAGCGTCTTGGCGCCAGTATTTTTTAAATCAGCGACAAACCCCTCATCTTTAAAAGCACTGAACACCGTCTTTTCCCGAACTGTCACCCCGGTCAGCAGTCCGGCAACGTCGGCATTGGTCGGCCCCAATCCCTTAGGATACTGTTCGGTCACCACTACCGGCACCCTGAGCAGGTTGGCGAACTTAATCATTTTTATTGTATTATCAAGAATACCTTGCCACTCATGGATGACATGCAGCAATTTATCCTGCACATCGACAACAATCAGCACACTATCTGTTTTTGACAAGTGATAAGGATGACGCATCAGGTGATTCCTCCTCGATATTTCTTTCTTAATTTTACCATAATCGCCAGCCTCAGACCAGAGGAAGCATCACACAGGCTGAATCGGGGGAAAATCAGCGCTCACCCCTTCCTCGCGACAGACAACTAATTTTGCTCTTGCGACAGGTTATTAGCCATTGTACTGATTTTCTGCGCCATTGCGTTCGTTTGCTCCACCGCTCCTGCCACATGCACAGTGGCGTCGGCGACTTGAGAGACCACATCCTTGATCTGGTTAAGCTGCTGAAACGTTTCGGCACTGTCCTTTTGAATCATTGTAACGATTTGTTCAATCTTGGCGATGGACTCGGCGGTGGTTGCGGCAAGCTTGCGGATTTCCTCAGCGACCACACCGAAACCACGCCCTGCATCTCCCACCCGGGCCGCCTCAATAGCCGCGTTGAGACCAAGCAAATTGGTCTGACTGGCGATACTTTTAATGAGGTTTAAAACCTGATCGGTTTCTTTCGCCCGGCTTTGCGACGCTTGCGCTACCGCCGCCAGCCGATTGGTCACAGCGGCGATCTCTTCGCTTTGAGCCGATATTTCTTCCGTTGTACTGGCAAGCACACCAATATTTTCGGTCAGCTGTCCAGCCAATTCATGCAGATCATCCTGGTCCTGGGTCGACTCAAGGAGAACGAACCCGCCCACGATTTCCCCGGTGGCGCCTGCGATCGGATAGGCCATCGCAATATAAGGCACGCCAAAAGTTGCTTTGTCGCCCCGGATGACTACCCGTCGCCTTTCAGTCATGGCGCGCACCACTGCCGTCCCCGATTTTAGCGGCGTTCCAGGGGCAATCCCAAGGTCCAACCTTTTGCTCGGGCTGTACACGATGTATTTCTCACGATCCGTCAGGGCATAGCCGGTATCGCGAATCGAAGTCCTCTGCCAGATAGGCGCGGCCACAATAAAAGCCGCCAGCACATCATTGGCATTCGCCATTGATTACTCCTCCTTAATTTTCATATCATCCGAACTCGCCTATCTCTTTATAGTCATGGTCAATCACTTACCCTACTATTTTCTATCGCCATAGACTATGCTATTCGACGCCGCTGACTAAACTAGCAACGCCAAATAGCATAACCCCCGCGATTTGCTGCGAGGGTTATGCCCAGCTTTACCAGATAACGGTCGCCTGTCTACATTGAGTACAGCGCCGTTGATATACCGGGCTCTCGGCCTTTATTTAATCACCCTGCTCAGCATTTTTCGATAACAGTGGCGATCGCCGGGCCACCGCCTACACACAACGAGGCCACACCATAGCGCACATCACGGCGGCGCATTTCATACAGCAATGAAACGATGATCCGAGCCGCAGTACAGCCCACCGGGTGGCCGAGTCCGATTCCCGAGCCGTTGGCGTTGACTCTGGCCATGTCCAGTTTAAGTTCGCGGTTGACAGCCAAAAACTGGGCGGCAAATGCTTCATTAATCTCATAGTAGCCGATGTCACCGGCAGACAATCCGGCATACCGGATGGCTTTCGGCACAGCATAAACCGGTCCAATCCCCATCACTTCCGGATGAACTCCGGCGTTGGCGGTGGCCAGCACTCTGGCCAGCGGCTTGATCCCCATTTCCTTGGCCTTGTCAGCGGTCATCAGCACCAAAGCTGCTGCTCCGTCGTTCACTCCAGAGGCGTTGCCGGCTGTTACCGTACCGTCTTTTTTGAAAGCGGGCCGCATGGCTGCCAGCTTGTCTAGCGAAATATCCGCCCGCGGATGTTCATCAGTATCGACCACCACCGAACCCTTTCGCGTCTGGATCGTTACCGGAATGATCTCTTCCTTAAATACGCCGGCGGCAATGGCAGCCGACGCCCTCTGGTGGCTGAGGAGGGCCAATTCATCCTGCTCTTTGCGGCTGATCGAGTAGCGCTCAGCTAAATTCTCAGCCGTTACTCCCATATGATAACCCTGAATGGCGCAGATGAGTCCATCATAAAGCATCGAATCATAAATCTCGCCATGCCCCATCCGGCAACCCTCGCGCGCCCCTTTGAGAACATACGGCGACTGGGACATACTCTCGGTGCCCACCGCCACTGCAATATCCGTCTTGCCGAGAAGAATCGACTGACTAGCCAGTTCAAACGCTTTCATGCCTGAGCCGCACTGCTGATCGACGGTATAGGCGTAACCCTCCTGTGGCATACCGCATTTGAGTTGGATCTGCCGTCCGGGGTTACCTTTGACGCCAGCCTTGTAGATCATACCACAGGCAATTTCCGATACCATCTGCGGGCTGACGCTCGCCTGAGCCAGTGCTGCGTTGACAGCCACAGTCCCCAATTCTACAGCCCCAACGTCCTTGAGAGCGCCAAGAAAATCGCCGATTGGTGTCCGTACCGCACCAACAATGACAACTTGCTGCATTTCATTGCCTCCTTGATAAAATATTCAAAATTTTCTGCAGGTTATTTTGTTGCTGACAGCGAATTTTCTTACTCTAGTTTGAATATGCAAATACCATGCCATATTTCCCGTCCACTCGACAACCGTCAACCATGGCAAAACACCTCACTTCTTTGTAAATACTGTCAGACTTCGTGTACATTATTAGACACCGGTGTATATTTTCTTATACACACCCTTAACCGATCTCTTGCTTTTTACCATTCTTCTGGCTAAAAACGCTCTTCCTGACGCTTTTTCCCTTATCGCTTGTCCTTCGAGGGATTTGGCACGAAACTTGCAATCATATACGGCATAGCGAAAGGCTTACTATCGCCTTTTTGCACTGCCAAAGGAGGGATGAATTACAAAAGATACCGGCGAAGTTAAGCAGCTTACCTTCTATAATAAAAAGGGGGAGTTTCCTGCATGGAAGTATTAGGTATTGTCGTCAGCTTGTTCTTATTGATGTTTTTTGCCTACCGTGGTTTCTCCGTCATTCTCTTTGCGCCAATTTTCGCGCTCTTAGCCGCTGTCAGCCAAGGGTTCTCGCCCATGCCGGCCTATACCGAATTATTCATGGCCAAAGCGGTAATCTATGTCAAATCCTTCTTCCCGGTTTTCATGCTGGGCGCCGTTTTCGGTAAAGTCATGGAAGACACCGGCTTGGCTAAATCCATCGCCCATGCTATTATTGCTGGTCTGGGAAAAGAGCGAGGCATCTTATCAGTAGTGCTTGCCGCTGCTGTTCTGACCTATGGCGGCGTCAGCCTCTTCGTTGTCGTGTTTGCCGTCTACCCATTTGCTTCAGCCCTTTATAAGGAAGCCGATATTCCCAAGCGCCTCATCCCGGGCACCATCGCCCTTGGCGCTTTCACCTTCACCATGGATTGCATTCCGGGGACACCCCAGATTCAGAACATCATCCCCACCAATTTCTTCGGCACCACCTTGTATGCCGCGCCGATCTCTGGCGTTATTGGCGGTTCACTCATCCTCATCCTCGGCCTCACCTGGCTGACCCGGCGCCTGAAAGCCGCCAAAGCAGTGGGCGAAGGCTACGGCACCGGCCACACCAATGAGCCGCCGCCAATCGATGACTCCAACCTGCCCCACTGGGCACTATCGGTATTGCCACTCGTCAGCGTCCTGGTCTTCAACTATATTTTTACCAAGATTTATGTCTGGAGCCCTGACCTCCTCGACTCTTTCGTCGCTCTGAAACTGCCCCTAATGGCCCCTGCGGTCAAAAATGTTGTCAGCATCTGGGCCTTGATCGCCGCGTTGGTCATCGGTATTTTGATTGCAGTTTCCCTCGGTTACAGCCGTCTACCGAAAGGCGGCCTGGCTAAAGCCCTTAACGCAGGTGCTATCGGTTCGCTCCTGGCCATCATGAATACCGCCTCCGAGGTCGGCTACGGCAACGTTGTCGCATCCTTGCCTGGTTTTAAATCAATCTCGACCGCCCTCCTCGGCATCCATGTCGGCAACGGCCCGCTTGTCTCCGAGGCAGTCACCGTCAACGTCCTTGCCGGCATCACCGGCTCGGCCTCAGGCGGTATGTCCATCGCCCTTGACCTGATGAGCAAGGACTGGATGTCCTGGGCAGCTCAAATCGGCATGTCGCCTGAAATTCTCCACCGCGTTGCCTCCATGGCCTCCGGCGGCATGGACACCATGCCCCATAATGGCGCGGTTATCACCCTGCTGGCAGTATGCGGTCTGACCCACACCCAGTCCTATCCTGATATCTTTGCGATGACCTGTATCAAGACCTCAATGGTATTTGTCATCATCGCTCTCCACTCCCTCACCGGCATCCTGTAAAATCCGGTAAAAACTAAAATGCCTGGGTCGCAATGACCCAGGCATTTTTCGTTGCTCGAAATGATGCTCACTGAAATGAAAACCCCGGGTCGGTTCGACCCGGGGTTCCTGCTATTTACCAGTAAAATTGGGCTTGCGTTTTTCTACGAAGGCCGCCATGCCTTCCTTCTGGTCGGCGGTAGCGAAGCACAGACCAAATACCTCGGCCTCGTAAGCCACACCCGAATCAAGGTCGACATCCAGACCCTCGTTGACTGCCGACTTGCAGACCTGAACAGCGATCGGCGCCCGGGACATGATTTTCTGAGCCATGGCCTTGGCGGCAGGCAGCAATTCCTCTACTGTCACCACTTTGTTGGCCAGTCCGATCCGGTAAGCTTCGGCGGCGTCGATCATATCGCCGGTGAATAGCAATTCCTTGGCCCGGCCTTTGCCTACCAGACGCGCCAGGCGCTGGGTGCCGGCAAATCCCGGAGGAATACCCAAAGAGACCTCCGGTTGGCCGAATTTAGCCTTCTCAGAAGCGATACGGATGTCGCAGGCCATGGCCAGTTCGCAACCGCCGCCCAGGGCGAAACCGTTGATCGCTGCAATAACCGGCTTGGGCAGGTTTTCGATCTTGTTGAAAACAGCCTGGCCCAGTTTGCCCCAGTTACGGCCTTCGATTGCCGACATCGGCTGCATTTCGGTGATATCGGCCCCGGCTACGAACGCTTTGTCGCCGCTGCCGGTGAGGATAACTACCTTTACGCTATCGTCTTTGGCCATCTGGTCGGCCATCTGTTCAAGTTCATAAATGGTAGCGGCGTTCAAAGCATTGAGAGCCTTGGGCCGGTTGATGGTCACAACGCAAATGCCACCCTCGTTTTCGAGTAAAAGGTTGCTATATTCGCTCATGATTTATGCCTCCATCATCCTATTATTTACTGTAATCGAAGAAGCCCTTGCCGCTCTTGCGACCGAGATAACCTGCCTGCACCATCTTCCGCAGCAGCGGACAAGGACGGTATTTGGGATCGCCAAACCCGTTATGCAGCACTTCCATGATATAGAGAATGGTATCGTTGCCGATCAGGTCAGATGTTGCCAACGGCCCCATCGTATGGTTGTAGCCAAGCTTGGCGCAGTTGTCGATGTCTTCGGCACTGGCTACCCCTTCCATCAACGCAAAAATAGCCTCATTGATCATCGGAATAACGATACGGTTAGCGGCAAATCCCGGGAAATCGGATACTCTCACCGGAGTTTTCCCCAGTTTTTCAGACAGGGCTTTTACTGCGCTATAGGTCTCTTCGCTGGTTGCGATCCCGTTGATAATCTCAATCAACTTCATCACCGGAGCTGGGTTGAAGAAATGCATGCCAATGAACTTGTCCGGCCGTTTGGTCATTGCCGCCAGCATGGTGATCGGAATCGACGAGGTATTGCTGGCGAATATGGTCTCCGCCGGGCAGAGCTTGTCGAGAGTCTGGAATATCTCCCGTTTAATATCGGCATTCTCGACAGCAGCTTCCACCACAAGGTCCACTTTGCAGCTGGCGGCGTCAAACTCCACCACACCACTGACCTTGCTCATGGCAGCGGCTTTCTCTTCAGCAGTCATCTTGCCTTTTTCAACACTTCTGTTCAGGTTTTTCTCAATCCCAGCGATGCCTTTTTGCACAAACTCTTGTTTGATATCGCGGAGAACGACTTCTACGCCACTTTGGGCCATAACTTGAGCAATCCCGCTACCCATCTGACCGGCCCCAATAATCAATACCCTTGAAATTTCCATCAAGGTGATACCTCCTCATATTTTTCAACTGGCAAAGGCAAAACCCGAATCACGCCAACAAGTGACATGTTCGGGTTTTCACACACTACTTTTTCATCATTGTCGCTTTGCCGTCGACGACAAGAACGCCGTCCTGGTTCGTAACAGTAGTCCGGCAAATAAGTCTGCTCTTTTCTGGGATCAATTCGATGACTTCCACCGTGGCGGTGACAGTATCGCCGATTTTCACCGGAGCTTTGAACGATAGTTCCTGACCCATGTAAATGGTATTGGCACCCGGCAGGGCTGTTCCGAGAACGGCCGAAATAAACCCTGCGGCTAGCATGCCGTGAGCGATACGCTCCTTAAACATGGTCTGTTTGGCAAATTCGGTGTTGATGTGTACAGGGTTAAAATCACCGGTGACACCTGCAAAAGTATAGACGTCATGCTCGCTGACTGTTTTGGACATACTGGCTTTGTCGCCAATTTTAAGGGCGGAATACGGAATGTCTTGAACCATGATCTGCCTCTCTCTCTGGAGGCAGTCCGAAAGACCGTCGCCGGACTTTCAGAAGCCCCCGCTTTTATTCATCCGGGCTATATCAGCCTGCTTTGATCTTTTTGAACTCTTCCGTCAGGATGGGCAGCACTTCGGTGAGGTCGCCGACAATGCCGTAGTCGGCCATTTTGAAGATGGGTGCTTCTGGATCTTTGTTGACGGCGATGATGATGTCAGAAGACGACATCCCCGCCAGATGCTGGATAGCTCCTGAGATGCCGCAAGCGAAATAGATTTTCGGTCCAACCGTTTTGCCGGTCTGGCCGACTTGGTGCATATGGGGTTTCCAGCCGGCGTCGACTGCGGCGCGCGATGCTCCGACCGAGGCGCCGAGGACGGTTGCCAGGTCTTCGATGTAGCAGAAGTTTTCCGGTTTGCCGAGGCCACGGCCGCCGGAGACGATGATTTCGGCTTCTTCAAGGTTGCAGGCTACGGTGCAGACCCGGACGACTTCGATGAGTTTGGCGCGGATGTCTTCGGGTTTGATTTTGCTGCTTACCCTTACGATTTCGCCGCTCTTGGCGTAGTCAGGCACTGGCCGTTTGAAGACCGACGGCCGGACGGTGCCCATCTGGGGCCGGTGTTCAGGACAGAGGATGGTGGCCATGATGTTGCCGCCAAAGGCCGGACGGGTCCAGGCGACAAGTCCGGTTTCTTCGTCGATGCCAAGTCCGGTGCAGTCGGCGGTGAGG
>JARLHX010000203.1 GCA_031292035.1 Negativicutes bacterium | reverse complement strand
GCATTCGGTGGAGGTGGCGCGTGCGGTGGTGGATGCCTTGCTGGAGGGCAAATCCCCGTCTAATCAGCTATCGTCAGCGTCGGGCAACCCTCCGAATGGTTGAGGTCGCCAGCCAATAAAGCGCCCCCCGTTTCCAAGGCGTTGAGTATGGGGTGAAACGGGGGCCGTCACGCCAGCGTGCCGGTCAGCTCGGCGTTAGACCTCAGAAACGAACCATAGGCCGCCTACATGTCAACCGGACACCATCACGCAACCTCTGTGTCGCTTCCTCCAGAGTCGGCGATTGCCAAAGCCTACGCCTCGATGAATCTCGCCGACGCTTACTCGATCGAGCTGCCCACCGGAGCGTCAACCAATCCCGAATTGTTGGCGAGGTTCATCTTCGCTCACCAAGCGCCCTGGGTCAGCAGGCTCCTGACGGTTCGAGACGCGCTCGTAGCCGGTTTCGGCCTCAAGACCGCCAAGCATCTCGCCTCACTGGATGTGCAGAGCGGAGCGGGCCGACTCGGCATCTTCAAGCTCTACAGCACAAGTCCAACTGAAGTTGTTCTTGGAGAGGACGACAAGCACCTGGACTTCAGGCTCTCTGTTCTGTGTTCCGGTCAGTCGTCGCCGGGCGCTAAACGTCACTTGACCCTGTCGACCGTTGTTCATTGCCACAATCGCTTGGGTCGTCTCTATATTTTTCTCATTGCCCCGTTTCACCGCTTGGTCGTTCAGTCCAATCTTCGTAGTGCGGCACGGGTCGGCTGGCCGTCGGCTACGGTGAGATAACGGTGCGTTCTGCCCCAAGCAAAGAGCCGTAACCCACAAAGTGTCGGTCACCAGCTCTGTGGATGAGGATTGGTATCGCGGTCGTTAGAGAGATCTCTACCGACCGCCAACATAACAATCGGATCATCAGAAAGCTCAAAGGGCGATCGTAAACCTTCATCATCACCATATGCTGTCGTGTACTGGCGCATGGACTGCGCTAGTCCGTTGCCCTAGGCTTCTGAGTAGCTGCATCACGGATGCACTCTGCGATATACGCATAGTCGACAGCGCTGTCTAAAAATGCACTCCGCCAGTGCTATCTGAATACTCGCTATTTCTGTTGGGCTCAGAATATGCCCCAAAGCGCAATTTCCTTTGGCTCGTCATCGAATGTGTTGGCTGCTATTTCAATTGTGTTGCTGTTATTGGCTGCTTTCGTAGTGCTTAGCTATTTCTAGCCAGATGTATTTGTATCTGTGCTGGAGCCATTTAATGAGTAATGTATCTAGCTGGCGTCGAAGAAAGCTTTTCTTTCGTGCGTCGAGCATTTTTTCAATGTCGCTTTCCAGTTCCTCTCTGTTGAAGCAAAGCCATATGGTAGGGAGTATGCTTTCAAGGTTGGAGTGGCAAATGGGTGCAAACTCTGAGTAGAGGATGTTTTTTATTTCATTCATGTCAAATTTTTTTACCTGTTTTACAATGGCTGCATAGTCAACTTCGTTATCAGCGAATGCGTCTGACAACGCCCATCGTATATCTGCTCGTTCTTGTTTGCTTATAGAAGTTTTCACTTGGAAAACTCCTCCAATTCGTCGTCCAGACTGTCGGCAGCCATACTTCCTGCGATGCCGCCTGCAATGCTTCCTATCAGAACTACCGCTACTGCACATACAAGAGCACCAGGGCCGCAAAGTGCTGATACACCGAGGCCAGCCAGTCCACCACCAGCGGCACCACCGCCAATGATTATGCCTTGTCGAGATGTTTCCTTTACTTTGTTGTCAGCATTCATGATTTCATAAACGGCAACGGTTGCTGTGATAAGAATGCCAACCTTTCCCATTATTCTCAGTTTTTTTGTGACGCGACTTACAGGGGCGTTATCGCGGCCCGAAGATTCTAGGATTGAATAAGGTGTAGCGTCGTTCAAAGGCATGGAAGGTCTGTCGCTGTGAGCGCAGCCGGCGCGGATGGGTAGGGCGCGGTTTTTATGGTGCGCCGAGGTTATCAGCAAACGTGCCGCGCCAGGCGTTTTGAACGCTTGGAGCAGGGGGCTGTAAATAAAACAGTCCCCTTTTCGATTTATTTCGAATTTTAAATTGGAGTGAACGTTACCGTCGCGCTTCCAGAGTTATCGCTGACTTGGAGCTGATCTACGATAAAAACATAGACAGGATAGTCGCCGTCAACTTTAATTACCGCGCCTTCCGACGTGTTAACCGTATAGAACCATTTTTCATAGTTTCCATCCTTGAGTGGGGTCGTATTGAAGAGAATAACCTGTTGTATATAAACGCTGCTGCCCGAATTAAATTTCATCGTATCATCCGACAGCGTGACTGCGTACTTGCCTGTCGCCAGATTTACCGGCGTCGCCCCGCTGCCGCTTTCTGATATATTTGTCAGGTTTATTGCAGAGTTTGCATTTATCGTAATTTGAGTAGTAGACATGTCGTTGACTTTCCCTGTTCGACCGAAACTGGTCAAAATTACTATAGTCTGATTTTTATTTTTGGAAACCGCGAGCCTTTAATTTTTTCGACCATTTCCGAGAACCCTTCGTTGGAAAGCAGGCCACGCCAGTGCAGGTCTTGCGCTCCGACGTTTCAAAGCCCACAACAGTGGCTCAGAGGGGACGGGGTATCGAGGCGCAATTTAGGGGAGAACCGGAACCGGCAGGCGCCGGGATACGCTTTTGGCCGATAGCAGCCGGTCACGCAAGGTTACTATCGACAGACCGGGCCGTTGAGTACGCTGAATGGGTGGGGGGGAGCTTTGCAGCTTCCTGACGGGCGATTCGCTAGTCATCCCAGCCCAGCTCCCTGTAGGGCTTTTTGTCTTGTTCGGGGGAAGCCCGTCTGGCTCTCCCCCCCAATCAACACGCGAAATTACCTTCCAGAAAAACTCATATTTCCCACACGTTTCAGGCATGGGAGAATATTGCGTGCGCCAAACGTCGAGGCTACTGTTCAAGTGTCGCTGCAAATTCAGCGACTCGGGTTTTGCAGCCCGGCTCGAAAAGGCGCACAGCGCCGCGTAAGCGGCATTTTTACGCTCGTGTTATGGCGAGCTGTGCGCAGGAGGCTTCGGCCTGCCGGTTCCTTTTCCCGGTCTGCAAACCTGTGTACGGCTCGCCACCTTCCGTTTTGCAGCGTGGGTGACGAACTTCCATTCATGAAAAGGAGCGTCACCATGACTAAGAAGATCACCCCCGATCCGCCGACCGTTCGCAAAGCCCTTAGCACCGCGGATAAAGAGACATACCTGCGTAAGCTCCCGGACACGCCATCCAACGAATCCGAGCCAGCCCCGGTCAACACGCCCCGTTTGCTCGACACCCTCGCATTCACCCGCTCCAAACCCGTCACCCCCGAAGCCCCCTACAAACCCACACTATTCGCCATCCAACCCGGCATCACCGCCCAGGACGCCCTGACCTACGTTTCCAATCTGCTCGAAACCGCGGAACTCAATGGCGACGAAATCAGCCTGCACACCAACCCCGTCGAACGGGCGTTGTTCTGGGGCATGCTGCATTCGGTGGAGGTGGCGCGTGCGGTGGTGGATGCCTTGCTGGAGGGCAAATCCCCGTCTAATCAGCTATCGTCAGCGTCGGGCAACCCTCCGAATGGTTGAGGTCGCCAGCCAATAAAGCGCCCCCCGTTTCCAAGGCG
>JARLHX010000202.1 GCA_031292035.1 Negativicutes bacterium | reverse complement strand
GTTCAACTGCCGGCGGGCAAGGTGCCGATGGCCCTGGCGGTGACCCCGTGCGGGGAGTTCGTTCTGGCTGCGGTCTGGGACGTGATCAATCATAAAGGTCAACTGGCGGTGATCGCCGTGCAGGGCCGGGTGCGTTGTTCCGAACTTGATCGTGATTGGAACAGTTTGATGTCAACTGGCACATGGTTGTATGGCTTTCCCTGCTGGCCGACCACGAAGGGGCTCAAACTGCTGGGGTTTGTTGACCTGCCGGTTGCCGCCCCTACGGCCATCCGGGCCGGCACGAGCATGGGCTGGCAGGACAGCGGTCGTGGTCACGACAACGTCAACACCAATCTCTCCACGCTCCTGAACAGCCAGAGTGAACGTGATGCTTGGCATACCAATGACCCGACCGTTTTTGGGAACTTCAAGTCAACCGCCCACGCCGGCTATGCCATTATCGCGTCGCGCAGCGAGAACAAGGTGGTGTTTGTGGACCTGCAACCGCTCCTGCAATACTACCGGACGATATATTTCACGACACAGGCCAACTACAATGCGACCACGAACACGGGCCCAGCAGCGGATCAATGGCCTTACACGTTTGCCTATGAGTCCTCACAGATGCCGGTGGTGGCCTACACGCTCAATGTCCTGTCTCCGACGGCTGTGGCGTGCGGGATAAGCATCGGCAATTGCGCCGGGGGGAACTGCCCTTCGTGCAATGCAAGCTGGAACAACTTGAAAGAATGGCGCGTGACGCCGTATGGCGACCAATATGCCTATGTGACGACGATGGACGGCAGGCTCTTAATGTATGATGTGGGCGGATTAAACACGGAGGCCGCCGCCACGCGCCCGGGGCTTTACAAGACCATCAGCATCGGCAAGAACCCCACATCCATCGAGAATGGGAATGGCGGGATATACAAAAACGACATCTTCATCAATTGCCGGGGCGACAAATCCGTCTATGCCTTTCAACCCAGCGGCGCGTTGCAATATGTTCTGCGGGACAGCCGGATTAACGACCCGGTGATGGCCGAGCCCTCCGGCACACATATTATTCTCGATTTCGGCATGATCCATGTGATGGACTTTGGCAGCAAGAATGTCCTGACGTATGTCTACGAACTGAACAACTCTGCTGTGAAATTTGGATCGGCCAGCGCTCCGGTTCCGGGGTATCCATTCGCGTATGAGCAGGACGAAGTGCCATGAAAACATAAAATTATGAATAAGAACATGAAGGCTTGGCGATCGGCCTTGCCTCGAATTGCTGGACACGACATCTGGTTTCTGGTTGATGAACTATTCAGCAAACATCCCATGAGATTTTTGCCTGCTTTGATGTTATTGCTTCTATGTTCCGCACCTGTTCGTGCCGGCGATTTGCGCGAGCAATTCGTCAATCCGCCACCCTCGGCCCGACCTTGGGTTTTTTGGACTTGGTGCAACGGCAATATCACCAAGGCGGGCATCACGGCTGATCTGGAAGCGATGCAGCGTGTAGGCATCGGCGGCGTCATTATTGATGACATTGGCATAGCCGGGCATACCGGCAAATACGAGATGCAATTCGACCCGAAGTGGGGCTCCGCTAATTTCATGAACGCAGAATGGCAGGAATTGTTTCGTTTTGCCGTCGCCGAAGCGCACCGGGTGGGTGTTGAAATCAACATGGAAAACGGACCAGGTTGGAACGGCAGTAGTGGGACATGGATCACGCCGGAACTCTCCATGCAGTGGCTTGTCACGACGAATCTGGTGGTGTCAGGGCCGGTTCATTTTTCAGCCATCCTGCCGAAGCCGGATACGACAGGTGCCAAGCGTCGGCACGATGATTATGACAGCACAGTTAAATATGAAGATTACTACCGGGACATAGCGGTGCTGGCAATTCCAGAGACGACGAATGGCATCGTGAAACCCGACGCCGTGCTGAACTTGACGGCGAGACTAAACACGAATGGAAAACTGGATTGGGAAGTTCCTTCTGGCAAATGGATCATCCAACGCATCGGCTACACGACAACAGGTTCGTCCACCCGTCCTCCGGTCGCAGGTGGCAATGGATTGGAGTGCGACAAGTTGAGTCGCGAGGCGATGGATGTCCACTATGCGAACATGATGGGAAATCTCAGTGCCAGTGTCGGTTCATTGGCTGGCCCGACGCTGGTGGCGACGTTCATTGACAGTTGGGAAGCAGGCGACCAGAACTGGACGCCAAAATTGTGCGAAGAATTTCAGAAGCGCCGCGGCTATGATCCTGTTCCCTTTTTGCTAGATGTGATTGAACCGATGGCCATATTGGGAACTGCCAAGCCAGATGCAAATTATGGCAGCACCATTGGCGGCCCGGCGTCGGCCGGCCGGTTTCGCTGGGATTATCAGCAGACGATCTCCGAACTGCTGGTGGAAAATTATGTCGGCCGTCTGGCGGCACTGGCGCATAAACACGGACTGCATTTGAGACTTGAAGGGTACGAGCTGCCGTTTGGAGACGAGGCGGCCTATACGGAGCGCGCCGACGAGCCGATGACCGAATTTTGGACGATCAATGGGAAAGAAACTGAGGTGAAGGCACGTCAAATGGCATCAGTGGCGCATGTCATGGGCAAACCAATAGTCGGTGCCGAATCGTTCACTTCCGGCGATAATGACCAATGGCGGCTGTATCCGGGGACAATCAAGGCGATCGGCGACTACGAGTTTTCGGAGGGGGTCAACCGTTTTGTTTTCCACCGCTATGCCCACCAGCCTTTTCTCGACCGTTTTCCCGGGGTAACCATGGGGCCTTATGGCTTGCATTATGAACGCACCCAGACGTGGTGGGAAATGTCCGGCGCATGGCATGAATATCTCACGCGCTGCCAGTATCTCTTGAGGCAGGGATTGTTCGTCGCCGACGTTTGTTTCCTGCGTCCGCAGTTGCCAAACCAAAAGTATTTGGAGCCCGCGCCCGAGGTGCCCGCCGGATATAGATATGATGAATGCAGCGCCGAAGCTTTGATGGCTCGGATGCGCGTGAAGGATGGCCGACTGGTGTTGCCGGACGGCATGAGTTACCGGCTTTTAGTGTTGCCAGAAAAGGTGACGTTGATGACACCGGCCCTTGTCCGGAAAATCAAGCAGCTTGTCGCAGATGGCGCCACGGTGTTGGGCCCGCGTCCGACGGCTTCACCCAGCCTCTCGGATTATCCGATTTGCGATCAGGAAGTAGCTCGAACGGCAGCAGAAGTCTGGGGTGACTGCGATGGCATAACGGTGACAGAGCATCCTTTTGGCAAGGGAAGAGTGATTTGTGGGCAGCCGTTGGCAGCCGTTCTGAAGCACTTACAAATACCAACGGACTTTACCGCAAGTGCAAAATTGAATTGGATGCATCGCCAAGTGGATGAGACACAGATCTACTTCGTGGCCAACGACAGGGCCTCACCGTTGGAGACAAAATGTAAATTTCGTGTGAAGGGATTGCGGCCTGAATTGTGGAATCCGGAAACTGGGGAAACATCTCCGCTGGCTGCGTACGAAGACACAGACGACAGCATAACTGTTCCGTTGTATTTCGAGGCAAGCGGCTCAGTCTTTGTGGTATTTCGCCCGCAACAAAAGCCGTATGATCCGATTGTGAGTTTTACCCGTAATAACCAGCCGTTGCCGCAATTGCCAGTGATAGCGCCGCAACCAGAGACCTACGGGGGAATGGAAGCCGACGCGAGATTCAGCAATCCGCAGAGATCGCCGGTGATAAAAATTCAACGGGCAACCTACGGCGCGCTGGGCGACCCGCAACACACCCGCAATGTGCAACCCACAATGCAAACGCTGGCCGACCGTGGCGAAGTCAGGTTTCCAGTCAAAAATCTGGCGGCGGGCGATGAGCCGGCTGGCGACGAGGCCAAGGCCCTCGTTGTGCAATATACGATCGACGGCCAGTCATTCAAAATCAGCGGCCAAGATGCGGATGTCATCAGCCTGCTTTCTCCCATTGCGGCGGTCCACCGCGCGGCGGAAGTCCGCTGCGACGCTGCGGGCGGGTTCAAGTTGGTGACTTTCCAGCCGGGCAGCTATGAGTTAAGAACCGCAGCCGGAAAGACATTCCATGCCGAGATTGTCAGCGTGCCTACGCCACAGGAAATCACTGGAGTTTGGGATGCGCACTTTCCGCCCAAGTGGGGCGCACCGGAAAAAATCATCATGGATCACCTTGCTTCGTTGAGTGATTCCACCAATGCTGGGGTTAAGTATTTTTCCGGAGTCATAACTTACACGAAAATGTTCGATTGGAATCCGGCTCCTCAGGTTGGAGATCAAAAACCGGAAATCTGGCTTGACCTCGGCGAGGTGCAAGTGATGGCGCAGGTGAAACTTAATGGGCATGACCTCGGCGTTTTGTGGAAACCGCCGTTCCGCTCGAATGTCACCGGCGTGTTGAAACCAGGTGTAAACATGCTGGAAATCCGCGTGGCGGATCTATGGCCAAACCGGATGATCGGCGACGCGGCGTTGCCGGTAGCGGAGCGGTTCACTTGGAGTTCATACGAGCCGTTCACCAGCGACACCCCGCTCCTGAAATCTGGGTTGATCGGCCCGGTGACACTCCAGATTGCGGAAACAACCACATTGCCTTAAATCCAACGCGCGGAAACTTGAATATTGCCAACGCTGCTGCATGTGGTGTCCGACAGCAGAAGGGCATGTAATTAAACGCGAAATAATTGAAATGGAATGTCACATAAGTGCCTGTCTCCTTTTTAGTGGACATGACTCGGTTTATTTTTTTGACAAGAATAAGAGTTTCCAAACAACTGATGAGAAAATGAATTGCAGTTCTCGCCACGACAGCATTGGCATTCAACACCGTTTCACAACCGAAGGCCACGCTGGCTCGGCAGCGGGAGCAACAGCGCCGGAACCGATGGTAATCTAATAATTATTGAATTCACTTGGAATATATGAAATCAACAAAACCGCATCGTTTTTTCGGAAAACGGCGTGTATCAATGATGATTGGAGCGACGCTAACTGTTGCCTTCTTTGTCATTGCCGCCGGAAACACAGCTCATGGCACGGATTACCCAACTAATTCAGTCTCGCCTGACGACCCTTCGACATTTACGGTTGGCAGATTGCAGGTTAAGGCTTCTGCCCGGACATTGTTTGTTTCAATTGAAGGCAAATCCGTATTCGAATTTCCGGCCCGTGTGGCAGTGGACGTTGATGGTTCACCTGACAACGATTTGTTTGAGCCTGCCTTCCGGAAGGAAGCTGGCCGCTGCGTTTGGACTGTGCGCAGCTCGAACTGGGAAAAGAAGGAATACGCCTTGTCTGCCGAGGGATCGGCCGTGGTATTACGTGTCAAAGTCCAAGGTCGCGGCAAGCTTGGCAAACTCCGTTATTTTCCGGAAAACCCGAAAACCGGGAAACAGCTTGGATATGAGGTATCGCGTTACCTCATCCCCGCTGCCACACTGGGCGGGGCACAAATGCCGCCACAGTGGCGCAACACGATGGAAAGTGCCAGTGTTGGGCTCAGCTATATGACTCCATCCCTGCTGGCCTTTCCATTTACTGGCGCTTTCCCCGGAAGCTGCGCTGTCGGGCTGGCACCCAGACCGGGTGCCTACAACATTGACCACTTTAACTGTGAGTTTGCCTCTTTCCATGACGGACTTTTCTCTACCGACTTCCTAGGCTACACGGAAGTGAATGGGGAGTATGAATTACCCGCGCTGACTTTTACTGAGGGTTCTGACGAGTTTGCGGCTCTCGCAGCCCACTCTGAATGGCTTTACCAGTTTAGAGGCTGCCGCCGGATCAACCGTTCCAGTATCCCGCGATGGTGGCTTGGACCCATTTTTTGCGGTTGGGGCGAACAGGCGGCTTACCTGAATCCGGCTAATCCTGGCGATGCTGCCAGCCAAGAGGATTATAACACTATGTCCGGGCGTTTGGACAAATTCGGGTTGAAACCCTCCATCATTATTATCGACGACAAATGGCAGGGAGAGTATGGCGTGATGTTGCCCAATCCTGTGAAATGGCCTGATTTGCGTGCTTTTGTTGACGCCGAACACGCTCGGGGGCGTCGCGTTTTGCTCTGGCTGATGTCATGGAACGATGAAGGACTCAGCTCCGAGGAGTGCGTCATGAAACATACTACCCCTTGCGGCGCTGATCCCACTTCACCTGTCTATCGAAGTAGGATAAAGGAAACGATGCGCCGGTTGCTTTCGGCCGAGCCGGGGTGTTTTAATTGTGATGGCTTCAAGATCGACTTTGCCAATGTAATGCCGCTGGGCAGCAACCTGGAAACGCACGAACACGGGATTTACGGAATCGAGTTGCTGAAACGGCTGATGACACTGTTTTATGAAACCGCAAAAGCTGTTAAGCCGGATTGTTTGATCAATAATAGTTGTGCTCACCCTTATTTTTCAGAGGTAACCGACCAGTGTAGACTGCATGACTTCGATGGGCAATTGCGATTAATCTGGGAGGTGCGTGAGTTCCGCGCTAGGCTTTATCGCATTGCTTTCCCCGGTATCAGTATAGACACTGACGACGAAGGATCAACATCCAGGGAGCAAACTCTTAATTATTTGCGCCGTGCTCCTGAACTGGGTGTGCCTGACCTTTACCACCTCCATGGTGTTAACAACTGCCCATTGACTGATGACGATTTTCGAGGGGTCGCCAAGATTTGGGACGACTATTCACGCAAACTCGACAAATGAGAAAGATAATGATGTAAAAATTCTTTGCAACAGCCCACAATTCAATTTGTAAGAAATTATCTTATGCGAACCCACACTCTTATCATGGTGATCCTTGCGGTTCTGCTTGGCCTCATCGAATCATTTGGCCAGCTTGTTTCAAACCTCGACACAGCCAAAGCCGGCGGAACCGGCTGGACCGAGCGAATTCTAAAGGACGACGGAACCATTAACTGGGCAGAGTATGATAAGATCGCCACCCATGCGGGCGAATTGAACGAGCGAGATTACCTGCTTGGCCCCAAATACGGCTATTACCATCCGCAGGCGGAATCCTTCCCCACCCTGGCGTTACAGGGCGGCACGGACGGTTGGGAAGGTCCCGTAACGATGAAACCACCTGTCTGTCTTACTGCGCGTAACACTGACTGGTATGCGCAAGCAGGCCCACTGCTGTATGTCGCCGACGATCCGAACAACGCCGGCGTGATTGAGGCTGCAAACGGTGAATCCTACATCTATCCCAGCACTGTCAAGCCTCCTTATGGGTTCTGGTGCAAGGCGTATTGGAACGAAGGTTCGCTGCATCGATATACCTTTTCCGTTCCGCCGGAACTGGCCGAACCCGATTGGCACTCTCCCAAAAAGCCAATCGCAGTTGCAAGTGCAACGGGCATGGCGGCGGCGCAAGCAATCTATGTGGCATTTGAGAACGGGTTTATCGGAACGGTGCCCGTTGATCCGTGTGAATGGACTTACATCAACAATGGCGTTGGCAACAACGGCAGTGAACAGAACTATGCAAAGGCTTATTCTGTGGGGCCGAACAAAAACATATTCCCTTGCGTTCAACTGCCGGCGGGCAAGGTGCCGATGGCCCTGGCGGTGACCCCGTGCGGGGAGTTCGTTCTGGCTGCGGTCTGGGACGTGATCAATCATAAAGGTCAACTGGCGGTGATCGCCGTGCAGGGCCGGGTGCGTTGTTCC
>JARLHX010000201.1 GCA_031292035.1 Negativicutes bacterium | reverse complement strand
CGCCTGGGGACGTCATCGCAACAGCCGTCACGCCAAGGCTGACTGGCATTTCACAACCGACACCGCCCGCCTCAAACTCAAACACCTTTACCCTGTCATTTAGATGAATCAGGCGACTAGGAGCGTGTCTTCGAAATGTCGGGGGCAAGCCCCTCCTGTACCCTCCCCTCCGACATTTCGGACAACGTAGATGGGGCAGAGTAATCCTGCTCGAACTCTGATTCGTTGTCCTTCGACCCTGCTGCCGCCAGATTAAAATCGGTGAATCCCCAAAATGGTGTTACGGCAACACGCGGAAAAACCGGACACCGCCATTGGGGAGCCAAGCACACCTCGTTGCTCCCCGGACTTTGAGCTGATAAGGGTACGCATTCCAAGGGATGGATGCAGAGGGGCCAAATCGATGAAAGACAACGAGATTCAGACCGCCGAAAAATGGGTTGCGGCAGGCCTGTTCATATTGGCATTGGCCGTTCTTTTTTGGCGACGTCCAGGCCAATTGACGGCCCCATACGTATGGGTGAGGATGGTTTGGTGACATTGCCCGCATACATCGCGGACGGATGGGCGTCGATAGCATATCCGGTCAATGGCTACCTTGTCGTGCCATCTAAATTCATCTTCCTGGTTTCCGCATCGGTATCGTTCATCCATCTGCCGGAGATCGCCTACTGGCTTACCATCGGGATGACGATCGCGATTTTGACAGCCATCGCCTATTGCCCGACATATCTGCGGTGGCCCAAGCTGTGTGCGCTCGCGATTCCCCCGGATTCTGAAGTGTTTGCTGTGTTGGAATATGCATTCTGGTGAGATACGCTGTTGGGTTTTGTCGCATTATTTTGGCGGGAAGACGAGAGATCTTACACGGGATGGCGTTGCCTGCTCACCGTACTTGGCGGGCTGTCTTCGCCTATGATACTGCCCGTCACCGCTCTGCTGGGAGTACGCACACTGTGGTTGCTGCGTCGATCCGATGTGCTGGTGTTCCTGGCAGGTGTGGGCGCTTCGATTGTTCAATTGGTGGCAATGAAGAGGCAGGGCGTGTTGGGTATGGCGCTTTCAATCGACATGAAGCTGATCGTTACAAAATTTTTTGGATATTTTGTATTTTGGTCGAGAGCTCTTATCGACGCAGAAAAAACGGAATCTTTCATACTGGGTTGTCTCATATTAATAATTATAATGATTTTTTCATTTTTCCGTCGGAAGTGGTTTGATTTCGGGTTCGTGTTACTTTGCGCGTGTCTCGATAGGGCCATATTTAGTGTGATATCCCGCCAATTGGTTGGAAATATTGATCCGGTCGTGGCGGGGTGCGTTATTTTTTCTTTCCTTTTATATTGTTGGTGTGGGTACTGATTTATATAGTTGCGGAGGGGGCGCTATGGCAGAGGGGAGGGAGCCGTGGCCGCTTTGCTTTTGGCTCTTTGCCAATTTACGCAAGTAGGCCAGCGATTCCAGGATCCGTTGGTGTGGAAGGATGAGATCAGGCGGTGCGAGCAGGCCGATTCCTTCCAAATGCCTATTCATTTCAACGGATGCGCGATTCTGTTTGGCATGTGGAATTGACTGGCGACCAATGCAGAATAATGTCGCGGCGCAGCCTTCTGGATTGAGAGGGGCAGCTGGCGTTCGCTAGGTGATTGTCAGTTGTTCCTGTCCACCGCATCCAGACGGGAAGCGGTGGCTGGAGCGTAATCGGTGCGTTTTTGCCCAGAATCGTCCATGGCGGGGTATTTTTGGGAGGGAGGATTGCAATGTGGACAAAAATCGAGATTACGAAGTTGTCGTGGTTATCATAAAATCCATGATTCAGGGCTCCGTTGAGCTGTCAGCGGTTATATGGCACGATACGTAAATTCAGTCGAAATATCAAATCACTCTCGATAATAACTTGACGATGGCCAAGAGATATTTATACCTGTTGTGATAATTATCTGGCGCTGGTTAATTTGAACCGGTTCAAAAGACCTCAAATTTTGAGCAGCGATTCCCTGGGAGTCTAAAGGGGGGCGGGTGATGGATGCGGTGGAGAACGGATCGGATATTGATCAGCGCGATGACGCGCGGGGCGACGATGTTCCTTTGGTCGTCGACCTTGATGGTACGCTGATCCGTACCGATCTTCTGGTGGAGAGCTTCTTTGCCCTTTTATCCGCCAAGCCGCTGACCGCGCTGGCTGCTGTCGGCCGCTTGCGCAAGGGCAAGGCGCAATTGAAGGCGTGCTTGGCCGATCATGCGGCGCTCGATCTCAAAACCATTCCATTTGACGTGACCGTCCTCGATTTTCTGCATGCCGAGAAGGCCAGGGGACGTCGCATTTATCTCGCCTCTGCCTCTGATCATCGTTATGTGAGCGCCTTGGCAGCGCAGTTGGGGTTGTTCGATGATGCTTTCGGTTCGACCGAGGACCGCAACCTTACTGGTCGGGCCAAAGCAGACCTGCTGTGTGCCGAGTTTGGTGACAAGGGGTTCGACTATCTGGGTAACGACTGGGTCGACTTGACGGTGTGGAAACGGTGCCGTCAACCTCTTGCCGCCAATGTGTCGCCCCGCCTGTTGCGGCGATTGCAGGCCCATAACCCTGCGGCCATTGAAATTTCCACGCAAAAAGGTCGGTTCGGCACCTATATACGTGCGCTTCGTGTGCATCAATGGCTCAAGAATTTCCTGATTTTGGGCCCCCTGTTGGCCAGCCACCAGATCACCGTGGGAAATGTTGCCGCCACCCTTCTGGCCATGATCGCCTTCAGCATGGCGGCATCGAGCGCCTATCTGCTCAACGACCTGCTCGATCTGCCCCATGATCGCGACCATGCCACCAAACGGTTCCGCCCCATGGCCAGCGGAGCGATGCCGTTGGTGCATGGCATGGTGCTGATGCCGCTTCTGCTGATTGGAGCGGCGGCCGTCGGCTTGGCTGTTTCACCGGCCTATCTTGCCGCACTGGCGGTTTATTATGGAATAACCGTTGCCTATTCGCTGTATTTGAAGCGCCGCCTGTTGATCGATGTGGTGACGCTGGCCGTCCTTTATACGTTGCGGATCCTGGCTGGTGGCGCTGCTATCGGGCTGGCGCCATCGCCCTGGTTGTTCACTTTTTCTATCTTTCTTTTCCTGTGTCTGGCGGTGATCAAGCGCTATATCGAGTTGGTTGGACGACTCAAGCGTACGGCCGGGGATCCGGGTGGGCGCGGCTATATGCTCGACGATCTGCCGATCCTGTCGTCTTTGGCGGCGGCCAGCGGTTATTGTTCCGTTCTGGTGTTGGCGCTTTATTTCCATAGTCCGGAAGTGTATGCACTCTACAGCCATCCGGAACGGCTTTGGCTGACCGGCCCGCCCTTGTTGTATTGGATCAGCCGCATGCTGCTTTTGGCCCATCGCGGTGTGCTTCATGACGATCCGGTGGTCTTCGCTGTCACCGATCGCGTGAGTTTGGCTGTCGGCGGCATTATCTTGGCAATCGTGATGGTGGCGGTATGAGCGTGGCAAAGGCTTTGGTGTCGTCCTGGGGAAATCTGGGCCGGGTCGAGCATCTGACGGCAACGCCGGCTTTCCGCGACGAATTGCCGGCGACGCTGGCCGAACTGATCAGGCAAGGGGGATCGGTTCTGGGCTATGGGTTGGGGCGTTCCTATGGGGATTCCTGCTTGAACGGCGGTGGCGGCCTGTTGATCACTGACCGGCTCGACCGCTGCCTCTCTTTCGATACGACGACGGGTATCTTGCGTGCCGAAGCTGGGTTAAGCATTGCTGAGATCAATCGCCTCTCCATTCCCAAGGGATGGTTCGTTCCGGTGACGCCGGGGACCAAATTTGTGACCTTGGGGGGCGCCGTGGCCAACGATGTGCATGGCAAGAACCACCACGTCACCGGGACTTTCGGCCGCCATGTCCGGCGATTGGCGCTGCGGCGTTCCGACGGCAGCGTGACGGAGTGTGCTCCCGATCATGAGAGCGACCTGCTGCGCGCCACTATCGGCGGGTTGGGGTTGACCGGATTGATCGAATGGGTGGAAATCGGTCTGCAGCCGATCTCTTCGGCCGAGATCGAGATGGAGAGCATCCGTTTCAGCAATGTGGATGCCTTCTTCGACCTGTCCGCCGACAGCGCCTCCTGGCCTTATACGGTCTCCTGGATCGATGTTCTGAGCCAAGGGTCGTCCTTGGGTCGGGGAATCTTCATGCGGGGCCGTCACGCAACGACGGGGCCGCTCAATCCCAAAGTGTCGGGCAAGGCGCTTACCGTGCCCTTCACTCCGCCGGTGGGCTTGGTTCGGCCGTTATCCGTGCGGCTTTTTAACGAGGCCTATTATCGCCGTCCCGGGGCGACGTTCTGCGGGCGGACTCATTTCGACCCGTTTTTCTACCCGCTCGACAGCGTCCATCATTGGAATCGTGTTTATGGGCCACGTGGCTTCTTCCAATATCAAAGCGTCCTGCCACCTGAGGCCGCGCGCGCCGGAACCCGTGAGATGCTGAAGCAGATCGCTGCCTCGGGACAGGGTTCGTGTCTGGTGGTGTTGAAGAATTTCGGCGATCTTCCATCCGCGGGAATGCTGTCCTTCCCGGCGGTAGGAACCACCCTGGCGCTTGATTTTCCTAACAGGGGCGAACGCACCCTGGCCCTGTTCGCCGCACTTGACGCGGTGGTGAGCAAGGCCGGTGGTCGTCTTTACGCCGGCAAGGACGCGCGGATGTCGCCAGCGATGTTTCGTGCCGGCTATCCGGAATTGAAGGATTTTTCGCGTTTCGTCGATCCCGCTTTCGCCTCCGATTTTCAGCGGCGGGTCATGCAAGGCTGATGGTAGAGGAACAAAGAACGATGGCGGGAGATGGGGTAATCATTCTCGGCGGCACCTCGGCGGTGGCCGAGCGCTACGCGCGCCGTCAGGCGGCGCGGGGTGCCCGCCTGTTGCTGGTGGGCCGTAACGCCGAACGGTTGGCGGTCATTGCCACCGACCTGGTGGAGCGGGGTGCCGCGGTGGCTGAAACGGCGGTGCTCGATCTGGCTGTACCGCCACCCGAAGGTTATGAGGCGGCGTGGAGTGCGCTTGTCGAACGCTTGGGGGGCAAAGTGGATGTGGTCCTGCTGGCTTATGGCGTTCTGGGAGACCAGAAGGCCGCTGAAGCTGATCCGGCCGAGGCGGTTCGTCTGCTGACCACCAATATGGTGGGCGCCTGCGCCTGGATGACCGCGGCCGCCATCGCCGTCGAGCGCCAGGGGGCGGGTACGCTGATCGCCATTTCCTCGGTGGCCGGTGATCGTGGCCGCCAATCCAATTACGTTTATGGCGCGGCCAAAGGGGGGCTGGCGTTGTTCATGGAAGGGCTGGCCCACCGTTTTGCCGGCACAGCCATCCGTGTACTGACTGTCAAACCGGGGTTCATCGACACACCGATGACCGACGGCATGGCCAAGGGGGGGCCACTCTGGGCAAGCCCCGACAAGGTGGCCGCCGATATCGATCGCGCCGCCGTCAAGGGCCGTACCATTCTCTATACGCCGTGGTTTTGGGGGCCGATCATGCGGGTGATCCGTCATCTGCCGCGGGCGATTTTCCACCGTTTGAAGATCTGATTCCATGCAAAGCATTTTTCCCACGGGCAAGATCGTCATCACCGGGGCTGCCGGGCTGGTCGGTCAGAATCTGATGGTGCGTCTGAAGGCATCCGGTTGTACCGACATTGTCGGTATCGACAAGCATCCCACCAACACGCGGACCCTGGCGCAGATGCATCCGGACATCCGTGTCATCGAAGCCGACCTCGCCCATGACGACGGCTGGCAAGAGAGCTTCGCCGATGCCGCGGTGGTGATCCAGATGCATGCCCAAATCGGGGGGCTCGACTGGGCGGAGTTCGAGGCCAACAACATCACGGCCACCCGCCGGGTGCTGGCGGCGGCCGAAGCGGCGGGTGTGCCTTATCTCGTCCATTCCAGTTCGTCGGTGGTCAATTCGGCGGCGGTGGACTTCTACACGGAAAGCAAGAAGACACAGGAAAGCTTGGTCGATGGCACGACCATCCCCCACGTGGTGCTGCGGCCGACATTGATGTTCGGCTGGTTCGACCGCAAACATCTCGGCTGGTTGGCGCGTTTCATGCAGCGGGTGCCGGTATTTCCCATTCCCGGGGCGGGACATTATCTTCGGCAGCCGCTCTATGTCGGCGATTTCTGCGATATCGTGATCGCCTGCCTGAAAAATCACACCACCGGCGCCTTCAACATCAGTGGACAGGAGCGGATCTACTACATCGATCTGATCCGGGCGTTGCGGCAGGCGGTGCGGGCGAAAACGACGATCCTGCCGATCCCTTATCGTCTTTTCGAGGCGCTGCTGCGAGTCTATGCCCTGTTCGATCACAATCCGCCTTTTACCGTCAAACAACTCCGCGCTTTGGCGACCCCCGACGAGTTCGAGGTGATCGATTGGCCTGGCCTGTTCGGTGTACGGTCGACGCCGCTCGCCGAGGCGCTGGATGCTACCTTCAACGATCCGCGGTTTGCTTCGGTCGCCCTCGAATTCTAACGGAAAGGAACCGCCGCCTTGGCTAAATTGGCTGTCATCGGCGCTGGTGCGATGGGTCTTGCCGCTGCCCGTTACGCGCTCATGCGCGGTCACACTGTCGAAGTGTTCGAAGCGGGTGATCGCCCGGGTGGGATGGCCGCTCATTTCGATTTCGGCGGACTCAGCATCGAGCGGTACTATCATTTCATCTGTAAATCGGACCAGCCGACGTTCGCCTTGCTGGCTGAACTCGGCATCGCCGATCGGTTGCGTTGGCGTCCGACCTCCATGGGCTATTTCATCGAAGGGCGGCATTTCCGATGGGGCGATCCGCTGTCGTTGCTGCGCTTCCCGTTGCTGGGTCCATTAGCCAAGTTCCGCTATGGGCTGCAGATGTTTTTGACCACCCGCGCCAAGGATTTCGAGCATCTGGAGGGTGTCAACGCCGCCGACTGGTTCATTGCCGGTTCTGGGCGCAAGGCATTCGATCTGCTGTGGCGTCGGCTTCTGGCCCTCAAGTTCCACGAATATGCCGACGACATTTCGGCAAGCTGGATCGCTACCCGCATCAAACGGGTCGGCAATTCGCGGCGTTCGTTGTTTCAGGAAGAGTTGGGTTATCTGGAAGGCGGCTCGGAGACGCTGGTGGCGGCCCTGGTGGCCGACATCGAGAAGCGGGGCGGCCGGATCACGCTCGGTGCGCCGGCGGAAAGGATCGAGGTTGCGAACGGCAGGGTGTCCGCGGTCCGGGCCGGCGGGAGAACGGAGGCGGTGGATGCAGTGATTTCCACCGTGCCGACGCCCTATGTCGCCGATATGGTTCCCGCCCTGTCCGATGCGGCGAAAGCCCGTTACCGTGCCATCCGCAACATCGGCGTGGTGTGCGTGCTGCTGAAACTGAAGCGGCCGGTGACCGGGCACTTCTGGCTGAACATCAATGACCGCGAGATGGATATTCCCGGTATCATCGAGTTCTCCAATCTGCGGCCGCTGCCGGATACCGTCGTCTATATTCCCTATTACATGCCGCACAGCCACCCCAAGTGGAATTGGCGGGACGAGGAGTTCGTCGCCGAATGCCTTTCCTGTTTGAGGAAGCTCAATCCCGCCATCGGATTGGATGATCTCATCGACAGCCATGTCGGGCGGCTGCGTTATGCTCAACCCTTATGCGAGCCGAATTTCAAGGCCAAGCTGCCGCCGGTGGTGACCGACATCGGCGGTCTGCAGATTGCCGATACGGCCTTCTATTATCCGGAAGACCGCGGAATCGCTGAAAGCATCCGTCTGGCCGAGACGATGGCGGATGCCGTAGCGTGACCACGAAAGACACTCCGTCGAAGCATCGCGAATTTCTCCTTTTTCTTCTGGTTGGCGGATTTTCCGCGGCCGTGAATGTCGGTGCTCGCTATGTGCTGAACCTGTGGATGTCGTTCGAATGGGCGGTGCTGGTCGCTTATCTGGCCGGCATGACGACCGCCTATTTGCTATCGCGCCGCTATGTTTTTGCTGCGTCCGGACGGAGCACCTATGACGAGTTCCTTCGTTTCGGACTGGTCAATGTGGCCGCTGCCGCGCAGGTGTGGCTGATCAGCGTTGGTCTTGCCCGGCTGGTGTTTCCTGCGATCGCTTTTACGTGGCGGCCCGAAGATGTCGCCCATTGTATCGGTGTGGCGGCTCCTGTCATCACCAGCTATTTCGGACATCGTCATTTTTCGTTCGCGAAGAGCCGGTCATGATCGAGGCTCCGATTGGTTCATCACAGGAAGGTTCGTCCCGTTGGATCGGCGGATTGAGGTGGTTGCTGGCTGCAAGTACACTGATGATCGGCCTTTACGTCGCCGTCTGCACGGTGATCATGGTTATCGAAAGTTGGACTCCACTCCCATTTTGGGACCAGTGGAACGAGCTAATCAGTGGCCGGGAAATCACTTGGTCGTGGTTGGTGTCTCAACACAATGAACACCGCATCCTATTCCCACGGCTGATTTTCATCATCGATCGATGGTTGGCTGGTGAAACGAATCTTGTCGACTTCGCCGCCAATATCACCATCCAGGCAGGTTTGGTGGTCCTGATATATAGCCTGGCTCAGGGGGCCGGTCTCCGTGCCTGGTGGGAGAAAATATGGGCGGGGGGGCTCTCCCTGACGTTGTTATTCTGGTCGGGTCAATACGAGAATTTTGTCTGGGGATTTCAGGTTCAATTTTTCGGAGTGGTTTTGGCTGCCGGCGGAGCCTTTGCTTCGTTGGCACTAAGCAGAGGAAAAATCGCAGGATTGATGCCCTCCATCATTCTCGAAATTGTTTCCGTCTATACTTTATCGAGTGGGATCGTTGTCCCATTCCTCAGCATTCTTCTCGCCATCTTGTTAGGGAGATCGCGTCTTATTGTTGCGATTCTGACAATCGTGGCTTTTTCTCTCCTTGGCTGTTATCTAATTGGGTACCATACGCCGGCCGGTCATTCGAATCCTTTGGAGGCTTTGCATCATTTAGAATCTATTGTCACATATGTGTTTGTCGAACTGGGAGGGCCAATTGGAAATACAATTGGCGGAGTCTTTGGCGGAAAGATAATTCCCGCTGCGGCTGTTGCGGGAATAATCGGTGGTATGATGTTCAGTATCATTGGTTGGACTATGATCCTCCGCCGTCATAGCACTCCCCCACACCAGGTCGTATTCCTGTCTTTGGCCGGTTTTGTCTTGGCAATGACTATCCTCACCGCAACCGGACGAGTAGGATTCGGGCCAGAGCAGGCTCTATCCAGCCGGTATGCGACGCCGACCATGGCATTCTGGGTGTCATTGATCCTGCTCGCAGCGGCACGCTCCAGATGTGCCGGCCAAACGAGAACCGCGGTCATGGTTCTGGCTTTGACCTTTCAGTCCATGATTGCGTTAAGCGAATCACATTTTGCTGCCATTGGACGTTCTCCGTCCGTAGGTCAAATCCGAGCGATTCCGGCGATTCTCGCCAATGTCGCTGATCTTCAGTATCTCAAGGCAATATATCCCGACCCACGTTTCCCTTTGTCGGCGAGTTCCGTGCTTCGATCGTCTCATACTTCCATATTCAGTGATAAGTGGGCCAACTGGTTGGGAACACCCTTGGCCGATCATGTTGTGTTCGCCGATGACGCTTTATGCCAGGGTAGTTTCGACAGGGCGGAGAAAGTGGCCGACGGCCCCTCTTCCGGCTGGCGTGCAACGGGTCAGGCATGGCTGGCAATCTGGGGAAAGGCCCCTGGGAAGATTCTATTGGGAGATGCTTCCGGCAGAGTGGTGGGTTACGGAATAGGTGGTTTTGACTTGCCGTCACTTGGTATTCCTCAAGATAAGCAAAAGGCGGGGTGGGTTGGAGCTTTCACGAGCGCGTCCCCTGAATCGGTTGTCGCTTTCGCTCTTGTGGATGACGGACCCGTGGTGTGTCGTCTGGGAAGCGCGCGATCAGTCGTGCTGCCGACGAAACTAACCGTATTGGACTCTCATCCGTCCGAACTGCCGTATGGAGGAGCGGTTGATTCCGTCACCATTGGAGATGGCGTTGAGATTGACGGTTGGGGGCTGTTGCTAGGACCTGATAGCGTAAAGCACGTGATCGTCGACACTAATCTGAAAATCCGCTCGGCTGAATTTTCCAGCAGGCCTCGTCCGGATGTGGTTTTGGCATACAACGATCTGCGGCTCGCGGATGCCGGTTTCTCGGTTAGGCTCGAAGTCGATCCCGCGAGCGTTCGTCCGAAAAATGTTCGCCTCTGCGTGTGGACCGATGACCCGGTTTTTGGCAGCCACCTGCTTCGCGGTCCGTTTCATCCCGATCTCTGTCCCGAGGAAGGAAAATGAATCGATCTCGTCTCCAGCCATCCCATTAACATCCATTCTCCGTCCAATCAGATCCGGAATAAGAGCTTCTGGTTTAGGTGGGCCAATGATTGACATCGCCGCATGAGTGGGTAGTTTTGCTGGTGGGAGATTGCACCGGATGGCCATGACTGCCCGTGATATGACCGAAACGCTAGGCAAAGATCTGACTAGGAACCTTGATTATGTCTGACCAACTGGCGCAGGATGCCCAGGAATTTACCGGCGAGCGCTTTGTTCCAACGGTAAAAGGCCGCATCGAATATGAACATGTCCACCGCTATGGTTTATGCCTTAGCATTGTTCGAGGCAAGGATGTGCTGGACGTTGCCTGTGGCGAAGGTTACGGCAGCGCTTTGCTGGCGGGGAGCGCTCGCAGTGTCGTGGGCGTGGATGTCGATCCTAAAACTATTGACTACGCGCGCAAACGTTATGCCGATTGCCTGAACCTGACGCTGAAGTGTGGAGATTGTACCCGACTTCCCCTTGAAGACGAGTCGATCGATGTCGTCGTTTCATTTGAAACTATTGAGCACCACACCAAACACGAAGAAATGTTATCGGAGATTCGTAGAGTCTTGCGTCCAGATGGCATTCTCATCATTTCCACTCCGGACAAGAAAATATATTCAGATATACCTCATTATCATAATGAGTACCACGTGCGCGAGCTATATAAGGGGGAGTTTCATGATTTTCTTTTTAAATACTTTAAAAATCTAAGAATTTATGGGCAAAGATTTGTTACGGGATCTTTGATTGCCTCAATTGAGGCTAATGGAAAAGAGAATGATAGTTTATCTTCTTATGCAGCGCTGACGGGGGACGTTAAGGGTGTAATATCGCGGCCTTGTGTTTTTCCTGATGCTGTTTATCTCATCGGTGTTTGCAGTAATAGGGAAGTGCGATTGCCAGAATTGGGGGCGTCGCTGTTTCTTTCCCCGCAGAGTGACCTGTTCGCCGAATCCGAAGCGGTGATCCACTGGGCCTCTTCCCTTGATGCCGCGCATCGGAATCTTCAGTCTGAACTGGCCTTGGAGAGGGGGGAACGGAAAGAAGCGGAGGGGCGTGTCGAGCGAGAGCAGCGGCGTGCCGATGATGCCACCAAGCGTGCCGATGATGCCACCAAGCGTGCCGATGATGCCACCAAGCGTGCCGATGATGCGGACAGGCTTATTCAGGAGATTTATCAGTCGCGTAGTTGGCGCTGGACGAAACCTCTTCGCCTTGCCAGCTGTCTGGCCCACGGACGGTGGGGGGGGGCTATGCGATTGCTTAGAAGCAATCTGAAGCGCTTGAGTACAAGTATTGCTTTGCAAGCCCGTATCCCGACTGGCCTGACGACGCTCGTTTCCCAGGATTTCGATCCGGCATTTTACCTGGAAAACAATCCCGATGTCGTCGCGTCGGGAGTGAATCCCTACAAGCATTACCTCTCTTTTGGAAAAGCTGAGGGACGTCTTGGAAAAATGCCAGAATTAGATGTTCTGGGAAATACGGATGATTTTGATAAAAATCGCGATACTGTTATCATTGTCAGTCACGAGGGATCGCGTACCGGTGCGCCTATTCTTACCTATAATGTAATAATAGAATTAACAAAAACATATAATGTCATAGCCGTTTTCCTCAAAGGTGGACCTCTTTTGGACAGTTGTCGGGCGGCAGGAGCGGTTGTTGTGGATTTTAGTCCATGCGGGCCAGCAAACGCTAATGCCGTCATGGACATATTCGCGAAGCAGATAAGTAATATTACAAATATAAAGTTTTCTATTATAAATAGTGTTGAGGCTCGGTATGTCCTGCAGGGATTGGCGAAGAACAATATTCCATCGGTTACGTTGATACATGAGTTTGCCTCGGATTGGATCGCCTATGGAAGTTTCGCTGAAGCAATTCTTTGGTCTAATAACGTCGTCTTCTCATCGACATTGACGCGTGATGACACGCTATTCTGTTATCCTGACCTCTTTAAGCAGGATTTTCCCGTATTTCCTCAGGGGAGATGCCTTGTGCCTGGTAGTGTATCCAGTGCTGGCGAGTCGGATGCTCTTGGTATATTTACTGCGCGGGATGACGAAAGACTGAAGATCCGCCGGGTAATGCGGCCCGACGATTTTCCTCGGGACGGGATTGTCGTTCTTGGTGTCGGTACAGTCTGTATCCGGAAAGGGGTTGACCTTTTTCTGCAATGTGCTGCCCAAGTCCTGCGGAAAATGCCGGACCTGCCGGTGCGTTTCGTCTGGGTTGGCAAAGATCATGAGGCCGTCAACGGAGGAGGCTATTCCGTCTACCAGGCTGAGCAGATGCGTCGGGCTTCTCCGCCTAAGAACGATGGTGGGTACTCTGTTTTTCTGGCTGATCAAATGCGCCGGGCCGAGTTGACAGGCTATATCCATTCGTTGGGTGAGGTTAGTGATCTAGAATCGGTTTACGAGATGGCAGATCTGTTGTTGTTGAGCTCTCGTCTCGACCCTTTGCCCAATGTAGCGATCGATGCCATGTCACACGGTATTCCCGTCCTGTGTTTCAATAAAACGACAGGAATTGTGGATACTCTGCGTGAGGCGGGCGTAGCCGAGAACTGTGTCGCAAGCTATCTCGACACTGAAGATATGGCGAACAAGATCATTTCTTTGGTGCAATCAAAGTCTTTGCGAGAGCGCTTGGGGCTTGCGGTTCGAGACATAGCCACCGTTAAATTTGACATGGCCAGCTATGTTACCCGAATTGAGGATCTGGCGAAGGCTGCGGCTGATCATTTGGCGCAAGAGTCGTTGGATGTTGAAACTATCGTTGCGTCAGGTCTAGTTGATCGGGATTTCGTGGTACCTCGAGATTTTTGCCTGCGTAGCCACAAGCACGATGACCTTCTTCCCTGGATCAAGCGCTATGTTCGGGCCTGGGCTGCCGGCGTCCAGCCGCGGAAACCGTTCCCTGGGTTCCACCCCGGTATTTATCAGGAGCAACGCGGTATCAAAATACCGGGAGCGGATCCGCTGGCCGATTATTTAAGAGCGGGGAAGCCACAGGGGCCATGGGTTTTTCCGGTGATTTCTTCACTGGAAACGATACGGCCAATGGCACCCGGATCGCGGATAGCACTACATATCCACACCTACTATACAGACCTGTTTCCCGAAATTCTCACTTGTCTGATGAATAATCAGATTCGTCCCGATCTGCTGATCAGTGTGACCAGCGAAAAAGCCCGTGCGGAGGTTGCAAGACAATTAGGTTCTTATAGTGGCTCCGTGATCGATATTCAGGTTATGCCGAACCGAGGCCGAGACATCGGGCCGTTTCTGACCGGATTTGGTGCCAAAATTTGCGCCGAATATGACATCATTGGCCATCTGCACACGAAAAAGACGGCCGATTTAAAGGACAGTACGGTTGGAAGGAT
Organism: Negativicutes bacterium; assembly: GCA_031292035.1. The sequence continues at coordinate 5,241 of JARLHX010000201.1, read as the reverse complement.
ATGGTATCAGTTCCTACTGGCGAACCTGCTCGGACAGGAGGCGTCGATGGCAGATATCATTCTCGCTCGCATGATCGACGATCCCAAGATCGGGATCGTTTTTCCTGATGACCCTGGTGTCTCAGGATGGTGTAAGGATAAATCTCTAATCATCGACATGGCCAAGAAGTTAGGGATTCGGAGGCTTTGGAACCATTTTAACTTTCCTATCGGTACGATGTTTTGGGCTCGAACATCTGCTGTAAAAAGTATTATCGGCCTTGATCTTCAGTGGTCTGATTATCCTGCTGAGCCTGTACCGTACGATGGTACCCTCCTGCATGGTCTTGAACGGCTGTTACCTTTTGCGGTCACGGAGGCTGGGTACACGATCGCCGTCACAAATTGCGTAGGAATTTCCCGGTAATGCCATGTGTGTTTTGTGTCAGGGGGCGCTCGCTTTCTCATAACTGATGCATCTGCACAAATTTGGTCTATCGCTGAAGACCAGGTGTTGGTGGGGCTATTCCGGCTTCCTGCCATGTAAATTCATAGAAGTGCGTCGTCGTGCGTGTGGCATAGTCGAGGGGGCGGGCGTCAATGACGCCTCGTCCGGTCCGTGCGAACCGAAAGGATTGTTGTCCGTGTCTTTTTTCCGTTTCGGCGTTCCATACCTTTACCTAAAGCCGTTGCAACAGGTTGAGTGCGACGGTCGCGGTTATCGAAACACTGGAAAGGATGTGCGATTTGCCGTTTTGGCTCGTTTCGGACATCTGCCGAAAGGGTGGGTTCTGATATCTTTCACTGGCTCTGCAGGTACCGAAGTGTTGCATTTGAATTTTCGGATTGAAGATGGTCAGGGCCGCCTCGTCGATTCGGTGTTGGTGCCGGGTCGTAACCACGAGTCGGTCGAGTTGATTGCCCGCTTCCCCGACCAGGTTGGAGCAATTCATCTCGAAATATTGGATGTCGAAGGTTACTTTGAGATCAAGAGTCTGAAAATTCGAGAGATCAGCAAGCCATCTATTCTTATTTATGCTGTAAAAACAATCATAAAAAAACGTGGATTGGCAAAATCTACGAATTTTTTTTGTGATGCTGTTAATGTGATGAGATCGAACGGGTTTTCTGAATTTAAGAATTACATATTGGCAGTGTATATGAACTCAGTCGGAAGATACACTCGCCTTTCCAAATGGTTCAAAGATTATCGTCTTTCAGCGCCAGCTCTCTTGCTGCTTGCCGAGCGGGAGTGGCCGGATACGGCCCCATCTTTCTCCGTCGTCATCCCAGTCTACAATACACCCGAGACTTGGCTAAGAGAGGCCATCGGCAGTGTTGTTGCTCAAATTTACCAGCGCTGGGAACTGATTTGCGTCGACGATTGTTCTCCGGCGCCACATGTCGGAAAGGTTCTGGCGGAATTTGCCGGAAAGGATTCCCGCATTATCCATGTGCGGAATGACAAGAATTTGGATGTCAGTGCCACGACGAATGCCGCCTTGGAACGGGCGTCCGGCGACTACGTGCTTTTTATGGACCACGACGACTATCTGGAACCGCAAGCTCTGTGGCGTATGGCGGATGCCATTATCAGAGAAGATTCAGACTTCTTGTATGCGGATGAGGTTGCCGTCGAGGAAAGTAATCTCGACGGTGTAGTTTCAGTTTTCGCACATCCCGCATTTTCCTACGATTATTATATTGGCAAGCCGTATTTTGTTCATCCAGTTGTGGTCAGACGCCAAATAGTTGAAAAAATAGGTGGCGTGGATGTCGCTATCAATGTTTCCCAGGATATCGATTTCAATTTGCGAGCGCTTGAGCAGGCGCGGACTGTGACGCATGTTCCTGATATCCTTTATCGATGGCGGCAATATCAGAAATCCACCGGCCATCTTCGGATGAGTGAGGTTATGAAGGAATCATGCGATGCGCGGCGGCGACACCTGCATCGTCTCGGGTTCAGCGGCAAAGTGGCGCCTGGACCGGTCTTCAATGTTTTTGATGTCAATTTTTTTCCCAAAACGCCGGAGCGAGTCGCAATCGTTATCCCGACCAAGAACCAGGGCAAGCTGCTCCGAAAATGCATTGACAGCATCCTGATGACGGTTGATCACGGTGCTTGCGATATCGTCGTAATCGACCATGAATCCGACGATCCGAAGACATGCACCTATCTTGCCAAATTGGCTGAGGTGCATACGGTCGTGCGCTATAAGGGGAAATGGAATTTTTCGCGGATCAACAATTCCGCGATCCGGCAGATAGAAGGCCGTTACGACTATTATTTGTTCATGAACAATGATGTCGTGGCAATTAAACCCGGTTGGTTTGACGCCATGCTTGACGTGGCGAAACGGGGGGATATCGGTGTTGTTGGGGCGACATTACTGTATCCGGACAGGACCATCCAACACGGAGGTGTCATTGTCGGGGTGCTTGAAGGTGCGGAGCATGCCCACAAGTTCCTGAGTTCAGGATCAGAGGCCGCTCGTGCTCCCGGTTACAATGGATCGCTGATTGTCGCGCGCGACTACAGCGCGGTGACCGCCGCCTGTATGTTGGTGCGTGCCAGCGTATTTCATGCGGTGGGGGGATTTGACGAGGCGCTAGCCGTTGGTTTCAATGATACGGATCTTTGCCTGCGGATACGCAATTTTGGCTACAAGGTCGTAAACCAGGGGCTGGCGGTCTTGCTTCATTATGAATCTGTATCGCGGGGCACGGGCCTCGCCTCGGCGCATCCTCAGGATACCGCCTTATTCCGGTCGCGGTACCGGAAGCTTCTTGACGATGGCGATCCGTATTATAGCCCGCTCTTTTCAACGTCCGACACGCGTTTTACTTTGCGTGAGGGGGCTTCGTGCCCGCTTTACGTCCAACCTCGAACCGTAACGAATTTTCTTCCCTTGCCCAGCCCTCAAACGATTTCTGGTGCAGCTAGATTAGAGGATGAAGGTGCCCACTGACATTGGATGAATCACTTGCCATTACTTATCGATTTCGGAGATTGACGACACCGGATAACCGCAGTAGCGGATACAACAATCCACTAGATTGTCCCCTTGGAATCGAGACCATGATGAGCCATCAAGAGTCCTCTTCCGCGCAACGTCCTGAAAAGCGGGTTTGCATCATCCAGTCCTGTTACATTCCGTGGAAAGGATTCTTCGACCTGATTGGCCGCTGCCGCGAGTATGTAATCTTCGACGAGGTGCAATACGCCAAGCGCCACTGGCACAACCGCAATATCATCAAGACACCTGCGGGGCCGCTATGGCTAACCATTCCGGTCGTCACAAAATCCCGCTTTGATCAGCCCATCGATGAAGTCGAAATCGCCGCGCCGTGGGCTGAAAAGCATTGGCGCAGTATCCTTTCGAATTACCGGAAGGCACCATATTTTGGTGTCTGGGCCCCGCTAGTCGAGCAGCTCTATCAGCGAGCCGACGGGTTGCGTCTGTTGACTGATGTGAACGAATTGTTCCTGCGGGAATTGGCAAGGGCGTTCTCATTATCCACCGTCATTACCCGCGATCGCGCCTATCAGGCTGAGGGAATCAAGACAGATCGCCTGCTGAATATTTGTATCAAGGCGGGGGCGACGACTTACCTGAGCGGTCCATCGGCCCGCACTTATCTTGAGGAGAAGAAATTTTGCGATGCCGGTATCGGCGTGGAATGGATGAGCTATGGGCCTTACGCCGAATACCCACAATCGCACGGCCCTTTTGACCATGCGGTCTCTGTTCTGGACCTGATGTTCAACACTGGGCCATGTGCCGTCAGTTTAGCCGCACCAATTTCCTCCGACGTGGCGGGCTGACGATGCGGCGTTGCCTTGCCTGTCATTGCGATTTCGCGGGTCCTGGCTGGACATGCCCCAAATGTGGACACCAACCGGCACAGTTGGACGGCATCATTAGCTTCGCCCCCGCCCAGGCCTGTGAAAATTCTGGCTTCGATCCTCAAGCGCACCACTTGCTGGACGGCTGTCAACAAAACAGCTTTTGGTTTCGTGCCCGCAACCGTCTGCTCAAAGACTTGGTCCGTCGTTGGTTTCCCGATACCGAAGCGATCTTAGAGGTCGGCTGCGGAACCGGTTATGTTCTGTCCGGTCTGCGTGAGGTTCTGCCTAACGCACGCATGGTCGGCAGCGAAGTCTACGCAAATGGCCTCGGCTACGCTGCCAAACGTCTGGGCGAAGAGGTCATGCTCTACCAGATGGATGCTCAAGCTATCCCTTTCACTGATGAGTTCGACCTGATCGCTGCCTGCGACGTCCTTGAGCATATCGACGCCGATGACTGCGTCCTGCGGGAAATGCATCGGGCATTGAAGCCAGGCGGGGGGCTTCTGTTAACCGTGCCCCAGCATCCATTCCTGTGGAGTCATGTAGACGAGATCGCATACCACAAACGACGATATCGACGAACAGAGTTACAGGAAAAATGTCATCATGCAGGTTTTCGGGTGGTTGCTCAAACGTCGTTTGTCAGCACTTTACTGCCCTTGATGCTCATGCAGCGTCTGATCGCCGGCAGACGTACCGACTACGATGCATCAGTTGAAATGGCGATGCCACGCTGGCTGGACCACCTTCTGGAATGCGTTCTGACCGTTGAGCGGATACTCATCGCATGGGGGGTGTCTCTCCCTGTGGGCGGTAGTCGGATCGTCGTTGCTATACGAAGCTGAACATCTTTCGCTCGTACCTGATGACGGGGGCAAGCCTTGGCAACTTCTTGTTTTGTAAGAATTTCACCTGGAAATTGAGGCCCTGCCGGATGCAAGCCCTAGCCTTCAAGAAGACGAGGCGTTGATCACCCCGTATGATTTAGGGGTTGGCCTTTTCACGTTTCAGGTGCTTCATCGCAAGGATTTCCGATTACAATGTCCCGGGTGATCTTCTCCGCCAAACTGATCATCGGCATCGGCCTAATGGCCTTGCTCTTTCACTTTGGTGTCATTAATGCCGATGATCTCGCCGCAGTCTTCGCCCATCCGGCTCGCCTGGCGGGCGCGGTGGCGTTGGTGTTCCTGATGCTTCCAATTTCCGCCTACCGCTGGCGGCTTTTACTGGAGGTTCAAGGCGTTGCCATAACCATCAGGCATTCACTAGCCGCTCTTATTCATGAGGGGGCTGAATCTGGCAGGCGGATGTAGCGTAACCAGCTGAAATAGCATAAGATTTTGTTGTCGAGACAATATCTTTACCGCAGCTGAAAGCGCCACACCCGCCATGACCGACGATACCCT
>JARLHX010000200.1 GCA_031292035.1 Negativicutes bacterium | reverse complement strand
TTCACCGGCAAAGAAAGAGACACAGAGAGCGGCAACGACTACATGTTCGCCCGCTACTACAACAGCGCAACAGGTAGGTTCCTCAGCCCAGACTGGAGCGCCAAGGTTGCGCCGGTACCATACGCAAAACTTGACGATCCACAGTCCCTGAATCTGTACAGCTATGTGCGAAATAACCCCATGGACCGTTTTGACCCGGACGGTCATAAGGATTGGTGCGCCGGTTCCGGCGCAGGCACTCTGGCATGCAGCGTTCAGACTGACTGGAATAAGGCTCATGAGATTGTTCAACAAACTGCTAAAAAAGTCGGGAGCTATATCTATCTAAAAGGAGAAAAGGAGGCGAATGGTGCCAACTCTGGCGATTCCTTTTCTGCGAAAGTCGGGCCCGTCAAGGTTGAAGTTACTATTGGCAAAGACGTCAATGAAGAAACGAGGCATTTGGACGGGTCCAAGAAGGACGAGCACGTAAAGGAGAACTCAGTAGGTGTCGAGATTGCGGGAGTGGGATCTCTTGGAGTTACTAAGCAGACCCAACAAGAGGACGGCCACCCGCCGCAGACCCAATGGTCTCCGTATTATGGCCAAGGATCCCTTCGGGGTGATGGGGCTAGCGGCCAGGTTGGAGTTGGTGTCGAGTTTTGCCACGGGATATGCAGTGGCATAGAGGGTGGTATTGAAGCTGGCAAAATCTATAGCGACTACACGCATTGGGTTGCAAACAATCCGCAGTACTTCTGATGAGAGAGAGATACGGGTCTTTTTCACGCCAGGCTATTCGGAGGTTCCCCTGTGAAACGACCATGGCTTGAATCTAAAGTCGCCTACTATGTTTTTTTAATGTGCTCGTGGGTAATTGTGTTGCTGGGCATTGCTGCCGTCTTTATGCTCACACCTTGGTTTGGCATGATCCAAAGAGGATCCGCATGGCCATTTTTACGAATTGTGGGTGCCTCGATAGGCATAGCGACTGTGATAGCTGGCCCAATCATTTTCTTGGGTATGGCGATATTTTGCATAATGAAAGACCATTCGTCGCGGTATGTCAGAATGCTTTGGCTTTTCGCCTTCTTCATGACCGCATGTTTCGGAGCGGCAGTCTACTTTTTTAGCGTGTACAGAAAACAAGTGAGGAGTCGTCCGGTGGCTCAAGTGGGAGCCGTGTGAGACTGCGAGCGAAAGCAGCCATGCTTCGCATGGGGTTGAATGGGACACGTCACCCCAGAATGGGAGCTGCGCAGTAACCTTGGGTTACTGTGCGGGAACTATAAGAAAACAGGCGGCTAAGAGAAAAAGTCGGGCAAAAGGGCGTAATCTGGAGGCGAGTGCAAGTTGCTGTAGGGGAACCCACTGAGTCTCAACCCTTTAGCCCGCCTCCGGCCCCCCTGCTGTCTTCCCATCGACGCACAGGCAGGGTGCGGCCTCGCCCTCTTCCCCAGCTCCGGCGGTGCTGTCTGAAGCCGCCTCTCCGAACAAAATCTGTGGGGCAATACGGCGACAGGATACCTATTTCCCATCCCCAAAAACATTGTCAAGCCCCTCAAAACACCTATCTATCACAAAACAAGCCAAATAGAGCCGAATTTAGATAGCAGATGAGTTATGGTCCACCCTGTATACTGG
>JARLHX010000021.1 GCA_031292035.1 Negativicutes bacterium | reverse complement strand
CAAAAGGGAGTAACGATACCGAGGAGCGCCGCCAGAAGGTTGCCTACATATTCCCGCTTGTGGCTGAGCAGTTTCTTGGCTCTTTCCGGGGGAAAGTAGCTGCGGATAATGGCTACCACAAAGATAATGGTAACCAAAAGCAAAAAGATTTTCATAGTGTCGTAGAAAAAGAAATCCACAGCGTCGCCCAGCCTGGAGCCTGGCGCTATACCCATCCATTGATACACGATCAGGTCGGCAAGTTCCTGAAGCATAAAAGCATCTCCTTGAAATTGACTGCTGCTCCTTATTTGTCCCCGGTGGCAACAAGGGACTTAATAAACAACAGTCTTTCGATTTTTACTGTTATCTTGCTAAACGAATCAGTCAAGCTCAACTTGAAATATATAAGAATCCCCTCTATTTCAAGCCGCTCATGGTTCTCCGGATTCTTCGGCTTACCCAGTCGCACGGACGGGAAGCGGGGCGTTTGCCCGCATTTGCCGACGCTTCAAGCCCCGCCCGGACGTTCCACCACATCCAGGGTAATGCTTTTATCGGATGACTTCGCCGCAATATATTCCCGAGCGGCTGGCTCAATACATATATCCATGTCTCTTTCCTCCTGAATTTGGTTTTTATCTCAGCGCCACAGGTCAAACAACATCTTGGCGGCAATCACATACAGTAAAACCCCGATGACGACCTTGACGTGTTTATTTTGCATTTTCTTGCTCATCAGCCATGCGCCGAGCAATGCGCCGCCTATGGAGCCGACCACAGTATACAAGAGCAAAATCGAATCCAGACTGCCTAGAGACGCCCGCCCGGCAAAACCGGCAAACGAAGAAAAAATAACAATGAACGATGTTGTGGCGGACGCCTGTTTCGGAGGTATGCCAAGCCATATCAAAGCCGGCACGACGATATTTCCGCCGCCCACCCCGAGCAAGCCTCCTACAAAGCCGGCAAATCCGCCAACTGGCAGGCCAACTTTCAACGTGGGCTTGGCGCTCTCATCACCGGCACCGTCTTCCTTTTTAGCCTTGCCAGGTTTGTAAAACAACATCATAGATGCCGCGAACAGCAAGAATAAGATAAACAGAAATAACAGATTATTCCGGGGAACATACTGGCTGGCATAGGCGCCAAGCGGCGAGAGTATTGTTGCAGCAATGATGATAGGCAGAGCCATCCGCCATAAAATCAGTTTTTCTTTCGCAAAAGTAATTGAGGCAAACACCATGGAAATCCCGTTTAAAAGTAGCGCCGTGCTCATCGCCGTATGCAGTTCAATGCCCAGTGCCAAATATATCGGGATTAGGATAAAGGCCGCACCTACACCGGCAACCGTCAGAACAGTTGTCGCCGTCAAAGTAATGAGGCCTGCCCAAAGTTCAATCATCTATTTCACCGCCACCGGATGCTGGCGGTTGAACCGACAGCATCCTTATTATATCCCTGTGGTTGTTACTCCTTTCCGGCGCAGGGAATACATACTCGTTTGCCTTTGGCGTTTTGCAGCTTATGCACAAACACTCTTTCACCGCAAGCTTCGCACAACTCGGTGTCAAATGTTCCTTTGGTCTTTTCAAACGCATAGTCAAATACAGGACTTATATCCAGAAATTCTTCTTCGGCCCGTTTCATGACCCCGTCCACCAGCGGATCGGTGACCATAGCCGGCACATCTTGTGGCAGCACACCTTGCTTGCGCTGCTGTACAAAGGGCGACTGGAGCATCTTGCCGAAGAACTCCGGTTTAAGCTGGACACGGACGGCTTTTTGGCTTTTAGTGTCTATCAAGGTAAACGCCATTTTCCCAACATAGGTCTTCTTGATATTGCTCTTGCCGTAAGTACAGCCGGTAACGGTCATCAGACCATCAACAAAACAGCCGGCGGCGTGATCATCGCCGGTTTCCGCGATCATCACCAGTTCCTTGTCTTGGGAACGCTCCACGCCGAGAGCATTCATGGCCGCCACTCCGGCTCTAAGTCCCAGCGGCATCGCCGGGCATTTGTGTCCGTGGAATTTTAGTCCTACCTCGAAATAATCTTTGGCTTGCAGCATGATTAGTTTGCCTCCTTATATTTTGGGAGATATCCATCCCCTTGATAATGTTGCTAATGGATCAGACTAACACTTTCAGATTCCTGCCGCAAAAGTGCAGACCCCGCCCCGGCAACCCCAGCAGCTCACATCGGCATCTTCTTCCACCACTTGTATCGTCGTATGCCGTAAACCAAATTGCTGCTCCATGAGCGGCACCGCCCGAGCTAATATCTGCGATCCACTGATACCTTTTCGAACCAGCATGTGGCAACTAAAAACTTCGTAGCCGGAGGTTACCGTCCATATATGCACATCATGGACGTTAACAACTCCGTTAAGGGCGGCAAGCACGCCGGCAATCTCGGCAGTATCAGCCTTGCCAGGCGTTCCTTCCATCAAAATATGGACTGACTGCCGAACTACCGACCATGCACCTTTCAAAATCATCAGTGATACCACCACACTGATGATGGGGTCAGCGATATACCAGCCAAACTGGTACATGAAAAAGCCGGCTACAATAGCCCCGACTGCGCCAAGAGCATCACTGATCATATGCAAATAGGCGCTGCGAAGGTTGATGTTGCCTTTTACATCACCTTTGCGTAGAAGCACCCAGGCGCTGATCAGGTTCGCCACCAACCCGATGAAAGCGATAACCATCATAGGTCCGCTATCAACCACCGGCGGCTCGGAAAAACGACTGTACGCTTCCCAAATAATCACCACGGCAATTGCGAATAGGGCCAAGCCGTTAAATAACGCCGCTAAAATTTCAAATCGGTGATAGCCATAGCTTTTGCTGGGCGACGCCGGCTTGGCGGCGAACCATACTGCCAATAGACTCAAGGCAAGTGACCCTACATCACTGAGCATATGGCCTGAATCCGAGAGCAGCGCCAAACTGTTGGTCATCCACCCGCCTACCGCCTCGGCAGTCATAATGCCAAAGGTGATGACAAGTGCTATAGTTAATCCTTTTTTATTTCCTTCCCGTCTTATCCCATGACTGTGGCCGTGATCATGATGGTTGTGTTGGTCGTGGTCGTGCATATTGCATCTCTCCATGTTTAACTTATATTAGCTTTTTATCATATTATAATATTATTTATCTCTAATTACAAGGTACTAATGTTAGATCATGGAAAGTATAGCAATCAGGTGCTCAATCTGGGACTCCCGCGTGTAGCTGACCATTGCTGGGTTAGCGTTCCGTGATGCGGCTTAGCAAAACTGACATCCGCCATATTTATGAATAAACAAGTATCCAATTATAAAATAAGCAAAGACGGGGGCGCAGCCCCGTCTTTGCTTATTTTCAGCATCGTTTACTTTCCGCCGCAAGAAACTTCTTAAGGTTGTCATGCACATCCTAGGTTACTTGTTTAGATGCTTGTTGCCCGCCATATACGTTCCTTAGTATCGCGTCAACAATCATTGCCTTGGGCGGGGTCGTATATTCCCGTCCCTGCCAGACCCAAATCCGGCAATCCACGTCTTCACCGCAAACGTCGCCGCAGGACTCGCAGAGGTTTTCCCTGACGTCCAGCTGGATATCCCGGCCGTTAATCCTGATGGTCGGCGAGGTGGCGAATTCCAGTTCTCGGGCCTGCTCCTCAGTTTTGACCAGTATCTTGCGAACTTCAATCTCATGTCCAGTGCTTGTTAGTAGATTTGACACTGCCGCAATAGCCCTGTCTAGGCTGGTGTCAGTCACGAGGCATCGGTCGCATACCGTCAAGTCGGTGTACATGAATTCAAGGAGCAACCTCCTTGCAGGGTGTTCCTCGGAGACACAACAATTCACATCGGCGGCGACACCTCCGGAGCAACATCCGGGTACACCAGTGGTCTATTTCTTCGCCATCCCGTTGGTGCCAAACATCTGGCGGAATATTACGAAGGTCAAAATACATATGGCCACAAAGCCTGATACGCTCGATAGCGTCAACCCTATTGTCAGCAGATCAACCGTGGGAAAAATACGCGTAAACATTGGCTTTCCCCCTCTGGTGGTATGACTTTTCTCAGGATTGATACTAAAATACGAACAAGTTGTTTTTGGAGGTTCAGGCATGTTCTATTTAAGTTCGGCGTATAACTTCTGCGAAATAGCGGCGATGAAATCGCTGGCATACTCTTCGCCCTTATCTGTTTCGGTATAGATGCTGATCAAAATCTTATCCTTGCCGTCATCCACAATTCCCACGTCGCACAGAATATCATCCAACTGCCCGACCTTGTGCATGACCCTGGAAGACAGATAGCGAGGTATTTCATCATTAAATATGGTATTTGCCAACTCATCGGTCAACGTTTGTGATTTTAGCGCACACAGGTAATCGCCGTCGAAAATCCGCAAGAAGATGGACGCCATCTCGAACGGGGTCGTAACACTAGAATACTGGTACTCTTTGAAAGCCTCCGAATTATGAATCTTGGTTTTTGGAAGACCGAAATCGGCAATGACGCCAGACAACAAGTCAAACGGTTGATCATCAATTTCACTCAGCAGATAGTAGAAGGCGTCGTTGTCGCTGAATTCTATCATCCGTTCAATGACCTCGTCATAACTATTTCTTGCATCCATGGTGAGGTTGGGATAGAGATACTTATATGCCGCCAAAGCGACAACCAGTTTACTGGTCGAAGCGGTAGGGAATACGACGTCCTGATTATACGCGACCGTCTTACCCGTTTTCAGGTTCTTGGCAAAAACACCCACTGTGCCATCGAAACCGCGAATATCGATGTCGATGGATGTGGCCCCGGCGTATGCAGGAAGGAGGTTCATGAGTAGAAATAAAAGCATCAGGGACATGAACATTTTTCTACTGAACACCAGAACATTCACCTCCCAGCTTAAATAATTTACCGGCGGTCAACGGGTAACCCTTTCCCAGTTGGTATTGATAATTTCCGCCATACGCTTTTTACCTTCAATATCAAGATGCAGTCCATCGATAGCGTATTGGGCCGGCAACTCCCTTTCGGCGTCCGCCAGGTAAGGAGCAAGATCAATATAGTATTGCTGCCGCTTGATGAAGCTGTTGACCGCGTCGAATTCTTGCCTCCAGTTGGCCACCGTTTCTTCCTGGAATGCCTGACTTATAGCCTCCGGGTTGATGGGCGGCAGGGTCAGAAAGATGGGCCTGATGCCTTCAGCCAAGCACTTGTCACGTATCGCCGTCAGTTCTTTAATCACTTGACTGGCAGGAGTGCCGCCGCGCAGGCTGTTTGTTCCGCCGAGGATAAGAAGATATTGAGGGTGGTAAGGCAGTACGTCCTGCTCGAACCTCTCAACCATGGTTTCTGATGTATCGCCGCTTTTACCCAGGTTCATCACCGGAAATTGCAAATAGGTCTGATAATCATATTCCCAGTCCGCAGGCGAGTAAGAGATTGCTCCGCCGCCATGGGTGATACTATCACCGAAGGTAGCGGCATAGCGGCCTTTTCCCAGGTCTACGACGAACCGTCCGACATCGGAAAACCCACCTACCGTGTTGCCGGCCGCATCTAGGCCCCGTACCCGCCAATAGTACACACCTGGAACATTCCTCGGTTCATCGTCGTAGCAGTCGAACCCTACCACGTCTTTGCTCCGCATCCTGTACACTGATGGCTCCGTTCCGTTGGGATTCTCCGGTGGCTGGCTCAGTAATTCTACTTGGTATGTAACGACCCCAGGTATGGGAATCCAGGAGTAGACCGGATATAGCGGCGTTGCCATGCCATTTTCATTAAAGGTGACGGTAATTTGAGGTTTTAGCAAAACATGCTTGGCAAGATCGACAAAAATTCGCTGGGCATCGGAAAACACTCCTAAAGGGTTGCCGTTTAAGTCAAGGGCTCTCACTCGCCAATAGATCCTATTGCTATTGAAGTCGGTCAAGTCGGCATTGTAACCGTTGGTAAACACTTCGCGGGAAGAAGTTATCCGGTGAATCGATAGCTCCGTTCCATTAGGATTTTCTGGCAGATCGCGCAGGAATTCGATTTCGTAATAAACAGCCCCAGCGACTTTGGTCCATGTTACAACAGGCTTTACTGATAGGGGAGATTCAGCGTACACGGTGGACGATGGTTTGATTTCGTACGACTGGTCTGGCCCCTTTTCAAGTTGCTTTGCCTCTGTAATATTTTGCAGCCAGGGTAGTGGGCAAATTAGCCGCGTATCAGCAACAACATAAAACAAAGCAGCAAGTATTATTATCGGTATCGATAGATGCAGAGGCCAAACTCCGGTTTTCACCATTCTAATTACTCCCATTTGAACCATAGGAACCTTCAATCTTAGTGTAAACATCATGTGTGGAGAAAGTATGGAAAAAGTGTAACAAAAGTGTAAATTCTAAACAAAGGATTTGCGCCCATATTCCATTCTGTTGATCTTGCCTGCCCTCAAAATCTTTGTTATCGATGAAGCAATGTTGACCATGCCCTATAAGAACAGAAAGAATCCCGCCTGAGCGAGATTCTTTCTGTTCTTACTTATTATTCTGCTGTTGTTGCTGCCACCCAGGGCCATTACCACCGGGGCCAAAGCCAGGACCGCCGCGCATCATTCCAGGGCCTCTCCCCATCATGCCGGGGCCAAAACCTCTTTCTTGACGATCTTTCATCCAGGCGATACGCTGATCCGCCTGTTCCTGGGTCAGATTCCCGAACTTTACCTGCTTTTGGATGACCTGTTTTTGGACTTCAACCATTTGGCTTCTCAGGTCGTTCATCTGATTAAACAGCGGAGCAAGTTCTTTTTGTTGGTCCTCCGTAAGCGTTTGATTACGAGCCCACGGCGGGAAGTTGGTCGGGTTATTTGTGGTCGCAGCATAAGCCATTGAGACGACTGCCAAGACCAGCAGACCGACTAAGGTTAAGACTACTGCCTTTTTCATTTTTCCTGCCTCCAATCTTTTTTCCCTTTGGTTTCCATCTTTAGTGTAACCAATAAGTGAGGCGAAAGTATGGAGGAAGTGTGAAGAAAGTGTGAAATCAATCGCTGACCTTGAGCCAGCAGTTCTGAGTGATTTTCACGAAAAGCCGCCAACGATAGAATTGACGATACTCAAAACCGAAGTCCAGATTAATCTAAAGAAAGATTTTCGCTCCACGTTTTCAGCGGCAATTAGGTCTATCTTATCGATTTCCCTATTCCTATACAACACCCGTACTGAGCCAATTTTCTCCCCTGCGGTTATCGGGGCTTCCATCCTACCCGGCGCATCAATAGCCGTTGTAAACTGATCCAAATCCTCATCAGATACAGGAACAATCAAATTTGAGCCGATGACAAGCATCACGCTATCGGTTTTTCCGTCAACTACACGCAGGGTCTTTAAAATATCTCCCTTTTTGAATAGTTCTACCGGCCGAAGTTTGCTAGAAGCAAAATCCAGTAGTGCTTTTGAATCGTCCCACATTTTGTCGTCGTCCAATACAACTGAAATCAATTGCAAATTATCACGTTTAGCACCCGCCACCAAGCAAAGCCCAGCGGCGTCGGTGTAACCCGTTTTTACGCCGTTAGCGCCATCATACAGCCGCAACAATTTATTTTCGTTGTACAAGTCCCGGTCGTACTCTTTACCTGGCCAAGGAATTACTTTGTGTTGCGTGCCGACAATTTGCCGAAACAAAGAATTCTTGTAGCCATAAGCGGTCAAAATGGCCAGATCATGGGCCGTCGTATAGTGGTTCGTGTCAGGTAAACCACTGGGATTTATAAAATTAGTATTAACGGCACCAATGGCATGAGCTTTATCAGTCATTAATCTAGCGAATTTTTCAACCGATCCCGAAATATGCTAAGCCACCGCCACCGTGGCGTCATTGCCGGAAATCAGCATCATCCCGTAAAGTATATCCGCCATTTTTAGTCGCTCGTCGGGCTTGAGGTATAGCGAGGAACCTTCCGTATTTGCGGCATTGGCGCTGATTGTTATTATATCATCCATATTCCCATGTTCCAGCGCCGTTATCAGTGTCATTATCTTGGTTGTACTGGCCGGATAGCGTTTTTCTTCCGCGTTTTTCGCATAAATAACCTTGCCTGTGGAGGCCTCGATCACGATTGCCGATTTAGCGGCGATATTCGGTGGGTTCGGTGCCGCGATGCCGGATCGCGCCAGTGAAAGTGAGTATATTATGCATATCGCAAATATATATTTGCCCAATGAGGTGCAATCCTTACTGTTTAACATTTATTTACTGATGGACTCCTTTCATTCGCCGCTAAACCACGCCCATTAATCAGCGACAGCGATACCCGTGTTTAACCCTTTATTGTTTTACTCTCGACAAATCCTAATCTTTTCGAATATCTGAAGACAAAACTTTTGATATCTTCTATCAGACTATAAAGTATTGGCACATAGATCAGCGTCAAAAAGGTCGAGAGCATTAGTCCGCCAATAGACACAACAGCTAAAGGAGATAGCCTTTCTAAGCCAACAGCCCATTCCATGGCAATCGGAATCATGCCAACGGCCGTGCCACAGGCAGTCATTAGAATAGGACGTGTCCGAATCCGCACACTGTCGGTTATGGCCTGCCTCAGATCGCTTCCGCCCTCGCGGGCTTCCAAAATAAAATCGATCAGCAAAATTGAGTTTTTGACGACAATACCAGCCAGCAAAATCATGCCCATTGTCCCGGATTGCGAAACGTGTTTACCGGCAGCCAGGAGTGACCACACAGCACCGATAAACCCCAATGGAATTGCTGACATGATGATGAGCGGATGAACAAAAGACCTGAAGGCCGGTATCAGGCTAAAGTACAAGAGTATCAAGCCTATGCCGAGCGCCCGAGACATAGTTTCACCCGACGACAACATATCCTTGAGGTCACCTTCCTGTGTTATCTTATAACCTTCAGGCAACTTAATGCCGGACAGCCCCTTTTGGACACCTTCGTTCAGATGACTAATAGCCATCCTTTCCCGGTAGCCGAGAATATCGATGGTATTCTGCAAACCCTGGCGGGTAAATATGGTCGGGGAACTATTGAGCGATACTGTTCCCAGCGATTGAAGGGGTATAGGGCCTTTAGGAGTGTTAATCAACATTGTTAACAGCTTTTCGATGTCATTCCGTTTATCCAATGGGTATTCCACCCTGAAATTAATGCCGTCTTCTTCATTTATTCGGAATGTAGACGCCGGGGCCCCCCGCACTGCTTCAGCCATTTGTCTCGATACCGATGCCGGCGAGACTTCGTATAGGGCACACCGTTCCTTATTGGCGACAAAAACAAGCTCCTTTTTATCCGCGGTCCAACTGCGGGATACAGTCGTTAGACCCGGCACTTGATTCATCTTTTCGTAAACCTGCTGCCCGAGATTATTGAGTACCGTACGATCAGGCCCAGAAATCATCACATCGACAGGGGCTTTAATACTGGACATCGCTGTTGCCCCAAAATCAAAGACATCGACATATTTGATGCCTGGAATGAGGCTAAACTGCTGACGCAGGCGTTCCTCGACCTGCCAGATGGTATCGGGACGATGAAATTTGTCGGCCAATCGAATAGTAATGTTTCCCTGCTGCGGCAGTTTGCCGCTACCGAAGCTGACAATCCCCGACTCCGACCCGATAATGGTCGATACACTTAACACTCCTGGCTGAGCGTAAATGGCTTTTTCCATAGATGTAGCGATTTTTTCAGTGTCAGCAAGAGACATGTCGGTGTTGGTTTCAAAATTGATTTTAATGATCCCCGTGTCCATTGACGGCTGTAGGTCTTTGCCCACTAAAGGAAGCAGTTTAGTGCTCACCATGAATAGTATCACGCCGACAACAATAAAGACGAGACGATAGCGCAAGGCGACACCCAATGCTCCGACGTAAAAATTGCAAAGACGCTCAATGATTTTTTTATCGAAATAGATTGCCACTTTCTCAATAAGATTCGGCTTAAAAGTAGCTTTCAACAATATCGGCGCCAGTATCGGAATGATGGTTACCGAGACGATATAGGATGCAATCAGTGCGATGCACAAGGAGAGCGATAAGGGTCGTAAAATGGTCTGCACATAGCCGCCGACAAATATGATGGGTGCAATAACCATTACGGTGGCGTAGGTGCCAGAGAAAATGGCGAGCAATACTTCTTCCGTACCCCCGACAACAGCGTCTCGCAGCTTGTCAGGATGCTGCTCATAATGCCGAGCAATGTTTTCCAAGACAACGATGGCATCGTCCAGCAGCATACCTACGGCTACGATAACACCCGTCAAAGTGACCATATTAAATTCCGAGCCCATGAGCCACATCACGCCGAAGGTAAGCAAATATGTAAAGGGCAGCGATATTGCGGCCAACAAAGTGATGCGCATATTGCCGAGAAACAGGAAGATGACAAAAACGGTAAGCAATATGGCGTCACGCAAAGCATCCTGCATATTCTCGACGCTGGTGCGGATTAATGTGCCTTGAGTATCACTAATTTCAAAATTGATCCCCGGGTACTTTTGCTTTAACGTGGGCAAGTAGCTTTCTACCGCTTTTACACCGTCCATCGTTACGCCCACGGGTGAGCGGAGAATGCTCATCCCTATTGCCGGATGGCCGTTGCCATGGTAGGAGGATTGGGGTTCTACGACACTGCGGGTGACTGTCGCCAAATCCCGCAGGTGAATGTCGCCGGTTTGCCGATGGGCGACGACAATGTTGCCGGCGTCTTCTGGAGTAATGAACTCGCCCTGCGTTTTCAGCAGATATTGGCTTGCGTTTTTAATAATCAAACCATTCGGCACGTTGACGTTATTGGCGGCAAGCGCGGCTGTCACATCACTAATCGCAACGGAAAAGCGCGTCAAGGCGTCTGGGTTCACGGATACTTTTAATTCAGGCTGATATCCGCCGAAGACGTCTACCTGGGCAATGCCGCTAACGCGCCCCAGTTCTTCCTTAATTTCATTGTCCGCCAATTGCCGGACCTGGGCCATGTCGAGCGCGGAATCAGGCTTGGGCGATAGGCCTAAGATCACGGTCGGCTGGGTGGCCTGACTGATTTTGAAGACCTGTGGCGTGCGGATGTCCGTTGGCAACTGGCCCATGACTTTACTGATGGCGTTAGAAACATCGGTTGCCGCCGAATCAACTGATCGGGTATAGTCAAACTCAACATTAACAACCGATACTTCATCTTTGCTCGTCGAACTCACGCGCAGCACGTTACCCAGCGTGGCCAGTTCTTTTTCAATGGTTCGGCTGATTTTTGCCTCGACGTCTGCCGCCGCCGCCCCTGGCTCGACGGTCATGACCGTGATTTGCGGGCGGTCGCTGTCCGGATAAAGATTAAGCGGCATCTGGAAGTAACCCATAATGCCAATCATCGCTAAAAGCAGGACGAAAGATAATACTAGGTACGGCCGGGCCAGATACTTAGCTATCAAACCATTCACTTGCCATCCCCCCCCGCGGGAATCACTGTCACTGTTTTACCATCCATTAACTGCATGAGTAAGTTCTCTTGACCGACAACGACGGTTGCATTTGGATCAATGCCGGTAATCGCCGCTTCCTTGTCGTTACGGCCCACCACCTGCACAGGAGCTTGGTGAACGACGTTATTCTCCCCTACAATGACTACAAAAGCACCTTTTTTGTTGATTGCCAATGCTTGCACGGGAACTACCAGCCCCTCGGCGCGGTTCATCACAAAATCTACTCCAAGGTTCGACCCTGCCGGCAGTTTAAAAGGCATTTCTGTCATGCGAATCTCCACCGTTACTAAACTGTTACTGGCTAACGCTGGATACACTTTATATACCGTGGCAGTTGCCTTATTCGTACCGTCCGAAACAATAACGTCGATGCCTGGTTTAAGCGTTACGGCCTGTTCCTGGGGAACCTGCGTGGTTATCTTATAGCCATCATTCATTCCCTGTAAAGTCAGCAATGGCTTCCCTGGCACTGCAAGTTCTCCGGGTTCGGCAGAGCGTTTGGTAATAACTCCGGCGAAGGGAGCAGCAATATGAGCGTAACCCAGTTCCGTAGCCGAAGCCTGCCGGCTTTCGGATAAGAACTTGACCCTCTCCTGGGCGACAACGATCTGGCTGTACGCCGCATCAGTAATTGCCTTTGACCTTTCATAGGCTTCTTGTGACAAAGCCTTATTTTTATAAAGATATTCATCTCGGTCAAAGCTGGCCTTTTGCGCCTGATAGTTGCTTTCCGCGCTGGCGACTAAACTTTGCGCCGCCCGGGTATCGGCATCCGAAGCACGTACTTTGTTCGCCAGTGTCATGTCATCTAAATCGACCAACACTTCCCCTGCACGAACGGTGTCACCTTCGCGGTAGCGGACGGCCAATATGCTGGCCGCAATGCGCGACGTGATATCTGCGGTGAGTACAGACTCAGCTTTGCCGAGATAATGTAGCGTCACGGGAACCACTCCGGATTTAGCAGTGGCTACCTGGACCGGCACGTTACGCTGAACCGGCTTGTTAGTTGTCGCCAGTTCCTTGTTTTTTATTACAACCAAGCCGGCGGCAAGTGCAAGTATGACAACGCCGATTAGACCGTAGAGCCATTTCTTGGACATAGCCTTCATGTCAATCCTCCCTTGTAGTTTCATCAGAGCACCTTCTGTCCGTAAGCTATTTTCAAATCGACAACTGCGCTAATGCGGTCGAAGATGGCCTGGTAGTAAGCAGCCTGGGAAGTTGTCTGTGTCGCCTGCGCAAATAATAGATCTGTAACCGACGCCTTGTTGACGCGGTAAGATAGCTCAACAATACGGTATGCTTCCTGGGCGCGATCAAGCGACGCCTTGCTAGCGTCAACCCTGACTACGGCAGAATCAGCGCTTAAGCGGGCGGAATAGGCGGTTGCCTCGGCATCGCTGACGGTCTGCGCGTAGCTCTCCGCACTTTTCCCAACCTGCAATTTGGTCTGCCGAATATTGGATGCGATGATACCGCCGTCAAATACAGGCAGGTTAGCCTGAACCATAACTATCCACATTTCGTCCTGATGCACTCCTACCCGGCTGACCGCCGTCACGTTGTAGCGGCCATTGAGGCTCAACTGCATGGCGCTGTCGGCTTTTGCGGACTTGAGCGAATCTTCGGATTGTGCTTTACGGACCGATGCCTTTTGGATTTCCGGGTTGCGGGACAAGTCGGTAACAATGGGGATACTGAAATCATAATCATTCAGCGTCCCGGTCAACTCAATATATTTTGATTGCGCTACACCCATAGCTGCTTTGAGTAACGAAACTTGTCGGTCCCGGTCATTTTGATAACGCATAAGCTTTTCCTTTTCAGCCAGGAACTGGGCCTCGACCTGCAAACTGTCCACTTCAGCCACTCGGCCGAGTTTTAGCTTGTCATGCGTATCGTTTGACAGCGATTCCAGGGCATTAACCGTGTCCTGCTGTGCTTTGATATTGTCATTCATTTGTAATATCCTATAAAAGTTCTTCACTACATTGCCTACGAGGTTTAGCTCCTGAGAACTGGTTTCGTAACTCTGCAAACGGGCGGTATCGTCGCTATATTTGATGAGTGCTCCGGTCTTTCCGGCGTCATAGATGTTTTGCAGCAAGCTAAACCCCCATACTTTTCCGCGATCATCAAATATCGCGGGAGTAGTAAGGCCGTGAGCTACAATAATCCCCGTTGGGTCTTCCTGCCACTGGTAACTTGCGCCAAATGTGATCTTCGGACCGGCAAGCCCTTTTGCGCCATCAGCTAAAGACTCTTTGGACGCCAAATCGAAACGTTGTGCCTGGAGAGAATGGTTATTGGCAAGGGTTAGCTGCACACAATCGTTCAGCGTCAGAGCTGCCTGCGCGCCGGCTAGTGTTGGCAGTAACAGAAATGTCAAAGATAGAACCACACCAACCAATTGCTTAGATACATTGTAGCAGCACTTCAAAAAAATCACTCCTTTTTTCCGGTTTAATCCTTTTGTCCTTAGGTTATTAGAAAGGTATGGCAAATCCGTGTAGAAAGTGTGAAATAAGTGTAAAATCTTGAAAATGAAGATAACTCCCTTTGCTCACACTGTTTTTTCCGCTGCTTGATTTATAGACTCCTCCAGGCC
Organism: Negativicutes bacterium; assembly: GCA_031292035.1. The sequence continues at coordinate 14,307 of JARLHX010000021.1, read as the reverse complement.
TCAGTGGGTTTCAGGCCTGCCGCCTTCTTTGCCAAAATGATGGCTATAAAAAAGCCTAACATGAGAGATGCAGCAAACCCGGAGATATAGAGCCAAGGCGGAAAAATCACAGGTAAATGGATCGTGTTGTTACCTGTCACCGCACCGGGCAAAGGCGGGGCACTGCCACCCAGCTGCGGCAATTGAACCTCCCACCCCCCGGTGAAAGACGTCCCTAAAGCTCCCAGAACCAATCCCAAGGCAGCCCCGAGCGCCACCTGTATAAATAGTTCCAGCGTCAAAGCGTTCCGAATATCGCGCTGGCTCCAACCCACTGCCTTTTGAGTGCCGATCTCGCCGATTTTCTCCCAGGTGCTGGCCGCAAGGCTGCGGTATACGAAAAGGACGCAGATCACCAGTACCACAACTGCAGCGGGCAACGCCAACCTGTTTAGCAAGGTCAGCATACTGTCCGACATCGCCAGCGCGGAGTCGGATGAGGTAACAATGAAGTCAGGGAACTCCTGCCTGATGGCCGCTGTGGTCTGCTTCCAAAGATTTGGATCTTTTAATTTTACGTAAACCGTATTAAAAGTATCGGGACCAACCTTAGCCAGCGCTTGGGCGTCGGATAGCGGGATATAGATGTTCGCTGCCGTCAGCTGTAAGCCTTGCCGAACCTCATATATCCCGCCCACCGCGAAGTCTTTGCCGGCAATCTTGACGCGGCTAGCCTCCCGCAATCCGTAAAAACGGGCAAAGTGGCTTTCCACCATGGCAACTCCTTGCTCCCTAGAACTAAATGATCGTCCACTTTTGATCCACTCCTTGACCATGGCCGGACCGATGGAGAATGCATCCGGGTCAATTCCCACAACGACTTTAAACTGGCCGGGGTCAAAACTCCAAACTTGAAGAACGCCAAGAGTTCTCCCCACGTTAGGTGTTTGGGCCAGGCGTTCAATTTCCGCACCGGTAATGGCTTGATTGGCCGCAGGAAGAATCACCCCTTGGGCGGCGGGATTTGCGCCCTTGTCCTGACTGGGACGGCTGATGGTAAAATCCATGCCGGCGGCGGTAAAAGGGAAGGTAATTGCCTGCTGGTAGGCCAACGTGATACTGAAGAGCACAATAACAAGGGCTAGACCGATGGCGACACCGAGCGCGTTTAGGGCGGTGCGCGCCGGACGGCCAAAGACCTCCCGCAGAGCATAATGAAACAGGTTCATTATTTTCTACTCCTTGATTTTATCCGCCAGGTCACGGCAATACCCACAATCAGCACCGCCCCGCCGAGATAATAGAAGATCGGGTATGTAGGGTTTGTTTTGGGGGCTGCCGCTTGATTCACTCCCTGAGCGCTTGCTTTAGGGTCCCAGAACCCGGTAGTCGCATTGGCAGGTGCAGGTACAGCAGTCTTCTGCCCATCGATGTTGAGTTTGATGACTTGCTGTAAATCCTCTTTTGTCCAGGCCTCTCCCATAAAGTCCCGAAATATGATCGTACGGTCGCCGATTTTATGGGCAAGGGATCCGTTGATATAGAGTACCAAGGGAAGGTGCCCGGATAGCCCCTTATCCTTCATAAATTTCTGCCCGTCTTCCGCTGTCTCGATATAAAGATTTAATTCAACCTGGTCGCCGAATCCCTGACAAACCTGTTTAATCGCGTCCCGGTCTTTAAACATCGGCGGGTGGCTGAAAAAACCCACTGCTTCTACCTTCACCGGGGCAGCCGCAGCCGCCGTGGACAGAATGACCGATACCATGAGACAGGCGAGAACCGCCGCTAATTTTTTAAACATGATCAACAATTTCACCATCTTTCATGTAAATAATCCGCTCCGCCGCTTGAGCCAATTTTTCATCGTGGGTCGCCACGAGCAAGGCCACACCCTGCTCTTTACTCAGGGAAACCAGGAGATTGATGACTTCCTGCCCGGTAGTCGAATCAAGATTGCCTGTCGGTTCATCGGCTAACACCACTTTCGGGCTGTTGATCAGAGCCCGGGCGATGGCGACTCGTTGCTTTTCCCCGCCGCTAAGTTCTCCCGGTCGATTGTTTATGCGATGCGCCAGTCCTACCCGCTCAATAAGGGCCATCGCCTTTTGTCTTTTCTCCTCATAAGGCATTGGAACCGGAAACAGGGGAAAGGCGACATTTTCTAGGGCATTCAGGGTTGGAATGAGGTTGAAGGACTGAAAAACAATTCCCATGTTTTGACGCCGCAAAAGCGACAACTCATCCTCACCTATATCATTGAGAAGGCGGTCGGCCAGATAGGCCTCGCCGCTGGTGGCAGTCTCCAGACCGGCTAGTAGGGCTAAAAGGGTGCTCTTGCCCGAACCTGATGAACCAAGTAAAGCGATGAATTCACCTGCTTTCAGGGTGAAATCCACCTTTCGGACAGCCTCGATATTTCCGTAGGCTTTGGACAAGCTCTTAGCCAATAATAATTCATTCACTCCGCAGCACCTCCGCCGGTTTTATTCCCATAATCCGTCTGGCGACAAAAACAATGGTCAATAAAGCGATTGCCATGCCGGAAACAATGGCCGCCAGGGACAATCCCCAGGACAGCCTGACATCCAGCGGCACAGTCAGCATTTTGTCGGCGCTGCCGGTCATATAAAAGTGGGGATAGGGGTCAAGCTCCCATGGCAGCGGTATGGTTATGATTTGCCCGTTCATGGCCCATACAAATGCGACCGAGGCCAAAAGTCCCACTGCTCCACCCGCCAGGCCGAGAACCAAGTTTTCCGCCATGATTTGCTGCCGGACATCGTTGTTGGTCCATCCGACCGCCTTCATAATCGCAATGTCCCGCCGCCGTTCCCAGATGGTGCTGGCGGTTGTTCTCACCGCCATCGCCAGCGCGGCGATGATTGCAATGACTGTTCCTATCAAGGCCAGCCGTCTGGCGGCTTCGGCGAATCCGCCCATCATAGCCAGGAAACTTGTCGGGGTTGACACTGTGACATCAGGCATGATGGCCTTGACGGCCGTCTGTATGGTCGTCACTCGACTCGGGTCAGCCTTGATAAAAATCAGGTTGATATCTCCGCTTTGGAATCCCTCGATCTGCGAAGCATTCTTTGCAATATCCTGGGCATCGGCTAGCGGAATGTAGACATTGGTTGTACCCAAGAGACTGGAGGACGGCGTTTTTACGACACCTATTACCTCAAATATGCGATCGGCGATTTTAATCATTTTTCCAGCCTGGACCCCTTGCTTCGCGGCGTAGTTCTCATCAAGCAAGGCTTTGCCGCTGTCCGCGGGTGTGAGATATCGGCCGCTCGCAACGCCGCTTTTTAACACTCCGGGACCAAAATCAGCGGCAGGGTCCATCCCCAATACCATTTTAAAATCGTTGGCGTTATCCATCCCGGAATCGAAGACCCAAAGCAGCAGTCCTTCCGTCATTTTCTCCACACCCGGTATATCTCTGACCTGGGCCGCGGCCAGTCCGTCGATTTGCGCATCGGCGCACGGCAGAATTGCACCCTCAAATTTTTCGGGTATAGGCCCCTGGCTTTTCTGGATGGTAAGGTCGGTTCCTAGTTGGCGAAGCGGCACCGCTGCGGCTTGCTCATAAGCCCCGGCAAGGGTATAAAGACATAGCCAGAGCGCCACGCCAAGGGACAATCCGCCAATCATGAACATCGACCGGTTTTTGCGACCTGTGATTTCGGCCCATAGGTAGCGTATTTTAAAACCCATGCTAATTCCTCCTCAACGTATTAATGCCAACAGTACGTATACTATACGTATCTAGGAGCAAAAAATTTCAATTAATGTACTAAGGCACCATGACAGCGCAGGCGGCGTGTTGCAAGAAAGGATTCAATACGAAAACGATAAATAGGCCTTCAATGCTTAAAAATAAGACTCCGAAGCGCCATGCTTGAGTAATGATCTGCCCGTGTGGCTCTTCCTTCTCGGACCAAAGAATCCTGGTTCGCTCATAGATTGCTTCACCGCTTGTCAGTTTCGCTATCGGCAACGCCGGCGAGTAAAACTCTCGCTGCTCTTCTAGCGCCAGTTTAGCCACGGTTAGTAAGCCTTGCGCCAAAGCCCGCGGTTGCCCGGTAAGCTGTGAAGCCAAGAAATCCGCCGCTTTTTCCCGCTCATGATTTAGCCTCCTGACCAAAGGATAAAGAAGCGGGTTATAAAACATCAATGCCGACACCAGACTTATTACCCATGATGCGATCTGGTCACGGCGGGCTAGGTGAGCCACTTCATGCGCCAACACGCCCTCCAGTTCGGCTTCGGGCAGCGCCGACAGAAGCAAAGGTGATATCACTAAACGGGGCCGCCTGATTCCACACACAAAAACCTGCGCATGGCGAGACGGCAGTTGATAGACCCGGGGCAGAGAGATTCCGGCCTTTTCCGCTAAAGATGCCAGCAGCAAAAAAAGCCGCGGTTCGTCATTCGCCGTGATTTCCTGCACTTTGCGCAAAACCCAGCAATAAGCCAGATAGGACACCATACCGCGCCCAATGAGCAAGACCGGCGGCAGGATGCACAGCAAAGTCAAAAAACGAGCGGCTCCGGTCAGATCTAGCAGTGCGTCAGGCTCGGAAATCAAAAGCGACAACCAGTGGATAAATCCGATTTGCCCCTTAAACGGCAATAGCAAGGGCACTAAGATAGGCAGGGTGAACACCCACGCCTTCACGCCGGCGTCTCTTATCGCGAGAATCCGTACCAAACTCCAGACCAGCCCAAAGGTAAACAAAGAACTCAATATAGTCTGCCAAATAAACGGATATGCAAACAGCCAAGCAATAATATTCAAGGGTTCTTACCCTCCTTGCTCGGCTTGTCGAGAAATCCCTCCATCCGTTCGACTGCCGTAGCCAAATCATCCTTGCGCTTTAAATCGGCGAGGCGGGCAAAGAAGGGCTGCGCAAAATCATCCATTAAGCCGTCCACTACTTCATTCACTATTTTTCGGATCAGTTCTTCCTGCGTGGAAGTAGGGGAATATATATGGGTAACGCCGCTTTTCACGCGGTGTAGATAACCTTTTGTATCCAGATTTCTCATAGTGGACAGTACCGTGGTATAGGCCAATGGACGTTTTTCGTTCAGCTCTTCCCAGACATCGCGAACACTTGCATCCCCGCGCCGCCAAAGAACCTCCATGATCTGGGCTTCTAGCTCACCGAAAATTTTGCTCAGCCCTTCCTTATGAGGTCGAAAGCTGAAATTGAACATGCCATGGCCTCCTTTACAGACATACGTACTCTATACATACTATTATATACCATTATGCAGCACTAATATCTACGGAATTTCTGAAAGTATAATCATGTAACATGATAAAACAATAACAAGCGACAGCTGAAGAGTATGGAGGAAGTGTGAAATTTACTCAGACGAAAGTCCAAAGAAAATATTGACTGAGCAGGACTTATCCTTCTGCCGGTCGTCAGCGGCCTGTACGCAAGCGGCGGGATCGGTCTAGGCCAGGTGCCAGCCCTCCACCACCAATTTTCGCCAGCGGAAGAATTTGACCAAAGTGATAGTCAAAAGCTGTTTTGGCAGGTTGTGGGGAACATATACGCTGACTCCCTGGATAGATTCCAGATTGTAGTTTTCCGGGTTACGTGGCTGTCCGAAGCTAATGGTCGGGCTTTCCTGCATGGTAATATCGCAATTGATCAGCGGCGGGATATCTAGGAAGATGGACTTGTTCCGGGACTGGATATAAGCGACAGCTTCCGAGGTTAAGCTCAGCATAAAAGCCCTCCTCTCAAGGCATTCCCACTACTAACGTGCTCAGCAGCCAATATATCACCGTCCCAGCGATGATCACCCAGACGGTGTCCAGCTTGCTGAAACGCAGCATCCCAAACGTGATCAGCGCGACGATAACTGACATTATATCAACCAGAGAATACTGCGCCAGCCCAACAACAACAACAACCATCATCCCTGCGAAGGCTGCGGCGATTCCCTTGATAGCCGCCTTGACCGCGAAATTGTGCCTGATCTTCTGGTGAATTTCGCTGGTCGCCATGACCAAAAACAGCGACGGTAAGAAGATGCCGAGTGTAGCGGTGATCGCGCCGCCAATCGCCGCAACCTTGTAGCCGACAAAAGTAGCAGTGATCAAAATAGGACCAGGAGTTGCCTGCCCCAAAGCCAGCCCGACCATAAATTCGTCCAGGTTCAGCCAGTGGTAATGGGTTACAACCTCCTGCTGAATAAATGGAATCATGGAAAATCCGCCGCCGAACAATAATGCTCCCATGCGAAAAAACACCCAGCCCAACTGAAACAGCACCGGCTGCCAGGAGGTTGCATAAGCGATAACGGCCAATATGACGGCAAGCAACAGGAACTTCCTAAACGGAACCGTGGTTTCTACGGTCGGCGGCTCACCGCCGCCTGACGCTACCCGTTTGAGCGGTTGGTAATAGAGGAGAATGCCGGCGGACGCCGCCAGAAACAACAGTGCAAAGATATTGGAATAGTATACCATTACGCCGATTGCCCCCAGCGCAACAATAGCCCCTTTCCTGTCAGTCACCGCCGATTTGCCAATTTCAAGGACGGCGTTGGCGACAAGACCGGTCACGACCACCGCCATGCCTGTAAATAGAACACCAACCGCCGGTAACGAACCATAGGTGAAATAGATGTAAGATAGCAGCAGCATAATACCGAATGGCGGCAGCAAAAGACCTATAAAGCAAACAATTGCCCCGGCAACTCCCCGCAGCCTGTAACCGATGAAAACACTCAGCGACACAAATGTCGCTCCAGGCAAGAGCTGGGCCAAGGCTAAGCCGTTAAGGAATTCTTCTTCGCTGATCCAATGTAATCCCTTTACGAGACGTTTTTTAGTTTCAGCCGCCAATGTCGGGCCGAATCCCGTGATACCGATTTTAAGATACAACAAAAATAGCCGCAACAGTGAAACTGGCGTTCCAGGGTTGGTTGACACATGATCATCTCCTTGTGTCGCGCGTATTCAGACAAGTGTCATCGCAAAGCGACAATAATAAAGAGAGATTGGGCGAATCGCCAACAGAAAATCTTGGGCAGTTCGCCCGACCTCACAGCTGCAATTGTCCGGTTAACTAAGACGGATTTAAAAACCTCCGGGATTCACTCTTTTTCTCCTAAGCAGGGATGATCTTCCTGTTTGCCGTGTCATTCTTCGATTTGTTCCTTGCTGCATTTATCCGGGCTTTCCTGCAATTTTTCCGGGTGTTCACACTGGCATTTACACATCGTTTTTCCCTCCCGATAATTCGTTGGCCCTATAGACTCTCTCGGGCAACCGGTTTCACGGCCTACGGACAAAGCTGCAAACTGCCTCAAGTTTTCCGCTACCTGGGTTAGCACGTTTCTCTCGACCACGTAATGGGTCCAATAACCGCGTTTCTCCCCCTTTAACAGCCCCCCTTTTCGCAGGATTTGCAGGTGTTGGGACACTGCTGCATCGGATATGCCCAGCCTTGTGGCCAACGCCCCGACACAATAGTCATTTTGCAGTAGGAGTTCAACGATTTTATACCGTGTTTCATCAGCCAAGAGTTTCATCATTTCCAGGAGGTCTATCTCTTATCACCACTAATCTATTTAAGTTTTTACTTAATTATATCAACGCCTACTTAGATTAGCAAATGTTTTCCTCAGCCGGTGGGTCTTCCGGGCTAGCCGGGTAAAACTACCCTATATTCTAATAAATCTACTGATTCGGCCGGTTTTCGTCTTCACTGTTTTTTATCCAGCTACTCCAAGAAGCCTCGATCCCATTCTCCGACACGCGAGCGTGATAAGAATGGTCGGGAGAGATTTCACTCCGCCGGAAACACTCACCCATACATTCTCAACGCTTTCTGAAGAACGAAACACCATGACGTTCATTTTTACAGGCCACATCCACACCCGGATGAATCGAACATGAGACCTGGTGAATATATCGCCGAAAGCTGTTTGGCTTAACTTGTTCATTTGGCAAGTAACCTCTTAGTCAACCTGCCGCCAAAACCACTGCTTCATCTCCAAGACCGCGCCCGCTGATGTCAGGGCGACAATTAAAATGTCAATAACAAACATTTTTGTCTACGTTGGTCGATATCTCCATTTCTATATCCATCCCTTCGCACTCCTTCGAGTTATTACAGTTATCCTATTACCAAAGTTGCACTACCTGAAGAAGCGGCAGATTGCATTCTTTGCTTTTCTCAGGCAAAGCGAATTTCATCTATTTAACACGTTCAGCTTTCCGGGATAATCTGCTGGCATGCCTTCGCGACCGGAAACTTAATAGTGAATGCGGTTCCTTTACCGAGTTGGCTCTTAACCTCGACATCTGCCCCGTGCAGGTCAATAATTTCTTTTGCTATCGCTAGACCAAGTCCCACGCCGGCGTCTTCCCGCGAATGGGACTTATCCACTTTATAAAAGCGCTCCCAGATATAGGGCAAATCGTCAGCGGGAATGCCGATACCGCTATCCGCCACAGTCAATGCCACACTGTTATGCTCCCGCACTGTTTCTAGCATTACCTTCCCGCCGGCAGGCGTATATTTTAACGCATTGTCTGTCAAGATCAGCAGCAACTGCGTGATTCTGTCTCCGTCGCCCATAATATCCGTTAAAGCATCATCAGCGACTGCAAAAAGACTTATTTGTTTCTGAACGGCCTGCTGCTGAAGCATGTCGGAAACACTTTTGGCTATTATCGCCAGAGGAATACGCTCCATCGATTGCCCTGGTTTTTTGTTCTGTAAGCGGCTTAAATCCAACAGATCCTTGATCAAACGCTCAAGCCTTACCGTCTCCTCCTGCATCAGTCGATAGTATCTTTGTACTTGTTCCGGATCGTCTATCGTGCCGTCCATCAGGGCCTCGTTATACCCGCGGAGAATGGTAATGGGTGTCCGGAGTTCGTGAGAGACGTTGGCCACAAATTCCCTGCGCAGTTTTTCCATTTTATCCAGTTCCGCCATATACCTTGCCAGATCCTGAGAAAGCGAATTGATAGCCAGACCGAGGTTTCCCACTTCGTCTTTGCTTTCGACTTTCACCGTCCTGCTATAATCGCCTCTGGCCATGGCGTCGGCGGTTTCCTGCATAGCCCGCAGGGGACGAACGATGCCACGGGTGAGCTTGGTTACGACTAGTAGGGCCAGCACCACGGCAACAAATCCTGTTATGCCGATATAAAAGTAAATACGCCGCATAAATTCGTTGATCCCGGTAACCGGTGCGTTCAGCATCACGACACCGTTTACACTGCCGTCGGCCAACTTTATCGGTACGGCGACCACCAGCATTTTTTCGCCATAAAAGGGATGGTCAAAGGTCCTCGTCCACACGTTCCCCTCATAAACCGAATCCAAATCATTAAATAGCGCCCGCATGCCGCCTTGCTGCATTATCTGGCTACCGGGCATTCCTCTACCCATCATGCCTGGTCCACCCGGCCCACGCATCATCCCCGGGGCCCCCCATTGCGGTATGGAAATACCAACTAACTGTCGATCCTTGTCAAGCACCCATACCCGCGCGTCGAGAAAACTATCCACGCTGTTCAGAAAACTGTCGACCCGTTCTGGTCCGCCATCTTCGTTATAAATGGTATCAACCACCCGTGCCACTTCATACCCCTTGGTAATTAACTCTTGCTGCTTCTGCGCCAAAATCTGCTCGCCAATTAATGCTGATACGCCGAGCGACACTCCAATAAGAATAACAATAATGACCACCATAAAGCTGCTAAGGAGTTTCCATTGCAAAGAGTTTCTCATCTACGCACCTCAAAACGGTAACCGACTCCCCAAACTGTCTGTATATCCCAAGGGGTGGTATCTTTCGCTCCGATCTTTTGGCGAACCCGCTTGATATGACTGTCCACGGTACGTGTTTCACCGTAATAGCTGTATCCCCATATGTTTTCCAGCAGCATTTCACGCGAAAATGCCCGCCCCGGATGAGAAGCCAGGCACCATAACAGCTCCATCTCTTTGCATGTTAAAGGCACCACAGCGCCGTAGGTGACGACATGGTGCTCGGAAATGTTAATTTCGAGGTTCGGAAATCGAATAATATCTGCTTTGGCATATTCCGCATTCGGCACCCGTCGTAGGACGGCGTTGATCCTGGCCACCACTTCTCGGGGATTGAATGGCTTGGCAATATAGTCATCCGCTCCTAGCTCCAGCCCCATAATCCGGTCTTCATCTTCCGCCCGCGCCGTTAGCATAATGATCGGAATTTGCGAATACTTACGAATTTGACGGCACACCTCAATTCCATCCAGAACCGGCATCATGATATCGAGGAGAATGACATTGGGTTTATTTTGCTCCACTTTACGGATGGCCTCGATTCCATCCGCCGCTTCCACAACGGCAAATCCGGCTTTGGTAAAATATAAGGACAAGATCTCCCGGATTTTCTCGTCGTCGTCCACGATAAGTATGCTGGATATGCTCACCTGGAACCCCTCCTATCTCATGGGTTACTATCTCCATGTCCAAATTTCATACACCTTATTACTTCAAGCCTAAACGCAGCAGTACGTATATAATACGTAAGTAAAGGCAAAAAATTTTGCCTATTAGCCAAACTGCATATCGCCGCCAGCCCTATTCCTTGTCGCATAATTCTAAGTAAACATAAGATATCTATTTTTAGTGTACCGGATATATATGGCGAATGTATGTTATAAATGTGAAGAAAGTGTGAAATTATGGGTGGTTGAGTTCAGTTCAACCCATATTGCCAGATTCATGGCATCATATATCTCTCATGTTTAGACTCAGGTGGATGGCTGCAAGATGGCACAGGCCAATTCGACCGCAACTGCAACTAACCATCATCGGCGGCAACTTATGGCCCCGAGAAAGCATTACTTGCCCGTAAAAAAGCTCATTCACATTTCCTGTGAACGAGCTTTTTCTCCTAATAACCAATTGGAGGGTTCTCCATTTTTGCAAATTGCCGTTTCACTATTTCTAATCTTTCTTGATCAAGCCTTGTTCCATAGCATATTTGACTAGGTCCGATCGTTTTTTTGTGTTCAGTTTCTCCTTGATCCGGTACTTATACGTTTCAACAGTCCGGGAACTGACAACAAGATCCTCGGCAATCTCAGCGTTGGAGTGTCCCAAGGCAATCAGGGTCAGCACCCTTCGTTCCTGGTCGCTCAAAGGTTTATTTGTGTCCAGCTTCGTTCTGGTTTTTAGCTCCCGCATTTCCGCAGCAAGCGATTGTGCCATGTTAGCCTGCATAAAGACCTGTCCGGCGCAAACGGTGCGTATGGCTTCATATAGCACGTCATCGGCCGCTTTCTTCAGGACATATCCCATAGCACCAGCTGAAAAGCCTTCTTTCAAGTAGCGGATATCCTCATGCATAGTCAGCAATATCACTTTTAACGAAGGATCTTTCTCCCTCAGTTTTACCAGGCATTCCAAACCGCTCATACCTGGCATGGTAACATCCAAAAGCACCACGTCTGGTTGGGTTGCCGTGACGAGTGATAAAGCCTCCTCACCGTCGGCAGCTTCGCCTAAAACTTTGATATCGGCCTGGTTTGCCAACATCAGTTTGAGTCCGGATCGCATAAGGGTGTGGTCATCTACTATCAAGACTTTTATCTCTTCCACTCAGCCTACCTCCTCGTTCAAAGGTATCCGGGCATATATCGTCGTGCCACGCCCTGGCGAAGATTCGATGGTAAATGTCCCTCCAACCAAAGAAGTTCGCTCTTGCATCCCATACAGCCCCAGCTTGTTACGGGCATTATCGCCCAGTTCCTCAACTAAAAACCCAATTCCATCATCCTCGACTATGGCTTCGAGACCTTTGTCGTCACATGTGATGATTACGCTAACATTCTCGGCGTTCGCGTATTTTGCGATATTCGTCAAGGCCTCTTGAACGATACGGTATACGGTAACTTCAATTTCGTGGGCCACACGGTGCTCCATACTCCAGTTGACATGCAAATCGACGTCGATACCGTGAGCTTCGCGGTAATCGGCAACATACTTCTCCAGCGCCGGAATCAAACCCATATCGTCAAGAATACTCGGTCGAAGTTCCACTGCCAAACGATGAATTTCCCCAAGCGTGGTTTTTACCACCGCACGCATTTCGTCGATGCGGCACTCCTGGGCAGTTGCAGGGCAACTTTCGGCTAGGCTCTTCAACCCCATCATGAGCGATGTCAAAGTCTGTCCTGTTTCATCGTGCAGTTCCCTGGCAATTCTTTTCCTTTCATCTTCTTGGGCTACAATGACTTTTTGCAGTAACTGGGTACGAGCTTCTTCCTTTTGCCGAAGTTCCGTCATCAGACGATGAAGGTAGTCAGCCATGACATTAAAGGCACCTGCCAGCCGTCCCAGTTCATCATTGGACTTCACTGTGGCCCGCTGGGTAAAATCGCCCTCAGCAATAGCGTTAGTCGCCCGAACCAGTTCCCTCACCGGCCGCATGAGTCTGCTGGTCAGTAGCACCATCAGAATGATTCCGATGAATACTGCCGCCAACGTTTCCAATAGCAATTGCCTGGTTGTTTTTCCAAGGATTGTCCGCAAACTCGCGTCGCTCAAACCGACGTGAACGAAACCCACTCTTCCGTCAAAGATTGGCACAACAATATCCCTAACGATTCCTTCCTCGGTGGTCAATGCAGCAATATGATATTGGGCTGACGGCTCTGGTATATTCGCGCCTAATAAATCGCCGGGGAAACCGCCGGGAAAAGAATGGGCGAGCATTTCGCCCTCGTTGCTAATCACAAAAGCATAGCGCACGTCGTCGTTCGACTGCTGTGTTTCTTTCACAAGCTCGTGAAGATCGTAATAGTTATGGACCAGAATTAGATTAGCCGCCCTTGCCGAAAGCATATTAGCGATGGAAATCCCGCGTTTTTCCTGCTGTTCGGTGAACAAGGTATTCATCATACTCCGAGTTTGCAGCGTAATGGCTACACCCAAGAGAACAAGTACCACTGTCAATACCGCCATGACCTTTAGGAAAAAGCTTTGCCGATCGATTTTCATCATAGCTTCTCCTTAACCAGATGCCACACATTCTTCAACTCTGCGTAATCCTCATCACTTGGAACAACAAATTTATCGTAATTCAAAGCACTTAGAGCCTTTCGACCGTTTTCATTCGTATTCATTTGCAAAAGCAACGCTCGCAGCTGCTGCTTCGTTGCCGCATCTGTAGTGGGTTTGACCACCACAGGCGGACTGCCGACACGCAAAGACTTATCGATGATGAAAACTCGTTTGCCGAGATCAGGGTTCTGTTCGACAGCCCGATCGAAAATCATGCTGTCAACCGCGGCGGCGTCGGCTATACCGTCGGCAACAGCCTGTATTGCATTGTCGTGACTATAGGTAAAAAAGGTTCGGCTAAAAAACCGATCGCTATCGATGCCTTGCTGCAACAGCATATAAACTGGCGCAATGCGGCCGGAAAATGACATCGGGTCGGTAAAGGCAAATGTACGCCCTTTAAGATCCATGATCGAATGATTCTGTGATTCCCGTGCGATGATATAGGATTGATAGAGTCGTTCGCCCTTAACCTCAGGGACGGCCAACAATTCCATTCCGAAGCTCTGATTGCCGGCGACATAGCCGCCACTACAAACGAAAGCAACCTCCGCACCACCATTTTGCAACAGATCATTGACTTCCTTATACGTTTTTCTCTGCAATAAAACAACTGGATATCCCAGCTTTTCTTCAACATAGTCTACAAGCGGCTGATAAACCGTCAACGTCTCTTTTGGTGAAACAATCGATGATACCGCAATCCGCAAAGGTTTTTGGTCAGAGACCTTATCCTTGGTAATAATCTCAGGATTGGTTTTATTGAGACTCACGACCTTAGCCGGTTCAGTGGAACAACCACTGAATAAAATGACCGCTATAATGAAAACCAGTAACAGAAAGGTTTTTCTAAACATGGGCAACCTCCGGTGTCATTCTATTAACTCCATTATCGCAAATCAACCAACCTGTGTCGACAACATTCAATATCTGACAGAAAAGGATGCCTTCTTCAAGCATCCTTTTCATCAGGCACCTATTTATTTGCAGAACGAGCAACCAGGAAACCGGCATTCCCCTGGGCAGGTCTGACAAAGACCTCCGTGGCCCAATGACGCAATATAGCGGCGACTTATTCTCTCCCCGAGCAATACCTTCGGTAAAACCACATCCAAGATCGTGATTTTGCTGAACATCCCGCAGGCTGGGATGCCGAGAATTGGCTTTTGCCCCAGATAGGCGACTAAGAACATCGCTCCAGGCAAGACCGGCGTCCCAT
>JARLHX010000199.1 GCA_031292035.1 Negativicutes bacterium | reverse complement strand
CAGATTTTCCAAAACGAAGGTATAGAAGGTCTGGCCGCAAACGGATAGGCCCACCAGGAAACTGATCACGGTCATGATGAGAATGTTGGTGCCGACCCCGGTCTGGTATTTGTAATAGTCGGCCACATTGTGCCGGAATTCGGTATTGGTCAGTGCCAGATAGCCGGCCTTGGCCACCTGATTCTTGATATTAGGGATGTCTTTACCGGTTTTCGGTTCCACTAAAATATAGGCAATGGTGAACCGCGTGGAAGGGATATACTGAATGGCCCGGGTGAAGGTGGTATACAGGGTCGGGATGCCGAACAGGGTGCTGCTGGCCACTTTGGCAATGCCGACGACGACCCCCCGGTGGTCGTTGATCTCAAAAGTTGTGCCGATCCCAGGGTTTTCTAATTTGGAAAATTCCTCGTCTTTGACCACGATAAAGCCATTATCGGCAAAAATATCGTCAATTTTTCCTTGGATCAACTCGGGTCGGCCCACCAGGCTGGCGTCGTCCAGTCCGAGAACGGTGGCCGGCTGATAGACGCCGTCATGGAGCTTGACGAGCGCGACCCCGGAATATAACGGCACGGCGTATTTGACGCCGTTGATGCTGCGCACCGCGTCCAAGATGTAATCAGGCAACTGGATGCTGTTGAGGGGATTATTGACAGCCGGGTCCATGACCCAGACGCTGGCGCCGACGTTGATGATGGTAGCCGAGGCCTTATTCAAGATGCCGGAAAATACGGAGGTCAGTTGGACCATCAGAAAGACTGCGAAGGTGACTCCGACGATCAGGGCGGCGAACTTGCCCCGGTCATTGACTAACAACTTGAAGGCAACTCGCAAGATTCCTTTCATGGCTGGGGTCTCTCGTCTGACGCTGCCAGGCAGTAATCCTCAGCCCGGGCCAGGCCTTGCAGGGCGCTTAAGGAAAAGCGGGTTATGTGGTCAACCAGGGCCTGAATATCCGCCGGTTCATAATGTTGTTGGGGAAAGAGGCGTTGAATTACCGGACGGGCATGGCGATAATGCACGCATTGGCTGACAATGCTCAGTTGGCAGTAGCGCACCTGGTCATCAGTCACCCCGGCCCCCAGCAGTTCCCGCACGATGGCTCCCAACTTCCCCGCCATCGGCCGCAGCATATTTTCCACCAGGGTATCCAAGGCGGTGGTGGGTTCAATCATTTCCCGGGCCATTAATTTGCCGTACCAGGCCGGCATCCCTTCGTCCAGGAGGCTGAATAACAGATCATGGATAAAGGCGCGTAGACGGAGCGCCGGGGGCATCTCGCCGGAACCGCCGGAAAAAAGGGGGTATTTTTCCCGGGCCCGGGTATGCGCGTCTACCAGGACCGCCAGGTACAACCGTTCTTTGTCGCCGAAGTGATAGTTCACCGCGGCGAGATTGGCCCGGGCCCGGCGACAGATTTCCCGGATGGTGGCGTTGCGAAAGCCTTGCCTGGCAAAGACCTCCCCCGCGGCTGCCAAAAGGCGTTGCCGGGTTTCGTGGCTGGTGGAGATTTCTGCAGGGATGGTCGTCAAATGAGCCCTATTAAAACATATGTTTGAAACTAGCGTATCAATCAATTGGGTCCATGTCAAACAAAAATCATGATCCCGTGTTTATGAAACTGTCACTCAGCGCCGCCCCAGGACCAGCACTCCCGGCCGGGATCAAGGGGCGGACTCCAGTCGCCAGGGCGTTGCTCCCACCCTATTTGCCCCCGCCTTATTGCTCCAAACGGAAACATAATAAATCATTAAATAAAACCTAACAAATCTTAGTTATCGTTCGACAACTGTTTTTTCAGGATGTGCCTGTCATAACGGTGGAGCTGAAGTATCATTTGCAGAAGAGCCATAGATTAATCTAAATCTAATGATGGAATTCGTAACTTATTTTGTCACTCATTACGGCTATCTGGCCATATTTCTCTTGCTGGCGCCGGGGACCTTCGGCATTCCCGTCCCCGATGAACTACTATTGACTTTTCTCGGCT
>JARLHX010000198.1 GCA_031292035.1 Negativicutes bacterium | reverse complement strand
CCGAGCAGGTCGATCTCGCCTTTTTTCAGTGCCTGTATGGCATCGACGCGAGCGTCGTAGCGTTTGACTTCGATGTTGACCTGCAACAGGTCGCCCAGGAGTTTGGCGTAGTCGGCGGTCAATCCTTCGTAGTGAAGAGTGGGAGTCACAATATCGAAGGGGGCGTAATCGGGGGCCGAGGTGCCGAGTGTCAGCGTGCCTTTGTTATTCAACCAGGTCCGTTCTGCCGAGGACAGGCGGGCTGCGTAATCGCCGACACGCGAGCGGCCGTGCAGGCTGATCGCCTGCCCTTGGGCAAAGGCGAAGCAGGGCATCACCAGGGAGACCACTAATATCAGCAGGGCGCAGCTGATCCGGGAAAGGCTCATTTAAATAAGTTTGTTGCGGGCGGCGATGTCGGCCAGTTGGATCAGGGACTTGGCGCTGAGCTTTTCGGTGATCCGTGAGCGATAGGTGGCGATGGTCTTGTTACTCAGCATCAACTCTTCGGCGATCTGATTGTTGTTCATGCCCACGGCCAGTTTTTGCAGGATGGACAGTTCCCGGTCGGACAAGGTGTTGATCATTTGTTCTTCGGTGGAAAACAGGTCGGCCTTGGATACGGTATTCGGGCCTGCGATCGGGAAGTACACGTTGCCCGCCAGCACTGCATCGATGGCGATCAGCAGGTTCTCGATTTCCCGGTTCTTGGTCAGAAAACCCACGGCACCGGCTTTCATGCAGCGCATGGAATAAAACTGGGCCGGCAGGGACGTCAGCACGATGATTTTGCTGCGCAAGCCCAGGTTTTGGATTCTGGCGATGACATCCATGCCGTCGAGCCGTGGCATGGCGATATCGAGCAGGATGAGGTCGGGGTCAAGTTGCCGTGCCTGGTCAAGTGCATCGACGCCATTGTCCGCTTCGGCCACAACTTCAATGCCTTTCTGCTTAAGCAGCATCTTTACCGTGGCCCGGATGAATGGATGATCATCCACGACAATCGCTGTATGCATGTCTATCCCTCAGCACGTGTAAGAAACAATCAAACAGTGAGTGCAATGAAAATTTTTGTACAAGAAGTTAAAACTCATTCTTGTCTGGGCTGCCGAGTGTCATGGCATCGAACAGGGGCTTTATCACGGCCCAATGTCGGGATCATTATAGCGTCGGTTTCCTTTCATTCGACTGCCGGGTCGACTCTTTCAGAGTTGAATACAGTTTTAACTTGTTACAACCCGTATTCATTCCATACCCGTTGGGCGCTGTGATGCAGCAAGCCATGGCGGCGGGCGAGGGCGATGCGGTCTTTGCTGTAACCGCCGCCGATCACGCCGACCACGGGAATATCCCGACCCAGGCAATGGCGCATCACGCGTTCGTCGCGGGCAGCCACGCCGGCATCGGTCAATTGCAGATAGCCCAGGGCATCGTCCTTGTGTACATCGACCCCGGCGTCATACAGCACCATGTCTGGTTGG
>JARLHX010000197.1 GCA_031292035.1 Negativicutes bacterium | reverse complement strand
TCTTACTGTAAACGCAATTCGTAACCATACTTCACCATCAAATAGAGTATCCACCAGATTTCAGAATATTGCGTTCTTCACCTACAAGGTTGTATCGGCGGTCGATCAATAGGAGATGCAGAATACCGGTGGAAGCTTGCACATGAACGAGTGGGTGAGTGGTTTAACCTCTGCCATAAGTGCGACTCCCGGGGTGGTATCGTTTTTGGGGGTAAGATCACCAAAATTTAGCCTCACTTGTGATTGGAAGTGAGGCTTTTTTGTAACTTAATATATAGGGGAGGCAATAAATATAACCCTACTCATATATAATGGAATCTTCCCGTCTCATGGCAGAAGGACCTATTTCACGTTGCCTTTCTTGGTACCGGCCTTTTCCGCTTTCTTCTTCCTGCCTGCTAAATACGCCTCCACCGGCCTCCATTCAAAGGTTACACTCTGCCCCGCGACGCTCGCTACCCCCTTCGCGGCAAGATTGACCACGGCAGCGGCCAGGGCGACGAAGAACCCGATCGGCAGCATCACGATATATGCCAGACCGATGAACGGCGCGGCCGCTATCCTGCCGACGCTCTTCGCTACGCTCTTCAACCCTCCACTCTCCTCGATATACGCCAGATCGTCCTTTCCGGTGGTGACCACGGTCCTGAAAGGCCTGGGCTTCAGGATTTCCCAGAAAACGAGGAACCCGGCAATAGCCGCGATAGACAGGATGTACTCTACTCCCTTCACATGTGTGACAAAATCTACCATCGTGTACACAGCATTCTCTCCTCTCTTTTAAATATGGGGTGCCATTCGCACCCTTTCATTTGTTTGTTTCATGCGCTGTGCGCGCTGTAGCCGGTTACCGGGGCCGAGCGGCTACTTGGTGTCCTTTTTCTTCCCTTTCTTCTTGCCTGCTAAGTAAGCCTCCACCGGCCTCCACCCAAACGAAATGGTCTTGCCGGCAACGCTGGCCATGCCGCCCAGAACCTTGCGGCTGGCGACGGCTGCCAGGGTCGCTGTGCCGATCAGCGGCAGGAAGACCACATAGAGCAACCCGATAATCGGGCCTGCCAGCAGCATGACGCCAGTCGAGGCCTTGAGGTACGTTGATGCATCGCTGCCCGGGAGTATACCTTCCTGGGCTATGTCCATCTTGAGGC
>JARLHX010000196.1 GCA_031292035.1 Negativicutes bacterium | reverse complement strand
TGGTTGTACGCCCCAGCGGGAAGAGTTGGCTGCGAAGTTTAACGAAGCCGAACGCTATGGACTGGATGTCGCCAAAGTGGCGGTCATGCCAGAAAAACTGGAAGATGTATTGACATTACTGGCTGCAACACTGGAAGCGAAACAAAGACTGAAAATACCGTTGATCAGCATGTCGATGGGCGGCTATGGAGCAATCACCCGGATGATGGGCGGTGTCTTTGGCTCTTCGCTGACCTTTGCGGTGGGGCAAAGCGCTTCGGCCCCGGGCCAGGTGCCGATTGACGATCTGCGGACTGTCCTTGATATTGTCGAAAAAGCTGTGGGAAGGTGAAGAAATGGTTGAATTGTATCTAGAAAAACCAGGCGACTTAAAATTGCGTGAAAGTGATCCAGCACCGGCACTTAAGGATCATGAAGTAAAAGTTAAATTGATTTATGGCGGGATTTGCGGCTCAGATCTCAGGGTTTATAAAGGCAGTCTTCCCTATGCCAAATATCCTTGTTCGCCTGGGCATGAGATCCTGGGAACGGTGATAGAGGCAGGCAAAAACTCTCCCTATCAATTGGGTGCTAAAGTGGCATCTTTCCCCAATACTTATTGCGGCAAGTGCGAGTTTTGCAAGCAAGGAAAAACCAATATCTGCAAGGATAAAAAATCTTTTGGGGTAACGGTTAACGGTCTCTTCGCCCAAGAAATTATCATTGATTCCGAGTTCGTAGTGCCCATCCCGGCAGGGTTGCCTGATGAGAGAGCCATCTTAATCGAACCCTTTGCGGTCAATGTCCATGCTTTAAAAAATGCTAACATCAGCAAAGGCACATCGGTGGCAGTGATCGGCTGCGGTACAGAAGGCCTACTGTCGATTGCCTTGCTAAATCATATGGGTGCCGATCTGACGGTGATGGACATTAATCCCACCAAAATGGAAAAGGCGAAAAGCTTTGGAAAAAACATAAAAAGTCTGCATCCCCAGGAAGTGAAAGAAGAGCTGTTTGACGTAGTTGTCGAAGCCGCCGGGGTAAAAGCATCGGTTGAACAGGCATTTCAAATCGTAAAGCCGGGCGGAGCGGTAGTTGCGCTGGGGATAACCGGAGATGAAATAAGCTATCCGGCCTTGCGGATCACTCGCAGCGAGATTACGATTTACGGCACGATCATCTATACGAAAAAAGACTTTGAAGATGCAATCAAGTATCTTGAAAATCCTGCCTTTAATGTTGACCCTGTCCTGTCGAAGATTGTTCCCTTCACCGCCTATCAACAAGCATTCAATGATGCATTATCAGGCAATTTCGCAAAGATAGTAATGGATTTTAGGGAGGTTTAATGATGAAGGACGTAGTTGCCAATCAACTGGTGAAATATCTAGAAGACAGAGGAATAAAACATATCTTCGGACTTTGCGGACACACCAATATAGCGTTTTTGGCGGCATTGTCCAAGAGTGCCAAAATCAAATTTGTCAACGTCAGACACGAGCAGATTGCCTCCCATGCCGCCGACGGCTATGCGCGCGTGACCAAGAAGGCGTCGGTGGTGCTGAGTCATCTGGGCCCAGGCCTGACAAACGCCGCAACCGGTGTGGCCAACGCAGCCATGGACTCCATTCCCATGGTCGTTATCGCCGGGGACGTTCCGGCGCATTACTTCGGTAAACACCCCCACCAGGAAGTCAATATGCACGCCGACGGAGCGCAGTGGGAAATCTATCGACCGTTTATCAAGCGGGGCTGGCGGGTAGATCGGCCGGAACTGCTGCCGGAAATCATCGAGAAAGCTTTTGCGCTGGCTGAGTCCGGCCGTCCCGGCCCGGTATTGGTTGATATACCGATGGATATTTTCTCCAAAGAAATCGATGTTGCCCTGTTTGAGCGGCTGAAGCATAACGCCAAAACCATCCAGAAGCCATCTCTCGATGAAGAAGTTGCCGCTAAAATCGTCAAAACCATGGGTGAAGCGAAAAATCCCCTCCTATATGTCGGTGGCGGCATCATTACCGCTGATGCGGCAACAGAGTTAAAAGAATTTGTCGACCACATGGGTATTCCTGTCGCCCATTCCCTGATGGGTAAGGGGGCCCTGCCGGACGATCATCCGTTGACACTGGGTATGACCGGCTTTTGGGGCACCAAATATATCAACGATAAGTGCAAACAGGCGGATTATATTTTGGGCTTGGCGACCAGTTTTAAGGAAGCCGACTGCAGTTCCTGGTATCCCGAGTATACCTTCAGTTTCCCGCCGACCAAATTGATCCATATTGACATTGACCCAAGCGAGATTGGCCGCAATTTCCCGGTGGAAATCGGCGCCGTCGCCGACATCAAACAGGCGCTGACTGCTTTGAATCGCGCGGCGAAAAAGCTCTACCCGGGCGGGCGGCAGAATAAGGCCCTGGAACAAGAAATTGCCGCCTATAAAAAAGAATTTAAAGCCAGCAACAAAGCGGTGGAGGAAAGCAACTCCTTCCCGATGAGCCCGCAGCGGATTTTGGCCGATGTTCGCGCCGTACTGCCGCGTGACGCCATTATCACCACCGATGTTGGCTGGAACAAAAACGGCGTGGGTCAACAATTCCCGATCTACGAACCAGGCACATTTATCACCCCTTGTGGTTTGGCGACCATGGGCTTTGGTTCGCCGGCAGCTTTAGGCGCGAAAATCGCTGCCCCGGATAAAGTCGTCGTGTCTTTGATCGGTGACGGCGGCTTCGGCCAAAATCCGGCTGTGCTGGCGACTGCGGCTATCGACGAAATACCCGCCATCTTCGTCATCATGAACAACCGGGCTTTCGGCACCATCGCCGGTCTGGAAAAGGCCCATTTCGACACCACCTTCGGCACTGTGTTCGAACGGGGCGGTGAATCTTATTCTCCTGATTATGCCGCCATTGCCAGGGCTTACGGTGTGGAGGGCATCAGAATCGAAAAGGCCGAAGATTTCAAACCAGCGCTGGAAAAAGCCATCAAGTCCAACAAACCTTGTGTTCTCGATGTAACCATGCTCAATAACCCGGTGCCAACCGCAGGTCATTGGAATATCATGGATATCTACTCGCCCGGCAAAAAAGTTCACCATGTAAGTACGAATTAACGATCCCGTAAAAGCAAACAAAATGATACGGAGGAAAGGAAAAGCGAATGGCAAGACAATTTTCTCTAGCCCATCTAACAGTGCTTGGCTGCGCTCCTCCAGAACTGATATACATTGCAGCGCGCGCCGGCTATGACTTCGTCAGTCTGCGGCCCATCTATATGGGCCTGCCCAACGAACCAAACTACGCGTTGGCTGACAACAATGTATTGCTGCGGCAAACCAAGAATGCGCTTGCCGCGACAGGTCTGAAGCTTCTCGACATAGAACTGGCGCGAATCTATGACGGCGTTGATGTCAAAAAGTATCTGCCTGCTATGGAAGTGGCGGCTGAACTCGGGGGACGCGCTGTTTTGAGCAGCATCTGGACCCCGGATCGCTCTTTCTATCTCGAAAAATTTGCCGAACTGTGCGACCAGGCCAAGTCATTCGGATTGACCGTTGATCTTGAGTATGTTCCCATCGCCTGCGTTTTCAACCTCGCGGGAGCTCTCGACGTTCTTCGCGCCGTAGAACGGGAAAACGCCGGGATTATGATCGACACCCATCATTTTCATCGCGCGGGGGACAATGTGGAAGACCTCGGTTCCTTGCCTAGTGAATGGTTCCATTATGCCCATCTTTGCGATGCCCCGGCGGAAATACCGACTGAAAAAGAAGAGATGACCCGTATCCTGCGTGAGGCGCGCTTGTATTGCGGCGAGGGGGGCATTGATATCGCCTCCATTCTGAACCGGATTCCCGAAATTCCCTATTCCATCGAACTGCCGCATCTTGAGCGCGCCAAGGAGCTTGGGTATGCAGAACATGCGTGGCGCTGCCTGCAAGCGGCAAAGGACTATCTGGACGCGCACCCCCGCAGCCAGACAATAGCCAGTTGAACGACATACATGAGGAGGCGTAATATCATGGCAGATGAACTCAAACAAGAACAGCAGGAAGAACTGGACGCCGCTTTTGCGCGGGCCCGGAAAGCTCTCGCCATCATCGAGACCTATGATCAGGCCAGGGTGGACCGCCTGTGTCAGGCCGTAGCATGGGCGGTGGCCAATAAAAAGACCTTTGCCCGTCTGGTGGAGATGGGCATCGCCGAAAGCGGCTTGGGTGACCCTGTTAGCCGCATGGGTAAACGCATGAAAATCAGAGGGGTCTTGAGAGACGCCCTCCGGCAAAAAAGCGTTGGTATTATCGAAGAAATCCCCGAAAAAGGGATTGTAAAATACGGCAAACCGGTGGGAGTGATAGCGTCCATCATTCCTACCACCAACCCTGACCTTACACCGGCCGGGTCGGCAATATACGCCATTAAAGCCCGCGACGTCGTGATTTTTTCGCCCCACCCCCGGGCCAAGAATACTTCATTTGAGACCGTGCGCTTGATGCGTGAAGCCCTGGAGCGGGAAGGAGCCCCTGCCGACATTTTTCAATGCCTGACAAAAGTGAATATTCCTATGTCGAAAGCCCTCATGGCCAGAGCTGATCTTGTGTTGGCCACCGGCGGTCAGGCAATGGTGCGGGCGGCATACAGTTCGGGAACACCGGCGTACGGCGTTGGCGCCGGAAACTCCACCATGATCATCGATGACTCTGCCAACATCGAAGAAGCGGCCCGTAATACCATGCTCAGCAAAACCTCCGATTTCGGCTCAGGCTGCTCGGCTGACGGCAATCTCGTTATCGCCGAAAGCATCTTTGACAAACTGTTGGCTCAACTGGTGCAAGAAGGCGGCTATCTGGCCAGCGAGGACGAAAAGGCGAAGCTACGCGCCGTCATGTGGGATGATGAGGGGCATAGACTGTCGGACACAGTCGCCATAGCCCCGCAGCAATTGGCTAAAATTGCCGGCTTCAGCATTCCTGCCGACCGAAAGTTCATTATTGTCTATGGCGATGGCATCGGCAAAGAGCATCCATTCTCAGGCGAAAAACTGACGACCCTGCTGGCGGTATACAAATACAGCGGCGAATTTGAGAATGCCCTCGATATGATGCGGGCCATCTACAATGTGGGCGGCAAAGGCCATTCGGTCGGCATCTACTCCTTCGATGACGAGCACATCCATCGGCTGGCCCTGGCAGCGCCGGTCAGCCGGATCATGGTCCGGCAGCCCCAGTCCAAGGCCAACGCCGGAGCCTTCAACAACGGCATGCCGATGACCTCAAGCTTAGGTTGCGGCACTTGGGGCGGTAATGTCGTTTCTGAGAACGTCAATCTTAAGCACTACATGAATACCACCTGGGTTGCAAAACCCATTCCGGAAGATAAACCGTCAGATGAAGAACTATTTGGTGAGTTTTTCGATCCTGAAATGGAGAAGTAAGAACTGGTCTTATTGCAAACAAATTCGGGGATGAATGAGCAGGTTCCGCCTCTCGTTCATCCCCGAAACACTTTCGTTCTTTTGTTACCACTGGCGTTGGCTCAAAATAGAAAAGGAGCTGAAATGACAATGGAATCAAAAAAGACAGCGGTAGTCGATCAGGCTATGCAAAAAGCCACAAAAAAAATCATCCCGTTTCTTTTGCTTATGTTTATTTTTGCATACTTAGACCGCATCAATATCGGTTTTGCTAAACAGGCTCTGCAGATTGATGTTGGCTTCAGTGATGCAGTTTTTGCCTTAGGTGTTGGCCTGTTTTTTATTGGCTATGCGGTTTTCGAAGTGCCGAGCAATGTCATTATGCACCATGTCGGGGCGAGGCGCTGGCTGTCCAGGATCATGGTTACCTGGGGCATTGTAGCCGCTGGATTTGCATTCGTGACTGATGAAACGATGTTTTATGTCCTGCGTATTTTGCTGGGAATTGCCGAAGCCGGTTTTGCCCCTGGAATCATTTATTATATCAGCTGTTGGTTTACCATTCGTAAGCGTACCACCATCATGGGCTTGTTTTTATTGGGGATGCCGGTATCGGTAACCCTCGGTGCACCACTGTCAGGATTCCTTTTGGATATGAATGGGCTTATGGGCTTGCATGGCTGGCAATGGATGTTTCTTATCGAAGGACTCTTGGCCTCGGTTGTCGGCGTATACGCACTGTGGTATCTGGTGGACAAGCCTGAAGATGCCAAGTGGATGACCCAGGAAGAAAAACAGGCGCTGCGGAATGAATTGGAAGCGGAAAATGCTTGCAAGAATCTGACCTATACCAGCCCCTGGCGAGCGCTCATTGATCTAAGGGTTCTTTACTTATGCTTCACCTATATCACCCTGCAAATGGCCTCATATGGCATTACATTCTATCTGCCGACCCAGGTTGCCGGACTCCTGGGGAAAAAGGTGGGAACCGAGGTCGGCCTGGTCAGTGCCATCCCTTACGCTTGCGCCATCGTCGCGCTAATTCTCATTCCGATTTATTCCGACAGGACAGGGAAAAAGGGCAGTCTCGCAGCGCTGCTTTTCGGTGGCTGCGGGGTATTTTTCATGTTATCGAATACAGCAAATCCGTTTTTCGCCATTCTGGCACTTTGCGTAGCAGTTGTGTGCTTGTTCGGCTGTATGCCGATTTTTTGGACGATGCCTTCGCGAATCCTGACAGGCGTGACAGCCGCCAGCGGGATTGCGTTTATCAATTCGATTGGTAATCTGGGCGGGTTTCTTGCCCCAAATTTCAGGGTATGGGCAGAACAATACTTCCACAATCCTGTAGCGGGGATATACGTGATTGGCATTACCGCTGTATTCGGATCCTTACTGATGTGGCTTACCGTACCTCTCGGTATGGGTAGCAATATCAACGACCGCAAATAGTCGCCGGACGGCCTGCTAGCGGGAACAGCAATCAGTCGCCCGGAATATGAAAGACGCACAACAATGAGTTGTGCGTCTTTTGGTTATCAAGATGGGCTTCCAGAGTGAAATTATGCTTTGCCGTGTTTAAACTGGAAAGCCTTCGTTGCTGCGCAATATATCAAGGAGAACTTCGGTGGCTTTTGTGTGGAAAGGGGTAACGGGCGTCACGAGGGAAAAATTGCGCAGTATCGGTCCACCACCGCTATCAAGTATTTTCATATTGCCAATCGACACTTCCTTTCGAATGGCCCAATGCGACAATAGACTGATCCCTAAGCCGGCCTCTACCGATTCTTTTATAATTTGTGTGCTGCCAAATTCCATGATTTCATTTGGCCGAAATTGGAGGCCGGCAAACAGTTTTTCCGTGGCCTCTCTGGTTCCCGACCCGACTTCCCGGATAATCCAAGTTTCTTTGCTCAGCTCCAACATCGACACACTATTTTGCTTGGTCAATCGATGGGAGGGCGAACAGACCACATGCATTCGGTCTTCGGCAAAGGGTTCGATGGTTAAATTGTCGTGTTTAAATTCACCCTCAATGATCCCAACATCTATATTGTGACTTATCACCAATTCGGCGATATCGCGGGTATTGCCGATGGTAATCGCAGGCTTGACTAAAGGGAAACGTTTATGCAAAGCGGCAATGATATGCGGCAGCACATACTCGCCAAAGGTATAGCTGGCGCCCACCGACAAAACCCCGTGCGCCGTGTGCAATAAATCATCAACCAAACACTGCATGCGGGTGTGTAACCCCAAGATCTCCTTGGCATGGTGATAAACAATTTCACCTGCCTTGTTCAGGCGGACGTACTTGTTGCTGCGTTCTAACAGTTTGGTGCCAACAGTACGTTCCAGGGTTTGGATATACTGACTGACTGCAGGCTGGGTCATACATAATTCTTCTGCCGCCCGGGTAAAACTCTTTTTTTCCACAACAGTCACTAGAACAAGCAAAGTTTGATCCATTGTCGTTCCTCACCTGTATTAATAATATAATATTACTTATTATTATCATTATAATGATTTATTTTACTTATTACAATCCGTGCTTTATGCTAAAACAAAGTAACGGAGGCGATCAAATGACAACGCAAGTCAAAAATATGCTAACAATAACGCAGGCCACAATTTTTGAATCACCGCTTGGGGCAAAGGTGTCAGGGATCGCCTTTACACTGATTATCGCCCTTATGGGTCATGTCTTAGCAAAAGTGCCTGGCTTTGATCAATTGGGGCAACTGGCCTGTGCCATCCTGATTGCGGTTGTATATCGGCAAATCTGGGGTTATCCGGAGCAACTTCGTTCCGGGATACAATTTTCGGCAAAAAAATTATTGCGCGTAGCGATTATTTTGTTCGGCCTCAAGTTAAACATGGATGTCATCTTTCATCAAGGGTTAACTTTACTTGTTTATGATGCAGGAACCATCCTGTTTTCCATTTTGACAACACTTTTGTTAGCAAAAATGCTCAGAGCCGACCTATCTTTGTCCCTTTTGCTGGGGATTGGCACAGGAGTCTGCGGAGCGGCCGCCATCGCCGCTGTTTCATCGATCCTAAATACAAAGGAAGAAGATACAGCCATCGGCGTGGGGATTATCGCCTTGGTCGGCACAGTCTTTGCCGTTGGCTATACAATATTAAGGCCGATAGTCCATTTGACAAGTCTCCAATATGGCGTTTGGTCAGGCATCAGCCTCCACGAGATTGCTCATGTCGCCTTAGCCGCTGCGCCGGCCGGGCAAGACGCCTTGGCGATCGGCTTACTGGCAAAGTTGGGCCGGGTCTTTTTGCTTGTTCCGCTCAGTTTTATCCTGATGTTCTGGATGAAGCGGACAGGAGAAAACCAGGCAAATACCCCCATTGATTTCCCGTGGTTTCTGATTGGGTTTATTATCATGAGCCTATTGGGAAGTTATATCCTAGGAACATATATCCTTCTTTCCCCAAACGTCACCGATGCCATTGCAGAAACCACAACCCTTGTATTAACGATGGCAATGGTTGGACTGGGACTGAATGTGAGCCTTCGTGACCTGCGGGCAAAGGCGCTGAGACCGCTTATCGCAATGACCGTCACGTCCATCTTGCTGTCGATATTGACATTTACTGCAATTTAATTCTGGCACAATTTCCGGCGGCAGCGTTATAATAGGAGTGTTGCTGAAAAACAAGAATTTCGAGAGAGATGATCGCTATTAATCATTGGAAAATAGAGTACGGCTATATTGTCTTGGCAGCGGTGATCTTCAGCACAATGGAGATAGCCGGCAAGATGGTGGCGACTGAGATCAATCCCATGCAGATCACCTTTTACCGGTTTTTTATCGGCGGGTTGGTGCTGTTGCCGTGGGCTGTCAAGGAACTCCGGGCGCGAGAGCTGGAGCTGACGAAAGATGACGCGATGTTTTTTCTTCAAGTGGGGCTCTTAGGCATTGTGGTCAGCATGACCTTTTATCAAATGGCGGTTGTCTTTGCAATGGCCTCAACGGTGGCCATCGTTGTTAGCACCAATCCGATATTTATTATTCCTTTCGCTCACTTTTTTTTGAAAGAAAAAGTGACGAGGCGCACCATTGTTTCGCTGGGCATCAGTATACTGGGGATTTTGTTCATCTTGAACCCCTTTCATTTGAATCCCGATGCCAAGGGGATCGCGTTGGCGGTTTTGTCCACCATCACCTTTTCACTATACAGCGTAATGGTAAAAAAGCGCTCAGTCCGTTATGGCAGTATTGTTCTGACCTGCTTTGGCTTTTTAGCAGGCTCGGTTCTGATGCTGCTCTATATCTTTATCTCGCATATACCGCTATTGGCGGCAAGCGACAATGAAATTCTCCGGCTGCTCTGGGACATTCCACTGGTAGGCGGCATCGATGGGAGCAACATCATCACCCTTATTTACATGGGCGTTGTCGTCAGCGGTCTCGGGTTTTTACTCTATTTCCTGGCTATGGAAAAAACCTCGGCGGCGACCGGCTCTATCGTATTTTTTATCAAACCCGCCCTTGCCCCGATTTTGGCTTTTATTGTATTGGGGGAGGCCATTCCTGCCAGCACCATCGTTGGAATCCTGCTGATCACGATTAGTACCTATATCGCCTTTGCTGGTAAAAATGCGACGGCGGATTGACCGTTTGAGGGAGTGGTTCTAATAGATCTGCAAGTTAAGTTGTTATACCTATTCATCGATCTGGTCATCCCGCTGGCCATCGGAATTTTGTGCCGCTACCAATCAAAACTCGCTAAAGACTTTTTCCAGCGATTGATCGTAATAAACATCTGCGTAATTTACCCGGTATTATCGATCCTGACTTTGTGGGTTTTGCCGTTAAACTACTCGTTAATGTGGCTGCCGGTTCTAGGTGTATTGCTATGTGTCATTCCGGGCATAGCAGCCTATTGGCGGGTGGAAGGCAAATTCCAGAGCGAACTCGATAAAGGCAGCTATATTCTTAGTGCAATATTGTCCAATACTACGGCGCTGGGCGGTTTATGTGCCTATATCCTGTTTGGCGAAGTTGGGTTTGCCGCCACCCAAATGATCGTCATGCTGCAAAATGTTGTCATGTTCACAGTTTGTTTTCCCCTTGCTCAATACTATTATCAGAAAAGCATTGGGGCACCCTTTAGTAAACATTCTTTGCTTGGACTGCTGATTAACCGCAACCAACTGCCGGTTGTCGGAATGGTCATCGGCCTACTGCTGAATGTTATCAGTGCCCCCCGCCCCATGTTTGCGGCCCAAATGGTCGATCCTTTAGTGCATCTGGGGGCATGGACGGCCCTGATACCGATTGGCTATGCCATTGATACCGCCGGTATGCGCAAATACTATTCAGGGATTTTGGACCTCATTCCCATCAAATTTGTTTTGACACCTGTAGCTGCTTATCTGCTGGCAAGCTTGCTGATTACCGATCAAACTATTTTGAACACCATCGTTGTTCTGGCGGCTATGCCGACGGCGATTAACACGGTCATAGCGGTACAGATCCATAAACTAAATGTTGATATCGCCACCGCTGCCTTTGTACTGACAACGGCGGTATTTATCTGTATTGAATTTCCAGCCTTGTTGGTCTGGATGAATTTTCGCTAAGCGAAATCTGTCTTCGTTGTAATGCCGGTTATCAGTCTGTATTTGCAGAAGCAAGAGGTTACGTCTTTGCCAGTACATGCTTGTCAAAATTAATTTCTAAAATATGGTTTAAAACTCTAGTTTGCTAATTTATACTTAGGATAAGCGATAAATAATTCAAGTGGATGGGAGTGGATTTTGTGATCAGACGAGCTGTCGAAATGACAAGGGAAAAGATCGTATCTCTGCGTGGCGGCAAGGGCGAACTTGAGATGACCCACATCCTGGAAAGAGGCAGTGACGAATTCGGCGGAAAGGGGCGGATGTTTTCAAAACTTGTGCTGCCGCCCGGAGCCTCCATCGGCATGCATGAACACATTGGCGACGCCGAAACCTATTTTGTTTTGAGTGGCGAAGGGACGGTTGACGACAACGGCGTCAAGTCATTCCTCAAGCCAGGCGATATGATGGTAACATTCAACGGCGAAAAACACTGCATCGAGAATACCGGTGATAGCGACCTGGTGTTCATCGCCCTGATACTTTTCGCGTAGAATAACACTCGGATAAAGAAGCCTCCTTTGCTGGAAATGCGCCAACAAAGGAGGCTTCTTTAAGTTTGATGCATTGATAGCTTGACCTGAGAAAAGATTATCGTAATATGATTCGAGCGATCACGGTTCCGGCTGCTGTCCCTGACGCGATTAGCGCCATTGTGAGCAGAAGAAGCAGTAGAAGTTGGAAGTTCTCACCACTCCGTATGGTGTCACCACCCATTGGCGAAGCGCAGGCGGTTCATCCGGGGAAAGGCCGCTTTGAGATTTTGAATGCTCTGTTGAAAAGTATTGTCATCCACGCCAAGGGTTTCGGCAACGTCATGCCAGGTATTGTTGATTTTGCGCATAGATAGTATTTCGTCAAGCGGCTTCCCGGTAGCTTTGGCTAATTCGTTGGCCACGGCGATATCCCGTGCCCGGAAGCCTTGCTGCATAAGCTGGAGGGATGTTTGCTTGGCTATATGGAGTTTCTTATCCAGCATGGTTGACGCAATGTCGTTACGGGTTGCTTTTTTTTGTTCTTTGGTAATCCCCAAGGAGTTGGCAACGTCTTTCCAGGTGTTGTCGTATGTTTTGCTTGCCATCACTATTTTGAGAGGCTGGCTGCCAGCCTTGCTCAAAAAGGACGCCCGGCTCAGATCGATAAAACTAACGCCTTGGTCATGGTATTTCAGGACCTCTTCTTTATCCACGCCAAAAATGTCTGCGATCTTTTCCGCTATTTTGTCTGGCTCAAGCTGACGATGGTGAAACCCTGGACTGCCAAACCCGTCAATTTCCGTAGCCTGCACCACAAGTGGACTCGCGATCCCTGCTACAATGAAGGCCGCCACAATCAAGCCCAGTACCATTTTTTTGCCCCACAGTTTCATTACCTATTTCCTCCTTTTTATTTAAGCCTTAGATGGCCATTGAAACCCTTTGACTTACGTAAAAACCTGAGAATTCTTATCGCTGTACGGAAGTTGCCTGCACGCTTTTCTGCTGCCAGCTATCCCATTTTAATTGTTGATCCTCTGTGAGTTGCTGGCGAATGTTTTGCAGGGTATCTTTTTGGATTTGGTGGATCTGCCTGCTGATCTCAGTTAAGTCCAACGAACTATTGCCTGCGATTTCCCAAGC
This sequence comes from Negativicutes bacterium, assembly GCA_031292035.1. Next base: position 17,786 of record JARLHX010000196.1, on the reverse strand, counting down.
GGTATCTTCGGCAGGCCCGATGATTTTGGCGATGTGAATCTTTTGCTGCCGCGTCAAGTCCAGATTTTGCAAAACCTCCTTCCTGTCTTCTTTATTTTGCTGGGTTCCACTCAGCAATTGTTCGATCGATGTTTGCTGTTCGGGAGTGAGCTTTTCCTGGATTTTCTTCAGGGCTTTTGTGCGTACGGCGCGAATGTTTTCGTATTCTTTCTTGAGTTCCCGAGGGCTATCGGCCTGATTCTCGGATTTTATCTGGCGGACCTGGTCGTTGGCCTGGCGGATGACGCTCTGGATGGAGTTTTTTTGGTCAACAGACAAATTTAACTGGCTGACAGGATTGGCGAAAGCCGACATGCAGGTAAGAATGGCCATTCCCAGTAGAAGCAAGAGTTTAGCCCCAAAGTCCCTATTTTTTTTCATCGTAGTTGTCTTTCCTCCAGTTATTTTCTATTGGACACCGTCCGATTGCTTGAGTTCATTATAGATTTTGAATATGGCATTCATGTGGCAATTTCTCCATTAATCCCATAAAAAAACCAACCGCTTTTTTCAGGCGGTTGGCTTTTTTATGGTGTTAGGCAGATAGAAACTCGATTGTAAACGTAGTTCCTTGATTCTTGACACTATCTGCGAAAATGACCCCACCCATCGCTTCCACCAGGCTGCGGGTGATTGGCAGTCCCAACCCGTTGCCGCCCGATGCCCGATCCCGCGATTTGTCTGTGCGATAAAAGCGATCCCAAATCAATGGCAACTCGTCGACCGACATTCCTTCACCTTGATCCGCGATAGATACTTTTACTTTATCATTCTCTTCCAGCATCGCAATACTGATCCGGGAACCTTGCGGGGCATGGCGAATGGCATTGCTTAAAAGGTTGTCAAAAACTTGGATCAAACGGTCCGGGTCGCCCCATATAAAATGTTTTTCGGTTTCAAGCCGCAACACAAGGGACAGGTTTTTGGCTTTCAGCAGGTCCTGGATTTTATCGGCCTGCTCTGACAGAAGAGCCTGGATATCTACGCGGTCCCGGCGGACAGTCAATTTACCGGCTTCAAGCTGCTCCAAATCTAATAAATCGTGAATCATCCTTGACATGCGCAGTGTTTCTGAATGGATCTTCCGCAAATACTGCTGGTGATCGTCAGGAGTTTTGGCAATGCCGTCAATCAGGGCCTCGGTGATTGCTTGGATGCAGCTCAGCGGCGTCTTGAGTTCATGGGATATATTGGCGTAAAATTCTCGCCGTGTTTGTTCGCTGCGAGTGATGGAGTCGGCCATTGCATTTAAATTTTTCCCAAGATCACCTAGCTCGTCATTCCCTGTCGTCGTTGTTCTGCTGGTATAATCACCAGACGAAAAATGGGCAGCCGCTGTGGCAATATCTGCGATGGATTTTGTTAGGCTGCGGGACAGGAGTAACCCCAATACGATGGCCGCCAGAATGCCGACAAGGAAGGGGATTAAAAAAATAATTCTGCCGATACCCATGAGCCTGAGGGTATTGCCCTCCTGGGCAGCATACAAGATGGCCGGTTTGCCAGCCATCTGGGTGGGTACCGCAACCGTGCTCGCAGTTTGTAAAAGTTTATTGTCTGATGTTGGTGACGAGGGAGAAAAACCATTGCGACCAGTGGGGTTTTGAGACCACCCTTCCGGGGGACTGCCGCCAATTACGTTGCCACTGGTATCGGTTAGCCACAGGGTAGCGTTTGCGGCCTTGCCGAGCAGTTGCCATGTTCGTGCATCCGGGATCGGCGATGGATCTGAGGTGGATCCGAGAATTTCGGCGACATCGCTTGCCCTTTTGTGCAGAGCAGGAGGACCATTGCCATGGTATATTACAAAGGTTAACAATCCGCCCATAGCCAACACGAGAAACAGGATCACTAACAGGTGACTGATCAGATGGCGAAAATAGATTGAGCGTGGTCTGATCATCATATGTTCACCTCGAATTTATACCCGGAGTCGTGAATGGTGCGTACATAATTCCTGGTATTGCCCATCTTTTGCCGGATTCTTTTTACTGTGGAGTCGACTGTGCGATCATCGCCATCAAAGTCATAGCCCCATATGTTGAGCAAAAGTTGCTCCCTGGTAAAAATATCCTGAGGATGACGGGCCAGAAAAAGTAAGACTGCGAATTCCTTCGAGGTTAAATCGACGCGTGTTTCGTTCACCATGATGCTTTGTGTTCCTGGATCGATGGACAGAGAAGGGAAATGCAGCATTTCGCTGCTGCGTGACAATTTGCCATTTCGCCGTAGAACCACTTTTATTCGCGCCAGTAATTCCCGAGGGCTGAACGGTTTTGTGATGTAATCATCGGCGCCTAAGTTAAAGCCGGTCAGCTTGTCGTTTTCGTGTTCGAGGGCGGTAAGGAAAATGATTGGTACAGTGCGGGTAATTGCCCGGGCCACTTCCCAGCCGGATAGGCCAGGCATCATAATATCAAGAATTAATAGGTCTGGTTGATGTGTCTCTTCCAGCTCCACGGCGTCGTTGCCGTCTTTGGCCACCAATACTTGAAAACCTTCCGACTCCAAATACCAGCTCACAATCTCGCGGATGCCTTCTTCGTCATCGGCAAGCAAAATTTTAACCAAAACCATCACCCCATCTCCAATTTGATTGTACCAAAGCCTGAAAAATATAAAACATAGCGCGATATATAATCGCTTCTTCTTGGCATCATTCTTTGTAATCCTCTGAGATCTTTATGTTCGGTCATATCTATTATACTTAACAATTGTGGCAAGAAGATGGCAAAGAAAGACCGGCTGCAGGACCTGCCATTTTTCTTATTTTAATAATGGTTGACTGATATTACGATACCCTGTTATAATTTGGACATAATTTTATGTTTGGGGCGATGGAGTTCGCCATTAACCCCGTGCTATGCGGTGATGACTCCTACCAGCAATTGTTGGTAGGAGTTTGTTTTATTTAAAGAGAAAGTTAACCTGGTGAGAGGGGTGCTCTGGCAATGGAACAGAATTTCGCGATCGGGGCGCAATGGGTGCTACTGGCCCTCATTGCGACGATGTTGTCCATCAGACTGGGGATTTCCGTCGCTCTTATGGAGATTGCCGTTGGCGTGATCGGCGGAAACGCCATCCATATCGAGATTACTCCCTGGGTGAATTTCTTGGCTGGATTCGGCGCGGTTGTTCTGACCTTTTTGGCAGGGGCCGAGATCAATCCCGACAGTTTGAAAGAGAACCTAAAAGAAAGTCTGGCAATCGGAGTTCTTTCCTTCCTGCTGCCGTTTCTCGGCGGCATGGCTTTTGCTTATTATGGGTTTGGCTGGACTATTAACGCTTCAAAAATAGCCGGTATTGCTCTGTCCACCACCTCGGTCGCAGTAGTTTATGCTGTCATGGTCGAAACAGGCCTGGCATCAAGCCGCCTTGGACAGGCTATCTTGGCCGCCTGCTTCATAACCGACCTGGGCACGGTTTTGGCACTCGGGATTTTGTTTACCGGATTTTCGATGAAGGTTGTCTGGTTCACCGCTATTTTAATCGTGACAGTGCTTATCATCACACCCATTACCAGCAAGGTCTTTCAATGGTATGGGGGCCGGGTCAGCGAACCGGAGATCAAATTTATCTTTCTTGTCCTTCTGGCCTTAGCCTATCTGGCAGTGATCAGCGGCAGTGAAGCGGTGCTTCCCGCCTATATCATCGGGATGACCATGGCGCGGTTCTTCCTGCGTTACCGGGAGACTCTGCACAAGATGCGGGCGATCGTTTTTGCCGTTTTCACGCCGTTTTACTTCATAAAAGCAGGCGCATTGGTGTCGATTTCCGCCCTGTATACGATGTCCGGGGCAATCATAGTCTTTCTAGTAGTGAAAGTTGCTGCGAAATTTATTGGAGTCCTACCGGTCACGAAATTCTTTCACTATGACCGCCGTACTGGAATTTACACCACCCTCCTGATGAGCACCGGCCTGACGTTTGGCAGTATTTCAGCCTTGTACGGACTAGCCAATAATCATATTAACAGTGTTCAATATAGCGTGCTGATCGCCGCCGTCATTTTGAGCGCCGTCATACCAACGGTAATCGCCCAGAAGTGGTTTTTTCCTCTCCAGGTAGAAGAAAGCGGACTGGTGGCGGCAAGGGAGAAAATGAATGTTGAGAGAGGTGCGGAGGGTGGAAGTTAAAAAGATTTTGGTGGCTTATGATGGATCGGAAGGTAGCCAGAAAGCTTTGGAATGGGCCGTGATGCTGGCTGGTACGCACAAGAGCGACATTGTTGTGACGGCGGTCGTCAAACCCCCGGAGTTTAGTCCAAGCATCGATGAAGTCGACGAATTTTTCGCTGACGGCGAAAAGTATTTCCGGCCGCTCTTGGCTAAGGCTGTCGAATTCGGCGAAGGGCAGGGCGTTTCCATCCGGGCTGAGATTCTGCGGGGCCATCCGGCGGAAAGCCTTGTCAGACACGCGGCTGACCGGCGGTTTGACCTTATTGTCATGGGAACCCGTGGCATTGGCGGGTTTAAACGTCTTGTTATCGGCAGCGTAGCGCAAAAAGTCGTCACCTATGCCAAAACACCGGTGCTTGTAGTAAAATAAGTAGTGGCAGAAGTGGGTTTAGAAGGGGAGAACTATAGCGAGTGCATCAATTGGACGAGCTCAGTAACTGCCTTTTGCGGTAGCAGTGCTAATGATTGAGGATTAGTTGGAGGAATGGAAATGGAATACCTTTGGTTAATTTATGGCCTTTTGGCGGCTTTGACCGCTTCATTGGTTGCGATATTCGGTAAAATCGGCCTGCAGTCGGTGGATGCCAATACTGCTACTGCCGTTAGAGCAATCATTATGGCCCTATTCTTAGTACTTGTGGTTGCCGCGCAAGGCAACCTGAGTGAAATACCGGCCATTATTTCGAATAAAAGAGCGATCACTTTTATTGTCCTTAGCGGAATTGCCGGAGCACTGTCGTGGTTATTTTACTTTATGGCTCTTAAAGTCGGGAAGGTGTCTCAAGTTGCACCCATAGATAAATTAAGTGTTGTTCTGGCCACCGTCATCGCAGTGACCTTCCTTGGCGAGAAAATCAGCGCCTGGAGCGGATTGGGCGTAGCCCTTATCGCGATTGGGGCGGTATTAGTTGCTATAGGCTAAGAATAGATTTATTACACAAAATAGTGAATAAAAATACAACGGAGGTAGTCGCATGCCTAAAATCGCCAGCTTAGCGAAAAGACTGAGGATTTATATTGGTGAAACTGACCACTGGCAGGGAAAGTCACTCTATCATGCCATCGTTTTAAAAGCAAAAGAATTAGATTTGGCCGGTGCAACCGTTTTTCGCGGCTTGATGGGCTATGGAGCAAGCAGCCGGATCCATACCGCCAAAATCGTTGATCTGTCCAGTGATCTGCCAATCCTCATCGAAATCATTGATAGTGAGGAGTATATTGCCAAGTTGATGCCGTTCTTGGATGAAATGGTGCAAGAAGGGATGGTTACCATCGACGATATAGAAATCATCAAATATGGCAATAAACCGCCAAGAAAATAAACACTAGTTTATGAGGTGTAATCCATGATGAAGATAATGGTCGTAGCTATCGGAGGAAGTATTGGAGCAGCGGCGAGGTACATTGTGTCGGTTTGGGCTGCTGAGCGTTTCGGCAGTGACTTCCCCTATGGTACGTTAATTGTAAATGTGGTGGGTTGTTTTATCATCGGGGCGTTTATGGTGCTTGTGACTGAAAGGGTGATCGCCAATCCTTATTGGCGCTTGTTGGTAGCTGTCGGTTTTGTGGGAGGATTGACAACCTTCTCTTCTTTCGGTTTTGAAACGTTGAAGCTGGTGGAGGATGCCCAGCTTAGTTGGGCCATGTATAACATTCTGACTAATTTTATCTTTGGGTTCTTTGCAACCTGGTTGGGGATGACTGTCGCAAGGGCGATGTGATGTGTGGCAGCCCGGTATCATTGCCTGTAATCGAAGTGGGCACCACTTTGAAGGATTTAGAGGCTAGACCGCTAAACTAATACAAGAGTCACACTACGTTGTCGGAGGCTGCAGTGAATACAAATCAATCCATTGAGCGGGCGCTTGACATTCTGGAGTGTTTTTCGCAAGCCAAGTCTGAAATAGGATTATCTGAACTTGCAAGACTTGTGGGGCTTCCCAAAGCCACCGTGTTCCGGATGGCAGAGACCCTTGTTGAGAGAGGGTACCTGATCAAAGATGGCAAATCCCAGGCATATCAGCTTGGCTATAAGATTTTGCGGCTGGGGCAGACACTTTTGTCCAATATGGACTACCGGAAGATCGCACTGCCCTATATGCAGAAGATCCGTGATGAGACCAATGAATCGGTCACCTTGTATATTCCGATCAATGACCGGGAGCGGCTTTGTGTAGAACGGTTTCAAAGTTCGCATGGGTTAAGGCGGATCGTTCATGTCGGCGAGATTTTTGCGATTGACCTCGGTGCGGCCGGTAAGGCGCTGTTGGCTTTCCGGGAGGCAGAAACCCTCCATGCCGATTACAGAGTGACGCTTGAGGAGCTTGCGCAAATACGGCGGCAAGGATATGCGCTAAGTCATGGCGAGCGCGAGTTAGGCGTCTCTTCAGTGGCTGTTCCGCTTCTGGACCGTTATAGTCGGCCGATTGCTTCTTTATCTGTGTCCGGGCCTGAGTTTCGCTATCATGGTGAATGGCTGGAAAATATCATCGAAGTAACTAAACGGGCTGCTGCGAGTATTTCGCGGGAATTGGGCTGCCCTGGTTGAAGATCATCCATAAATAAGTGCTGTAAAGCGCTTTATTTTTTTAAAAGGCAGGATTTTTTCAAAAGAAGAAAGAAAATTATAATAACGCAATATACTGGACCGTTGGTTCTATATGTGAACCGAACAGGGAGGAGAGTCTATGGGGCAATGTGTTGTAAAATGTGCGCAAGCCGGCCTGGCGGAAAAGAATGATGCTCTGGTTTCCATTGAGCCGGCCGAGCCTGGCAGCGGCGTGCTGGTCGAGGTCAAAAGCCCGGTATTCTTGGAGTTTGGCCGTCAGATTGCTGAAACTGTAAGGGCTGTGCTGGCGGAAGCCGGGATTGCGGATGCGGTTGTAAAGGTGCAGGACAAGGGTGCGATGGATTTTGCTATTCGGGCAAGGACTGAAACGGCGGTTCGCCGTTCGGTCGGGTGAGGTGACAACAAATGAAACTGATGCGAACGATGTTATTTGTTCCTGGCAACGATCCGGGGAAATTGCTGAACGCCGGGATATATAAAGCGGACAGCGTTGTATTTGATCTCGAAGATGCCGTTTCCGTCTATGAAAAGGACGCGGCGCGGGATTTGGTGAGAAACGCCCTGAAATACAATGAGTATCCTTGCGATATTGGGGTACGGGTTAATCATATCAGCACTCCGTTTGGCAACGACGATCTGGAAGAACTCATGAAGGTCCGGCCGGCCTTTTTCCGCCTGCCGAAATCTGAGGATGAGGCAGATATTGTCAAAGTGGACCAGTTGATCACGGCAGCGGAGAGAAAATACGGCTATGAGGCAGGGGTGGTCAAATTCGTTTTGACCATTGAGACTGCAAAAGGAATTATGAATTCTTACCGCTTGGCCTCTGCCAGCAAAAGGGTCATAGCGATTGGGATAGGGGCCGAAGATTTGGCGGCTGATTTGCAGGCCGACAGGTCGAAAGAAGGGACGGAGATTCTGTTTGCCAGGAGCCAGTTGCTTTTGTCGGCCCGGGCTGCTGGTGTTCAAGCCCTTGACAATGTATTTGCCGATATATCTGATGAAGAAGGGTTCCGGGCTGATACGCAGTTTGGGAAAAAGCTTGGTTTTAGTGGCAAGTCGGTGATTCATCCCAGCCAGGTCCCCATTGTCCATGCTATCTATTCCCCGACTGAGAATGAGATCACCAAAGCAAAAAAGGTAATCGCAGCCTATCAGGAGGCCCTTTCCCAAAAATCAGGAGTCATTGCCCTCGATGGCAAGATGATTGACGGTCCGATTGTGACAAGGGCGGAAAGAACCCTCCGCTATGCGCAGGCGGTCGGCATGATCAAGGAAGGTGAGGGCAAATGAGAAATGCCGTTGGACGGGAAATCCCTGACATTCTCCAGGGGCACCAGGTTCCCTCTTTCAAGGGAGCCTGGTCTTGCGACCGGAGTAAGCAGTCCGGCATCATCAAGTCGGTCGATGTACCGCCTTCAGCAAAGCTGCTCAAATCAATCGATGCCGCAATTGATGCCACCGGCCTAAGGGATGGAATGACCATCTCCTTCCACCATCATCTCCGTAACGGCGATTATGTAATGAAAATGGTCATCGACGCGATTGCCCGCAGGGGCATTCGGGGCTTGACCCTGGCGGCTAGCTCGCTTAGCGCCGTTCAGGATGCCCTCGTACCCCATATCGAAGCCGGGGTTATCACCGCCCTCGACACAAGCGGCATTCGCGGCGAGCTTGGCCATCTCGTAACTTCCGGCAGATTTAAACAGCCGATCATCATCAGAACCCATGGCGGGCGGGCCAGGGCGATTGAATCAGGTGAACTGCATATCGATGTCGCCTTTCTCGGGGCGCCAACCGCAGATACCTATGGTAATATCAACGGTGTCGACGGGCCATCGGCCTGCGGGTCGATGGGCTATGCCATGGTGGACGCCGCCCACGCCGATAAAGTCGTAGCCATCACCGACCATCTGCTGCCTCATCCGCTGCAGCGGATCAGCATCCCACAAACCCAGGTCGACTTCATCGTCGCTGTCGATAAAATCGGCGATCCTGCCGGGATTAGCACCGGTTCCTTGCGCATCAGCCGGGACCCAAAAGAACTGATCATCTCCGAATATGCGGCAACAGTTATCGAGTATTCGGGATATTTCCGGGACGGATTCTCCCTGCAGTTGGGCAGCGGGGGAGCATCCCTGTCGGCGGCAAAATTTATCAGAGGAAAAATGAAAGCCAAGGGCATTACTGCTTCCTTTGGAGTCGGCGGAATCACCGGCATCTTTGTCGATATGATGGAACAAGGCCTGGTTAATATGTTGTTTGATGTTCAGGATTTCGACCTGCAATCCATTCAGTCCCTAAAGAAAAATCCCAATCATCTGGAGATGACGGCCTCATATTATGCCAGCCCAGGGACGAAAGGGCCGATTGTCAACCAGGTTGACGCCGTCATCTTGAGCGCCACCGAAGTTGACATCGATTTTAACGTCAATGTTCTTACCAGTTCCAGCGGGAAGCTGATGGGCGCACCAGGCGGTCATCCCGATACAGCAGGAGGATCCCACCTTTCAATCGTGGCGCTGCCCCTACTTCGCGGCCGACTGCCGATGGTCCGGGAAAAGGTGCATACTGTGGTCACGCCCGGCGAGTCGGTGGATGTCATCGTCACCGAGCGCGGCGTTGCCGTCAATCCCAGGCGGAAAGACCTTGTCGATAATTTGCGGCAGTCAGGTCTGCCGCTTGTGTCGATTGAAGACCTTCAGCGTCTGGCCTATAAAATTACCGGCAGGCCTGATCCCCTACCGGAAGGCGGTGACATTGTCGGACTGGTCGAGTACCGTGATGGCACAATCATTGATGTGGTCCGCAGCCTCTTATAGGGTTGCCCATTAATCGGGACAGAAGTAGCCAAGCATGTATTAGGCGGAACGTTTACGAAAAAATGAGGAGGGTCTGAATGGATTTTAAGTGGAAAGTTACAATCTGTGTCCTGGTGCCTCTAGTCATTCTTATGCTTCCCCCTCCTGCCGGGCTGACGGTTGCGGCTTGGCAACTATTTGCAATGTATCTGGCTGCCATTATGGGACTTATCTTGCGGCCGTTTGAGGAGGCCGTCGTTTTGCTCGGGGTAATCGGGGCGGCCGGACTGGCTTTCGGCAACATTGGCGTCTTATTGACCGGTTATGCCAGTTCCACCGCTTGGCTGGTATTTTCCGCCTTCATGATTGGTACGGCGTTTATCGCCACAGGGCTGGGACGCCGCATTGCCTATATCCTTATCGGCAAATTGGGGCAGACCACCCTGCGGCTGGGCTATGTGGCAACCTTGACCGACCTGATTGTCAGCCCGGCCACACCATCTAATACCGCCAGAACCGGCGGCATCATTTACCCGATTTTCCAAAGCATCGCCGTCGCCCTGGATTCCCTTCCCGGTCCGACTGCCCGCAAAGTGGGAGCCTATCTGACGCTGACCCTGTATTATACCAGTTTTACTACCGGTTATACCTTTCTCACGGCCATGGCGCCTAACGTACTCATCCTTTCCTTCGCCCAGAGTATCCTCAAGGTTCAGGTCGATTGGATGCTGTGGGCCAAAGCGGCCATTGTCCCTGGTCTGGTCACACTGGTGCTTATCCCGTGGTTTGTCTATAAAGTCTACCCGCCTGAGCTCAAGACCATCGACAACCGGACACTGGCCGCAAAAGGTCTGGCCGAGCTAGGTCCAATGTCAATCCGCGAAAAGATTCTCAGCGTACTGTTTGTCCTGGCCATATTGGGCTGGGCTCTCGGGTCCTTCTTTAAAATCGACGCCACCGCTGTCGCAGTGGGCTTTGTCGGAGCCTGCCTGGTATTTCGGGTCATTACCTGGGAGAATATCTTAAATTCCAAAGGGGCCTGGGGAACCTTCATCTGGTACGGCGGCATTATCGGCCTGGCCGATGCGTTGTCCAGAGCCAAGTTTTTCGAATGGCTGGCCAAGGCCATTTCGACGGCGGTGAATTTTGACGGAGTTAATGTTTACGTCATCTTGACCGCCCTCGTGGTTTTCAGTCTGGTGGTCAGGTACCTGTTCGCCTCAATGGCAGCCTATGTGACGACAATGATACCAGTCATATTTACCATCGCTCTTGTCGCCCATATTCCACTGTTGCCGCTGGTTTTCCTTATCGCCTTCTCTGCCGGATATGGCGGCATGCTCACCCACTATGGCGGTGCGCTCAGCCCGATTCTGTTTGGGGCCGGCTATGTCGACCAGGCGACCTGGTGGAGGATTGGCGCTATGGCGGCGGTGATGAGTCTATTGGTCAACCTTTTGATCGGCCTGCCATATTGGAAAATAATCGGTATCTGGTAACCAGATCGGGATGATGGGAGAGGTTCAAAGATGAATGTTGATATAAGAATTGCCGGCGGGACGGTGATTGATCCGGAACGCGGCCTGAAGGGACCTGGCGAAGTACTGATTAAGGGCAATCAAATTGTCAGCCCCGCACAAGGGGAGGCAGTACAGGCGGAGCGGACCATCGATGCCGAAGGATGCCTGGTGCTGCCAGGGCTGATCGATTTTCACACCCATCTCTTCGCCGGGGGCAGTGAAATGGGTATTTATCCTGATACATCGCTCTTGCCGATGGGGGTTACCACCGCGGTTGATGCAGGAAGCTGCGGGACCGCCAATTTTGAGAGTTTTTACCGAATGGTTGTCGCGACCAGCAGGATGCGGATATTCAGTTTTTTGAATGTCTGCCCCGCCGGACTGCTTACCTCCCGCTATCACGAAGAAGTCGATCCCAAATACTATGATGAGGCCGGAATGGAGGCTTTGTTCAACCGTTATCCCGGACAGCTCCTGGGCCTGAAAATCAGGCAATCCAAGGATATCGTCGGGGACCTCGGCTGTAAACCCCTCGAAGCCGCTGTGGCGATCGCCCAGCGCCTTGCCTGTCCGGTGTCGGTCCATACCTCCAATCCCCCGGTGTCGGCCGAGCAATTGGTTTCCCTCCTCCGGCCCGGCGATATCTACTGTCATGTCCACCAAGGGACCGGGGAAACCATCCTGGATCCAGACGGCAAGGTCCGACCGGCGATGGTTGCCGCCCAGAAAGCAGGCATCATTTTTGACGCCGCCAACGGCCGAAATCATTTTTCGGTCAAAATAGCCCAACCGGCCTTGGCGCAAAGCTTTTTCCCTGACGTTATCAGCACTGACGTAACCTCCCGGACAGTCTACGGTGAATTTGCCTTCGCCCTGCCCTATGTGATGATGAAATACCTTAATATGGGGATGGCTCTGGAACAGGTCATTGCCGCCTGCACGTCGACTCCGGCGCGACTGATGGGCCGGCGGGGCAAGATAGGAACCCTTGCCCCGGGAGCTTTTGCCGATGTGGCGGTTTTCCGCCCGGCCGAAAAGCCGGTGGCGATCAAAGACAATTTCGGCAATAGCATCACCGGCAACCAGTGGCTCCTTCCCCAGCTCACCATCGCGGACGGCAAGATTGCCTACAGGCAAATCGATTTTTCAATGTAAAGGATGGGGTGAATGACATGAAGGAAAAATTACTGAAGGCCCTTCCCGAGTTTCTCTGGATCAAAGAAGAGACTTTGCGCCAGGCATGTGTCAATACTTACGCCGATGCCCTGACAAGCGCCGGATGGGCAGTCGAAGACATGGAAAAGATCCCGTTTACCTTGCTGATTCCCAATTGCCCGGCCTCTTATCTGGTCCATGTGCGGGCGGTTACCAGAATGTGCCACGTCATATACAACGAATTTGTGGCCATGTATCAAGGCCTCGACGCGCCGGTTCTCGACTATGATGTTTTGATCGCCGGAGCACTGTTGCACGATGTTGGCAAGCTGGTGGAATATACCAAAACGTCGGACGGAAAGTACGTCAAATCGGCGATGGGGCAGGATCTCCGGCACCCCTTCTCCGGCACAGTGATCGCCATGCGCAACGGAATTTCGTCGCGAATTGCCCACACCATCGCCAATCATGCCAAAGAAGGGGATGGGACACTGCGGACGCCGGAAGCCGTTATTATCAACAAAGCCGATATATTGAACTTTGAGGCCATAAAATCCCACCGCGGCATGGCATAAACTAGATAGATATTTTCAGTGGTTCCCCAGATTTGATTGTGAGGAGATGGAAAGCGTATGCCAAGATGGGCAAGACTTTTGATCGTGGTTGGGGTATCGGTGTGCCTGTACCTGATACCGACGCCGCAGGGTTTATCGGCAGACACCTGGCACTTATTTGCAATCTATATCGGCGCTATGGTGGGGCTGGTCGCCAGGCCCTTTTCCGAACCGGTTCTTTTTATAACGGCGGTAGCGATATGCTCGATTTTGTTTCGGCAAACCTCCGTCTTTCTGGAAGGTTATTCAGAGGGGATTCCCTGGCTCATTTTTTCGGCCTTCATGATCGGAGCCTCGTTTATCAAAACAGGGTTGGGGCCGCGTGTTGCCTATCTCTTAATCGGCTTATTCGGAAAAACCACTTTGGGGCTGGGTTATGTTATGACCTTTACCGATGCCCTGCTTGCATTTGTGACCCCTTCCAACGCAGCCAGGACCGGCGGCATTGTCCTGCCCATCATCCGCGGTGTGGCAAAGGCCCTTGATTCCGACCCTGGCCCCACGGCCCGCCGCATTGGATCGTACTTAATTTTAAATGCTTATCAGGTTAGCCTGACGACAGGATATCTTACCTTAACCGGGGTAGCGCCCAATTTATTGATCGCCAAATTCGCCCATGACATTCTGGGGGTACAGGTGACCTGGCCCCTCTGGTTCGCGGCCAGCATCGTTCCCTCCGGGATCATGCTGCTATTGATTCCGTATATCGTGTATAAATTCTATCCTCCCGAACTAAAACGAATCGACAATAAAAAACTGTCGGCCGAGGGGCTGGCGGCATTAGGCCCGATGTCTGGCAAAGAAAAAATCCTGGTTAGTCTTTTCGTGCTTGCCATTCTCGGCTGGACGACAGGCAGCATCACCAAAATTGACGTGACTGCGGTTGCTCTGGGTGTAATGAGTATGATTATGGTGACAGGTATTTTGACGTGGGAAGATATCATGCACCAGCACCAGGCTTGGCATACGCTGATCTGGTACGGCGGTATCCTGGGGTTGGTGGCAGGCTTGGTCAAAGGAAAGTTTTTCATCTGGATGGCCTCGGTCATCAAAGCATCCTTCAGCTTCGGCGGCATGGATCCGATGCTCATCCTCTTTATCATCACGGTTTTCAGTTTGCTGATCCGTTATTTCTTTGCGTCAGGTGGCGCCTATGTGGCCACCATGGTACCGGTGTTTTACACCATTGGCTTGATCGCCCAGATCCCGGTTTTGCCATTAGCCTTGGTCCTCGCATTTTCGCACTGCTATGGCAGTCTGATGACCCATTACGGCAGTTCGGCAGGAGTCATTCTCCAGGGTACAGGGTATGTGCCTGTCAGTAAGTTCTGGCAAATGGGGCCGATCATCGCCGCTGTCAGCCTTATCCTGACCTTTGCCAGCATACCCTACTGGAAGCTCATAGGACTGTGGTGAGTAGGCAATTAGTCCTTGGCAATAAATAATTATAAATAAATGGAGGAATTTTGCCATGTCAAACGTTGGATTTAGAGTTTACACCAAGATTAATCGCCCCGACAAGGAATTGGTGGAGCAGTTCAAAGGACTGCCTGTCGCCAATATTGCCGATGAGATGAACCGCCTGAGCTGCGTGGATGCCCGCATCAGACCCTTAAACAGCACCCCTTTGCTGGGCACCGCTTTTACCGTAAAAGCCCGGGTTGGCGACAATTTAATGCTTCATGCCGCCATCGATATGGCGCAGCCGGGCGAGGTAATCATTGTTGACGACCAAGGCGACTCAGCCAACTCCCTGATCGGTGAGAATATGATGCTTTGGGCGGAAAGAAGAGGGATTGCCGGCATGGTAATCGACGGCGCAGTGCGGGATGTAGAAACCTTGAGCCAGATGAAATTCCCGGTATACGCCGCCAGTGTTCAGCCCAACGGACCTTATAAGGACGGCCCCGGCGAGATTAATGTCCCGATTTGTTGCGGCGGAATCACCGTCAATCCCGGCGATATCATTGTCGGGGACGCCGATGGCGTGGTTGTCATCAAAGCCAAAGACGCTCCTGCGGTGCTGGAAAAAGCCAAAGCCAAGCTCAAACAAGAACTGGCAACCAGGGAAGCCATCGCCAACGGTACCTGGAACCGGTCAAAATATACCTTGGAGGCCCTCCAGAAGATGGGCTGCGAAATTATTGACGATGTTTATAAATAAACAAGGGAAGTAATGTCATGCGAGTCTTTGAAGGATGTACCTCGAGGCCCAGGCGATGGTCGACATCAATGGCCTTGCTGACCGAAGCCGGATCAAAGACAAGTCTGGAAGGCAAAAAAGTGATGTGGAAATAGCATAAAAGCTTAGCCCCTGGAACGGCAATTCTTGCTGCTCCAGGGGCTTTTTGTATAAGCTCTCTAAGCTGTCTTAGTCATCGCGCATTCTATTTAAAATGAGTTGACAATCTTCCGGACTAGGCAGGTGAATTGCTAAAATGTATGGAAGACTATCTTACAGAATTTTGAAAAGAAGCGGAAATGCGGATTTGAATTTTTTGGCCAGGCGCGCGATGCCTTGTATGCGCTGGCAGGCTGCAGATAAAAGCTAAACTGAAGGGATGGGAAAAAATGAGTAAAGCAGCGTACAAAAGCCCCTTGCACGAGATGGCCAGTACGACCGCGACAGATTTTTGGAACGATTCCTGCTCGGTGCCTGAACTTGACTATGCGCTGGAATACGGCGCAGTGGGTGCGACAACCAACCCTGTCATCGTGAAAGAAGTTCTCAAGAAAGAAATGAACTCTTATAAGGACCGGATTGTGGAGCTAATCGGCGCAATGCCGATGGCGACTGAAGATGACATAGCCTGGACCTTAAACCAAGAAATGGCTGTGGCCGGTGCTAAAATGCTGGAGCCAATCTATCAAGCTTCAAAAGGCCAAAAGGGACGGATTTCGATTCAAACAAGTACTAAAAATTTTAGAAATACCGAACTGATGCTGCAGCAGGCGCTACGGTTTCATACATTGGCGCCGAATATGCAAATTAAAATGCCTACAACCAAAGCCGGCATTCAGGCCTTTGAAGAGGCTACCTACCGAGGGGTCAGCATTAATGCCACCGTTAGCTTTACCGTTCCCCAGGCTCTGGCTGTGGCCGAAGCGGTGGAAAGAGGGCTGAAGCGCCGCGAAGCGGAGGGGCTTGATTCGTCGCTGATGCATCCGGTATGTACTATTATGGTTGGCCGTTTAGACGACTGGATGAAAGCAGTGGTTGAGCGCGACGGTATCATTATCGATCCCGGGAGTTTAGAGTGGGCCGGGGTTGCCGTTATGAAAAACGCCTATAAAATATATCAGGCCAAAGGGTACAGAACGCAATTGCTGGGAGCAGCCTTCCGCAGCCACCACCATTGGTCTGAGTTCATCGGCGGCGATGTATCCTTAACCATTCCCCACACCTGGATCAAACGGTTCAACGCAGCTGATATCGCGGTGGAAAACCGCATTGATAAACCTGTCGACCCGCGAATCATCGACCAGTTAGCGAAACACATTCCCGATTTCACCAAAGCCTTTCAGCCAGATGGCATGACTGTAGAAGAATTCGACACCTTTGGCGCAACATCGAGAACGCTGCTGCAGTTCCTGGGCGGTTATGACGAGTTAATCGCCATCATCCGGGGGGTTATGATTACCGTCAAGTGATCGCGATTTTTGCTTGGCTTCATTGACAAATACAATTCCAATTGCTACAATAATCAAAAGGAATATTGAAAGACGATGACGGGGAAGAGTAAGTGTGTGTGGTCGCACAGAGAGCCGGTGGTTGGTGGAAACCGGACGATGGCGCGCAGTGAAGTACGCCCCTGAGTTGCAAACTGAAATCGCAGGTATTTTATCTGCGCAGAGTAGGTGATGCCGGCTGCCGCCGTTATTGGGATAGGATATCGAAGCAGGTTTGCTTCCGTATCTGAAGTGGTAGAAATACAAGCTGGGTGGTAACACGGGAGTAAAATCTCGTCCCTATTAAGGGACGGGATTTTTTGTATTTTCAGCACCGGAGGAAATGTGAGGAGGGACCATATGAAAAACATCGTTTTGGTAGGTTTCATGGGTACCGGGAAAACCACCGTCGGGAAGGAGTTAGCCCAACGATTAAATTGTCCATTTGTCGATGTGGATCGAAAGATTGAAGCCAATTGCGGCATGCCGGTCAGTGAGATCTTCAAGCTGCAAGGCGAGGCCTTTTTCCGCCAGCAAGAGCGACTGGTGATCAAAGAGTATTTACCTGACCGGAATGCGGTGGTGGCTACCGGCGGCGGCGCCGTATTATCCCCCGAAAATGTCGATAACCTAAAAAATCATGGAGTTATGGTCTGCCTCGAAGCCAATGTCGATGTGATTATCAACCGGGTCGGCCTGGATGCTACCCGCCCACTGCTGAATGCGCCGAACAAAGAAGAGCTTGTCGCAAAATTACTGGTGGAACGGGCGAGCCGCTACCAATTGGCCGACTTTCGTGTCGATACAAGTGCTTTGACGCCTGGGGAGGTAGCAGAGAAAATTATCGGCTATTTTGAAATGATGGAATAGGGTTGCCAGCGCCTGTAGGTTTTTCTGGATGAAAATGCGCTGCTGACCAGCGAACAGGTGGTTGCGTATCTAACCGGGAAAAGGGAAAAATGTTTTTTCGTCCCAGGTTTTTCGCTGAGTTAGTGGAATCATTCTAATTAGTGTCTGGGCAGCAAACGACTCCGAGTGCCTGAAAGATTCTCTCCGAGAGTCGCAGCCTGCGCTTTCAGCCCCTGGATGCCATTTGATAAGAGAAGGAGCCATTCAATGATTACTCAGCCGGTGTCCCCGATGGTAAAAACTACGAATGCCCGATGGTTTATTCTCTTCTTAGTTTGTCTGGCAACCTTTATCAACTATCTCGATCGCTCCAATCTTGCGGTGGCTGCTCC
>JARLHX010000195.1 GCA_031292035.1 Negativicutes bacterium | reverse complement strand
GGGGGTGAACTTTTTGCTAAACAACAAAGCCTATGTCGCCACTTTTGAAGAGCACTTATTCGAAAATAAATATTTTGGCACAAGATTCAAAGCAATACTTTTGCCTTTGTGCCTGATTGTGATGGATTACTCCGCCATTCTTGCCGCGGTATGGTCGGCTTATTTTGTCAGGAATGATATCATACCAAGCATCATATCTTTAAATTTCCCTTCCTTTGATGTGGTAAGGGTGTATATTTATGTGATTATTCCGTGTGCCTACATCTGTTTCATGGCGTTTGACGATCTGTACACCAGAAGACTGCTTTTTTGGCAACAGGTAGGGAAGATTTTCAAGGTCAATGTGTACGCGATGGTGTCGGTTCTGGTCCTGATGTATCTGACGACTGAGGCCAAGACGATGTCCCGGGCATTTATGATTCTGACCTGGTTTTTTGCTCCTGTTTATCTTGTGTTCGCCAAACTGTTGGTCAGAAAGGTTTTGTTAGCTTCGGGCCTGTGGCAAGTGCCGGCGGTCATTATCGGCTCAGGCAAGACGGCGCAGCTCCTGGTGAATGCTTTTGAAAGAGACAGCGGGTTGGGATATTCTGTCGTCGGGTTGATCCAGGATAAGCCTGGGGCGAAACGACCGGACGGATGCCCGGTTATCGGCAATTTGGATCAGGCCGAGGAATGTGTACAGCGCGCGGGCGTAAAAAATGTATTGATTACCCAGCAGAGTCTGAGCAGGCAACAATTGCAAAAGTTGGTATATAGGCTGCAACCGTATGTTGACAGTATAACGCTGGTGCCTGACCTGTTTGGCGTGCCTGTGGGTGAAATGCAACTGGATACTTTGTTTAATGAAAAAGCGGTGCTGCTCAAAATCCGCAATAACCTTGCCAATGAATACAACTGCTGCGTAAAGCGCTGCATCGATATTTTTGGCGGTTTAGTGGGGCTTATTGCCGGCATACCGCTGCTTATTGTGTTGGCTTCGCTGATTTATGCCGACAGTCCCGGGCCGGTTATTTTCGCCCATCAACGTATCGGCAAGAACGGACAAGTCTTTCGCTGCTACAAGCTGCGCACTATGATAACCGATGCCGAAAAGGTTCTGACCCGCTACCTCCAAGACAATCCTGCCGCCCGTCAGATGTGGGAGAAGGATTACAAACTCAGGGATGACCCCCGGGTAACCCGGATAGGTCGTTTCTTGCGCAAGACCAGCCTCGACGAATTGCCGCAGCTGTTTAATGTGCTGAAAGGCGAGATGAGTCTGGTGGGGCCAAGGCCGATTGTTGCGGCCGAGGTCAATAAATATGCCGAATATATCCAGGATTTTTATTTGGTCCGTCCCGGCATAACCGGACTCTGGCAGGTGAGCGGACGCAATGATGTCGATTATACCGAGCGGGTGCAACTGGACTCGTGGTATGTTAGAAATTGGTCCATGTGGCTTGACGTGACCTTGATTCTGCGAACGATAGGAATTGTAGCAAGAGGCCGAGGCGCCTATTGAAAAGTGTCTGAACAGTCAGCAACGGCATGGGCGTTGGCAGACTCAAAAAAAGGTGTCCCTGCAAAAATGCAGGGACACCTTTCGGCATATCCTGGAGGTTTTTGAGGACTCGTTTTTTGATTGATAGCGTAGATAAAAACACCCATATTTTACCCTGCAAGAGGCGGCAGGGAACAATTTGTCCGGCTCTGATCCGAAAAATTCTCCTGTGAGGTTGACAGCCGGGTTTTCAATATACAGGATTTTGGGAAAATGTGTCGAAGACTATCAATGTTATTAGACATTTCTTGGCTATACGGCTGTTACGAATCATTTCGATAACGGCCAGCTGATGATTTTGCAGTTTTAACAGGACGAATTCGAAGGGGTGTGAAAGGAATGTCTATCAGAATACTGATCGCTGACGATCACGCGCTGCTGCGTCAGGGAATCAAAAATGTGCTTGAACTCGAAGAAGACTTTGTGATAGTTGCTGAAGCGGGGGATGGGGAGGAGGCGGTGAAAAAAGCCGGCGAGGTTCTTCCTGATATCGCGCTGATTGATATCAATATGCCACGGCTTAATGGGTTGGAAGTCACAAAACGCGTTCGTGATTCTTTCCCTACAGTCAAGGTCATTGTTTTAACCATTCATGATGATGAAAGTTATGTGGTTGAGGTCGTGAAAGCCGGAGCCGCCGGATATCTGCTGAAAGATGTGGAGCCGGGCATGCTGATCAAAGCGATTCGCACCGTGTTTGACGGTGAATCCTTTATCTATCCGACGTTGGCCAAAAAATTGTTCGGTGAGATCACCCGCCTGGAGGGAGAGCGACGGCAGGGCACAGCCAATTTTCTTCAACACGGTCGGGAAGAGCGTCTTACTTTGCGTGAACTGGAAGTTCTCCAACTGATCGCCAAGGGCCTGAGCAACCAGGAGATCGCCGGGCAATTGTTCCTCAGCGAGAAAACGGTCAAGAATCACCTGACCAATATCTTCCGCAAGATTGATGTCAATGACCGGACTCAGGCCGTGCTTTATGCCATCAAGAACAAGATTGTAGTACTGGATTGACGACAGGCACGAATCCCGGCGGACAGCGCATATATTATCCTATCCCGTGAAAGGGGGTAGGATAATTTGTTTTTCCCCTATATTACGTGTGTGGTATTAGTGTCGCTGGCCTTGTATGGGCTGTGGCAGCTGACAAGGGATGTTTGGCAGGCCTGGTTTCAGGCCGGGCTGGAGCACTCCTTCCGGGCCAGCTTATTGCTTGTTGTGAGGAATAGCCAGGAGCAGATCGAGGGAATGATCCGATCCTTACTGCTGGAGACCGCGGCTGACCGCAAATGGTGTGAACTGGTGGTTGTCGACCACGCCTCTGAAGATATCACCCCCTCGGTTTTAGACCGGCTGGCTGCCGCCGATCCCTGGATCAAGGTCGTTCACCTGCCTGCCGCCGCCAGACCCGCGGCTGAAGGAATAGCCCTATGCCAGGGGGAACTAATCTGCGTCCTTGATTTTATCAACCGCTTGAGACCGGACGAGTTTCCTGCGGTGCTGCAAAAGCTTCGACAATTTTGAGTGCGGTCTCGTGTTTTTGCGTATTATGCAGCTTCAGCAACAAACGCATAGTTTGGCGGCTGTCGGAGTATACTGCATAGCGTAAGACGAGGAGGCGAAAAAGATGAGTTGTTCACGGCCTGACAATACGGAATCCGGTTATAAATGCAGTCGCTGCGGCGGCATGTTCGGCAGCCGCCCCGGGGAAACGGTGGGCTGCCCGTTTTGCGGCATGATCTGCGAAGAGACAAGCTGCCGGGTGGTTGATTTCAGCAACGAAGAGTACTAGGTGTCGAATATACCCGAATAAAGAGGAAAAACACTTTGCGGGCCGAATAGATAACTATGACCGGCGATTGCCCGAAGAAGCTGAATATCTTCATTCGCACCCACGGACACTGACTATTACAGCAAGGATCAGAAAGACTCTGCCGGTTTGACAGAGTTTTTTTGCTTCCTAATAAACATTCTGACTGTCGGCCTGCACCTGCGTCATAGCCGGCCCGTTACTCAAAGGTGTGCGGGCGGATGACTCCCCGGTGCGCCCCGGATTGGTGTTGGTTATTCGGACAGTGTTGCAGGGAGGTCTGTATGCGGCTGATTATTAGCGCTGTCACCTGGGAACCGTTTCTGCTTTCCGGGATGTGTCAGCTGGAATTGGTGCCGTTGGCCGACAAATACGGCTGTGCCGGGATCGAATTCCGGCCCTATTGGCGCAGTGCCCTGGAGGAGTTGCCGGAGATCAGGGAGTTTCTGGCCGAATACGGGCTGGTAAGCACCTATGCTTGCCGGGAATGTCTCCTGGCGAGTTCGGAGGAAGAAACCAAGGTTTTTCTAACTGCGATGAAGGCGAGTATTTTGCTGGCTGAAAAACTCGGAGCCGGCATTATGCGAATCAGCGTGGCTTCCGGACCGTTCAACCGCGACTTTATCAGCGCCGGCTGGTGGCGACAGGCGGTGCGGGAGATCATCACGGCCGCAGCCGGCAGGGGGATTGTCCTGGGGCTGGGAAATAGCCCCGACCCTATAGGCGGGAATCCGGTGCTGATCATGGATATTTTGGCGCTGTTTGCCTCGCCGTGGCTCAAGGCAACCTATAATACCGGCAACTGGGCGGCCGCAGGCTGGGACCCGCAGCGAGCGCTGGATATTCTGGCCGGGCAGGTGGGATATGTGCAGGTAAAGGATGTGACCGCCGCAAACGTCCCGGTCCACCCAGGCTCAGGCAGTGTCGCTATTCTCGATCTGATTGACAGGTTGACCCGGGAAGGGTACGAGGGCCTGTACGCGCTGGAGTTCCCCGGCGGGCAAAGCCCGGCCGCCACGGTAAAGGCGTCGCTGAAGTATCTCCGTCGCGAATAGCCACCCAGGTCGTTGACTTTTTTTGAACAGCCTGGTGGTTTATCGATAGGACAAAGACGCTCAGTGGAGCGTCTTTTGCATTACGCAAATTATTGTGTCGGATTAGTCTACGGCAGGTTTTTGGGCGGCTGGGCAGAATAGAATCATGATTGACTAAAGATGAAGCACCGGCTTCGACAGCAGATGGAAAACTGGGGTGAATCGATGGGAGTATTAAGGGTGGAAGGCCTGGCCAAGGCTTTCGGCGCTGATCAATTGTTTGCTGATGTGGGTTTTGAATTGCAGCGGGGCGAGAAAGTCGGTCTGATCGGCGCCAACGGTACAGGCAAGACGACGCTGCTGCGCTGCCTTTTGGGTCAGGAGCGGCCGGACGGCGGGCAGGTCAGCCTTGCTGCCGGCGAGACGACCGGCTATGTGGAGCAGGACACTGATTTGGGTACAGGAACGCTGGGCGAGGAACTGCGCTCGGCGTACAGCGATATTATTGCCGATCAGGACAGGATGCGCCGGCTGGAAGCGGCGATTGCCGCCGAACAGGATGAGGCGGTCCAAGCGGGACTGATGCGCGAGTACGCGGCTGTTGTGGAGCGTTTTGAACAGGGCGGCGGATATGCATATGAGGCTATGATCCGGCGGGTTGTGAGCGGACTGGGTTTTAGCGAGGAGGATCTGGCCCGCTCTGTCGGCACGTTCTCCGGTGGGCAAAAGACCAGAATCAGTTTGGCTAAAACCCTGGTCAGGCAGCCGGATTTTCTGTTTTTGGATGAGCCTACGAATCATCTGGATATCATGATGGTGGAGTGGCTGGAAGGTTTTTTACGGGACTATTCCGGCGGGGTCTTGGTGATTTCCCATGACCGTTATTTTCTCGACCGGGTAGTGGGGCGGGTGCTGGAACTGGAGGGGCGCGGCCTGACGTCGTTTCGCGGCAATTACAGCGATTATCTCAGACAGAAGACCGAACGGCAGGCAAGCCAGAGGAGTGCCTATGAGAAACAGCAGGCTTATATCGTCAAAACCGAGGCCTTTATCGACCGCTACCGGGCCGGGATCAAGTCGCGCCAGGCCCGGGGCCGGCAGTCGATATTAAGCCGGCTTGAACGATTGGAGTCGCCGGACGCTGCCGACAGAATCAATCTGGAGTTCAATATTCAAGAAGGCTGCGCCGAGAGGGTGGCTGAGCTGGTTGCCGTGACTGCGGCCTATGGCTCCAAACGGATTTTCAGCGAGGCGTCGCTGCTGATCAGACGGGGCGAGGGAGTTGCTTTGGTGGGCCCGAACGGTGCCGGCAAAACCACGGTACTGAAACTTCTGGCCGGCCAGCTTCAGCCCGCTGCCGGCTGGGTCAAGCTGGGCAGCCGGGTCCGCCTCGGTTACTTCGCCCAGGAACATGAGGGCCTGAATCCGCGGCAGCGGGTAATTGATGAAGTTATGGCAGAGTCGGGTCTGGGGGAGGAACGGGCCAGGAACTATCTGGGCGCTTTTCTGTTTACAGGTGAGGATGTATATAAGCTGGTCGGCGATCTCAGCGGGGGAGAAAAATCGCGCCTGGCGCTGCTTAAACTGATGCTGGGCGGAGCGAACTTCCTGGTTTTGGACGAACCGACCAATCATTTGGACATCGCTGCCAAAGAGGCGGTGGAAGAGGCTATCCTGAGTTTTCCGGGGACGTTTTTGGTGGTTTCCCATGACCGGTATCTGCTGGACAAGATAGCCGACCGGGTGGTGGAACTGGCTGACGGGCGTTTCACCGAATATACCGGCAACTACGGTTATTATCGGGAGAAAAAGAATGCCGAAGCCAAAGCGGTCATCGCCCCGCCGCCGCAAAGCAAACCGCCCAAGGCGGAAAAGCCGCGGCGGCAAGCCCAGGATAAGGCCAGGCTTGGCAAAAAACTGGAAGAGGAGATTGCCGGGCTTGAGTGGCAACTGGTGCTGTGTGAAAGCCAGCTCAACGATCCGGCCAGCCACGACGATCCGGAGGTCAGTCGGCGACTGGCTGACCAGTACGCCGAACTGGAAGCGGAGTTGGCGGCAAAATACGATGAATGGCTGGAAGTTACGGCCGAAATGTAAAAATCCAGGCAACAGATGCCTGGATTTGTTTCCTTGGTCGCTCAAAAAGGGTGATAGATTGCCGGATCGCCGCAGTGCAATCAACAGCTCGCGCGGCGACGTCTGGCGGGGCGGGCAGCTAAACAGCCATGGCTGGATGCTCGTGCGGATCGCCAAGGCGCAGTGCCGGTAAGGTATTCGGATCGGAACCGGCCGGTGTCGTAAAACCGGTATCAGCGGAAAAGGTTGACCAGGGTGACAGCGGCATAGACTATTCCGCAAAAGACGGTAGCCTGCACCCAGTAGTCAGGAACCCTGTCTATTCCGACGATGGAACGGTTCTTAAAATAATGATAGGTATACATATCATCTTTCAAGACAGGACCTCCATCTTTTGTAAACTGCTGTAAGCTTCTACGGAATTACCGCAGATTCCTGCTTAGTCAGCTAAAAAATGCAGGATTTATGAAAAATCGCTGCGAATTATAGAACTGTTGTTTGGGGGTGACCGGATGGAGACGCTGACAGGAACGGTGGAAACCGTAATTTTTCATAGTCATGACAACAGTTTTGTCGTTTTTAAGCTGCAGCCGGCGAATGAAACAGCGTTAGCTACGGTCGTCGGCAATATGGCGGCGCCGCTGGTCGGGGAAGAGGTGGTCCTCGGCGGCGAGTGGGTCGAGCACAGTCGCTTTGGCCGACAGTTTAAAGCGCAGACTTTCCAGCGGGCGGCTCCGTCCACGGTGAAGGGGATTGAACGTTTTTTGGCTTCCGGGGCGATCAAGGGGATCGGTCCGGCCATGGCGGCGCGGCTTGTATCCCGTTTCGGGGCCCGGGCGCTAGAAATTATCGAGTATTTTCCGCATCGCCTGACAGAGGTGGAGGGGATTGGCAGCAAGCGGGCCGAGACTATCCGGATGTCTTTCGCCGAACAGTCGGAGCTGCGGGAGGTTATGTTGTTTCTGGAAACCCACGGGGTTACAAGCGCTTATGCTGGCAAGATATTCACCCGGTTTGGCTCGGAATCACTGGCTGTTGTGAAGGAGAATCCCTACCGCCTGGCCGAGGAGGTCGACGGCGTCGGGTTTCGTACCGCCGATCAGATCGCCACGGCGATGGTCTGGGACCGTAATCACCCGGCGCGGCTGGCTGCGGGAATCAGCTTCGCGCTGCTCCAGACCGCCCACAATGGTCACTGCTGTGTCCCGGAGGATTATTTGGTGCAGGAGACTGCAAAACTGCTGGCAGCCGAGAGGATCGAGGTGGCGCTTTGCCTGACGGAGCTTATCCGGCAGGAGCGGCTTTACGCCGAGGATTATCAGGGTACGGTGCTGGTGTATCCAGGTTATCTCTACCAGGCGGAGAAAAGGGTCGCCGAGCGGCTGAGGCATCTGCAAGACCGCGCCAAGCCGGTGGACTGCAAAGACGGTCCCGCCATGGTGGCCGACTGGGAGAAGGCTGCGGGGGTGACGCTGGCTGAGGCGCAGCGCCAGGCCGTCGAGGCGGCGCTGATCCACGGAGTACTGGTTATGACCGGGGGCCCGGGAACGGGAAAGACGGTTACGGTCAAAGGGATGATTGCGGTGCTGGCTGAGCGCGGGTTTAAAATTGTGCTTGCCGCGCCAACCGGCCGGGCCGCCAAAAGGCTGAGCGAAGCCTGTGACCGGGAAGCTTCCACCATTCACCGCCTGTTGGAGTCCACCGGCGGGCAGTCAGGAGCGCCCCAGTTTCTGCGCAATGAGGACAATCCCCTGGATGCCGATGTGATCATTATCGACGAAGCATCAATGATGGATATTACGCTGATGTATCATTTGTTGAAAGCGGTGCCGGAGGGCTGCCGGGTTGTGCTGGTGGGGGATGTGGATCAACTGCCGGCGGTG
The DNA here is from genome assembly GCA_031292035.1 of Negativicutes bacterium. Next base: position 15,371 of record JARLHX010000195.1, on the reverse strand, counting down.
GGGCCGGGGTCGGTGCTGAAGGATATTATCCGGTCGGAGACGGTTCCGGTTATTCGTCTGACAGAGGTTTTTCGCCAGGCCGGCCAGAGCGCCATTGTGGCCAACGCCCATCGGATCAACCGGGGTCAGCTGCCGGACTGCTGCAGCAGCGCCGACTTCCAGTTCCGGGAAATCGATGACGGTGAGGCGGTGGCAACGGCGATCGTCAGGCTGTGCCACGACGAATTGCCGGCAGCGGGTTTTGATGTCTGGCAGGATGTCCAGGTACTGTCGCCGATGCATCGCCACAGCTGCGGCGTGGAAAATTTGAACAGACTGCTGCAGGCGGCGCTCAATCCGTCGGATGGATCGCCCGCAGCCGGAGTTGGGCAGCAGCTGCGCCGCGGCGACAAAGTAATGCAGGTTCGCAATAACTATACCAAAGGTGTTTTTAACGGCGATATCGGCAATATTGCCAGCGCCGAGCCCGGTCTGGTGATTGTCCGCTATCCGGACAATGATGTGATATATGAGAAGAATGAGCTGGATGAAGTGATGCTGGCTTATGCCATGAGTGTGCATAAAAGCCAGGGGAGTGAGTACCGGGTGGTTGTCATGCCGCTGGTCGGGAGCCATCATGCGATGCTTCAGCGCAATCTTCTCTACACGGCGGTAACCCGGGCCAAGGAGAGGGTGGTGCTTTTGGGAAGCAAGGCGGCCCTGAACACAGCGCTGGCCAACGACCGGACCCGGCGGCGCTATTCTCTTCTGGCTGAACGGTTAAAAGGGGAGAGCTTGTGTTAGCCGCATGGTGGAAGGCCCTGCTAGATCTGGTGTATCCCCCGCGTTGCCCGGTTTGCCGCGCCGCGGTGGAGCAGCACGGATTGCTGTGCCTGGCCTGCTTGTCCGGGGCGGTAGCCGAACGGGAGATCAATATCGCCGGCCGCCGGCTGGCCGGGCTGGACTCTTGCCGGGTACTGTGCGACTATGGCGGAGGAGTCAAGCAGTTGATTCACAGACTTAAGTTTCATAAGCAGGCCGGGGCTTCGATCTATCTCAGCCGGCTCTTGGAAGACCGGCTCGATGCCGGACGGTTCGCCGGAGTGGACGCGGTGGTGCCGATACCGCTGCACGCCGGCCGGTTGGCCGAACGGGGCTTTAACCAGACGGAGCTTATTTTTCGCAAATGGGCCGAAGGACAAGGCTGGCTGTGGCTGAACGCGCTGGAGAGGATTCGGTCGACGGCGCCGCAGTGGGAGCTGGCGCTGGAGCTTCGCCGGAAAAACATAAAAGGCGCGTTCAAGGTGACGCGCCCGGAATGGGTACAGGGAAAAGTATTGTTGGTGGTGGATGACATTCTGACCAGCGGCTTTACTTTGAACGAGGCCGCCAAAACTCTCAAGCGCTACGGCGCCAAGCGGGTGATGGGGCTGGCCCTGGCCAGTGGGGCGGATAGTTGACTAGCCCAGCGACTCGACGAAAGCCCTGATCACGTCAGGATCGAACTCGGTGCCGGAATGGTTGCTCAATTCTCGAACCGCGTCGGCGGGGGTTTTGACCCAGTTCTGGGTACAAGGGTTGATGAAACGGTCATAATAGTTGGCGACAGCGATGATCCGAGCGCCAAGGGGAATATTCACCCCTTTGAGGCGTTTGGGATAGCCCTTGCCGTCCCAACGTTCGTGATGATAGCGGATATACGGAATAATATCCTGGCAGGCGACGATATTTTCCAGCATATAGCTGCCGGCGTTGCAGTGATTTTTATAAATGCTCATTTCCCGGGTGGAAAGATAGGGGATCTTGCTCAGTACCGAATTAGGCACAGTAAGGTGCCCGACATCATGCAGCAATGCGGCGGCGCGGATCCGCTCGATTTCACTTCGCGGCAGACGCATTTTGGCGGCGATGCTTACGGCGTAGTTGGCAACCTGCTGACAATGCAGAAAAAGCTTGGCATTCTTCATTTCAATAAGAGGCAGCAGGGTGGCGACAATCTTCTTCATGGTTTCGCCGCTATTCATCGCGTTGTCTACGGCCTGAGTCAGTGTTAGCATACTCTCGTCGAACTGCCTTTCGTGACAGAGTTAAGTATATTCTATCTTTGCTATAAATAAAAATAATCCTGCCGCCGTCAGAAAAAAATGTCTGTTTCCCGGCCAATTAGGCCAAAAGACCTAGGGTGTAATTTGTCGGTTATGGTATAATCAGGATGAAAGAGGGAGGGATACGGATGAATTTGACGAATTGTCAGGAATGCGGCGGTGTCATGGTTGAAAACCCCAGCGGAATGTGCGCGGCTTGTCTTCGCAACGAAGATCTGGCTGAGGACAAGGTGGCCGAATACCTGCGGGATGCCTCACGGGCCTCGTTGGATGAAATAGCCAAAGCCACAGGGGTTAAGCCAAAAGTGATCCTGCGGATGCTAAAGCGGGGCCGTATTACCAGCAACGCACAGATTTCCTATCCCTGCGAGACCTGCGGGGGCCAGATTCTTTCCGGCCGGCTGTGCGACAATTGTACCAAGGTCATTAACGATCAGCTCAAGACAGAGGCCTGGCAGCCTGCGGCCGCCCCGACCGAAACGAAGAAAGATACCAGGATGTATATCAGGGATTTACTTGATAAGAAGTAATAAACAGCGGAAGTAGGTCTTAGAGGCCGAAAAACGGCCATAACTTTCGTCTGTGGCCGATAAACTCCTAAAACAGTGGGTGGCGGGGATTATAATCCCCGCCCTTTTTGACGATAAATGGGCAGGAGTTTCTATGCTAGTGAGGTGTCTGCCATGATCATTTCCACAAGTCAAATCCAAAATATCCTGAAGATCTATGCTGAGAATAAGCCGGTAAAAGCCACAAAATCACAGGCGACCAGTCCGTCAGGCAAGATGGATGAGGTGATTTTGTCGACTCAGGCTCAGGAGATCGGGCAGATTCACCAAGCGCTCAAGGCTATGCCGGAGGTGCGTGAGGACAGGGTCCAAGAACTTTCCAACCGCGTTGCCCAGGGTAACTACAGCATTGAAGCGAAGGACGTGGCCGAAAAGATGATTGGCCGCATTATGGCCGACGGTCTGCCTAAATAGGTGGAGGAAATATGAAAGAACAGTGGGAGACGCTTGCGGTCCTTTCCGAGGAAATCCGTGATTTATACGGCATAATCGTCAAACTGGGGGCACAAAAACGCGAAGCGTTGATTGTGGCCAACGCACCGGAATTGGACAAGGTAACCAAGCAGGAAGAACTGCTGATCACCCGGATCGGCAAACTGCAGGTGAACAGGGAAGCGATCATCAAGAAGCTGGCTGAAGCGAACCATCTGACCGAGGACAGTACCTTCAGCGAGTTTCTTTCCTTTGGGCCCCAGGACGTGACCCAGCGACTAGAGAAGGCCAATACCGAACTGGCCGAGGAAGTCCAGGAACTAGTAGCCCTAAATCGGGTCAATGCCGAGATGCTGCAAAAAGCGTTGGCTTTTATCGATTATAATATGAATCTGCTGTCCGGCAGTATGGCGAATCCGACTTATGCCCAAACAGGACAGTCTTCGCTTACGTCACTGGGCCGGTCCTTTCTCGACCGGAAGGTATAGTTGTTTTTTCCCCGGCGGAACAAAGAAGGAAGGCAGCTTCTCAACATGACAAATAAGGCAAATCCCGCGGCGCCAGAATGGATGGAAATACTGGGAGACCTGTTAGAGATAACTGGGCAGTTGCTTGACTCGGCCAAGCGAAAACAGGCTGTCCTGGCTTCCGATAAGCTTGATGCCCTGCAGGAGCTTATGCAGGAAGAAGAGCTGATGGCAGCCGCACTGGAAAAGACAGAGCGGCAGCGGCTGGAGCTTCAAGTCAGATTTCCGGCATGGCCGAACAGCTTGAGTGAACAGTTGGCGGTTCTGCCTGAACAGGAACGGGGCCAGGAAACAGAATTGGCCCGAAAGCTCGGACGGACGGTGAAAGAGCTGGCCGTCCAGAACAGGATCAACAGCGAGATTATTCAGCACTTATTGAACTTTACCGCTTATAATCTGGAGCAGCTTTATAAGGTGTCTTCAGGTCCTGTGTACGGATCCCGCGGCGATGTCCCCCCGCCTGTAACAAGCCGGGCGGTCGTTGACAGAAAGATATAGGAGTGTGAACTGATGATAGGAACATTTACCGGCATCAATACGGTAACCTTGGCCTTAGAGGCCCAGCAGGCGGCTCAGGACACCACCGGGCACAATATTTCCAACGCCAATACTACGGGATACTCCCGGCAGACCGCAAATCTGACGACAATGCCGTCGTTGACCATATACCAGGGCGGCGGTCCGGTCCAACTGGGAACCGGGGTGAACGTCGCCTCGATTACCCGGGCCCGGGACTCGTTTATTGATACCCAGTACCGTCAGCAGAACGCCTCGAAAAATTTCTGGCAGAGTCAGACAGACGAGCTGTCCCAGGTGGAAAACATTTTTACCGATACCAACGATGACGGCCTGCAGGCGTCGATCAACGCTTTCTACACCTCTTTGCAGACGCTGGGGGCCAATGCCAATGATGTTGGGGCCCGGACCAATGTTCGGGAGACGGCCAACTCGATGGTTCAGGTCATCCAGCAGGATGCCCAGCACCTCCGGGACATTGCCAACGACCTGACCAATCAGATATCTACCCAGGTCAGTAACATCAACAACATCGCCCAGCAGGTAGCCGCGCTGAACAAGCAGATCGTCACCCAGGAGTCCAGCGGTTCGGCGGCGAATGACCTGCGCGATCAGCGGGACCAGTTGCTTGATCAGCTTTCGGCCATCACCAACGTCCAGACTTCAGAGGACAAATCAGGTGCGGTATCGGTGTCGGTCGCCGGCGTCTCGCTCGTTCAGAACACTACGGTGAATCCCTTGATGCTTAAAGACCAACATAACGATACATATAATTTCGACTCCAGCACGGTCACTCAGGCCAACGGCCTTTCGGGCACCTTGACCTTTACCGGCGGGAGCCTGGCCAGCGCTTTCCAGCTGCGGGACCAGACGGTCACCGGCTACCTGGATAATTTGAACAACGTAGCCCAGTTTCTGCTGCAGGATTTCAACAATCAGCAGCAGGCCGGACAGGACAACAACGGAACGACGACCAAAGCAGCCGTAGTTGGACCCCCTGCTGTTGCTGCCAGTACCGTGGCACTGATGTTCGGCAGTCTTCCCACAGGTACTCTTCCTGCCGCTGCCAATCCCTACAGTACCGCCGCCGCCTACACCCCGCCCAACAACGACTGGCTGGACCAGCTTCAGGTCAACCCACTGCTATATACCACTTCGGGGCTTAATTATATCGCCGCCAGTGCTAAAGGCGCTGCCGGCACGGCCGACGGCACCAACGCGCTCGCGTTGGCGAATGTGCTGTACAATGATCCTTCCCCCGCGCCGAGCCCGGCCAACGCGTTGGGGAACGTGAGCCTCAGCAATTATTACAACACGATGATTGGCACTCTGGGGGTCCAGTCCCAGCAGGCCTCGAACATGAATGACAATCAGGGTGTGCTGCTGACGTCAACGACGAACTGGCGAGAATCGGTATCCGGGGTCAGTACGGACGAAGAGATGTCGAACATGATCACGTTTCAAAAAGCCTATGGCGCCGCGGCAACGGTGTTGTCGACGATGAATTCAATGCTCAATACCCTGATTGCAAGCGTAGGGGGTACTGTTTAACAGCCGACTATGCGAGACAAGGCGAGCATTAACCTGAGGGGTGAGAAAGAATGAGGATCACAGACAATATCCTGACAAATCAATTTCTGTATAATTTCAACAACTCGCTGGCGAAGGTGAGCGATCTGCAGGAGCAGATGTCGAGCGGCAAGGCGGTCAACAAGCCGTCGGACGATCCGGTCAAGGCGGTGCGCAGCCTGACCTTCAAGACCGACCTGACGGTCAACAGCTCGTTTACGCAAAACGCCTCGGACGCCGCTTCCTGGATGAGCACCAGTGATGGGGCGATAACCAGCGCTGAAACTGTAATCCAAAACATCCAATCATTGATCCAGAGTGTGGCGGTGCCAGACCCGACTGTTGCTTATGGCGCTGCGGCTCAGCAATTGAATGGCTATATCAATGAACTTGTCAACCTGGGCAATACCCAGATTGGTGGGCGCTATCTTTTTGCCGGCCAAAATGACAAGGCACAGCCTTTCGCGACTACGAACAATGCCGATGGGTCGATTTCAGTCACCTATAGCGGGACATATGATGGAGAAATCGTTAATGGTGTCGCAGACCCTCACGCCGGGACGGTTACCATGAAAGTGAGTCCAGGCGCCCCTGATCCGGTACGGGACAAAATCAACGTCGACGGAGTGGGCTTATTCGGAGCTCTTAACGCCGCAGGCGCGCCGCAACTTTTTCAAGATCTGCAAACGATTTATGGCCATCTGACCGCCGCCAGTCCGTCGGTGTCACAACTGAGCACCGATCTGGGTCTGCTGAGTAACGATACCGGCACCGGCGACGAGGATCATTTGCTGGTCTCCCAGACTTCTTTAGGAGCGCGGCAGGCGGTGTATCAGACAATCAGTACCCGTCTGACGGCCGATAATGTTACGATCAAGAGCGACCTGTCCACCAACCAGGACCTGAATATGTCCAAAGCCAGCATCGATTTCCAGACCGCCACAAACGTCTATAACGCCGCACTGTCGGTGGGCGCCAAGATTCTGCCCCAGTCGCTGGTCGATTATCTCAAGTAATGGATTGATCAGAGGGCGGGGATAATATGAACATACCGACAATCGAGATAACCCAGCAGTTCGGGCAGATCGGTATGAAGATTACGCCGCCCGATCTAAACCTGAGCATTAAGCCTCCAAACCTTGAATTGCATATCAACAATCCTGATCTGGAGATACATACAACAAAACCGGAAGTGATTATCGATTTGCGTGAGTCGTTCAATTCCATGGGCCTGCAAGATATTGCTGCTGTCGCAAAGTCTGTCAGCGACGAAGCGAAACAGACAGCGATCAAGGGGATCGAGCGCCGGGTCGAAGAGGGTACTGAGCTGGCAAAGGCAAAGGGGCCGGACTCGGCTCAGTTGGCCGCAAGGGACGCACACTCGGAAGAGAAACAACTGGTCATCGGCCTTATGCCGGAAGCCCCGCCCAGGATCACCGCCACCCGCGGCTCGGTAAAGGGGATCTACACCCCGGGCGATGTTGCGGTGAAACTCGACTCGGGCGAGGTCAAAGGGGACTTTATCTGGGGCAAGGTTGATGTATACATGGAACGCGAACCCTATATCGATATTAGAGCATAATCGGAGGAAATATATGGTTGTTGATGCTGTGTGTACAAGTTCCCAGGAGCGGACTGAAGGAGAAATGATCACTTTTCCTCAAGGCCTGATCGGACTGGAAGAGTACCAAAAATTTGTTCTGAAGCAGGTGTCGGAGGAAAGCCTTTTTCAAATTTTGCAAAGTAAAGACGAGAAAGGTTTCGAGTTACTTGTTACCAGCCCGTTTTGGGTTGCGCCTGATTATTCGTTTGAGTTGCCGGATATTTATTCGGCTCAACTGGGGGATGCGCAGGGAATCGAAGTGCTGGTTACGGTGACGCTGGCTTCCGATCCCAAGGACTGCACGGTTAATCTTCTCGGTCCGCTGGTAATCAACCGTAAATCCGGCAAGGGATTTCAGGTTTTGGCGTCAGACAAGGTCTATACCACGAAGCATAAGATCTGCCAGAGCGCCGGGGGGAAATAATATGCTGATTCTGGCGCGAAAGAAAAACCAATCTCTTCGGATCGGTGACAATATCATTATCACTGTGGCGGATGTCCAGGGCGATCAGGTCCGCTTGGGTATCAGTGCTCCCAAAGATGTTCAAATTTTGCGCCAGGAGCTTTACGACGCGGTGAAAGACTCGAATAAAAATGCCGCAGAAGCGGTACAGCAAGCAAATCTGGACAGCTTCTTAACTCAGATGAAACAGTTGAAGGATGAGGAAAAAGAATAGCTTGAAAAAAAAGCGCATTTTTAACAAAAAAAGCGCTTTTTTTGCTAAAAAACACTTAATGAATTTCAAATGTTTCACGATATTACAAATGACAGTAAAAACTTACTGGATGACAAGCTGGCCAGCTGTCAAAAGATGTGGCAAGGATGCCACTATAAAATTCAAGGAGGAAAAGAAAAATGATTATCAACACCAACGTCCCTGCTCTGAATGCCTGGAGAAACCTTGAGCTTCAAAACACGACCCTCAACAGCTCGCTGCAGAAACTGTCGTCCGGCAAACGGATCAATACCGCCGCCGACGACGCCTCAGGTCTGGCCATTTCGGAAAAAATGAACGGCCAAATCAACGGTTTAAATCAGGCCTCTTCCAACGCCCAGGGTGCAATTTCGCTGATCCAGACCGCTGAGGGCGCCCTGAATGAGACCACCTCGATCATCCAACGGCTGCGCCAGTTGGCAGTTCAGTCCCGTAACAGCACTGAAACCAACTCTGACCGGCAGCAAACCAACAAAGAAGTTACCCAGTTGATCGCTGAAATCGGCCGTATTGCCACCACCACCCAGTTCAACGGCAAAACGCTGCTGAACGGTTCGGCTTCGACCACTTCGCTGGTCTTCCAGATCGGTGCCAATACCGGACAAACCATCAAAGTTCAGATTGCGAATGCCAAGCAGACCGCAACCGGCGTTGGCCTCACCGGGGTCAGCATGAACACCGCTTCGGGCGCATCCAATGCTATCTCGTTGCTTGACAAAGCCCTGAGCAAGGTTTCCACGTCCCGCGCCAATCTCGGCGCCGTGCAGAACCGTCTGCAACACACAGTCAACAACCTGAATGTGGCTTCCGAGAACCTGACAAGCGCTAAATCCCAGATCGTTGATGTCGACATGGCCAAAGAAATGGCCAGCTTCACCAAGACCCAGATCCTTGTGCAGGCCGGTACTGCAATGCTGGCGCAAGCCAACCAGGCACCGCAGGCAGTACTCAAGCTGCTAGGTTAAACGGTATCCCAGTCCGCGACCGGCCGGCGTTATGCCGGCCGGTTTTTAACAAGGAAGGAGGGGATGCCTGATGAAGATTGACACTGTCAACGCATCTTCTGCTCCGGCTTTACCGGTGCAGAAACCGGCGGTAGCGGTGAACGGGGTTTCGGTCGCGGACACGAAGAGTGGGAAGGTTAATCCTATTGCGGTCACGGACAAGCAGAATGGGAAAGCCACTCCCGTTTCTGTCGCGGACACAAAAAATGGTGATGATACCCACTTGGCGAAAGTCGTTAAGAATTTGAATAAAGAAGCGGAAACGTTAAATCGTGAGGTTCGGTTCGCTATTTTTGACGGAACCCATCGTGTCATGATCGAAGTAGTGGATAAGCAGACCAATCAGGTTGTTGCCACTTTTCCGCCGAAACAAATATTAAAAATGGCGGCCGCGATGGATAAAGAAACCGCAGACAGCAATAAAACGGCTCCCAAGGAGGTGAAGTGATGGCTACATCAACAACCGGTACCAGCGGCAACCTATCCCTTGTCTCTTCTCCTGCCCTGGGGACATCTCATATGAACGGCATGGTTTCCGGTCTGGATATCGATTCCCTGGTCAGTGCGACCATTCAGGCCGATAGTATTCCCATGACGCTGTTGCAGAATAAAAATGCGTTACTGCAAGCCCAGATGAATGACTATAACAGCATCAAAACAAGCCTGTACAGCCTGGAAAGCAGCGCTACCGACCTGACCTATTCATCCACCTTTTCGGCCCGGACAACGACGACATCCGACAGTACTAAGGTGACCGCCACTGCTCTGAACGGCTCGGCCAGCGGCAGCTATACCGTCAACGTATCCACTCTCGCTACAACAACTTACAATACCGGGTCGGCTCTTACAATGAGCACTGGCACGTACGCAACTATGACCGGCAGTGACATCAGCGGCAGTAATCCCAACACGGCCCTCGGCATCGCCGGTTCGATCACCGTCAATAACCAGGCTATCGCCGTCACGAATACCGACACTATCAACACTATTTTGAACAAAATCAGCGCCTCTTCCGCGGGGGTCACGGCGACTTTATCTGGCGGAAAGGTCACGCTGACTCAAAAGACTATTGGAGCAACCCCGACGATAACGATGACGGATAGCAATGGCATTTTGGCGTCCCTTGGCCTAAGTACAAGTAGTGCGTTAACCGCCGGCACCAACGCTGATGAGGGTGTTGCCTTCAATCAACTCGCTGCCAGCAATCCACTGAGCGGGGTAACAGGCGGTTACTTTTCGATCAACGGAACCTATATTTCCGTCGATCCCACCACCGACACGCTGGACTCGATTGTTAATAAAATCAATAATTCCAGCGCGGGGGTGATGGCGTTCTATGACTCGACAAACAAGACCATTTCCCTCACTTCTAAGAAGGCCGGAGCCCAGGATATCACGCTTGGAACCGGTTCTACCGATACGTCAAATTTCCTGACGCAAGCGGGACTTGTCCAGACCAATCAGGTAAAGGGGCAGGACGCGGCGGTGAAAATTAATGGCGTGAACGTCACCGCGGTCAATAATACGGTGACGCTCAACGGCAACACGTTTACCCTGGCAGGTACAGGCACCGCCACGGTGACGGTGCAGACCGATACCGATTCAATCATCAAAAAGGTACAGGATTTTATTACCCAATATAACGCGACCATTGATCTGATCAATGGTAAAATGAACGAACAGACGAATTCCAGTTCGTCCGACTTATCGGTCGGCGATTTGTTCGGCGACAGTACGCTGGAACAGGCCAGCATGGATTTGCGCAGCTTCAGCTATGCGGTTGTTTCATCGCAGCCGTCTTCCATGCAGCAGCTTAGCCAGGCCGGAATCACCACTGGCGCTGTCGGTCAGGGGGTTGCGGCGAGCGAGACCGGGCACCTGAGTTTGGATACAACGGTACTTACTGCCGCTTTACAGTCAGATCCCAACGCGGTGGCGGCGTTATTCGGCAATTCGATGGCCGCGGTTAGCGGCGAGACGCCGACGGGGACAGTAGATGGGACAAATACAAGTTTTCAGCTTGCCAATAGCTCCATCACCGGGTCGCCCACCATCACGGTAAACGGGGTCACCTATAACCAGGTTGCCGGCACGCCGAAGGCGGATGATTACACAACCGATCCTGCCAACCCGAAGATATACAATCAATATTCCATTGATTACACTACAGGCAAGATTACCTTCGGTACAGCGCCTATTTCCGGAGCAACAATCACCGCAAGCTACAATTACGATGTAAGTTCGGGCACCAATGCCGGCGTATTTGTGCAAATGTCGACGTTGTTGGACAATTATACCCAGGTTGGCGGTACTTTTGACGCTATTACCGGGTCTAATGGGTCGGTCACAAACCAGATTAGCTACAATAATGACCGGATCAAAGACATGCAGGACAGCCTGCAAACTGAACAGGCCAGTCTTTATGCACAGTATCAGGACATGGAATCCCAGTTGGAGAATCTTAAATCCCAACAAAATTTTCTGACATCCCAGTTGGCGAGCCTACCGTCGTGGAAGTAGTTTTAATGGCCAACAGCGCCAGTTGTTGGCCATTAAAAGGCTGGGTATTGTTCACTAGTGTCTAGTTTTGTTTACTGGGGGGTATACGTGTGAACAGTTTGCACCATGAAGTATTTTTGTTGCTGACCAAAAAAGCAACATCTTATGCCCAGCCGATGAACTCACAAGAAATCGGCGAAATCTTGAAGGTGACGCCGTCTTATGTGCGCAGCCAGTTATCGCAACTGGTTAAAGACAATCTGGTCGGAGTGCGGCGCGGCAATGGCGGAGGTTATTACGTAATAAGGGAGGGGCAGATCTGGTATGCAGACGGCAAATGACATCAATCAATTTGCGACATTAGGAAATGCGCTCACGGAAATGGAAGACTATTTAAACGGGATCGAGCAAGGCTGCACTAAATTGCCGGATGCCTTCCATACTGAGGATAAATCCCAACCCATCGAACGGACGGCCCAACTCTTGGAGGGGCTAGTCTGTTGTCAGAAACTATTTCATTCGGCGGCAGCTCTGCTGGGGATTAATCCTTCTGGCGGATTATGGGAACAGGCTTCTGTTTCTTCTTTTGCCAGCGATTTGAACCGGACTTGTGTCGAGATTTATGACGCCACAGAAAATGAAGACTTTTCCTTATTGGCCGATTTGGTGGAATACGATCTGCCATCTGTCATCCATACTGCCCACGAATTGTTGATGGCTGTGCAGCAATGCTACCGGGAAAGGGTGGAGGCGTGACTTGGTACAAAAGGCAGAGGCAAAATTGGAAAGAGGAAACTGGGCAGCATGGAAGGATCGTTATGGCAACGATAAACAGAATGTAACCGGCGATCTCAGCCATATCGAAATTCTAGCCAGCAGGACAGGCTTGCCTACGGTGCGGGTTACGGCAGACAACGGCCGGGCCGTCTTTTTACATAGTTCGGTCGATCCGGTCAAAGAGGCGCAACGGATTGCCTCAGGCCTTTCGGTTGAGCCGGGGGCAGTGATCGTCGTCAACGGTTTTGGCCTGGGCTATTTGGTTGAAGCAATACTGACGACTGTAGACGAAAAAATTCCTTTATTTGTTTTGGAACCGGATAGTGATTTGTTTTGTACGGCGATGAAGACCAGAGATCTGCGCCATGTTATCAGTTCCGAGCGGGTATATATCCTGAAGAGTGATGCTGTCGATACAGTGAAAGCAAAATTTGCCAGATTTTTTAATGCCGACCGTTATAATAAGATTGAGATCGCCGGACTTCCAGGAAACCAAACGGTGTATCGCGATTTTTTCCGGAACATCGACTCCTTTATCTACGACGTTATCAATACCAAGCTGCTCAACATGGTGACCTTGATCAAACTGGGCGGCAACATGCTAAGCAACGGCGTTTTAAATTTGCCGAACTATTATACTCATCCAGGAGTAATAGACCTGTTTGATCGATTTGCCAACATACCCACCATTATCGTATCGGCGGGGCCTTCCCTGAACAAAAACATCCACCTGTTGCATGAGGCGAAGGGTAAAGCGGTTATCCTGGCTGTGGGCACGGCGGTGAAAGCGTTGCAGAAACAGGGCATAGAGCCGGACTTTATTATCAGTGTCGACCCCCATCCGCTCAATTATGAGCATTTCAGAGCGATAAACACCGAGAAGGCGTGTTTGATCGCCGACATAAATTCGAACTATATGATCCAGGCAAATTATAAAGGGCCGATGTTCGTTGCCGGATGGCTGCCGGTAATGCATGGATTGGGCGATGTGATCGAGACCAAGGGCATTCTGGAAAGCGGCGGTTCGGTGGCTAATAGCGCTTTTGCTCTGGCCTATAAGATAGGGGCCGATCCGATTATTCTGGTGGGGCAGGACTTGGCCTATTCACGCGACGGCCATTCTCACGCCGCTGGGACCAATTATGAAAGTAACGTGATTACCGAGGCCGAACAGGAAACCATGGCGTATCTGAAGGTTAAAGCCAACGATGGTGGGCAAGTCATCACAGGACGCAATTTTTACCAGTTCCTCTGCTTTTTCGAAAGCTGGATACGGCAAAAACCTGACCGGAATTACATTAACGCTACCGAAGGAGGTGCATTGATTGAGGGAACAAAGATCCTGACGCTTCGCGAAGTATTGGACCAGTATTGTCTGGAGCCGATTGATGTGCAGAAGATCATCCATGACATACAGTCCGCCTTTGAAACGCCGGATCCAAAGCCGCTAGTTGAGGCACTAAAACAGCAGGTGACCAAAGTCGATACGATCATTGCTGAGGCAAAGACCGCGACGAAACGTCTCAATCAGCTGGAAACAGCCTGTGAAAACCGCCACTCGAAAAAAATGCAGCAGCATGTCAACGCTATCCGCAAAATCTACAAGAAATTTAGCAACGATGTATTTTTGACTTATTTCACAGAAAGTTTGGCACAGCGGGAAATACATCAGGTAATTTACCGGACATATCAGGCGGAGTTTGCGGAGCAGGACGATTTTCACGCCGCGATTGCCGATTATCACATTTACTACGAAAAAGTCCGGGAAGGTGCCGAGCAAGTAAAAGGTCTTTTCGAGGAATGTATTAAAGAGGTAGAGGAGAGAATCGAAGATGGTTGCCAATCCTTACGAAAACTATAAGCGCATGCAGATCGAAACCGCCAGTCCGGGGCGCCTCCTGCTTTTGCTGTACGACGGAGCATTGAAAAATCTGCGGGTGGCGCAAGAATGTGTTGCTCAGAGAAAGATTAATCAGGCTCATAACTGCCTGATTAAGGCTCAAAACATTATCATGGAATTGAACCTGGATTTGAATATGGATGCCGGCGGAGATATTGCCCATCACTTGCGCAGCTTGTATGTATATAATCATAAACGACTTATTGAAGCGAATGTCAAAAAAGATGCCACAATTATTCAAGAAGTAATTGACGTGATGGCTGAGTTAAAGGAAGGTTGGGAAACGATTATTTTGAAAAATAGACCGGATGCTATGCCTTGATAGGGAGGAATCCATGGTGAAGGATGAAGCAAGGGAAGTCACTTTTATAAAAAACTATAGGAATATCATGAATTTATCTTCTCAACAGCTGACAGCAATAAAAACCGGCGATTCGGCTCAACTGCGGCAGTGCATAGCACAGAAACAGATTATTATCGATTATATCAAAAAAAGCCAAGTTGACAGTCAGGCTTTTCAGCCGGCTGTTATTGAGGAAGCGCGGCAGTTGTTGACAGATATTGCCGCGATAGAAGAAGAGAGCCAGAAATTGTTAAATTTGCGCCAGGATACTGCCCGCGTACGACTGGTGGCTTCCCGGCAAGCAAAGGTTCTGCGGCAGGCGTATGAGGCGCCGTTGTTGCCGGGGCGGATAGTCAACCGGTCCAAATAATAAGGAGTGGCCGAGTGCTAAGACACGGGGAAGGAACTGCAGATGAACTTACAGGGCAAAAAGATATTGATCACCGGAGCCGATGGCTTCATCGGATCCCACCTTGCCGAGGAACTGGTACGGCAAGGGCATGATGTCCGGGCGTTTGTTTTGTATAATTCGTTTAATTCCTGGGGCTGGCTGGACAGTTCGCCGCAGGATATCAGGGAAGGTATCGAGGTTTTCAGCGGTGACGTCCGCGACCCCCACGGGGTGAAAAAAGCGATGGAAGGCTGCAGCGTAGTGCTTCATTTGGCGGCGCTTATCGCGATCCCCTATTCCTATCACTCTCCTGATACCTATGTCGATACCAATATCAAGGGAACACTGAATATCATGCAGGCCGCCCGGGAGCTGGGAGTCGAAAAGGTGGTTCACACTTCCACCAGCGAGGTTTACGGCACTGCCAGGTTTGTGCCGATT
>JARLHX010000194.1 GCA_031292035.1 Negativicutes bacterium | reverse complement strand
CACAAAAATTCCTACAATACTAACACTAACCGAAACGACAGGATTATATGACTACACCCACCGCGAACGAGACCCGCTAATTTCGTGGGTCACCCATGCAAAAACACCGCACGACGCATGGTGGTAGGTATGCGATTGTGACGGGGTTGAAAAGGAGCACGGCAGATGACTTATCGCCAACTAGCTAAGACAGCCGCTGGTTTGTATGAACTGTGCATTAACGCCGAAAGTAATGGTGATAATAAAGCCGCAATAACCTTGTCCGAAGCTTTGGCCATTGTGCATGGCGCGGCTGGCGCTTTGCAATTAGCAGTTAGCGCGAAACAAAACGCTGATCGACTGCGCAAATTAACCAGCAAGGAATAGCCCCATGCCTTTCACCCCCGCCTACCGCGCCATACTTATCCGCGAAAGCGAGCGCTTCCTAGACAATGAATTGCTCTTCATTCTAGACCATCGCCAAGCCTACAACTACACACGCGCCATAGAAGAACTAGGCGGACAATCAACCATTCACTTAGGGCAAGCCGCTGCTTGGTTAGAGCATGCCAAAGCGCGCTGCATGTCTGCCACCGACCTTCCGCATTACAACTACCACATCGCGCAAGCAATCGGATGGGCCAGCCGATGAATATTCCCTTAACCTATGACCAATACCGCGCCGATCAAAACATGCGAACCATGCGAACCATCATTGCAATGGAAACAGGCTCGTTAAGTTTCTACAAGAATATGCAGGCAATGTGGGATCATCGTTTATGGGTATTCATAACGCGTCGGGATAGTTACGCTCCCAAGATAGCCTATCTTGAGCGATGCATCACCAGGGACTTGTCACAAATGATCGGATGGGCCAGCCGATGAATTGGAGCCATCCGCAATCAAACCTGCCTGAGCATCAGGCGCGTTATTTGCTTGACTGCATGGCGCGTGATTTCCGGTTAGAGGCTTTCAATTCGGGCTGTCGCTGGCCAGTCACTTGGTCAGTCACCGCAGAATATCGCCTTACCCGCATGGCGCAACGTGTTCAACTCTACTTGGACGCTTTAGCAGAAACAGGATTTGACTCATGAAAGCCGTCATCAGGTTAACAAAAGCATGGGAAATCGGCGGTTTAGAAGACCCTTGGAGGTGTGAAATTACTTTGCCAATGCCCTCATCAGGTGTTATGCCGCTTACATTTGTCGGCACTGGTGAAACGGATAAGCTAGCTCTTATAGACGCAATTTACAAAGCCAGGGTTCACGCAACCTATATTCGAGAAAGCGTTAAGGAAATAGAGATATGAAACCCCCCGTTTACTGGCCCGCCGAGTTCGCCGAGCACAACCGCATGCTCGAACTCGAATGGTTCGCCTACCGAACGCAAGTTGCCATCTACAACGCTGCTTTGACCGAGCTTACCTGCGTCAAGGGGACATACAAGCGTTTCGCGCAACACGGGAACCCGCAGCAACGCGAATATTGGCGCCAGCAATACAAGAACGCGCGCGAGGCTTTCATTGACCAGCGCGACGCTATGACAGCCGCGCGCAAGCGTTACGCCGACATCCGCGAAACTACTCCGCAGAGGGCATAGACCAATGAATGCTGAACTCACGATTAGCATGGGAATGGTTGGTGATGAATGTGTAATTCATGTTGACTGGTTTGACCATAATAACGTGAGGCACTCTGATACAGTGTGTATCTCCATACTAGATCAAGATAAGCCGCGAACGCTTCAAATCACGGTTAACGGAAAGGAAACCGCCACATGCCCAAGCACTTAGACAACGGAAAAGTTCTCGTAACCTTCACCCCGCAATTCATCGTCAGTTTACGTGATGAAGTTGTGGAAGCCTACAATAGCACACTAGGCGTCGAAGTAAACGGTATGGATATCGTCAAAGAATTATGCGTTGTGCTTGTTTTATCCCGTCTGTTGGGAACTGAAGCGCCAGATGCAGAGCTTGACCTACTCGCCTGCCTCGAAGATCTGCACATGCACGCCGTACAACCGCAGGGGAGCGCATGAAATGTTCATAACCATGTCACTGCACAAGCTAATGGGCACTTTCGGAATTTTCTATGTGCTCGGTTTCATCACCTACCCATTTTTATTCGCGCTTTTCCATTGAACGCTTGACACACTAATCACCTTCCCTGATACTCCCATCACCGGAACAACCCGGTAACCAGAAAAGGTTAAAGACAATGAGTGACACCGCAAACACCGCTCCATCACAGACATACTCCGATGACGGAGCAGGCAAGGAAGCACGCAACATCACGACCCGATTTTTTCTGAGCAAGGGCGAAATTCGCCGCCTCGACCGCAACGTGCCAGCGGTTCATTGGGCCGGCGAAATCATGGGCGTTGTCTATGGCAGTCAGCGCAAGGAAACGCCGAGCATGAACGCCAACGGCGAGGTTGGCGCACCGATGGTTAGCTATCAGTTGATCGGTGAATTTGAGGGCACGAAATACAGCACAGGCGAGGTTGCACGCGCCGGTTCGTGCTATCTGCCCACATACTTCGCTGAAACCATTCATGCGCTCATACAGGGTAACAAGGACAACACGGGCCTGCAATTTTGGGTTGAGGTAGGCATGGAAGTTTTGCCGGAGGAAAAGGTTCGCGGCGCAATCGACGTGGCGTGGACGGTGCGTCACAAGATGAAGACTTCTCCGGCCGAAAGCCCGCTTGCCGCATTGAAGCGTATTGGCCAATCGCAGGGTGTCGCCACGCGTTTGCCGGCGCCTCCCAAGGTTCAGGCGATGATTGCGGCCGACGCGGAAATCCCTGGTGACACTGGCGATGCTGAGACCGTCGAAACCCCGGTTCATGCACCAGCCGGGAAGCGTGTCGGAGGCGCGGCCAAAGCCGCATAGATTACGCTTGCAAGGAAAAGGGCTTCACCTTACGGTGAAGCCCTTCACTTTTGAAACGCTCTCCCGCCCAGGAAGCGTCCACACCAGGAGCCATATACATGGCAAAGCGCGCGAAGTCTGTCAAGGCTAAAAAATCCGCCCGCAAGATTATCAATCCCGAACAATACCGCAAGCTCACCAAATCCGAGTTGTCTAAGATCGGGCTTTCGGAACGATCAGAACGCTATGTGAAGCGCGATTTGAAGCGCATCACCAAGCGGACTGCGAGCATATCTAAGCGGCAGTATCTAACGGGGCAGCGTGGTGGCCAGACCATCGAGAGTTTCCGCAAGGCGCGCGTCGCTGGCCCTCGCACAAAGCAATTCAAGAAGACCGAGGGTGGCTTAGAAACGTGGTCAATGCCGGTCACTGAGGGACCATTCAACCGGCGCATACGCGAAATTTACCAACGATACGTTGAGCGCGGCATGGCCAATCCGGAAACACCACTGGTGCGAACGGGCTATTTCACATTCACTTTCGGTTCCAAGGGTCGGCAGACGGTGCGGACAACGCATCCGCATCCGTTGAGTCGCATGACATGGGCGAACTCTGTTCAGCCTGATCTTGATCTCACAAACACCCGTTATCATGCCGACATTAAAAAGGAGGCTTTGTCGAATATAGACCTCAACGTTTACGTGGTGTAATCACGCGTGCTTTCCCCTGCAAAGCCCTTCACTGGCAAACTGCAAGTGTTAGCGGCTGCTGATATTGAAACATCCAAAGATGGAGCACTGTTAGATGTCAACCTTGCATACAGACTGCCAGACGGAGATGTTTACGCAACCTGTTCAACATGGTCAGAATGGCTCGATTGTGTGGCAGAGTGTCAGGACAGATGCAGCAAGCGTAAACTGCGTTTGGGAGCAATCTGGTTCCACAACGGAGGGAGGTTTGACCTTGTGGGATTACTACGGGACATATTGGCCGGATTGTTTGCCGGTCAGATAATCACCGAGGGCAAGGACCGTTTGAAATGCCTCATGGTTGGCGGGAGCATCATTGCGTTAGAGTTTAAATTAGTCGGGCGGGAAAACAAGCCAAAAATTACGCTTGCCGACAGTTTTTGTTTGTTGCCTGACAGCCTCGCCAATCTATGCGGCCCAAAGGGTTTCAATCTAGGGAGCACGAAAGATGACATTCCCGCAAAATACAAGTCTGATATGGGAGAGTATAGACGAAGATACCCGGAAAGGTATCATGGCTATCATAAGAGAGACACAGAATTGCTCTTGCAAATCGTGTCACTCTATCGCGACTGTGTTAACTCCCTTGCTAGTGTCGGCAATCTTAAACTCACATGCGGGGCTACGGCGCTTGCCGTATTTCGGACTGGTTTCTTAGGCATAGACATCATAACACCGGGTGACATGGAAATGGCTTTCACCCGGCGTTGCTACCAGGGTGGCCGCTGTGAATACATCGGTGATGGCGTTTTGAAGGATGGCACGACGCGAACCTTCGAGGGAGTGAACACATATGATATCAATTCGGAATATCCTGCGGCCATGGCAATGGCGCAATTCCCAATCAAACCAGGAGTTTTTATTGACACTGATTATGACTTCCCACGACACGAAGGGGAAATCGCGCCAGGATGTTATTTGGTCAACTTCAAGCAAGCGCATGGACGCGTTGCTATCATCAAGCCGTGGGATGAATTGTCAGAGCGTGCCGCTAAACATGCCGCATGGTCGGGGCAGGCTTACATTACACATATCGAGGCAAGAGAAATCGAAGCTGGTGGTGGCACAGTCCACCTTATCCGAGGATATCACTATCCCGAAACCGCCCCCATATTCGCAGACTTCGTAAACACGCTTTACACGTTACGCATGGAATTTGCCGACAAGGGCAACGCGAGCATGGTGCTTGTCATCAAGCTGGTAATGAACAACCTGTATGGTAAATTCGGCCAGAAAGAATTACGCGAGACTTTCGACATACTCGCTATAGAGGACATGCTTGCGTTAGCTGCTGAAATGGACACGGCGAAGGGAGAGAAAATTGAGCCGCAGCCACATATTCACGACAACGCGTTCAAGATTACGCGCGTGTCGCAAGTGCGGCATGCGTTCCCCGCGATCGCGGCAATGGTTACTGCCGCCGGCCGTCAGATGCTCTTGGAAGTCCCCAATCAATACAATATACCAATTATATATTGCGACACCGATAGCGTGCACACGCAATCAGAATTACCCGGCGAATTGGTCGATAAGCGGAGATTGGGGAAGTTTAAATTGGAGCGCTCTGCAACGTCGATGGCGTATGGAGGACGCAAAATATATATCGACCTCAAAGAAGAAAAGCACAAAGCGAAGGGCGTTCCGCAGAAATCGGTTTCCGCGATGAAGCTCTACGCGGCGATTGAAAAAGGTGAGCCTTACGCCGTCGAATACGATGCGCCGACCGGAATTAAGACGGCGCTGCGCAAATCAATCGACAACCCGAACAAATTCCTGCATTATACCCGAACGCTCAATCGTGATATAAGCACCGTTGACCTTGGCCTAGTGAACCGGACATGGGAAGGGTTTGGATGATTTTCGTAACCACCGCACGCCAGACCGGGTTGTGTATGGGCTTGGTCCTGGTGCCGCGTCTGCCCGCGTCCATCATCGAAACCATCAACCCGTAAAACGGAGTTTTCCTGAAATGTCTGGCACCGTGAATTTGCTGACCTATCCCGGCAAGCCTATTTCGTTTGCGTCTACCTACGGAACGCGACCTGATCCGACGAAGAACGGCAAAGGACCGGCTGCTTGTCCGTTGACGCTGCCATTTTCGCCATCGGCGCAAGGCTACGCGATTTCGTTGCAGCAAGCGTTTCCGTTCGGTGTTGACAATATTCAGACTATCTACATTGACAATGGACAAAGCCCGTTCCGCACGACGGTGACGTTTCCCGGTGCGAGTGAGACAGTGATTGCGGAGCCATTCACGCGCGGGTGGTATCCTGTCAGCACATCGGCATTGACGCTCAATGTGGTGAACCTCACCACGTCATCATCTTTCAATGTCGGTATCAACGTTTACAACTACATCATTCCACCGATGGTTATCAATGCGACGCAGTTGGTTTTGGGTGACATGGATGTTGTATTACCAGCTAGAGCCGGAACGCTTTATGGATCAATTCAATATCAACTAGGTTCCACCACTGCGCTTCAAATTACCGGGTTTGTTCCAGGAATATACGCTGCTTATTATGTGACCAATATATCTATATTATTTTCAGTACTGTCGACTGCTACAACTCAACAAACCGAGTTGTTTCTTTTCGATAGCCCAGATGGAACGCTTGTCAATGAAACAAAACAATTTTGGTCTGGATATATAACAGCGGGTGATGGGTCAGCATCTATTGAAGTTTCCAACGTTATGATATCGGGAACAACCAAACTATGGGCTATTGACCTCACTTCGGCAACACCGTGGGGGACAGCCAATTTTAATATTTACGGTGGCCGCACGAACGCGGTTTTCTAAGGAGCACGACCAATGATTGATGTTATGATACCGTTGCTTATGAAGCAACTGAAAATCAACCCTGACGAACTCAAAGCAAAGCTTGATGCGTTTCTGGCGCACCACAAAGAGTTGTGCGACAAGATTGAAACCATCAACGCGACACAGCAGGAATTGCGCGGCATGCTCGCGCGGGTTGAGAGTGTGTTGTATGAATTGGTTCCGCGCCCGGATGGTTCCACCTATGAGGAATTGAACCCGGATAACTATGCTCCCAAGCAACTGGATTATGTCATAACAGACTGAACGGAGCGTTGAGCATGGATGAAACAATCGCGCTTGCGACTGCGGAGGCCCAAGCGCAGGAAGCCGAAACAGCCGCGCACGCTGCTGCCAATGCCGCTATCGATGCCGTGGTTGCCGCTGAAACGGCGGAACAGATTGCGGAGGATGCCGCGCGTGTAGACGTTGCGGAAATTATTGTTGAGCACGAAAGGACTGAGGAATGGCAATCGGGGGAAATCGAGCGGCTTTCATCAAGCGTAGGCTCGCTGCACAACGCGATGACGGAAACGCAAGCGCAGATAGCGGCGCTAGCGACGATGGTGCAAGCGCAGTCGGCGGCGCTGGAGATATTGACGCAGTCGAACCCGGCGCCCTCGATACCGGAACCGGAGATAGTGGAGGAACCGGAAACGGAGATAGTGGAAGTGTTAGAACCAAGCGAAGATACACCCGCCGAACCACCTCCCCTGGAAGAAAAGAAAAAACGTTACCGGCTACTGTAGACACCATTACAGAGTTGCTTGTCGGTATTCATTTCACATTGGCAGCCGCTACCAAAACGCCAGAATTGGGAATGGACGATGACGAAGCAAAGGTCGTCGCGCATGCGTATCTTGATATGCAGCGGCATTACGGAAGCGTTCTATCCGGCAAGACGTTGGACACGATGCGCTTTTGCATGGTCATCGGAACCGTTTACGGTGCGCGCATGGTCCGCATCAACACGCGCAAGGCGGGGGAAAAGAAAGATGCCAAGCCCACGCGCGGCAGCGGTGAAGTCGTGGTGCCGCTGCGCGCTAATCAGGCACCGCAACAGCGCGCGCCATCGCCAGCAACCATCAATGGCGCGACCACGCCAGACGATGCGGCTGCTTTCTTTGCGATGACGGACGAATTGCCGGAAACACGTGAATGATTGATATGCTTTTATGGTGTCCAGTTTGTCACGCTCAACATATCGACGCGGCAACGGAAACATGGGATAATCCACCGCATCGTTCGCATGAATGTCAACATTGCAAAACAATTTGGCGTCCCGCTGATGTGGCAACCAACGGTGTTCTTTCAATTAAAACACGCGGCAAAGTCGATACGTGGCCGGAAACGCGCGAATGATAGTTCCGAAATCGCCATATCATCCGCATGGCCCAATAAAACAAAAAAGACTAATCAATAGCGTTGATGAATGGAACGATAGAGAAAAAGCGGCTTATATAATGGCCGACATTCAGAAATGGGGCATAAACTCCATCGATGATGATAAGTGGGTGCAAGATTTTCTGATACATCTTTTGTGGGTTAAGATAAATGAGGATGCCTGACACCACGCACCGGGTTGCGATCATTGGCCGGACAGGTTCCGGCAAAACGCAGGCTGGCGCGTGGTTTCTTTCGCAACAAGTAGGCAAAAATTACCCATGGATCATTATTGATTACAAACGGGATAAGCTCCTGAACGATATTCGCGCCAAGGAGCTTGCGCCTAATGCGAGCATCCCAACAAAACCAGACCTCTACATTGTGCACCCTCTTCCGAATACCGATGACGAAGCAGTTGAAAATTTGTTGTGGCGCATTTGGGAACGCGGCGGAATTGGTGTCTATGTAGACGAAGGATACATGATCGGGGAAAACAACCCTGCATTCCGCGCGCTCTTGACGCAGGGGCGCAGCAAAAACATTCCCATGATTGTGCTTTCACAAAGACCTGTTCGCATGGATAGGTTCGTATTCAGCGAGGCGGATTTTTATCTGGTCTTCACGCTGAACGATCGAAAAGACCAGCAACGAGTGCAGGAATTTTTGCACCGTGACATTGATTTGCGGGAGGGTCAGCTTCCCAAATATCATGCTTATTATCATGATGTTTCGGAAGACGAACGCGCGGTGCTCAAACCAGTGCCCTCCGCAACGGAGATCAAAGCACTTTTCCGGTCCAAGGTGGGGTATAAAAAACGCTTGATGTGATGGCGTATATGTGATAGCAGCGTAAGGGAATGAAAATATTCTCTTAGGAGCGTGTCGGGTGTGACTGATAATCTCATTACGTGGAACCTCCCGAATTTCATCACGGTCGGGCTTATGGCCCTACTGTTTGGCGCGCTCCTTGGTGCAACCGCTGCTGGCATCGGTAAGCTCAGTGGACACCAGTTTTCTGGTGACGGTTCGTGATTAACTGGTCACTGGTCAAAAATCCGCTCAACTGGATAACGGTGGGTTTGATGACTGCATTTTTCGTTTTTGCGTTGCGGGAAGTGTTGAGACTATTTGAAACGCAAAACACCCATGAATAGGTGATCAATGGCAACGAACCCCCCAACACAGTCCCCTGGTGCGCAACCGTCTCCCGCTCAGGTTAACGCTGCGGCGCGCGCGGCCGTTCTGAGCATGTCCGTTCGGATGACGCAAAAGATTTTTTCTTCGACGTTTACACCCGCATCAGCCGGCAACGTGCTCAATATCGTGCCGCGCAACGTCGGTCTGATTATGGGGTTTTGGGTCAAGGTCACAGCGACGGTTTCGGCGGCGGGCGGTTCCGCAGCGGCAACGCTTTCGCCCATCGGCGCGGCGAACATCCTGTCGCAGATTGTGTTTACCGATCTCAACAATTACACCCGCATCAACACGGCGGGCTGGCATCTGAACATGGTGAACAGCGCCAAGGGGCATCACCCATGGGGAGGGGTGTTCACTTCGACGGCGTATCCATCCGGCTATGGCAACGGTTTCGCCGTCATGTCGGCATCAAATCCGACCGCTGGTGGCGCCAACGGCAACATCGAAATGTGGTATTACGTGCCGCTGGCGTATCATTCCAAGGATTTGCGCGGCGCCGTCTATGCAAACGTCATCAACGCGACGATGAACTTGCAGCTTACCCTCAACAGCAACCCGGTTGCGGCGGCTGGTGTTGATCCGACGTTGGCCATCTACGCGGGCGGAACAGCGGCAACTGGCGGCACCGTGACCACGGCTACGGTCACCGTGTATCAGGACTTTCTTGACCAGCTTCCCGTGGGCAAGAATGGCGTCATCCTACCGATGCAGGATTTGTCCACCATTTACGAACTCAAAAACACGGCGCTCGTCGGTCTCACCACAGGACTGGATTTCCCAATTCCGTATACCAACTTCCGCTCGTTTCTCTCGACGTGCGCGGTGTTCGACAATTTTGGTGCATCGGTGGCATCCCCTGGTGCCGATGTGAACTATTGGGCCATCCAGTCGGCCAACTTCACGAACATCATGCAAATCGAGCCGCATCTCGTTGCGCTGCGCGCGCGCAACAAGATCATGTCGGATTTCGCGATTTCGTCGGCGTTCAACGTCGCGGCCTATTACTTCGATCACCGAGACAAGCCCATCAACACCGTTCAATACGGCAACATGGAATTGATCTTAAATCCGGCTGGCACCCTGGCGGCAAATCCCGTGGTTCTTCTCGGCTATGAGGACATGGGCTTGCAGAATACCATCATTCCGGCGGGTTCGCTACCGGGCGGCTAATTCCTCCCGGCCGCGCGGTTGTGAAGGTGGGACTGGCGGATGTCGTGCTCCGCCAGTCCCGATGCAAAGGAAAGAATGATGCCACTGGTCAGTTACTTTGGCGAATGGCTCAAAAAGCCTTGGTCCGAGGATATGGACTGGTGGCAGTGGGTTCTATTCGTGGTGTTCATTACCACGATATTCGTGGCGTGGCTTAACGTGCTTCGATACATCACCGAGGAAGTTTAGAATGAAACCGTTTCATGGTGTCGGCCTGCTGCTCCTTTTGTTCGTCGTCTATCTCGTTGGGGTAAAATTCCCTGGCGTTGGCGCGTCGCTTCTTGGCAAAGTCGGAATGTAAGTGCCGCAGTCTTCCGTCATTATGTTCTATCTCGTTGCTGGCTTTATTCTCTATATCGTCAGCAAGGGAGAGCTTGCAACTTACGTGGGCTTTCTAACGGGAAACAATACAGGTAGTGGTGGAGGTTCCAGCGCGCTTGGAACAGTCGCGGGTGTCGTGGGTGGCGTTGCCAGTGGTGTCAATAGCGCAGCGTCGCTTGGTAACAGCGCTGGCAGTTTGCTTGGTAGTTCCGGTGTAGATGCTGGCACATTCGACAGTGGAGCGGCATCGTCTGGTGTAGAAGCGGGCGGGTTCGATCCATCAGCGGCTGGTTTGGGTTACTGATGCCGTTTGCTTTAATCCTGATCGGGCTTGTCTTGATTGTGTCGGGTGTCGAGGGCACGGAACTTGATTTAGGCAAGCAACTCAAAACAGATTTCACTGGCAGTGGTTCTTATCTGTATTGGGCTGTAGCGATTGTGGCTATCGGTGTCATTGGATATGTCAACGAGTTGAAAAAATTCAGTGACGTTTTCATGGCGCTGCTTTTGGTCAGTCTGGTTTTCCATAACGGTGGCGTGTTTTCCAACGCAAATAAGGAACTAGCGTCAGCCAATAACTCGCCTGTTTCGTTGCCGGAAACTGACACGCAAACGAGTAGCGGAACGGGTTCAAGTGGTTCTTCCAATTCGTCAGGCAGCGGAAAGAGCACCGCAAGCAGCGTGCTTGGCGACGTGGTAAGCGCTATCGGTATTGGGGCAATGTTTGCATAAAGGTGAAAACATGAGTGACGAATTGATGCGTTCCCTGACTTCGATTGCGGTTGCTATCGTGGGACTTGCGGTGCTGGCAGTGATTGTCAGTAAGAACGCAAACACCAGCGCGGTTATCCAAGCAAGCGGCAGCGCATTCAGCAACGCAATTGCCACGGCGCAATCTCCGGTGACGGGTAACAAAGTGAGCATTGACACCAGTTACCCAACGTCAGGTTTCAGTTTGAACAACGCCACTATCGGCGAGTAAAATCATGGCGTGGTTTCCGTTCGTCAAACGTCGCCAGCCTGGGCCGGGAGCTATGGCCTTTGGCCTGGATAGCTTCCGTGCAGCCGCGTTCTGTCCATGGGGACCCGCCACGCGGACCATGGCGGCGTATCGCGTGACGCAACCGCCGCAGTCCGCGCAAGGCTTGAACGTTCCCGTTGACGGTTTGGGCGGTTTGACTGCTGGTCAGATTGTGGGGCAACCTCTGTTTGATCTGGAAACGCAGGGCATCGCCACGCCTGATATATTCGAAGGCTAATTTTATGTGGGACAAAATCAAGCGCTTTGTCGGCGAACATCCCTACACAGTAGCGGCGGGTGTGTTTGTCGTCGGACTGCTTGTCATCCTGCTATTGCGGTCATCGTCTTCCGGTGCGGCGTCTAACACTGGCAACAGCAATGCGGCGCAGTATGCCGCGCAAGCTTCGGTTGACGAAGCGCAGTTGCAGAGCGCGACGCAATTGCAAATCGCGGGCCAAGCGGCGGCGGTGCAAAACAATCAGACCAGCGCGCAATTGACCGCTTTGCAGACGAATGATGCGACGCAGGTTCAATTGGCGAATTTGCAAGTTCAATTGGGCGAAAATAACAACGCGACAACGGCGCAGATTAACGACAGTAATAACAACGCGAACATTCAACAAACCAACATTGCAGCTACCGTTGCAGAATACGAAAATAACAACGCGCTGATAGCGCTTGTCAATAACAATATGACTCTTTCGACGTTGCAGCAGTTGAACACGACCAATCAAGAATATCAGAGCAATAACGCGTTGGTTGCCTCGGAAAACCAAGCCGCTGCCGCAGCGACGACCGAGGGCGCGTTGATTGCAAAGCTTCATAATTAACGGGTGAACCATGAAAACGGAAGCGTGGCATACGTTCATCGTGGCATTTGTGGTTTTGTTGGCCATCGTGATTTTGAAGCATGGTGGTAAAAACGCGGTTCCTACAGGCGTGCTTAACATCGCCGAGGCCGCGCAAGTCCCGCCTTCCTCGTATAGCAACCTGCCAGGATATATTGCTTACAATCTTTCGCCATGGGGGCCAGTCATGCAACCCATGATTGACACAACCATGGGCGATATGTCCGCAACCGGCTCGACACCCGGCAATAGTATATACGGTCCATACTACAACACATAGGCATGCCCATGTTTCATTTCCTGCCTGATCATCCTGTTCATACAAAAATCAATGGCACGAATGCCAACGTGCGACAGGCACAAGCCAATGCAGAGGCTACAACAAATACCGGCATCGTTCACCAGCCGGCGCATAGCTTCCGCGACGCATCGGGCGAACTGCTTGACGATGACTTCATGAAGGGCGCACAATCGCTACCGGGAGGTTAAGCCATGGACGATGCGCTGTCCAAATTCATTGCCATACTGACTGGAATTTTGGGACTGGCGATACTGTCGGTTGTGTTGTCGAAAAATTCAAACACTTCCGGTGTGCTGTCATCGTTCTTTTCCGGGTTTGGTAGCCTGATTACCGCTGCCACGGCGCCGGTAACGGGAGTGTCGTCCGCAACGAGCGCAATCAACACGGGGCTTGGCGCTATAAGCGGCTTGTCCAGCGTTGGTAATGTCAATCTTAATGGTTTGACAGGCGGGCTTGGTAGCACAGGCGGGATAAACGGTATCGAAGCCGGAACATTCGACTGATAAATGTCGCTCTTTGATACCATTGCACAGGCGGAAAGTGGTGGTCAGTTAGGGCTTACAAACCCTATCATGACATCATCCGGCCACGCGCAAGGCTTGTATCAGATTACCACGGGGACGTGGAACGATTTTGCGCCCGCCGCTGGCGTTGACCTATCCCAATATCCGACACCAAATCAAGCGCCCGCTGATATTCAAACGCAAGTTGCTGGTGTCATTCCCTTGTCACGGTGGGCGCCTAGCACGCTCGCAGCGGTGCAGAATACCTACGGTAACCTAGATACTTCCCAAACCGTTAACACGTTAGCGTCGCAGACTGGCGGAACTTACGACCCATTGGGGGCAGCTTTTGAGGGAAGCACAGGTGGTGATACCTACGCACCCGGCGCGGCACCTTCACCTAGCAATCCGTCCGGTGGTTCGCTGTATTCAGGTGGCGCGGCTGCTAGCTCTAATCTGTCCAATATCCTGACAACGAGTTTCGCGCGTATCGCGGTTGTGGTTGTGGGTGTCGGCGTTCTGATCGTGGGATTGACCATGCTTCGCACCGGTCAATCGCCAGTGCAGATTGTTTCAAGCGGAACGAAGAAAGCCCTATCAAGAGCGGTTATTGCAGAATGAGCGATCTAATACCATCCGGTTCCCTGTCAACCCGTTTCGCCATGGCAATCGCTATCATCGGCGTGCTTCCATCCATCGGCTCAATCGTTGCCGTTGTGATTTCGTTTCAACATTTGAAAGATCAAGTGGACCACGTTCAAGAAGACGTTGCCCAAGTCAATCGAACCGTGCTAGAGTATCGCCGCGACGGTCAATCCGATGTCGCGCAATTACGTGCCGATTTGTTGGACAGGTTCAACTACATGGGCGGATATAGAGGGCACGGCCCATAACAGGAGAATGTAAAATGGTTGATTTTGCGAACGTCGAAAGCGCCGTGGCAGCAGGCGCTGCCGATGTGGAAAACGTAGTCAATGCGGTGAGTGCCGTGCCGGAAGCGGCTGCCTTGGTCGCCAAGGTGCAGGAAGTCGTGGCGCCGCTGGAAAATCGCGTGGCCAGTATCGAAAGCGTGATTGAAAACTTTGGCACCGCTCACCCGGCACTACACGCCATCGTCAGTCTGTTGGGCAAGTATTTCCCCAATGAAGTCGGCGTAATCGCAGAGCTTCTTTAAGCTCTGTCACAGTAGAAAGGCGGAACCATGGCAATCCAAGGCAATATTCAGTCAGCGTCACTGACTGGTAACACTGGTGTTACCAGTTTCAAAACTGGTATTGTCAATAGCGGGCCATGGTTCCGTGGTTTCGCAACCAATTGGGGACTTGCTGGTGCCGGCGCCAATGGAGCGCAAGTTGATAGCGTTTCGCTGACAACCGGCGCAGTGGAACTCAGCGCGCAAAACGCTAATCTCGGAGGCAACCCACTTGGTAGTTGATCCGGTTATTGACCAGCTAAAGAACGCGGAAGGTCTGCGGCTGGTTGTGTATGATGACGCGACAGGCAAGACCATCGGGCCGGGAAGCATCGTCAAGGGGCATCCGACCATTGCCTACGGACGCGCGCTCGATGTCAATGGCCTGACGCCGGCAGAAGCCGACTACCTGCTTGCCAATGACGTTGCCGCCACACGCGCCAAACTCAGCAAGGTCGGTTGGTGGCTTGACCTGGATGCGCCACGACAGAACGCTATCGTTTGCATGGCGTTTCAATTGGGCGTGGCCGGTATGCTTTCGTTCCGTAAAATGATTGCCGCTATCCAGAAACAGGACTGGGCAATTGCCGGCCAGGAAGCGCTTGCTTCCGGTTGGGCGGAGGAAACACCTAAGCGTGCGCAATTCGTTGCGCATGTGCTAGCAACGGGAGCTTGGCCGACATGAGGAAAACGCAGCTACCGTTAACATTTTCACTTATACTGGCGACGCATTCCGCCGGTTTCGCGCAAGGTGTGCGAGCGTGGCCAGACGGTGGCACAGGCAGCGGAGCGGTAACACCTAGCCCACAGTATAGTGTTGGTGTGTTCCCTAATGCTGGTTCCGCCGCCGTGGTGGCCGGCTCGCCCACCATCACAACCGATGGACTAGGAAATCTCAATGTTTCCGCAATGATTAATGGCGGGACTATCGCTTCGGCTGGTAGTATAACATCAGTCAACATTATAGACGCTTCGCCATCAGGTGGAACTTCGATCACAGGCGGAACCGCAGCGGGCGTTAGCACGACAGGTGATATTTTCTCCAATCAGACTATCAATATGGCCAACATGACCGGGCCGCACAAAAGCCAAGGCATGACAACCACCCTCAACGGTATACAGGCTGGTGGAAGTAACATCAATGTGTGGGAGAATTTCGATCCACTCGTTATCCTGAACGGGACGATGACGTCCGAGATCAACGTGGCGCATTCCGTTCTGAACATCCAGAACGGCGCGTCGCTCGTCAACGCCGAGCCTTTTGAAGCGGCCATCCTGAACAATGGCGGCACGACGACGAACTCGTTGCAGGACTATCTCGCTACCGGCTCTAACAATAGCGGTTACATCGGCCTGCTGATGGGGTATCAGGCCACTTACATCAATGGCGGAACGCTCGGAGAATACCGGGGGATAAGCTGCGGCAGTGTCTCCAATACGGGAACGATCCTCAACGGGGAGCATTGCCTTCGGAACACCGATCAGAACCAGGACATCGTGTCGGCGGGCTCGTTACAGTTAGGAAACGTTGTCAATGGGTATGGCAACACACTTATCAGCGTCAAAACCTATGGTAATACGAATACAACGCACGCCCTGACGATTCAGAACAGTTCCAACACTAGGATTTTCGACCTCGACGACAGCGGCGCTTTAACCGCATCGGGGCAGCTTAAAGTCGGGCTGGTTGGCGGAGGCGCAGCATCCATCCAAATCAACGGTGTAACCGCTGGCTCAATAAGGTTTAGTGCCAGTAATCAGAACATGGGGGGTGCCTATCTATTGACGGTGCCATCAAACCAGTCCGACACGTTGGGACTGTTGGGAACAGCGCAAACGTGGACCGCCAATAACCAGTTTGTTAACCTAACTATCCCAAATGGTGATGCGTTGGCCATGCAAGGTTCCATGGGCGTGACCGGGACAATCGCGCTTTCTGGCGTTCTGGATTACGTGAACACCGCACCGACGATTTTCGGTGGGTTTGGAACAAGTCCATCCGTGGGCTTTAACAACGGTTCGGCCGGATTTGGTGTTATCGTTGGAACATCACCAGGGTCCACCGGAACACTTACGCTACCAGCGGCTACACACGTCTGGAAATGCGATGTGGTTAGTCAAGCCAATTCCGCCACGGAAAACCCGGTGGCTGTGTCTCCGAGCCCAACAAGCGTGGTCATAACCAACTACGTGCGAACCACAGGTATTGCCGGAAACTTCACCGCTGGCGAAACACTCGCTGTCGGGTGTCATGGTATATAGCTGCGGCGCAACCAGCCACGCCATGTTTCTAGTTTCTAGTTGGGCTTGGTGTCCCTGACGCACTTGGCACTTTTGAGGTTTGGGCTCGCTGGCGATGGCACGATTGTCCCAGAACTCGCCCCATGTGTGATAGCGCCATCATAGATCTGCCACGTGCTGATGATCCCAGACATAAGCACGCCCTGCGGCCTGAGTGCCGACAACATTACGACAACAGCGTCGCATTCTCGCTGCGTCAGTCCCTCCCTTTTGGTCACCATCCCCGCTTCATTATCCATCAGCAAAGTAACATCGTTGGGCACGTCAGCCATTGCGATGGTGGGGATCAGCAGGCCGACCATAACCAGTGATGCGCGGTATGTCATCTGTCGTGCTCCTTTTCAACGCCATAATCCTCGCATAACTACTACCCTCTGTCGCGCGGTGTTTTTGCATGGGTGGTATACTAGAAACGCTTGGGTGAGTGTAGGTGTATAATCCTGTCGTTCCGGGTAGTGATTAGATTATAGGAATTTTTGTGTTGAT
>JARLHX010000193.1 GCA_031292035.1 Negativicutes bacterium | reverse complement strand
GTGTGCGTCCCGCCTGCCATGCATGCCATCCTCGGATCGCCTCAAAACCGCGTCCAGGGCTTCCTGGCGGCCGGCCACGTGTGTGCAGTGATGGGATATTGGGAATATGGCCCTATTGCCGATAAATACAGCGTACCGATCGTTGTGACCGGTTTTGAGCCGCTTGACCTGGTTCAGGGTATTCGTATGGCGGTACACCAATTGGAAAAGGGCACCCACGAAGTCGAAAACGCCTATGGGCGTGTGGTGACATACGAGGGAAACCGGGCCTCTCAAGCGATCATCAATAAGGTCTACCAACCCTGCGATCGACAATGGCGGGGTATAGGGATGATCCCGATGAGTGGATGGGGTCTGCGGGAAGAGTTTGCCGATTTTGACGCAGAGCGCCGTTTCCAGGTTGGCTACATCCAGACTCAAGAATCGAAGATTTGCATCGCCGGTCAAATCCTGCAAGGGCTCAAGAAACCGCCGGACTGCCCGGCTTTCGGGACACTCTGCACGCCAGAAACACCTCTTGGAGCTACAATGGTTTCCTCAGAGGGAGCATGTGCAGCTTATTATCGCTACGGTAGAATTAAAACCCTCATGGCTGAGAAATAATCGATGAATACAGATAAGACAATTTCTATGGAAGGTGCAGTCTGTCCCCTACCTCTACCCCACAAAAACCAGATCGTGATGGGTCATGGCAGTGGCGGTAGAATGACCCAGGAATTGATCCAGCGCATCTTTATGCCGCACCTTACAAGCGCGGCGCTGCAACAAGGGAACGATTTTGGTGAAGTGCTGCTTCCAGCACAATCCGCGCTAAGAGGACGACTGGCCGTTTCAACTGATTCCCACATCGTCTCGCCACTATTTTTCCCCGGCGGCGATATTGGCCGGCTGGCTGTCTGTGGGACAGTAAATGATGTAGCCATGTCAGGTGCGGTACCTCTGTTTCTGACGGCCGGTTTTATCCTGGAGGAAGGCTTGCCAGTGGAAATTCTTGAAAGAGTCGTGCGCTCGATGGAAGTTTGCATCGAAGAGGCCGGTGTACAGCTCATCGCTGGCGACACCAAAGTGGTCGAGAAGGGCAAAGCGGACGGCCTTTTTATTAATACTGCTGGTATTGGCTGGGTAGACGAAAATCGCCAGATCGGCGGGGCACTGGCACGCCCAGGAGACGTTGTCCTCATATCGGGCACACTCGGTGACCACGGTATTGCTGTTCTGGCTGCTCGCGGCGAGCTGGGCTTCGAAACTGACGTCCAATCCGACGT
>JARLHX010000020.1 GCA_031292035.1 Negativicutes bacterium | reverse complement strand
TTGCAATAGAAACAAAAGTTTAATATACTATTGTTAATACACCAACGGGTGGGAGGACTGGCCATGAACAAAGAAGAACAGGTAATAATGGGTTTCAGGGACTTATTAAACAAGATGGTTTCGCTTGATAACTTTAAGATGAAAGAGAGTCTTAAGGCTTATAAGTCTTCTGAAGTACATTGCATCGAATACATTGGAATAAATGTAGATCCCAACGTGACAAAACTTGCCGAGTCCTTTTATATGACCAGGGGCGCCATCAGTAAAATAACGAAGAAGCTCATAAAAAAAGGCATGATCGAAAGCTACCAGAAGCCGGGTAACAAGAAAGAAATCTATTTTAGGCTTACTGAGCAAGGGAAAGTAATTTACAAAGTCCATGAGGAAATGCACAAAGAGTTTCAAGAGCGGGATAAAGCCGTATTTGAGCAGGTAAGCGAGGAACAATTTGATGTCATGCTTAGCTTCGTGGAAAAGTATAGTGGGCATTTGGATGCAGAAATAAAGAAGCTAGGTGTAGATATAACAAATCGAAATCCTTTTGAATAGTGGGGTTGTATTAAAAAGCAGCCTAAAGTGGGCTGTATCAAAACGCTGAAACATCAGCGTATGATACAGCCCACTTTATTATTGACAAGGAAACAATAAAGTGATATGATAGCTATGATTTCCAAGGAAACAATAAAGCGACGAAGTAGTTATGTTTCCTGGGAAACATAACTACTTTTTTAGAGGTGAATCAATCAATACACAATCTACACAACAAACCGTTGATAAGAAGGCTTTAACATTTGGTCTTACTTCCGTACTTCTTTATGGGATAGGTTTCGGCCTCACACTACCGGTTGTCCCATTTTTGGTGCAACGCTATGTAAGCAGTCCCGGAAATCAAGCGATAGCTGTTGCACTGCTGACCTTCGCCTATGCGGTGTGCGTGTTGTTGGCAGCTCCTGGGCTTGGAGCTTTGAGCGATCGGTACGGTCGCCGTCCGGTGCTCATCCTATGCCTTTTGGGCTCCGCAGCCGGATACCTGATTTTTGGTATCGGTGGAGCGCTATGGGTACTGTTTTTAGGACGCATCATAGACGGGCTAACCGGCGGAAACATAAGCACCATCCTGGCATATTTTGCAGATATCACTCCCAAGGAGCAGCGAACCAAATACTTCGGATGGGCCGGCGCAGCTTCTGGTATAGGAACCATCATCGGACCTAGTCTAGGCGGATTGGTTGCTAAGTACGGTTATGCTACTCCCATGTATTTTGGAGCGATAATAACTTTGTTAAATGTGGTCTATGGAGCCATTTACATGCCTGAAAGCCTTAGCAAAGACCACAGATTGGCCAAAATCCCCTTGGTGAGGTTGAATCCATTGACTCAATTAGCAGGTGTATTTTCTATCAAAAATCTAAAATGGATTTTCATTGCGATATTTTTGCTCGGGGTACCTTCCGGTTCTCTG
Organism: Negativicutes bacterium; assembly: GCA_031292035.1. The sequence goes on along the minus strand of JARLHX010000020.1, from coordinate 6,619 downwards.
CAAACCTTTTTTTCGCAATTCGCCAAAGATACCTTTAAATGGGAGCCCGTGACCATAGGGATTGTATTCTCTATTCTCGGCGCAACGGATATTATTACTCAAGGTCTTATAATGCCCAGGCTTCTGATGAAACTCAAAGTGGCGCGAATAGCAGTTCTTGGCATGGTCTCCGAAATTATAGCTTATGGGTTCATTGCGGCATCCGGTATATTCTCATACTTTCCCCTTTTTATCGCGGGCACAATTATATTCGGTTTTGGAGACGCCGTTTTTGGCCCGGCAGTCAACGGGATAGCTTCCAATGCTGTCAGTTCCGAGGAGCAAGGCAGGCTTCAAGGAGGCAGCCAATCCATTCAGGCTTTAACGCGCATCATTGGGCCTATCCTTGGCGGTGTGTTGTATGTCTCTCTTGGACATTTTGCGCCTGCCGTAATGGGCATGATTCTTGTGGCGGCGGCAATAGCAGCTATGCATAAAGGCACACAGGTACAGTTTCAGGTTCAGTAACATTGACTTTTATTTTAAGAAAGATTACAACTTATATAATAGGAGGGTAGTGTTATGGACGGAAAAATTCTGATCGGGCGAGGCCATCAAATACTGGAGATGCCTGAGGAGGCCTGGAAAAAAGAGCTGGCGCATATTCCAGAACACAACCAGGACAGATTGGCTTTCATGACCGAGGCGCACCAGCGGGTGCGCTATTTTGCAGTAAAAGAACTGGCCGACCGGCAAAAGCCGCTGGAGCCGGGGTATATAGCGGAAAAGTTGAACCTGCCGCTCGAATCTGTCCAGGTAATTTTGGAAGAGCTGGAAAAGAAGCTGTTCTTTTTGGTGCGAAACGAGCAAAATGCGGTAGCCTGGGCCTACCCGGTGACGGTGGAGCCCACACCGCACCGTTTGAAGTTCCGCAGCGGGGAACAGTTATACGGCGCCTGAGCAGAGGACGCGCTGGCGGTGTCCTTCGTGCAAGGGGGATTACGAAATGAATGGCTATCGGTTGAAATAGAGACGAAGTGCAAGCACTGCAATCAGCAGCTGCATATTACGATGGATAGCGCCATGCAGTTTTCCGTAGCCGAACAGGCCGCGGTTCCGCTGGTATTTATGCCTCATATCAACTGGGAACTTTTCGCCGGGCAAACCATCATCGATTCTTACTGACGGAATTCAGTATTCTTCTGGTCAGAAGAACACGCAAGAGAATACAGGACAGGCAAGAACCAGGTAGACGGGGTCTACCTCACTCTGGAACAATGTGCCTATCAGACGCCTATTTCACAGGGCGCCCTGTTCGCATTCAAGTGAAAAGTTATTAGATCAAAAGTGGCTCCAGCCGCAACTTCCAGAAAGCTGCTGCGTATATATCTAGTGGAGGATTAAAATGACTGCAAAACGACATGTACCCTGGATATTAATGCCCTTTTATGCGATCTGGCTGTTGATCGCTTTTATCATCCAATTAACCGGACGGGTGGTCGGTGTTGTGCTGGCCCTGGCCCTGATGATCGCCGGGATCGTTGCTACGCTAACCGTGGTTGGGGCAATTGTTGGCATTCCCCTGCTGATCATCGGTTTCTTGCTCCTGCTGCGCAGCATCTTTTAGTTTTAAAGCGCTTGCTCCTAAGGGTCTTACGACCCTTAGGAGCTCATGAGGACAAACCACACGCACCCGTTGTATCAGGAAAAACCAAGATTGCATCATAGCTTTATTAATTGGGTAAATCCCAACAATAAAGCTATGTAATTTTTACTACACCTTCTCACCGCAGTAAGGACAGGCTACCCAGCCGGTTTGCAGGGGCGAACCGCAGTGCGCACAGGGGATTGTAGCAGCCGGTGCAGCTTGCTCAACCGGAGCGCTCGAGGCTTGCATGACATCCGTCGAAGCAGCCGGAGCAGTCGCAGATGCAGCCGCCATCGGAGCCGCAGGCTGAGGCCTGGACGACTGGCCGCCGCGCAGCAAAGAAACCAACCCGAACACCGCCAGGACGATCAGCAGCAACGGGAAGATAAATCTACCAAACAGGAACAATCCTCCCAGTAAGCCAAAGCCTCCAAAGGCAGGCATAAATCCGGGTCCGCCGCCAAACATGAACATCATCGGCATCCTGGCCAATCCCAGCGACCGGCCAACGAAGAACGGCAGGGCCACCAGAAAAGCCAACACCAGCACTCCAACAAACAACAAAATCCATTTCCAAATAGCTCTCATATCGATAACTCCATTACTCCACAAAGACACAAAATCACCTATTGACCGCCGTTCAAAGTACTAAAATCGGGCAAACCGGCGATTTTGGAATTGCTGTTATTCCACTGAGCATCACTTACAAAGGCATCCAGTGAATTCTGATCCTGGCCCGAGCTCTGGCTGCTGATGCCGTGGTAGCCGGGCAGGCCCTGGCCGTTGCGGGGAGGCCGCGTACCTGGAAAGGGCATCACAAAGGGAGAGCGGAACTGCCGGCCACTCGTGCTGACCCGCGCCTGCAGATACTGCCCAACCCGGGGTCCGGCCAGTGCCGCCGTGCCTATTCCCGCTGCGATGGCTGCGATTACAATAACGGCGCCAATTAGAAACTTGCTCATACTCATCCACCTTCACCGGCCTGAACAGGATTAGAATAATTTTTCGTCAGGCTTTATTCAATGATCTTATCTCTTGCTATAAATAAACCTTAATTGAATTATTTATACCAGATCATCATGACAGGTTGATGAATAAAAGCACAAAGGGTTTGGCTAAATTACTCGCCCTTGATCAAAGTCAGCAGCATGACGAACGGACTGGCAGCCTTCAGGCTGTGCGGCAGGTTGGGCGGCATATGGATCCAGGCGCCGGCCTCGGCAGTAACGGTGTCTTTACCCAGTGTGAACTGAGCCTGGCCCGCCAGCACCTGGATAATGGCCCGGTAAGGTGAAGTGTGTTCGGTCAGCTCCTGGCCGGCTGCAAAACCAAACAGGGTAACGTCCAGCCGCTCGCCCTTGGCGATCACCCGGCTGACGATGCTGTCTTCGGGTACGGCGCTCATACTTTTGAGCAGGTCGGGGATATAGGTATAAGTTGATTCCATGACTGTGTCCTTTTTTTTTAGTTTCTTTCTAATGACCGCTACCCGGCTGAGGGGTGCCCAGGTAAAGATCCGGGTTGGCCGGGCCATCCACCATCAAGTAGCCTGATAAGCCGCGTTCCATGCGCACGAGTGCGTGATCCACCAGCATAAAGCGTCCGGGCACTTGCAATTTTATCTCTATTACAGTAGCGCCGCCTGGCGGCACCAGGGTAGTCTGCACGGCGGTCAGGGGTGGTGAGGTCAGCGAACCCTGATCGTAGACCCGGTCCAGAATCTCACCGATCACGTGGAAAGAGGATATCTTGTTTGGACCGCCGTCGCCGAAGAAAATCCGCACCGTCTCGCCGACTTTGGCGTGCAGCGGAAATTGGGTCGTCAGAGCGTCGGTTGCCCCGTTAAAGACGTAGAATTCGGGCGTTTCATTCATCAGTTTGTCCAGGCTGAAGTCATCCAGGCCTTTCTGCTGGTAGGTCTGGTTGGTATAGATCTCACCCTGCATCACGTAAAACTCGTGATCAACCGGCGCCAGTCCGCCTTCCGGTTCCACCAGGATCAAACCGTACATGCCGTTGGCGATGTGTTCGGCCGCCATGGGAGTAGCGCAGTGATAGACGAACAGACCGGGGTTGAGCGCCTTGAAGGTGAAGGAGGTCTCGCCGCCCGGCGGCGTCTCGGTCATCAGGGCGCCACCACCCGGGCCAAGCACGGCATGCAGATCGATCGAATGGCTCATGGTGTTGCTAGCTGGATTTTTCAAATGCACCTCGACCGTATCACCCACCCGCACCCGCAGGAATGGCCCGGGCACCTTGCCGTTGAAAGTCCAGTAACGGTACGTCACACCCGGGGACAATTGGCCGGTCACTTCGTCTGCCTCCAGATCAAAGCGTACGTGTTGGGGAGGGCGGTTACCGATTGGCCCGGGCAGATCGGTGGGATCGCGCGAGATACTAGCGGCGGTAGCCGCAACAGGCGTTGCTACGGCCTGGCCTACGATCAGTTGCCCTTCCATCCCGGCCTGGCGGTGGCCCGGAACGGTACAAAAATAGGCAAACGTACCGCTTTTACTGGCTGTGAAACTCAAGCTAGTTTGAGAGCCCTGGCTGTTAATAAATGAGGAGGTGGCGTTAAAGTCTGGAAAAGAGATGTCGTGCTGAATTCCATCGCCGTCCACCAGCGTGATCGCCACCGTATCGCCGGGGTTGACCTGCAGGGTCGGGTTGACCATGCCGTCAATCTTGCCGCCTACGCCGGTAAAAGCCATCTTACCGTCTGCCATGCCGGTTTTAAGCGTAAAACTGACCGTGGCTGGCTGTCCAGCACTGTTCGAATTGCTCATGTTGGCCATGGCAGGGCCGGCTGCTGGGCCGGCCGGGCCGGCCGAACAGGCCGACAGGCCCAGCGCAGCTAGCAAGAGCACCACAATTGCAATCGTCATCGCTTTCATAGAACTTTTCCTCCTTTGAGAAAAGATTTCCGGGCCGCTTGCTGCATCATGACTGCTGGTTATCTGCATCCGGCTCGATGGCCTGGCGCAGTTCAGCGAAAAATGTCTGTTCGAGCAAGTGGTAATTACAGACCACCTCACCCAGTGTATCGAAGGTAGACATCAAGCAGCCCACGCAGTACAAGTGGTGGCGGATAAAGATCGGGATGGTTTGAGGCTGGCTGTTCAACAGTTCGGCCACGATCAGGTTGGGGGTAATCGTCACAGCTTTCATTGCAACCTTATCGTAGCAGACAAGCGAAAAGGTTTCTTTGCGCTGGAACAAAGAAGCAAGCAGCCTATAAGGGCAATTAATACTTAGCGCAGCTTACCCAGCGAGCACGGCAAAGCTGCCTGCCGTCGCAGGATCTGAGCGCTTTTCAACTTTTCCAGGCCGCCTTTAGCCTATTCGTCGACCCCATTTTTTTCAATAACGTCACGGTACCAGGCCGCGCTTTGCTTGGGGATACGTTTTCCGGACGCAAAATCAACCCGCACGATCCCAAAGCGCGGCTTATAACCCTGGGACCACTCAAAATTATCGAATAAACTCCAGACGTAATAGCCTTTCAGGTTAGCGCCGGCCTGGATAGCCTGGTGGACCGCCATCAAATGCGCACGCAGGTAGTTCACCCGGCCCCAATCGATCACAAAACCGGCAGCATCCGGTGTATCTTCAATGGCCGTGCCGTTTTCGGTAACGAACATAGGCGGATTGCCGTAATTTTCCTTGATATCCAGCAGCATGGCCGTCAGACCGGCCGGATATACCCCCCAATTCATGGCCGTGCGGCCCCAGCCCGGCGCAGATATCTGGTTGAGAGCATTCCTCCAGAAACCGCCGTTATGATCGTGAGCCACCGTCATCGAGCTGTAGTAATTGATCCCCAGGAAATCGGTCGGCTGGGCAATCAGCGCCATATCACCCGCCTCGACCGGCGGGCAGTGCGGCCCAAGCCAGTCGAGCAGTGCCGGTGGGTAAGCGCCCCTGTAAAGCGGGCCAAGGTACAAACCGAGCATCTGGTCGTAGGCCCGCTGGCGGGCAGCTCTATCCTGTTCGCTGTCACTGGCCGGCATAAAACTGGAGGTATTCAAGACAATCCCGATCTGCCCTTTGTAACCGCCCTGGCGGAACATCTGGACGGTGCGGCCATGCGAGAGCAGCAGATGATGGGCAGCCCGGTTGGACAGTGTAAGATCCGCCAGTCCCGGCGCCATAACGCCCTCTTTATAACCCAGGTAGGCGATCACCCACGGTTCGTTGTGGGTCACCCAATAGCCAACCCGGTCGCCCAATCGCTCAAAAGCCAGGCGGGCGTACTCGCAGAACCAATCCACCATCTGGCGGTTGGCCCAGCCGCCCTGCTCCTGGAGAGCCTGTGGAATATCCCAGTGGTTAAGGGTCGCCATTGGGGTGATCCCGGCTGAAAGCAGCTCATCCAGCAGGCCGTCGTAAAAGTCCAGGCCTTTTTGATTGACCGCCCCACGCCCTTCCGGCAGCAGGCGCGGCCAGGAAATCGAAAAGCGGTAGGAGTGCAAACCCAGCGCACGCATCAGGGCCACATCTTCCGGCATATGATGATAATGGTCACAGGCCACATCGCCTGTATCGCCATTTTGGATCATAAACGGGCGATGCGAATAGCGGTCCCAGATGCTCTCGCCTTTTCCATCCTCCTGCCAGGCCCCTTCGATCTGATAGGCCGATGTAGCCGCCCCCCACACAAAATGTTCCGGGAATTTTAGAATGCTCATGGCTGACCCCGTTGTTTATATAAATAGTTTATCCAGAATTCAACAATTATAAACACTTTCCTGAGTTGTGCAATTTTCTCGTCACATGCTCTCACGGCTTTCACAAGCTTGAAAACTCTGCCCCATCCCCCACCCTTTCCCCACCGAAAATGCGGGGAAGGGCCCTTAAGAAAGACTCTGGGTTTGAGGTTGGCGGTGAACCGCCAACCTCAAACCCAGACCCCTTGATTTAACAGGAACTTTGTGAAAACCGTGCACATGCTCTATAATTGGACAGATATGGCGCTCTCATTACCGTATACGC
>JARLHX010000192.1 GCA_031292035.1 Negativicutes bacterium | reverse complement strand
GCCACCAGAGCTTGCCCATCGCAGCATGCCCCGAAATCCTGCAACCATGCGTTTGTCGGTGGGTCGGCGCCTCGCTGGGGCCTAACGCCAGCATTGACCGGCACGGCCCCGGCGGCGCGCTGGAGGGAGGACGGCTGATGGAATGATGATGCCGGCTTGAAGGATCGCTTACTGGGCTGTGTCCGGAGTCGAATGCCCGGTTAGGCAGATGGCCCTGCTTTTCGCTGAAAACCACGGCGCGACTGGATTGGCCGAGCTTGAAGGAAATGTACACGTGGACGCTACCCCTTGACACTTACCCACCTCAGAACCGCATACAAGACTCCGGCTAGGTACATCGTTCCAAAAATAATTTTGTTATTCTTTGCCAGCCATTCAGGAAGGTATATATCGAAATTGTTACTTCGATCATCGGTATACTTTGCAGCAATGCGTGTGAGTGGACATGCCCAGCCATTGACGATGATTATCACGACTTCTGCCAACACGACACAAACAAGAAATGCCACAATACCAAATGACCCACGACATGCAAATATTGGTATGGCGAGGATACACGAGGCAAAGAAGGCCCAGATCAGAGTGTGAACCATTTTAACAATTTGAAGATTAAGATTGATGGTAATCATGGCGAATTAACCCGGATAGGGTTGAGGAAAGGAATGTAGTGAATCTTCAAGGAACCTCCAGATTACCACTGCCTCGGCCGGAATCGACGTCGTTCTAAGGTGAGAGTCGAACCTCATCCACCACAGACAGCCCGACCACGCCTGCCCGCTTCCACTGTTGTTGATGACAAGCTGGCTCGGCCGCTCATCGGAACCAAAGCCACCAGAGCTTGCCCGACGAAACAAGCACCGAAACGCCGCGACCATGCACCTTTCGGTGGGTCGGCGCCCCGCTCGGGCCTAACGCCAGCATTGACCGGCACGGCCCCGGCGGCGCGCTGAAGGGAGGACGGCCGATGGAATGATGATGCCGGCTTGAAGGATCGCTTACTGGGCTGTGTCCGGAGTCGAATGCCCGGTTGGACGAAGCGCTTCGCGCGGAGGAGATTTCGTCCAAACCATGAAGATAAGCCTAGCTTTATTATCTAAATAAGGGCCCCCTAGATCATGGCGGTGTTAGCGCACCGCCCCACAATCAAGGGGGTTACATGAG
>JARLHX010000191.1 GCA_031292035.1 Negativicutes bacterium | reverse complement strand
CCAAAACCCCAAAACCCCAAAACCCCAAAACCCCAGTGTGTCTGCTGGCGGAGTAATCCTTTCGTTTTGCCAAACCCCAATGCTCAGCTCAAGCTGGAAAATGCATATAATAATGATGATAATACGCAAAGTTGTGCTAACTGTGTATCCTATTTACTACCGACCTGGTCCTGCGTCTGAGTCTCGGCCTGCACTTTGTTGTGTGACTGGTGCTGCGACTTTGGCTGGCAGGCGAGGATCTCGCAGGCCCCACGATACAGGTCCCGGTAGGTGTCCATGTAGGCCCTGCGATTTTTCTCGCGAATCCGCCGCTCCTCGTGCTGCGCGCTTGTCAGCTCTTCCAGCACATCTCGCAGTACTGCCAGCAGACACCTGTCCTCCGCCACCAGGTCCAGCACTCGTGTATAATCCTTTTTGCCCTGCCTGCCAGGCGCCCGCCGCTCCTTCTCTCTTAGATCAAGCAGCAGGGTCTCGTACTCTGCAACCTGTGCCTCGGAGAGGTCGGGACATTGGGCGAGCATGACGCCGCGGTACCTGGGGACGTCGCGACAGTACATCTTGAGGAAGCGACGGACCAGCGCCTTGCAGACGTTCTTGCGCTCGACGCCGGTTGCGGAGCAGCAGAAGCGCTTCACAAACCGTGGGGCCGCGTCCTTCTGAGGGTCGCGAGTCGTCTTGTTCTCCTCAGATGCTTGCTGCTGCTGCAACATGGGCGAGTTTGTGCGGGAGACTGCAGGGACGACTTTCGAAATATTAGATAGAATTCTACATTTTCTTCTACACTCGGTGGTTCCATGCTGAGGTCCTGGTTCGATCGGCCAAAACCCAGATCGAGAGCACGATGGGGGATTGTTCCCGGCCGATGGGAGCTGGAAAACCAGTATGAGGAGATAGCGGCATAGAACTCCTTGTTTAGCTCTTCTTTCGCTTTCATGTGTGATTTCAATTATTTTATATTATCAATTTATCGTATGGAAGCTATAATATTCTAGTGTTCGCCAGAGGTTTACTAGGCTTCTGGTTACGTATTAATAACAATCGGGCCCCATTCTTTCGCGTGGGTTTTTGGGGTTTTGGGGTTTTGG
>JARLHX010000190.1 GCA_031292035.1 Negativicutes bacterium | reverse complement strand
GGGGGGGGGGGGGGGGGGGGGGGGGGGGGGGGGGCCGCCGCGGGGGGGGCGGCGGGGGGGGGGGGGGGGGGGGGGGGCCCCCCCCCCCCCCCCCAACCCCAGAGTCTTTCTTAAGGCCCCTTCCCCGCCTTTTTCGGCGGGGAAGGGCTGGGCTTTCAAGGGTAGGTTTTTAAAGGCCAGGGCTCGGGGATAAAAACGCCGAAGGGGATAGAACGTTGTTGTATGAGGGCAGCGAGAATAAGGATCAGGCCACGCGTAAAACAACTGAGATGACGGGGCTGGAAAGAGCGGGATTTTGTTGTTCGAGCAATATGAGTCAGCGGTAAAAGTTCCAAGCTGCTGGCAGGCAAGTGGGCATCTGCTTCGCCACCGACGCTGACCACCCAAAGCGTAGCCACCGCCAGGGCCAGCCAGAAGCGAGCTGCACGAGCAGGGTCTTGCATGCGGGTGTTTTGCCATTGCCAACCATCGCGTTTAAGGTCTTTGAAGCTATCTTCGATCCAACTTCGCATGCCATACCAAGCTGCTGAGGCCCGTTCGGGAGGAAGGTCAGCCAGGATTAGCCAGGGTTCTTTGTATTGTGGACCCCAGCAGGCCAGCAACGTGCCTTCGACTGGGTTATGGGTAAAACAGGTTATCTTGCCAGCCCACACACAACCTGGAGAAGGGAGCAGTTGAGACATGGGCAGAAAGTCAGACCTCCCTTTGGGACGATACATGCTTCGCAAATTGATGCGCAAGAAGGGGTGCCAACCACACTGTTGAATGGCTTCATAGAGCCAACGGGCATATAATCCTCGATCCGCCATCACAACTACCAGCCAATCAGGAGGAATAGTTTCTTGCAACCCCTGAAACAAACTCAACCAGGGCGCTTTCCAAGATCCTGGTTGCCCTTCTCGCAAAACTGCCCAGGCAATCGGAATGGCACATCCTCGGTAGACAACACTGATCGAAAGTACCACAAACACGTCCTTCAACGAAGTCGCATCCATGGCCAATACCAACTGCCGTTCTTCTGCTGCCCATTCGGTCAGTATCCACTTCAGCAAGGGCTTAAAACTCTGACTGACTTGCCAGTCGATGCGCTTCTTGCCTTTCTTATCTTGCTCATCCCAATACCATTCGCGCATTCGCTGTCTCAAATTGCTTTCCTTTTCCCAAAAGTTGCTGGCTAAAGTCGCAACGACCTGACTTAGCCCACACCTTTTGGCTAATACAATGCCATAACTCCATAAAGCCAAGCCCGTGATTTGTGGGCCACTCAGGTGTCCCATATGTTTTTGGACAATGTTTCTCCATTCATTAAATGGTTTTGTGGTATTAATTGTGTGCCTCTGTTTGATCGGTTTGTGTTTGGCGACACTATTTTACCGAACATTCAGAGGCTTTTTGTTACTTTTCAAAAAACCTACCCTTGAAAGGAAGGGCTGGGGGGATGGGGCAGGGTTTTCAAGCTTGTGAAAGCCGTGTTCCCTCAGGGATAGTGCAATAAGTCAAGGGGAAAAAGTCAACTCAAAAAAATGAATTTGCCAACTCAACTTTAATCTCTATTTGTAACTATTCAAGGAAACCGAAGTCGCCTAACATTTATCGCGTTAAAACCAGGTATTTTGAGAATCAGACATGTAAGGCAATTAGCGCTTACCTGAATATAGATAATAAATCCCACCCTTAACGTGAGTACCACCATGGGATATTGGTGGTGAGTGGTCAGAAGAATTTCCATGAAAGTGTGTTGAACATTGCAAATTTCCGTGCTACTATAATATGTGACAATCTGAACGTTGAACCAGGTTCTGGTATTTCCTAATTTGAATGTCTTCAAGGACCTGAAGATAAAAAAGCGAAATCCTCATTGCCATGGATTTCGCTTTTTTATTTAAATGCAAAGCCATTAGATTTGTAACCAAGCTTCATCACGTCTCAATTTATTGAAGGGAGGCCATACATCAATAATACCCACTGTTCGTACAACCACCGAGCCTTCAGATCGATATTCACAAAAAGGAGAGGACTATGAAAAAGATTGCTGTTCTGACCAGCCTGATCGTCATGGTTGCCATCCTGTTGGCCGCCTGCGGAGGTTCTGCAACCAAGGATTTGCTTTCCGAAATTCGATCGCGGGGGTATATGCTCGTAGAAGTGGAGATGTACACCACCACTGGCCAACGCCCCGCAAACACGAAATGCCCATCGGACGCGCTGACCATCGCGCAAATAGGAGGCTTTGACAGTGATGTCGCTGCTGAGATCGGCAAGCGCTTAGGGGTGGAGACCTGCTTTGTCACCCCAGACTGGAGTACGGTCACCGCTGGGAGTTGGGGGGGTAAATGGGACGTCAGCATCGCTTCGATGACGATCACCAATTCGCGGGCAAAAGTACTGACCTTCACTGTCCCTTATTATTATGATTATGCGTATGTTGTGGTCAAAAAGGGCAGCGGGATCAATTCGCTCGCTGATCTGAATGGGAAAGCCGTGTGTGTAGTGTCACCAACCGTCTATGAGGATTGGTTGAACGGGAAGCTCGACCTGCCCGCGGCGGATGTCTTAGCCCAACCGCCCGCCAATGTGAAAGAAGACGCAGTGAGTAACGTCGAGGACTGTGCCCAAGAGCCCGACTTCGGCGCGAACTTCATGGCCTTTGTCGACCCTAGTTATATGGTCGACGCTGACATCGCCGGGGGCGCCCCGATTGTAAAGCTGAGCGGCCCCGTGTTCCGCGAGCGCCTCGCAGCCGCGGCCGATAAATCTTCCAGCCTGCCGACCGATTCGTTCGTTGCTGAGCTGAACACAATCATCACCGCCATGCACAGCGATGGGACACTCACCAAGTTCTCGATACAAGATTTTAACGGGGTCGATTACACCCAGCTGCTCAAGTAATCAAACTTTTCGACCTGGAAGCAGCATTCTGCTGCTTCCAGGTTTTTTCCTGATCCTTCAGGTTTTCAATCCGGTGTGCATTCGCCATGTGTGACCTTAAAACTTGACCAGCACAAGAAATATCCCCATGGGTCAAGAAGAATTTCAATTGCCATTTCATATTACGAACGGTCGATGCTTTTATCGGTCAGGCTCAAGAATTTATTAGGTGATGAACAAGTTTAGAAAGCAACTACTCATGTTTGGCAGGACGCCTCCCCGAGAATTGATAAAGAAGGTTTAAAATCCTTTTCACCTGTTCAAGTAAACTGAAGTCGCCTAACATTTATTGCATTAAAACCAGGTATTTAGCCCATCAGGCGTGTAAGGCAATTGGCGCTTACCTGAATAAATAGCGACACCTTATTGGACATATTGCAGAATCCCAGATGGAAGAGGGGTTGACAATCCCTTCAATATCGTAGATAATAATTCTAGAACATTATTTCTAATTACGGGTTTTCCTACCCGGTTCCTTCTTTTCTCTCCCCCCCAGGCCCGATAAAACAATGAAACCCTTTGAGATGATCTGGCGAGAGTTATCCAGGCGGCTGCACCGCAAGCGCACCTTTGCCCTGGATTTTGAGACCTACAAATCGCTCCAGTTGATCGCCGAACGTGAGCAGAGCACGCCCGAGCAGGTGGCTACCCGCCTGTTCGAGTTTGCCATCCGTGAACAGGATCTTCAGACCGGGGCCTTGCGCTATTGGGAAGACCTGACCCCCCGCCAGAAGCAGGTCGTGGCGCACATCTGCCAGCGCGATACCGACCGCCAGATCGCCGCCGCCCTGCACATCACCCCCAATACCGTCAAATCGCACGTCAAGACCATCCTGGAAAAATATCAGGTCGATACCCGCGCCGATCTGCGCCAGCTCATGTCGCCCTGGGATCTGCATACCTTTCTGTAATCGGGAAATATGTGTCTTGATTTTTTTACGCATTTGCGCCAGCTCGATCGGCGCATTTGCACCAGTTTGTTCGGTGTGTGGCTTGTGGTTAGATGTTTTGGGCATTTGTTTCAACCCGCGCTTCATTTCAAATAAATCAAATTTCCCCCACCTGTACCGGCAGAACCTTAAAAATCGAGCGAATCGTCCATATCTGGCGGTAAAAAAGAATTGTTTCGAATTGTTTTTTTTCTGTCAAACAATTCTTGTTCCCCTTACATGAGCCCTAAACCTGCGCAACCCCTCCATCAAACAAAAAAGTTGGTTGTCGCTGATTTTAATAAAGGTCAGTGTACGGTATTTACCCGCTCAACCCAACAAATCTGGATAGCAGTAAAAAAGTGTTTTGTTCGGTTTTCATTCTTATTCGTCCGTTTCGTGTATTTCGTGTGTTTCGTGGTCGCAGTTCTTCGCTTAAATAAGCGCCTCGCCAGCAATCTAACTCTGGCGAGGCATAAATGGGGCGGGGTGAAACAGCAAAGTATAATGACAAATTTCAACAACCGGCCTCAACACCGTTTCCACCCTTTCAATAGGTGCTGCTATATCATCCCACTTGAAGCTAAAAAGCACATTAAGTCCGGCGGGTGATCCTGAATATCACCCCACCTTCGCAGCTGCGGCCTTGATGCTTTTCAGCTCGGCCGCCGCCGGATGGCTGCCATAAAACGGGTCGAACGGGTAGCAGCCCGAGACCAGCCCGTGGCGCGGCGCGCTGATGCAGTCGCTGAACGAGCGGCACAGGTGTTTGCGGTCGGGCGTTCGCCCGGTCAGCAGGTCGGACGGGTAGTCCGGGTTAGCCAGCAGCACCCGCCCCAGCCCAATAAAATCGACCCGGTTGGAGCGCAGGTTATAGGCCGCCACGTTGGGCAGCCATTCTTGTAGATAGCTGTAGGTCGACCCGACCAGGCACAACTCGGGCAGGCGTTTTTTGAGCTCGGCCACCGCCGCCATCTGGCGGGCCACACCCGCCAGCGGGTCCTCGGGCGGCTGGTAGCTGCCAGCCGAGTCCGCCGCCGGGTAGCGGGATGGGCGCATGATATGAGTATTATAGAAGGAACAGCCGGCGCTCAGATTGACCAGGGTAACGCCCAGCTCGCGCAGCAGCTCCAAAAAGCGGGCCGGCTCGTCCAGCTTGATTTGCTGCGGATCGTCGGGGTCAGCCCCAAACGGGGTGGGGTAGCCCCCAGAGGTATCCACCGGTCGCCCGATGCCGGTTTCAGGGTCGGGCTCGTAGGCGACCAGGTCGAAGGCGCTCAGCCGCACGCCGATGCGCAGGCGCGGTGCCTTCTGGCGGATGCCCAGCAGCACCCGTCGGGTAAAGCGGGTGCGGTTCATATACGAGCCGCCGTACGGCCCGGGGCGCGTATAGGCGCTCAGAAATTCGTGACCCAGGTAGCCGTGGCAGTGTTTGATGTCAACGAAGTCAAAGCCGGCCTCGGCTGCCAGCACGGCCGCGTCGATAAATTGGTTGATCAGCTCTTCGATGCGGGCGTCGCTCAACACGGGATCGTTGGGCGAGATGCCCATTTTTGCATCGAGGTAAGGATGGTGGTAGAGCAGCGCCGGCTGGCGGCGGTTCCACTCATCCGGGCAGGAGAACCGTCCTGAGTGGGTCAGCTGTAAACCGATCAGCAGCCCGTCTGCGCCGACCGCCGCCAGAGCTCCTTTGCCGGGAACGCTTTGCTGGCCGAAGGCAGCTTGTGTGTGGTTGAGGCCCTTTTGCTCGCAGCTGGCGCTGTGCGCAGCCACCATCTCGGCCCGCAGAGCGGACAGTTCAGTCAGGGTGTCGCGGTTGATCATCAACTGGTGCGGGCTGCTGCGTCCATCCGGGCTGACCGCCACGGCCTCGCAGCCCCAGATCAGCTTGGCGCCGCTTTGCGCCAGGCGCAGCCAACGCCGGCGGGTCAGTTCAGTGGGGCGGCCGTCCGGGGTGGCGTCCCAACCTTCCATGGGTTGGGCGCAGATGCGGTTGCCGATAGTCGTGCCATCCGGCAGAAAATAGGGTTCGGCGAAGAAGGAGTGCGGCCCCGTTTCAGGGTCATCGTCGAAAGGCAGGTCAATACCGAGCTGGTTGAGGTAATCGCGCAGTTCTTGAGGGGAACGGAAGTGGGCCAGGGCCGGAAATAATTTGCGTGTAGCCATCTAATACCCCACTGCTGAGATTATACTGGTTAGAATGACTAGAACTCAGTATAAACCAGAATCAGGGCAGGACAAAATTACAAAATTGTTGGGAGTACATTTCAATTTATGAGCACACTCCTGGCGAAGACGCCAGCTAGCCAGAGGGTCCCTCCATTCTCGCCAAAAACTGGTATCAGGCCAAGACTACCCTATTTTCGTTAGGAACCGG
>JARLHX010000019.1 GCA_031292035.1 Negativicutes bacterium | reverse complement strand
GTCAGATCGAAGTGGCGCGCATAGGAAGTGTATGCGATCCAGCCCCTGGCCGGAATCATCAGGGTAGCACCGCTGTTTCCCGAAGGCACCGAGACCTCGCAGGCGGTCTTGTTCTTGATGATGCCGGTATATTTACGGGCCGGCCCCGCCCTATCCACGATTGGAGACGCCGGCAAATCCCGTACATCCGGCAACGCTCCTTTCTCTACCTCCAATGGATTGAAGGCCGGGTTGTCGCAGGGCGGGACGTGGGTCACCAAAGGGTTATAAGTATACGGCGGACATGGGCTGGTCGCGGTTGAGGGGAAATTTTGGACGCAACCAGCGAACATCACCATGGCGCTGAGCAGGCAGATTATTTTGCTGTTCATGACTTTAGCACCCTTTATTCAACGGGCTGATAGCCGAATGACTGCTGGGGCAGCGCTGATTGGGCCGCAGGAGCGACCGTATTCCGGCTGAGAGGCCGCTGGTCGAACTCGTATTCGATGATCCGTCCGGTTTCATCATATTTAATCGATTTTAGTTTCTTGCTGTAGTTGATCATGGCAATGGCCCTGGCAAATTGATAAGCGCCACTGTTAGGCGGACCGGTCTTGATAGTCATCGCAGCCGTTCCCAAACCGCCGGCGCCGCCGACATTCCAGCCGCCTCCACCGCCAGCCAGGCCAAATTCCCCTGTCGGGCCGCCACTGTTGTCCCGGTAATTCCCGGAGGCATAGCCGTCAAGTTTATCGGTTTCGATCACCTCCGAACGATGAAAGGAGGCGCATCCTGCCAACAACAGAGCCGCCACTACCATTAAGCCCACGATCTTCATTTCCAAACCCCCTTAATATTGTGGGGCGCGGCCCAAGCGGCTCTGGCGTCCCCGATCCGTCACGTCCTTGCTTCTGTTGATTTACCCTTTATTTTGCCTAAGACTTCTCTAAGTTTCATTTCGAGTTGAGTTGTTTATGTCTTCGCATAAGAATTTTCTGGCCGTTTGTCAAGCAAATTTTTGGAAAATTCCGGTTTTTCCTGGCAAAAAACCGGTTGGCCGGCCGATTTTTTCCGTCGCAACTTATTCCCATTACCAACTTAGTTAAATTAAAATT
>JARLHX010000189.1 GCA_031292035.1 Negativicutes bacterium | reverse complement strand
ATGTTCTACAACCGGCAGAGAAGACATTCTGCCCTGGGGTACAAATCCCCAAGGCAGTTTGAAATGCAGAACTGTTCAGTTTAACTAAACCCCTTGTCTACTGGAACGGGAGCATACCACCTCTTATGTCGTATAGTAAAACTATATTACATGAGAGGTGTATTTTTCTGGTAAGTGGGGGGACAAGGCTTTGTCGAAGGGATATTCTAATCGATACGAATGACCTGACAATTTGACACTAATTGTCATTTATTGAAAGAATGAAAGAATGTTCTACTAATAGTGTCGAACGAAAATTCCTGATCGTGTAGGAAGAATATATAATATGGGAGGAATCACCAATTATTTTGCGAAATAAATAAAAAAGTAACTATTGTTTTAGAAAAGCACTGTTTATTGGCCGTGACCGGGGGGCGTACCCACGATAACACGGGAATAAGCGAAGGATTGACAAGCACTGGTAGATTTAGGGCGATTAGGCCAGGCGGCGAGGCTTCAGGAAGGTCTGCATTCCGTGGAGTATCCAGGGTTATTCCTTGGGAAAGATGTAGTTTTGCCGGAGGACATCGTGCGCAAACCCGGATTTTCAAGGAGGTTATCACTAATGAGCGAGAACGGTGACAACGGGACGATCAATAACGGCGGGGCATCCCTGCCGACGGCTACGACGACAGCAGCCAATTTCGTGCCCAATGACCCCTTGGAGAGCCAGCAGTGGTACCTGAACGGTACCTATGGTATCAATGTGTCTTCGGTCTGGAACGACTACACCGGTCAGGGAGTACGGGTGGCGGTATATGATTGCGGGATTGATGCCACCAATCCCGATCTTGCTGCCGGTTTTGACGCCGCTCACAGTGTTAATGCCGCCAACCTTTCACCCGGTGGCGTACCCCTTGTAGCAAGCCAGGGGGCTTCGAACGACTACGGTGACGCCCATGGGACGTGTGTCGCCGGGATCATCGGCGCCAGGGGAAACAACGGCATCGGTGTAACCGGAATCGCTTATAACAGCACATTGATTGGCATCTATGATCCTTTTGACACTAACAGCACTCCACAATACATAGCCAACGGCTATACCTGGGTGCGCAATTATGCCGATGTAATGAACAATTCTTGGGGTTACACCGGCTATCTGACTGATGATTTTCATAGCTCCTATTTTGCGAATGCGGCGGCAGGGCTCACCGGTGCAGTTACAAGCGGCCGGGGCGGACTGGGATCGGTCATCGTTCAGGCCGCAGGCAACAGTCGCGTATACGGAGATAACGTGAATCTGCACAATTTCCAGAACAGCCGGGATGTCATTACCGTGGCGGCAACGGATGCCGCCGGCATGGTAAGCGACTACAGCACCCCTGGCGCCGCCATCCTGGTCGCCGCGCCGGGCAGCGATATTCCAGGCAGCATTCTGACAACCGACAGAACCGGTTCTGAAGGGTATGATTCGCTTAGCGGCGCCAGCGGGGATTACTTCAGTGCATTTAACGGTACATCGGCGGCAACTCCCATGGTGTCCGGCATAGCGGCTCTGATGCTGCAGGCCAATCCAAATCTTGGCTATCGGGACGTGCAGGAAATCCTGGCCCTTTCGGCCCGGACGACGCCTGGTACGGCGGCTTCTTTCCAGTACAACGGATCAACTCACTGGAACGGCGGCGGGATGCATTTCAGTGACGATGTCGGGGCCGGCCTTGTGGACGCTCTGGCAGCGGTGCGTCTGGCCGAAACCTGGCAGGGCCAGAGTACCGCTGCCAATGAAGTCAGCGTGGCGGGTTCCGCCGCGCCCAATGTTACGATTCCCGATAATAACGCCACCGGCGTGAGCAGCAGTATCACCATGGCCGCGGGAGTGAACATCGACCATGTGGAAGTAGACTTGAATATCACTCATCCCTTTATCGGGGACCTGGTAGTAACCCTGACCTCGCCCGGCGGCACAGTCAGCACGCTGGTCAACCGGCCTGGCGACGACCTGGCGTCGCAGGACAACATTGTGTTTACCATGTCAAGCACCCATGACTGGGGTGAAAATAGCGGCGGGGTATGGACGCTGAATGTCCGGGATTTGGCCGGTAACGATGTCGGGACCTTAAATTCCTGGGCGCTGCGCCTCTACGGCGATACCGTGACCAGTAACGATGTCTATGTCTATACCAATGAATTCGGCACAACTACCAATAATGCCGCCGCCAGGCAGGTGCTAAGCGACATCAATGGCGGGACCGATACCATCAACGCTGCTGCGGTCGTTTCCAGCAGCCAGATCATTCTTGACGGCAGCGGGGCGAGCACTATCGCCGGACAAGCCTTGAATATTGCGGCCAACACGATTGAAAATGTATACGGCGGCGACGGGGATGACAGTATTGTCGGAGATACGCTGACCAATATGCTGTATGGCGAGCGCGGCAACGACACGCTGCGCGGCGGGGCCGGAGCCGATACCCTGAGCGGTGGGGCCGGAGCCGACACCTACTCTTACGGCATAGGCGACGGGAATGATGTCATTGTTGCCGACGCGGCCAACAACCTGGATACGATTAATTTCTACAACGCGACCAGTAGTCAGCTACATTTTGTTTTAAACGGTAATGACCTTGTCGCTAGCATCGCCGGGGTTGCCGGAAGTGTGACGGTGCAGGACTGGGTCCATGATTCGATGGGCAGCTACCGGGCTAGTGATGGGGTTTTTACGCCGGTGATTGTGTCGCCAGTCAATGGAACGGCGGGCAATGATTTGCTTACCGGGACCAGCGGGATAGATGACCTCAACGGTCTGGCAGGCGACGACACCCTAAGCGGGGGAGAAGGCAATGATACGCTGGATGGCGGGACAGGAGCCGACAGCCTGGTTGGTGGACTGGGCGATGACATCTATGTGGTGGATAATACCGGCGACGTAGTCGTTGAGAATGTTAACGAAGGCACGGATACCGTACAGTCGTCGATCAATTATACCTTGGGAGCCAATGTTGAAAACCTGATGCTGACCGGAACCGCCAATTTGAGCGGTACAGGCAATGGTCTCAATAATGTCATTACCGGCAACAGCGGCAACAATACCCTTGACGGCGGGACTGGAGTTGACACGATGTACGGCGGCGTCGGCAACGATGCCTATGTGGTGGACAACACCGGGGACGTAGTCGTTGAGAACGTTAACGAAGGCACGGATACCGTGCAGTCGTCGGTCAATTATACCTTGGGCAGCAATGTTGAAAATCTGATTTTGACCGGAACGGCCAACTTGAGCGGTACAGGCAACGGTATCAGTAATGTTATTACCGGCAACAGCGGCAATGACACGTTGGACGGCGGATTGGGAGCGGATCAGCTCTATGGCGGAGTCGGCAACGACGTGCTGATCTATGATGCTGCGGACACCGTCATTTCCGGTGGAGCAGGAATCGACACCCTGAACGCATCAGCGCAGACGGCAGCGGTAACGCTGAGTCTTGCGAATTACAGCGACATCGAAAACGCCACCGGAGGGTCCGGCAACGACGTGGTGGTAGGCAACACCTTGGATAACGTTCTTGCCGGGGGCAGCGGCAACGACATTGTGTACGGCGGAGCGGGAGGCAACGACACGCTTACCGGCGGAGCGGGAGCCGACGTCTACTGGTACGGGAGTGGAGAAGGAAGCGACGTCATCACGGCGGATGCGTCGAACAGCCAAGATACCGCCTATTTCTATAACGCGACCAGAAACCAGCTGAGCTTCACGTTGAACAACAACGACCTTAT
>JARLHX010000188.1 GCA_031292035.1 Negativicutes bacterium | reverse complement strand
CGTAGACAGCACTGGAGCGGTTCAGCTTTCTCAGCCAGGAGTGGGCATCTTAACCGTCCCCAATACTCAAAGCGACAATGATATAAGTATTGCTAAGCTTAATGATGATGGAACAACAACAACTACTACAATGGCCGCAAGCGGCAACTCAATTGCTACAACTGAGACCGATGTCGATGGGAGTGTCGTTCTTACATCTATTACAGACCTTTCGAGCGGTACAAATCAGTCTACAACAAGTTTCACAGATGCTGACGGTAACTCGTTAGGATCTCTGCAGACAACGAGTACAGTTGGTGCGAATTCAACTACTACTGTGAGTGCCCAGCTGGACGCAAACGGGCTTTTGCTTGGGACAACTTCAACCGTAACAAATAACGACGGTAGTAGCGATTTCACCAGCAAAGACAGTCAAGGCAATACACTGTCTGAGCAAGTCACTGCGCCGGATGGTTCGGCAGTTAGCACGACTTACAATAGTTTAAGTGATCCAAATTTAATCAGTACCATTTCAACTGACGCAAATGGCAACGTTTCTGAAACCAGCTCGACCGTTGCTGGCGATACCCCGGACTCTTATGTAAGTACTACTCTTGGCGCCTATGGCATCTTGATTGAGTTAGAGACCCAGACGACGGATGCCAGTGGCATCAATGATTATCAGGTGCACTATGAGAACGGCGCGCTAAGTTCTGCCAGTAATATAGCGGCCGACGGTTCGCGCACCGAAACCCAATATGAAGATCCCGCTGATCCTAACATCACCCAATCCAGTAACTTTGATGAAAACGGCGATTTGGTCTCGCAATCATCGACGCAAATGATTGAAAGCAATGGCGCTTACCTGACGACCACGACCAATCCCAGCGGCGAAACGTTATCAACGGCTTTAGAGCAAATGGATGGAAGCACGACTCGAACGATTTTTAATGATCCCAGCGATACAAATCTCAAAACGGTCATCGAAGACAATGCGGAAGGCGACCTTGTCAGCGTTTCCACGACAACGGTGGGTACAGACAGTGATTACCTTACCGTTAGACAAAATGGTGATGGAGAAACCACGGGTACCGATAAAACAAACATCACCTATGATGACCAAGGTCAGCAAATCGAACATACCCAAAGCTACGACTCGAATGGAGTGCCGACTGGCACTAATGACGAAGTGACGTCACCGGACGGTCACGTTAGTGCCACCATAGATGGCACCGGTGTTTACGCGGACCTGAACAACGCCGCGATCACTCTCACGGGAACGAATGATGCAATTACGGGCTCTGGCGATGTGATTTCGGCCAGTAACGCCGTCCTGGCAATTTCGAATTCCTTGGGCGGTGCGGATGATGTCATTACCGGCGACAACAATACGATTGCAACCGATTCCAGTGCGATCACGCTCAATGGGGCGGGAGAGGTCGTATCGGGTAGCTACGATACATTGAGTCTTGGCGCTGCTAGTTCAGCCACCTTGGACAGTTTTGGCGATGTCATCACCTTGGGGGCGGGTGTCAACCTAACGACTGATGGTGGAGGGGCCGACACGATCAATGCCAGCGCAGACGACACCCTTGTCATTGCGACCGACACTAATGATTCCTATAACACCGACACGCTGAACGTCACGGGTGACCAGAACATTACCCTGGACAGTGGAGCCGCAGTCAATGTAATGGGGAGCGGGAACGCAATCACTGTCGGGGACGGCGTGAGCCTGACGGAGATTACCGGCTCTGGCAATGCGATTGCGGCCAGTAACGACAACCTGTCGCTTTCAAACAACGGTGGTGAGGATAATGTCATTACCGGCGATAACAATACGATTGCAGTGAACGATAGCGGTGCGATCACGCTCAATGGGGCGGGAGAGATCGTATCAGATAACGTCGGTACTTTGAGTCTTGGCGCGGGTAGCTCAGCCACCGTGGAGGGTTATCTCGATACCATCACCGTGGGGGCGGATGTCAACCTGACGCTTGATGGTTTTGGGGGTAACACGATCGATGCCAGTACCGACGACACCTTTGTCATTGGTGCTGCCGATGGTGATGCAGACGGTTACTCCCAGGACACGCTGAACGTCACTGATAGTCAGAACATTACCCTGGAAAATGACGTCTCTGTCGATGTGGAGGGCAGCGGGAACGCTATCACCACGGAGGATAGCGTCGGCCTGACGGCTAGCAACGACACGATCAACGTTCAGGGTACCTACGATTCGATTATCGGTTCTGGCGATGCGGTTGCGGCCAATAACGACAACCTGTGGATTTTGAATTCCGTGGGCGGTGCGGATGACGTCGTTACCGGCGACAACAATACGATTCAAGCGAATTCCAGTGCAATCACGCTCAATGGGGTGGGCGAGGTCGTATTTGGTGGCTACGGTGCGGTTAGTCTTGCCGCTGGTAGTTCAGCCACTCTGGATAGTTATGGCGAAGACATCAACTTGGGGGCGGGTGTCGACCTGACGCTTGATGGTTATGGGGGCAACACGATTGATGCCAGTGCCGACGACACCTTTGTCATTGGTGCTGCCGATGATGTAGCCGATACAGGTGGCTACTCCAAAGATACGCTGAACGTCACGGGTGACCAGAACATTACCCTGGACAGTGGCGTCTCAGTCAGTGTGGTGGGCAATGGGAACGCTATCACCACGGAGGATAGCGTCAGCCTGACGGCCAGCAACGACACGATCAACGTCCAAGGCACCTATGACTGGATTACCGGCTCTGGTGATGCGATTGCGGCCAGTGGCGACTTTCTGTGGATTTCAAACAGCCACGGCGTTGCGAGTGATGTCGTCACCGGCGATAACAATACGATTGGAGCGAGTGACAGTGCTATTACGGTCAATGGCTCGGATGAAACTTTGTTCGGAAACAACGAGGCGATTACCGTTGCGGATGGCCGAGGCATTACGGTCAGCGGTAGGGGCGACACCATCGCTGCTTCCTCGGACCAGATCACGTTATCGGGTGATAACAGTAGTCTTGTCATTCAAGGTAATGAAGACAACTTCGCAGTGACAGGTACCAACGATCGCATTATTGACGATCGTGCTGATGGCACATCGGTTCTTTACGCTTGGAATGGCACGGGGGGGGAAACCGAAACGGTGTATTCGGGGGCCAACGACTCGGGTGACATCATTGGCGGTTACGGTTACAGCGGCACTGGGGCGGGTGCAGACTTACCCGGCAGCTATGGCGATGGTGGCGATGGTGGCGGTTACGGTTTTGCTGGGCCGCAATCTCTCGTGTCCTCTAGCGTCGGAGCCAATATAGGCTCCATCGCCCAATACGACCTGAATCACGGCTATCTTTCGGCGGCCGCTTCAGCGGAAGCGGCACAGCAGCAGGCGGCAAGCATTGCCACGCTAGCGCCGACCTCGGGCACGGGCTCG
>JARLHX010000187.1 GCA_031292035.1 Negativicutes bacterium | reverse complement strand
GGGGCATCGGCGGCCTACCAGTTGGTGGTCTCCAGCCAATACCGCACCACGCGCCTGGCCTATGCCGCGCGGCTGCTGGGCGATGGCCGGTTCGACCTGGCGTTCGGCGTGCGAGGGTTGGTGCGACTGCCGTTTCAGCCGACCGATGCGTTGCGTCACGGGCGGGTCGGGCTGGCCATGAATGGAGACCTGTTGCTGGGCAGTGAGCAGGTGGTTTACCGGTTGCGTGGGTAAAGTCTTCCGGATTCATGTTGGGAAATGTTACAGCGTTTTTTTGTGCGCCACCTCTTGGTATTGCCAATCGCTACGACCTCAGTGGCGATTGATGAGTGCAATGTTATTTTTTAAAATTTTCTATTGAGTCTGTTTTAAATGCATCCCCCCGTAGTCGTTGCTCGGTGGCGTAGCTTTTATATTTTGGCTGCTGGGTGTTAGAGGGTTTTTATCGTGTTGGATCTTGAATATTAGTTTTTATGACTTATGGATGGGACTGTGCGGGTAACGATCAAGGGGTGGTAAGAGTTGGAATTGCGGACTTTCTTCTTGCCGTCAGCTTGGTGGTTGATGAGGCAGGGGCATTCAAAGTCATCGGTACCAATGAAGTCGACGGCGAGTATCTGCGCAAGGCTGCTATACAAGGCTATGACCATAATGGGCGCATCTACCCCACGTTCAATGGCGGACAATTGCTGGTTCGTGAATTATACCCTGATAGGGGAATATGGGATGTGGGTGCCTCGAGGGGGCGCGACGAGGGATGTCAATTGGTCGTGTGCGCTACGCTGTATGGTACGCCTTGGTCGATGTTTGCAGGCAGGGTTCAATACAATGGCGTCTTTGATACTGACTTCGGTGAGGAGGGCGTTCAGGTCATTGACACCGAGCATTCGGTATGGATCTCTGCTGACGTTATGACACTGCATGCCAACGGCGACATCCTTATGGGGCATCATGGGCATATATACTGGTTGTTGGGGAACGATAGCGCCCAAGTCCAAGGTTAGGATAAAACTGAAAACGCTCCGCTGATGAGGGTCAGCGGAGTGTTTTTTCTCAGAGCATGTAGGAGCAACTGTCTGTGAGAGGTGTGTGTTTTTCGTGATTCGGGACCCCACACATTTCAATGTAAGCGGATTGATCCGCGAAAAATGCCCCGCGGTATGTCTGAAACACCGCAGCGTCTGCTCCGGCAGC
>JARLHX010000186.1 GCA_031292035.1 Negativicutes bacterium | reverse complement strand
CCCCAAAACCCCAAAACCCCAAAACCCCAAAACCCCAAAACCCCGCGCTGAATCCCTGTGCATGCTCTTGGGATCATAACACCCTTTTATCATCATAGCGGTTGATTACATTATAGATATATACCAGGCGTCGCCCAGCGACTCAAAGACTCCTCAGCTTGTACCTTCCCGTCTCGTCTCCCTGCATTTCCCCAGGATAGCCGCCATTTGCGCTGAATCGTCGAATATTGGTGAACCAGGCCTTTCCAGTCGATGATCCCAAGCCGGCCCCCTTCGGTCCAGCCCGGCTTCCGACAGTCCAGATCTGCTCCCCGCATCATGACCTCGACCCGTTCCGCGGATGCGTCTGCGAAGTTCCACTCATACGTGCCAGACGTATAATACATGCTTCCAAAAACGAGTATCTTGTCCGCCGATATTTGTGCCGCAGCCACTCTCGCGTTTATGCCCCAGCAACCATGTGACAGAATTACATTTTTCCAGCCTCCGTCCTCGTCGAGCGCATCGAATTTTTCCACTGTGCTCACCGAGCTGTCTCCATCCCAGCCGTTGAAAGTGTAGATCAGCCTCGAATTCACTGCGCAGGCCCCTAGTGCCACCCGCGGAACCTTTAGCGAAGGCAGCGCGTGCCACTTGTTTGTGGCAACGCTGTATCTGTCGCATTTTCCGAGGATCGCGCTTGAGGTGTAACCGCCGATTATGTAGATATTCACCCGACCACCTTCTGACCGAAGGGCAACGCAGCCACATTCGTAGTGCGAATTCGGACAGTCAGCCTTGGCGCTGGCTGCGATCTTCGACCCACATATCTTGACCTCGTACAAGGAACGATTTCCGCTAGCGGTGCCGTCCCAGATACCGAGGATGTAAACTGTGTCCCAGCTCACAGCCACGTTTGCCAGCCAATCTGCGTATTCTCCAGATCGGCGCAGAATGCGATGTGCCTCTTCGTGATGCGTGGACTTATCGAAGAGCTGGAGGCCCGTTCTGTCCCAGGCGTACAGGTACTCTTGGAGACTTTCTAGAGACAGCGCTTTGTTCGGCAGCTCCTTCTCTTTTTTCCTGTTCATGGCTGAAGATTTAGTACCCATTAATATTATCTCTGCATTTCCCCGGGAGACTTGATATTGGAGGGGTTTGCGCTTGCAACTGCACTCCGCGAGCTGAGTG
>JARLHX010000018.1 GCA_031292035.1 Negativicutes bacterium | reverse complement strand
TTCCGGCGGTTTCTGCAATGCCTTTGCCAGATCCCGCTGCATGGTGAGCAAGATGTCCTCTCTCTCCATAACGCTACCTCCCTTTGCTCATTTCTCCTTCGCCAAATACGGGCAGGCACTTGTACGCAGTACCCATCGGCTGCCTAAATCGGCAGCTCGGAGAAATAGTTATAATTTCGTACATTACCATTATCCCATTGAATGATGCTATAACGGTATCAGTGAAACCCATACACTTTTGTCCGGGAAAACACGGACAGAAAGCGCAAGCTTGTGCTTGCGCTTTTTTGTATGTCCTTGCAAGTGTTTTTACAGCTGACCAACGCCAGCTCAGGCAGACACGCAGTTACGCTGAAAATCTAAGTTTCTCATAATTTCCCGGAGAATTATATCCGAGTCTTTCCTGAAGCCTTACTCTATTATAAAAGGATCCCACATAATCAAAAATAGAAGCTTTCGCTTGATTTCTGGTTTTGTATTTTTCGTGATAAACTAGCTCGGACTTGAGTAATATTATTCCTAAAACGGGATGTTGTGTCCTCCTGAAAAGTTTTCCTTCGACTATCCCCATGTATTTCCTGCAAGATGCTACACTTGAATAATTTCTATCTATTCATAATAACAAAAGCATATTCTGCCTAAACGCGAGCGGGGATCTTTTGCAAGCAGTCTGTGGATCATATATGAGCCACAATATATCTGGGCTAAAAAATGCAATAAACTGCTGCCCCTTGATGATTGCATAAATATTCACTTATAAATCTCGATTTTTGCGTAAGCATAAGCTTGCCGAACATGAAAATAAGCATAAGCTTGCCAAAATGGCAATCTTATGCTTACAGTAGCAGCGGGTTTTCGACTTTTCCGGATTTGGATGGTGGAGGCGAGGGGAGTCGAACCCCTGTCCAGAGGCATTACTACATAGGCTTCTCCGAGCGCAGTCTATGATTTAGATTTCGCCCCGTTGACGCCCACAGACAGGCTTCGCCGGCGCTATCTCGATAAGATTTCCCAGTCGGCCCTCCGAGAATTGGGCTTCAGGTATCCCGCTATGTGACGTCCTATCCTAGGCCACGGGCAAGCGTAGGTAGAACGTTAGCATTAAGCTGCTAAAGCGTATTCGTTGTTTGCGTTTGCTTTAGATCCACCGTATTGCGGGCAGATGGAACCCCGGCTCGCTACCTATGCCACAACAACCCCTGTCGAAACCAGTACGCCCCCGTATATCGAGGACTTTGGTGATGCGGCGTGCCTAACGCAAACGAATACTTCACTTTATATATTATAACATGAAAATCATTCTCAGTCCAATTATTCCTTCTGCCGGCTGCGCAGTTCCCTCTCCATTTCCCGCTTGGCATCCTTCTCGGCGAGATCATGGCGCTTGTCGTAGGTGTGCTTGCCTGTGGCCAGCCCCAGTTCTACTTTGGCCTTGCCGCGGGTAAAATATAGTTTCAGCGGCACCAGGGTATAGCCCTTTTCTTTGGTCTTGCCAATCAGCTTGTTGATCTCGAAGCGGTGCATCAAGAGTTTCCGGACCCGGAGGGGTTCGTGGTTAAAACGGTTGCCTTGCTCGTAGGGGCTGATGTGCAGTTGGTGCAACAGCAGTTCGCCTTGATCGATACGGGCATAGCTGTCTTTTAAGTTGGCTTTGCCGGCCCGGAGCGACTTTACCTCGGTACCAGTCAACGCAATGCCTGCTTCGTAGGTTTCGTGGATATGATAGTCGTGCCTGGCTTTGCGGTTTTCTGAAACCATCTTGACGTTTTCCAAACTGCCACCCCCTTTGCCGATCGTGCACAGTCCATTATAGCAAATGCGGCCAGATAGTTCAACGCCTCCCGTCTTCGCGCCAGGATAAAAATCCACAACCTCCGCTCATATTGGGACTACACGTATTATACGTCAGCCGCCACCAAACTAGTCACGCCCCCGCCTTAACCGATGTGGCCTGCTACATTTTGGCTAAATATATTGACAAGGCCTTGCCCGGCCGCTATACTTTATCCAACGTTACCTAGGACAGACCATCCTGTGGCGACCAGTACTCAGCTAGGTGCGGCACCCCTGCAGACAAACTATTCCCGGGAGGAACACCATGAAACCAACACAGGCTTCTTCGAAGCTCAATCATCTCATCATCTACCGCAATCTTCTTAAAGATCCTCTGGTGCAAAAACTCCAGACCATCTTAACCGGCAGTGCCAAAGAAGACCTGATGTACGAACTGACGGCCGGACTCATCGCCCAGGCGGAAAAGCTGGGTCTAAGGGACAATCTCTGGCAGAGCTATCTTGTCTATCTGATCGCCCGCGACGAAAATGTATTTTCCACCACTGTGGAAAAAAACCGGGGCAAAATCGGGACCGGGCTGAAGCAGGCCGTCATCCATGACCTGGCCATCCTGAGAGAATTTCTCCGGTCCGACTTGGCCGCTTGCGGCGATATCACCTTCATCTGTGACTTCTCCCCTACCGGCACCGACCATTACCAGGACTTCTCCGCCTTCACCGCCCTCCTGCTCCAGCCGTCCGCAGAGCTTGCCGCTGAAGAGCTGGCAGGCCGAATGATCGAGTATTATACCCGCTACGGTTGCGGCAAGACGGCCGGGTTCGCCGCCTTCCGCTGGGACGAGGAAACCGGGCTGGCGGGGATCAAGCACCTCGACGGCATCCGACTGGAGGACATTGTCGGCTATGAATATCAAAAGGAAGTGCTGACAAATAATACCGAAGCCTTCCTAGCCAACAAGCCAGCCAACAACGTCCTTCTCGTAGGCGCCCGCGGCACTGGAAAATCCTCTTCGGTCAAAGGCCTGGTCAACCGCTATTTCGCCAATGGGCTCCGGCTGGTAGAGGTCCCCAAATTCCAGCTGCGCCACCTGAATAAAATTATTGAAGCCTTGCGGGGGCGGAGTCAGAAATTCATCGTCTTCCTTGATGATCTTTCCTTTGAGGAAGCAGAGACCGAATACAAGCACCTGAAATCAGTCATTGAAGGCGGCGTCGAAGCCAAACCTGACAATGTACTGATCTACGCCACCTCCAACCGGCGTCATCTCATCCGGGAAAGCTGGGCGGACCGGGCCGATACCAAAGGCGGTGATATTCACTCCGCCGACTCGGTGCAGGAAAAGATTTCCCTTTCCGACCGATTCGGTATTACCCTGACCTATCCGGCGCCCGACCAGAACGAATACCTGCGGATCGTCGAAACACTGGCCGCCCAGCATGCCGTCACCCTGCCGCAGGAAGAACTGCACAAACGGGCCCTGCGCTGGGAGATGTCCCATTCCGGCCGCTCCGGACGGGTAGCCCAGCAGTTTATCAAACACATCATGGCCAATTCCTGACAAAAAAAGTCCGCCAATCGGCGGACTTTTTATTATATTTTTTTCACATTGAGCCCTTCCCAGTTGATCTGGCCGACTCCCATTGCCGCTGCAAGCCGGAGGTAATCGATCTCGCCCGGCTTCATCCCAAAGAGGGTGGCGCCATAGGCATCCACCGCCACCGGGTCGGTGCCGAAAATCACCTGGTTATACTCCCGGATGGGTCCGGGTCCCATCGGTCCGTTGGCTGTGATCCCCCGGATGGCGTCCATGACAATGAGATTCGGCTGTTTATAGGCTGTCAGTTCGGCGATACAGCGGTGAAGATTGGTGGCATGGAAAAAGCCCCGGTCCCACACCAGCCCCATCATGTTCTTCATCCCCATAGTCAGCTTGGCCATATTGTGGTGTTTCAAAATCGGCATATTAATGAAGACGTCGGCGTCAAGGACATCTTTGGCAAAATCCATTTCGTCCAGGACCTGCCCATTCACTTGCACTGTCCGGAAATACTTCTGCCGGTTATTCAGGGCATAGACATTGCCGCCAACGGCGTTGACCGCGTTTTTCATTCCCGTTTTTTCTAGGCAGATATTAGCATTGGTAAAGGGGTAATCAATCACCTTTACCTCTTTAGCGCCAGCCTTCAGGCAAGTTTTAACCATGGCAGCCACTAGGGCGATACTGGTGGTGGCCGCCTCCTCCGGCAGCCGTGGTACGCTGAAATTAGGTTTAAGCACAACAGTGTTGCCAGATTTGACAAATCGCCCGATTCCCCCCAGGCTATCGAGGCCCCGGTTGAGCATGGCCTCGGCGTCATTACCCTGGACGATCACTAAATCAGGCCAACCCGTGCCGCTCTGCGCGCTCCCAGACTGAGGCGATTGGCCATGTGGCGGCAAAGCCGACTGGACCGGGTTAGCCGCCGGCGGCGCTGGCCGAGGGGGAGCCTGAGACAGGCATCCTGGCAGCAACAGCCCGCCCACACTTGCACAAGCCGCCAGCTTGATGAACTTTCGACGATCCATGGCCCTTCCCGTCCTTTCCGGCGAATCGTATCCACTTTTCCCGCCTGTCACCGTTTCTTCGGGCGCTGCTGGGGTTTCGCCGCCGGTTTACGCTTTCTCGCTCCGCCTTTATCCTGTGCTCCAACCGGCCGCTTACCGCCTTTTGGGGGAGCAGACTGCAGGCGTGTTAGACCGCTGCCCTCCAAGGCAAAATCGATGGTCCTCTCCTCGGGATTGACTTTGACCAGCACCACTTTGACCTCGTTTCCGAGGCGATATACCTTGGCGGTCCGTCCGCCCACCAGTTCGTACCTCTCTTCCGCATAGTGATAATAGTCGTCATCCATGCTGGAAACATGGACTAGTCCTTCCACTCCATTTTCTAGCTCGACGAACATGCCGAAGGCCGTCACCCCGCTGATGAAGCCGCTGAACTCATCGCCGACAAACCGGGCCATATATTCGACTTTTTTCAGGTCGACGGTATCCCGTTCAGCCTCGGCCGCCGCCCGCTCCCGCTGGGAGGAATGCAGGGCGATTTCCGGCAGCATCGCCGCCAGCTTCTGACGCCTTTTGGCAGAAACGTCGCCATGGCTGAAGGTCTCGCGCAGGATCCGGTGGACGATGAGATCGGGATAACGGCGAATGGGTGAGGTAAAGTGGGTATAGTAGGGCGCCGCCAGGCCGAAATGCCCGAGATTCTGGGCTTCGTACCGGGCCTGCTTCAGCGACCGCAGCATCACTGTGCTGACAATCCGCTCCTCTGGACGACCGGCAATCCTACCCAGCACCTTTTGCAGCGCCATGGGTTGAACCGACTCCGGATTACCCCCTAATGCCTGTCCAAAATTATGCAGCAAATTATTGAGTTTGGCCATTTTCTCGGCCTCCGGTTCTTCATGGACCCGGAAGACAAACGGCATCTCCAGCCGGAACATGTGCTCAGCCACCGTCTCATTGGCCACCAGCATGAATTCCTCAACAATCGACTCGGCAATGCTGCGGGTCCGTTTGACGATTTCCACCGGCTGGCCCTGTTCATCCAGCTTGACTTTGAGCTCGGGAAAATCAAAATCAATGGCGCCGCGCCGCATCCGGCGATCCCGCAGGAGGTGGCAGAGCCGCTCCATATCTGCCAGCCGCTCCAATAGCGGCTGATATTCTTTTTTCAGTTCCTCGTCATCTTCGGCCAGAATGCGGCGAACAACATTATAGGACAGACGGGTCCGCACCTTGATCACACTGGGGAATATTTCGTAGTGCATCACATTGCCGCGATGGTCGATTTCCATATGGGCCGACAGCGTCAGCCGGTCTTCACCGGCGTTAAGACTGCAGATACCGTTGGAAAGGCGGTGGGGCAGCATGGGCAGCACCCGGTCCACCAGATAAACACTGGTGCCGCGCTCCCGGGCCTCGTTGTCGAGCGGGGTATTCTCGCGCACATAGTAGCTGACATCGGCGATATGCACCCCCAGCAAGTAGCGGCCATTCTTCAGCCGCTCGACATAGACGGCGTCATCCAGATCTTTGGCGTCTTCGGAGTCGATGGTGACGACAGGCAACTCGCGCAGGTCGCGGCGGCCGACAAGCTCGTCGGCGCTGATGGTCTCCCGTACCCCGATTGCGGCCTGCTCTACCTCAGGCGGAAAGGCAGTGGGCAGATTGTGTTTTTTGATGATCGACAGGATCTCGAGTCCTGGATCGCCTTTATGGCCCAGCACTTCTACTACTTGTCCTTCGGCACTACGCTTTTTCTCCGGCCATTTGGTGATTTCGACAACCACCTTGTCGCCGTTTTTGGCGCCGCCGTATTGCCCGCGCGGAACAAAAACATCCTGGCGGATGCGGGCTTCGTCTGGCGTGACAAAGGCAAAATGGCGGCTATGTTCAAATGTGCCGACAATCTTCTGGTTGGCCCGGCGGACAATCCGGATGATTTCGCCTTCCCGTGCCCGCCCTGTCGCCGCTTGACCCTGGTGCAGCCTGGCCACTACCCGGTCGTGGTGCATAGCGCTCTGCATGGCCTCCACCGGAATATAGACATCGGCTTCCTGCGGGTCTTCCGATATGACAAAACCATAGCCTTTTTCACTGGCGGTGAGGGTACCGATAATCAGATTCATCCGTTCCGGCACGCCATATTTGCCGAAGCGGGTTTTGATGACTGCGGCGCTCTCTTCCAGTTCGGCCAGCACCAGCCAGAACTCTTTCAGTTCCTTGGCTTTCAGTCCCATTTCCTCGGCCAGATCCTCCGGCGCCAGTGGCCGGTAGGCTTCAAGGTGCATAAAGGTCAGGATCTTCTCTTTCAGGTTCACTGCATCACTTCCTTACGGCCATAACCGTCGCTTTTCCTTCTGCGGTGATTGTCCCGTCCGGCAGCGCCACGCTGCCAGCCAGCTCGATCAGTTTGCCGCGCTGATTGGTGACCCAACCGGTCACGGTGAGGTCTTGCCCAATCGGCGTCGGCCGGCGGTATCTGACCTCCAGCCTGGCGGTCACCGTATTCAACCCTTTGGCATAGGGATATCGGGCCATAATTTCGTCCAACAGAGTGCTGATAATCCCGCCGTGGACAATGCCGTCATAGCTCTGGTGCTCTGGTCCTGCACGAAAAACGGCAATATATTTGTCACCTTCCTCACGAAAAGTCAGCTTTAGACCGATGGGATTGTTCCGGCCGCAAGCAAAACACCACTGATTGCGATCATCCGATGTCA
The DNA here is from genome assembly GCA_031292035.1 of Negativicutes bacterium. The sequence goes on along the minus strand of JARLHX010000018.1, from coordinate 131,527 downwards.
TCATCTCGCTCCTCTCATCTGCTGGTATCATTAAAATAAAAGTAACTCCTATCGCCGCGGCACTGGTGAAGCGGCTTGGCAGAATAATATTATTATATCTTACATTATACCATTTTACGGAAAAATTAGACATGCGATCTCCGCCGCCCCAGCCCCAACGAAAAAGCACCGCTGCCAAAGGCAGCGGTGCTTGTAATTAGATGGACATCAATAATGGGGCAATGATCAGGGAAATGGTTCCCGCTACTTTGATCAGCGGGTTCATCGCCGGCCCGGAGGTGTCCTTGAACGGGTCACCCACCGTGTCGCCGATGACGGCAGCCGCATGGGTCGGCGTACCTTTACCGCCATACTTGCCGGCCTCGATGTACTTCTTGGCGTTGTCCCAGGCACCGCCGGCGTTGGCCATAAAGATGGCCATCAGCACTCCGGCCGCAGTAGCGCCGGCCAGGAAGCCAGCCAGGGCCTTGGCCCCCATCAAAAAGCCCACCAGGAGGGGCGAACCAACAGCAAAAATACCAGGAAGGATCATCTCGCGGATGGCGGCCTGGGTGCTGATATCGACGCAACGGGCATAGTCCGGGCGACCGGTCCCTTCCATGATACCAGGGATTTCCCTAAACTGGCGGCGAACCTCGCCGATCATTTCAAACGCAGCCTTGCCAACTGCTTCCATGGTGAAAGCGCAAACCAGGAAGGGCAGTGTGGCGCCAAGGAAAATACCGATGATAACCCCTGGCTCGGTCAGGTTGATGACCAGATGGCCATCCACCAACAGGCCCGAAAGTTTGGGGTTTTTGGCGATCTCTTCACCAAAGGCGGTGAAGAGGGCCAGGGCGGTGAGGGCCGCCGAACCGATGGCAAAGCCTTTGGCGATGGCGGCGGTGGTATTGCCCACCGAATCCAGCTTATCGGTTGTTTTACGAACCTCGGGTCCGAGTTCGGCCATTTCGGCGATACCGCCGGCGTTGTCGGCCACCGGTCCGAAGGAGTCGACTGCTACCACCATGCCGGCGGTGCAGAGCATCCCCATGGCAGCCATGGCGATTCCGTAGATTCCCGCCTGGTTAAACGCCACCCAGATGGCGACAGAGAATACCACCATCGGCAGGCCTGTGCTCCGAAGGCCGGTAGCGATGCCGGTGATGATGTTAGTGGCCGCGCCGGTTTGCGAGGCGTCGGCTATGTATTGGGTGGGCGGTTTGGCGTTGGAGGTATAGTATTCGGTAATCATCCCAACTAGTACGTTGACAATCAGACCGGAAACAATGGCGATAAAAATGCCGAAGCCTTTAGCGCCAAACACATGCGATGCCAGGAAATACGCGAGGACGGCGGTAATGATGTTAGTACCCCACAGGCCATAGTTCAGGGCCAACTGCGGATCTCCGCCTTCATCAGTCCGCACAAAAAAGATACTGACAATCGCCGCAAAGATGCCGACGGCACCGAGCAGTAGCGGGAACAGGACGCCATTCAGCCCGAATACCGTGTTGCCGATCAGCATGGCGGCAATGGCGGTAGCGCCATAAGATTCGAAAAGGTCAGCCCCCATGCCGGCCGTATCACCGACATTGTCACCGACGTTGTCGGCGATGACTGCGGGGTTGCGGGGATCATCCTCAGGAATGCCGGCTTCTACTTTGCCGACAAGGTCAGCCCCGACGTCAGCCGCCTTGGTAAAGATTCCACCGCCGATCCGGGCGAAAAAGGCGATAGCGCTGGCGCCGAAAGCGAAACTGTTGATGACGACAGGATCACGGAAAATGATGTACAGAACCGAGACTCCCAAAAGGGCCAGGCCAACCACCGCCAGTCCCATAACCGCCCCGGCCCGAAAAGACACGCTCAGCGCCTTGTTCAGGCTGGTCCGGGCCGCCTCTGTGGTCCGGGCGTTGGCTTTGGTTGTCGCGGTCATGCCGATATAGCCGGCCACAGCCGACGAAACGGCGCCCACCAGGAAGGAAACTGCCAGCATGTATCCGCTGACAAACCACAAAATAGCAAAAATAATACCCGTAAACGGGATTAACGTCTTGTACTGTCTGTTGAGAAAGGCCATAGCCCCCTCAAAGATAGCCTGCGATATATCCTGCATTCTCTGATTACCAGGGCTCTCCTTGAGTACGCTGGTCATGAAATAGGCGGCAAATAAAAGAGCCACAATACCTGCAGCCGGAGCAATAAATACCAATTCCATTCTCGCTTCTTCCTCCTAAACTCGTTTGATTGCTCAAAAATACCCCAATGTGAGCATTGGGGTATAAGTCTCCCTACTGCGTTAGCTTGACAAGTAACAGCGTTACCAGTCCGAACGCCACTCCCAGAACCATCGTCACTTTAGACAGAAGTTCGTCCAACCCTTTCTTCTTACCGCCAAATATGGTTTCCGCGCCGCCCGCGATCGAGCCCGACATGCCAGCGCTTTTACCTGACTGAAGGACAACCGCGGCAATCAAAGCAATCGAAATGACGGCGTCCAGGATCATAAGCAAATTTATAGCCACTTCATTAACACCCCCTACCCATTGTACCATTCTATTCTATCAAATCGTTATACACTTGACAACGCTTACTAAGATATTTTTATTCATTCGTTGTGTGATTATACGCAATCGCGGAAAAAAGCTTGTCATTACTGCTATTGCAGCCATCCTGACGCATAAAAAAAGGCGCCGTTTTCACGGCGCCTCTGTTGGAAATTATTTGAGATTGTAGAAAACTTTCCTGCCATTGTACTGTCCGAGTTCACCCAGCTCTTCCTCAATCCGTAACAGCTGGTTGTATTTGGCGATCCGGTCGGTACGGGCCGGCGCGCCTGTTTTTATTTGTCCGGCGTTTACCGCCACAGCGATATCGGCGATGGTCGTATCCTCAGTTTCACCTGAACGGTGGGAAATGACGCAGGTATAACCGGCCCGTTTGGCCATTTCAATGGTATCGAAAGTCTCGGTCAGGGTCCCGATCTGATTGACCTTGATCAGGATGGAATTGGCGGTCTTGGTTGCGATCCCACGGCTGAGACGCTCGGTATTGGTAACGAAGAGATCGTCGCCAACGATTTGGACCTTGTCGCCAATCTTGTCAGTAAGCAATTTCCAGCCGTCCCAGTCGTCTTCGGCCAATCCGTCCTCGATGGAAATGATCGGGTATTTGGCCGCCAGCCCGGCGTAGTATTCCACCATCTCAGCCGAAGTTTTTACAACACCTTCGCCAGCCAGATTGTACTTGCCGTCTTCAAAAAATTCCGAAGCGGCCGGATCAAGGGCGATACAGATTTGTTCGCCTGGTTTGTAACCAGCTTTCTGGATGGCCTCGAGAATAACCTTCAGTGCTTCTTCATTGGAAGCCAGGTTAGGAGCAAAGCCGCCTTCGTCACCAATGGAGGTGCTCAGGTTGCGGCCTTTGAGCACACCCTTCAGTGCGTGATAGACCTCAGCGCACATCCGGAGGGCTTCAGCGAAGGAAACGGCGCCTACCGGCATAACCATGAATTCCTGAATATCGACATTGTTGTCAGCATGCTTGCCGCCGTTGAGAATATTCATCATCGGAACCGGCAGCTGTTTGGCGTTGAACCCTCCCAGGTACTGGTAAAGCGACATTCCCTGGACTCCGGCAGCCGCTTTGGCAACTGCCATGGAAACGCCGAGAATGGCATTGGCACCCAATTTCTCTTTATTCGGCGTGCCGTCTAATTTCAGCATGACATGATCGATGCCGATCTGGTCGAGGGCGTCCATCCCCACCACTTCGGGGGCGATGATGCTGTTGACGTTTTCCACCGCCTTCAGCACTCCTTTGCCCATATAGCGAGCCTTGTCACCGTCTCTCAGCTCTACGGCTTCATACATACCGGTGGATGCACCGGACGGCACTGCAGCGCGGCCGATGGTTCCGTCTTCCAGCACCACGTCGACTTCGACGGTGGGGTTGCCCCGGGAATCCATAATCTCGCGGGCATATACATCAGTAATTGTTGTCATTTATTTATCCTCCTTTATAATCAGGCTCTTCCCTGTCATTTCCGATGGTACGGCCATGTTCGCCAGGCCGAGAAGGGTGGGAGCGATATCAGCCAGAATTCCCGCGCGGAGTTTGGCGCCCCGATGAGCCTCTGAAACCAGAATAAACGGCACAGGATTGGTGGTATGGGCGGTGAACGGCTCCCCAGTCACCGGGTCAACCATCAGCTCGGCGTTGCCGTGGTCGGCGGTAATACAAGTGATGCCGCCGCGTTCCCGCATGGCTTCTGCCACCCGGCCGACGCAGTTGTCGACAACATTGACCGCATCCTCGGCCGCCGGCAGGATTCCGGTATGACCAACCATATCGCCGTTAGCGTAGTTCATGATAACAAAATCAAATTTCCCTGACCTGATCTCAGCCACCAGCTTGTCGGTAACCTCCAGCGCACTCATGTCCGGCTTCAGATCATAAGTAGCCACCTTCGGCGACGGAACCAGAATACGCTCCTCGCCGGGGAAAGGCTTCTCCTCGCCGCCGTTGAAGAAATAGGTCACATGGGCGTATTTTTCCGTTTCGGCAATCCTGAGTTGAGTCAGTCCAGCCTCACTGATCACTTCCCCCAGCGTCTTGGTCAAGAGATGGGGCGCATACGCCACAGGGATGTCAAAGGTTTCGTCGTACTGGGTCATGGTGGTAAAATGAACCGGCATAAATCCCTTGCGGCGCTCGAACCCGGCAAAATCTTTGTCGATAAACGCCGTTGTCAGCTCCCGGCCCCGGTCGGGACGGAAGTTGAAGAAGATCACGCTGTCGCCGGCACTAATGCCGCATTCAGAGCAGCTGTCAATCACCGTCGGCAAAACAAATTCATCGGTTTCGCCGCGGGCGTAGGCTTGTTTCACTGCCACCCTGGCGTTCGAGGCGTGCTCGCCTTCTCGGGACACCAAGGCGACATAGGCTTTGGCGACCCGCTCCCAGCGCTTGTCGCGGTCCATGGCATAATATCGTCCGGCGACGCTGGCAATGCGACCGATACCGATCTCCACCGTCTTTTTCTCCAGAGCGTCGATAAAATCTAAGCCACTGGACGGCGGCACATCCCGGCCATCGAGGAAGGCATGGATATACACGGTGGTGATGCCGTTCCGCTTCGCCATTTCAAGCAAAGCGTACAGATGCTCAATATGACTATGGACGCCACCATCAGAGACAAGCCCCATCAGATGAAGGGCGCTGTTATTTTGTTTGACCGTCCGCATGGCACCGAGTAGCACCGGGTTGGTAAAAAAATCTCCATCCCGGACCGCTTTGCTGATGCGGGTCAGTTCCTGGTATACAATCCGGCCGGAGCCGATATTCAAATGCCCGACCTCGGAATTCCCCATTTGTCCTTCCGGCAGGCCTACCGCCTCACCGGAGCAGGTCAGGGTGGTTGTGGGATAAACCTCGGACAGCATGGTAATATGCGGCGCGCCGGCCTGAACAATCGCGTTGCTGGGATCATTCGCCTGTCCGACTCCCCAACCGTCGAGAATCAACAGGGCGATTGGATTTTGAAGCTTACCCATGCCATATCTCCTTTAACTGCAAATGCCACAAAGCCTAAAATTTTACGATTTTGGCGAAGGTTGCCGCATCCAGGCTGGCACCGCCGACCAGTGCACCATCGATATCGCTCTTGGCCATCAGCTCAGCGATATTTTCCGGTTTGACGCTGCCGCCGTACTGAACTCTTACCTTCTGGGCTGTCGCCTCATCATAAAGGCCTGCCACCGTCTTACGGACAAAGGCGCACACCGCGTTGGCGTCGTCAGCCGACGCCGTCCGGCCGGTGCCGATGGCCCAGATGGGTTCATAGGCAATAACCAGAGCTGCTACCTGCTCAGCAGGAATGCCAGCCAGTCCATTTTTGACCTGGCCGCCCACCACCTTCTCGGTAGTCCCGGCTTCCCTTTCGGCTAGCGACTCGCCGACGCAAAAGATGGGGGTCAGCCCCTCGGCAATCACTGCCTTGAGCTTCTTGTTGACGGTTTCGTCGGTCTCGGCAAAAAACTGCCGCCGCTCGGAGTGACCGATAATGACATAGTCACAGCCCACATCCTTCAGCATGACCGGAGCGATTTGTCCGGTAAAGGCCCCCTTGTTCTCCCAGTAGACGTCCTGGGCGCCGAGCTTTATGCCGGACGCAAGGGCGCTTTTAGCCGGATACAGAGCGGTAAAAGTCGGACAGACCACCACGTCTGCCGCCGCTCCGGCGACAAGTTTACTCAGGTCTTGGATGAGCGCCACTGCTTCGGCCACTGTCTTATGCATCTTCCAGTTACCGGCGATAATCGGCTTGCGCATATACATCACTCCCGTCTATTTATTACGAATGGCTGCGATTCCCGGCAGCACTTTACCTTCAAGGAATTCCAGCGACGCACCGCCGCCGGTGGAAATATGGCTGATCTTATCCTGAACCCCCGCTTTTTCCACTGCCGCGATCGAATCACCGCCGCCGACAATGGTAACCGCGCTGGAGTCGGCAACCGCCCGGGCCACCGCTTCGGTTCCCTTAGCGAAAACATCCATCTCAAACACGCCCATCGGGCCGTTCCAGACAATCAGTTTGGCACCTGCCAGAGCGTCGGCAAACGCCTTGCCGCTGGCCGGTCCGATATCAAGAGCCATCCAGTCAGCTGGGATGGCGTCGATTGCCACTACCTTTGTCGCGGCATCGGCGGCAAACCTGTCGGCGACCACCATATCTGTCGGCAGAAGCAGCTTGACGCCCCGCTTGCCGGCGTCTTCCAACAGCTCCCTCGCCAAGTCGAGTTTATCGGCTTCCACCAGTGACTTGCCTGTGGCGTAGCCCTGCGCGGCGATAAAGGTATTGGCCATGCCGCCGCCGATAATCAATACATCGACCTTTGTCAGAAGATTGGCGATAACGCCGATTTTGTCCGAAACCTTGGCGCCGCCGATAATCGCCACATACGGGTGGACCGGGCTGCTCACCGCCTGGCCGAGGAAGGCGACTTCCTTCTCCATCAGGAAACCAGCCACCGCCGGCAGGAATTTGGTGACCCCCTCCACCGAAGCATGGGCCCGGTGAGACACCCCAAAGGCGTCATTCACCAGTACCTCGGCCAAGGACGCCAATTGCTGCGAAAAAGCCGGATCATTCTTTTCTTCTTCCCCATGGAAACGAAGGTTTTCCAGCAAAAGCACCTGGCCGCCTTTTAGCTCTTTGGCCATGGCCGACACTGCCGGCCCCACGCAGTCGGGGGCAAACAGGACTTCCTGACCCAGAAGCTCGGCCAATCGTTTGGCTACCGACGCCAGGGAAAACTCTGGTGCAGGTGCGCCCTTGGGCCGACCGAGATGGGCCGCCAGAATGACCGCCGCCCGTTTTTCCAGCAGATACTTCAGTGTCGGCAGGGTGGCCACGATGCGGGTGTCGTCAGTAATGGCGCCGCTTTTTTTATCCAGCGGCACGTTGTAATCGACCCGTACCAGTACCTTTTTGCCAGTGACATCAATATCCCGGATGGTTTGCTTATCCATAACCCGCCCCCCTAAAAAGGGTCACTGGCTGTGACCCTTGTATTGGAACTATTGGCTGCAGCGATTACAGCCCTTTCTTGGCCATGAAGATCACCAGATCAACGACCCGGTTGGAATAACCCCACTCGTTGTCATACCAGGATACCACTTTGGCCAGCGTACCGTCGACCACCATAGTGGACAGGCCATCTACGATCGAGGAATGGGGGTTGCCGTTGTAATCACGCGATACCAGCGGCTCATTCGAGAAATCGAGAATGCCCTTCAGTTCGCCTTCAGCCGCCGCTTTCAGTGCTGCGTTGATTTCCTCGGCGGTCGCCGCTTTTGCCAGCTCGACTACCAGGTCGGTGACTGATACGTTGGGAGTCGGCACCCGCATGGCAAAACCATTGAGTTTGCCTTTCAGTTCAGGGATAACCAGAGCAACGGCCTTGGCGGCACCAGTAGTGGTCGGGATGATCGACATCGCTGCCGCCCGGGCCCGCCTGAGATCCTTGTGCGGCAGATCAAGGATGGACTGATCGTTGGTATAGGAATGGACAGTAGTCATCATACCGTGTTTAATGCCGAATTTATCATTCAGTACTTTGGCGAACGGTGCCAGGCAGTTGGTGGTGCAGGAAGCGTTGGAAATGATGTGGTGCTTGGCGGGGTCGTATTTGCTGTCGTTTACGCCCATGACGATGGTGATATCCTCGCCTTTGGCCGGAGACGAAATGATTACCTTTTTAGCGCCTGCTTTGATATGAGCTGCTGCCTTGTCAGCATCGGTAAACCGGCCGGTGGATTCCACCACAACGTCCACTCCCAGCGCTTTCCAGGGCAGATTGGCGGGGTCGCGCTCGGCCAGCACTTTGATGGTCTTGCCGTTGACGATAATATTGCCCTCCTGGGCTTTGACATCAGCAGCCAGCGTCCCATGAATCGAATCATACTTGAGCAGATGAGCCAGCGTCTCAGCGTCGGTCAAATCGTTGACTGCCACGATATCAAGTCCAGGATTGTTGAGCGCCGCCCGGAAAACATTGCGGCCGATCCGTCCAAAACCGTTAATACCTACTTTTGTTGCCATTATAATTCCTCCTGTATATGCTTATTTTTTATTATCGCCTGAATGGCCCTGGCAGCGGCTTCATCAGTCACCAGGATATCCTGGCCACCGGCGGCGATCACTGCGACAATTGCAGCGGCTTTGCGCCGCCCGCCTGCCACCGCGATCACCTTGCCGATACCGGTAAGGTCATTCAGGTGTAAACCAACACTACTGGTCGTATAAACCACTTCACCCTGGAGGGTGCAATATTGCCCCAGCGTCTCGCCCACCGCTCCCAGATCTTCGATCTGCTTGATGGTCGGCTCGTCGACGCCGCGCCGAAAAGCCATGGCTGCCGCTTCACCGATACCGGTGATCAAAATATCAGCCTGCTTTATCATCTGCGCTACCACGCGAATATTGGCGTCCCGGGCCAAAATGACCTCTAGCGCCTCTTCGCCCACCCCGTCCGGGATATGGAGCATGCGATATTTACCGCCCAGCTTGGTCGCCATGACTGCGGCGATGGTATTGGCCTGGTATTCTACCCGCTCGCCCAGTCCCCCGCGCGCCGGCACCACCGTCGTTGTCGGCATATTGATCCCGACCGACTCGGCTACCTGAGCCATCATCGAGCCGCCGCTAACGGCAATAATCATATTGTTGCCGAGAAATTGGCCCAATAACCCTGCGGCTGCCCGGCCAAGCTCGCGCTTCACAGCGATATCGACATCGCTGTCGCCTCGGATGACGATTACCTGGCGGAGACCAAGGCCGTCGGCAAGTTCCTGCTCTAGTTCTGACAGGCCGGAGAGAACCCGAACATAACAACCCAGATCATCAAGCAACGCAACACCCTCATCAGTGATGGCCATGCCCAGAGGCGAAAACTCGATCAACCCGGCTGTCTTCAAAAAGTCGATATGTGTCCGCACCGTCCGTTCGCTGGCATCAAGCATGGTGGCAAGGGCCCTGCGGCCAATGGGCTGGGCATAGCGGATATGGCGCAGAATAGTGTACCGTTCTTCGATGGCCGCTACCAGTTCGGGAGCGATTTTCCGGTGTAATTCGGTTGCTTTTTCCACTATTAGTGTCTCCCGGGTCAAATTTTGTCCCGCTGGAATCATTTTTGTCCCAACGCAGGAAAAAAATAAATTCCTAACACTATTTTACTTCGTCGCCAGAAAAATTACTCCTGCTGGGTAAAAAAAAAATCCGGAAAACTTTACAAATAAATTTTCCAGAATCACTCAGCCATCAAAGATAGCGATGAAAGGCCATGACCACCAGGAGGAGAAACATACCCAGCCGATGCCCCCGGCGCAGATAGCTGCTGCGAGGACGAAAGACCAGTGCCCAGCCCGAGTTGGCCATCAGTGAAACCGCGGCTGAAACCGAAATCCCGGTCATTACTTTTTGGTCCAGCAGCGGGTGGGTCATCCACATCACATAAACATGATAAATGACAGTCAGCGAAATCAGCGACGCGAGATAAGGGTGACTGACCCGGGCATATTCAACCAGGGGCTTCAGTCGGCCGGCAAGGGCGCCCCGGCGTTCCCGCCACCCCAAAAGGATATAAAGAAGATAATAGCCTGACGCCACCGCGACAAACGCCATCGCCGTCCGTCCCGCAAATATCGCCAACGGATAGTCCATAGCAGCCTTCCTTTTGCTTTTTCGGACAAATTCCCTGCTGGTTGGCAAAAAACCTTTTTTACAAAAAAGAAGCACGGCTTTTAGCCGCGCTCTTTTCCCATCGACTGGGCACCAATCAGCTTCCAGTACTTTTCCACGTCCTTGATTAAATTGTTGATATGTCCAACCATAGCTCGCCTGGCCTCGTCCGGCCGGCCGCAAATCACAGCTTCGGCAATCTTCTGATGGTCGATGTACACCAGACTGTGCACATGGCGGCGGATATACTCCAGCACCGGCGACAGCTGAGTATCCTGACGGATCAGCAGGATGGCGGCCTCCAGCACCCTGTTGCGGGCCATGCGGGAAAGGACGGCATGAAAGTCGGCATCTTCTGCCGCGGCCCCACCGCCAATGGCCAAAGCTTGGCGCTGGGCCTCCAGAGCCTCCAGCAGCACTTTACTCTCACCCTTGGCTGGATTGACAGCCGCCAGGTAAGCCAGCTCACCTTCGATGGCCCGCCGGGCCACCAGGACCTCCTGGAGGTGCTTCTTGGTCTGTCCGCGCAGGGCGCTGGCGAACTCTTCCCCCCACTGCCGGCTTTTCAGCAGATTTTCCAGGTGGGCAGCGCGGACCTTGCCGCGGGCCGACAGCAGCCGGCCCTGAAATCCGGTCTTTACGGTAAATCCCTGATGATCCATAGATCGCAGCATTCTGCCGATCGTCGCCTCACTGATATTGTGTCCCTGGCTGGCGAGAAGCTGACTGATTGCGCCGCACCCCATCGGCAGAGCCTTGTCGCAAATAGCCATCAGCACGGCATATTCCATTTTGTCCCGCTCATTCACCATAAAGCCATTTACCCTGCCAATCGGTTCTATACCGTCTGGCGGTGACCTCCTGCAAACTCTGCATCGGCTAACTCAGTTTCCTGGCAAAGACTCCGCTTAATCCGGTATTCTCCACCCGTCTTTTTATGGCGGAAATGTCAGTTGTATAAAGATCTTGCTGTTTCATGCTTTCGAAATAAACCGAACCGGAGAAGGTGTATTTTTTAGTCAGGCCTTCTTTGGTCTGCATCTTCTCCTGGACGTGGGCGATGGCGTCGCCGATCGCGAGGGTGCGGGGAAGGGTGATGGGTTCCAGGCCAAAAGCCGCCCTGGCAGCGTTGTGCCCGGCCAAGGTGCCTGTGACGATGGCCTCGGTGTGCCCCACCAGCAGACCGGCCTTCTCACCGCCACAAAAGACGTTCTTCAGCCCCTCGACCTGGAGGGCGTTGTCCCGCGGCAACATGCCGAAATAGCGCATCGAGTTACCGATACCGCCGGCGTAAGGATCTTCAAAGCGGGCGTTGGCAAACCCGGGGATTTGCTGCAGCAGCTCCAGCGGATAATAAGCAGTCATCAGTTTGGCGTGGCCGGTGTCCAGCAGCACCACATTTTCGGCGAATTCTTTCAGTGCATACTGCTGACAGGCCTTTTGCCCCAGCGATTCCATGCTTTTTTGCAGCGAGGCAGGAACCGCGACGACACATACCCCGGTTCGGTTGAGCTCTTCTTGAATTTCCGGCGATAACGAATCTTTATGTAGCTTGCAGGAACCGCTCATCGCCCCCAGAGTTCCGTCAGCCTTTTCCCCGACCAGTTCCTTGACGCCGGCCTTGGCGGCGATGCTAAACCGCGGGCCGAAAGTCGGGCAGCGATAGATACACATCGCGCAGCCGTTGCCGTATTTCATACAATTGCCCTGCGGTCCGGCAGTGCCGGAAACATCGACAAAAACATCGCCGTCAGCTATGATGGTCTCGCCGTGGAAGACGTCGGCGATTACTTTGGTAATGGCGCCGTCTGCAGCTTCGATATCCCGCACCCGGGCTTTCAGATTGACTTTGACTCCTGCCGCCAGCAGCGCTTGGCGGACAGCCGGCTCGACAAGGCAGACATCGTAGAGATTGGCGTGCTTATGGCCGGGGAAATCGATATTTTTGTGTCGCGAAACGCGATCGGTAATAGCAAAAAGATCACCGCCCCCCAGGGCGATAGCCTCCTCGGTAGCGGTAAACCGGCCGTTGTTACGCATAATGCCGCCCACCAGACCGGTGCCCAGTAGCGCATCCATCCGCTCAAACAATTCTACTTCGCAGCCCGCCATGCTGGCAGCCAGCGCCGCGGCGCTGCCCGCCCAGCCGCCGCCGACGATTACCACTTTTCTTGTCATCTTCTCTCCTCCAAAAAATGCGTGTTTTCGCTTCTGCCGATCTCACTTGCCTTTTCATTCGCCGTGCTTGGGGGTATATCCCTTCTCCTGTAAAGCAGTCCATTCTTCCAATAGCTTTGGCGGCCTGTCATCAGGCCGCCAAAGTTGGGCAATACCGCTAAGCCAAAAACGCTGTTACAATGACCCCGACAGCCAGGCCGATCAGTGTCGGCCACAGATTTCGGCGGGCCAGATCCTTCGGATCGACACCGCAGATGGCGGCCGCCACCGCCAAAAAGCCCCAGGGAACAAGAGTGGCTCCGGTCCAGATGGCTGCCATCTGAGCCTGGACTGCCAGCACCGAGACGTTTGCCCCGATGGGTTTGCCGAGAGCCATGGCGATACTCGCCCCCAGCGGGATGGCTGCATAGCCCGAGCCGTCGAAGGCGCCGAGCATACTGGAGATGGTAACCACCAGTGAAACCATGAATTTATTGATTGGCACATGTTCGGCGATCCAGTAGCCCCAGTGGAACATCAGGCCGGTGGCGCTTTTGTCGCCAAGGATGGTCTTGATGGAGTCGCCGCCCAGCCAGAAAAAACCGGCGATAATGACCACCGGACCGAACACCTTGACGGCGAACATCCAGCCGGCTCGAGCGTGATCCATGGCCTTGGAGAAAGCTTGATCCTTGTACTGGAAAATGCAGCTGACCATGGTAATCATCAGCACAGTACCGCCGATGAGGGCGGTGGCTTTGCCGCCCCGCAGCCCCAGGGCACCCATGTAATAAATATCGGTAAGCAGCGCGATCGGGATGACCCAGGCCATCACCCGGCCGATAGGGCTGGCGTTGACGGTCGAGGTAGCCGCCGCCTTGATCTGCATGTCTTCCAGACTAATGGTCGAGCCTTTCATACTGACAGGGCCACCGTCTTTTTTACTGGCTTTGATGGTCCGGAACGCGATGAAATAAGAAACAAGGACGGCGGTGATGGAAATCGCGCCCCACACCGGGATGCTGGAAGAAATAATCTCGTTGATGGGAATATTGGTGAGCTTGGCGGTAACCGCCGGTGATCCCTGAATGATAAAGTCACTGGAAAGCCCGACTCCCTTGCCGAATATCGACACCGCCATGGCGGCAATCATCGGCGGCAGCCCGCTGACAATGGCCAGCGGCACCACCAGGGCGCCAAGGAGGGGCGCGGCCGGTGTCGGCCAGATGAACCAGGACAGGATCAGCATCGCAAAACCGATAACCCAGTAGGAAATATAGGCGTTGCCCAGAAGACCGCGGATGGGGACAACCATCAACCGGTCCGAACCCATATCTTCCATCGTTTTTGTCATCATCACAATCAGAGCAATGACGATAATAATGTTCAATAAATCGGTAGTTGAGGCCATGATGGCGTTGAATGCGACCATAAGACCGCCGATAAAACTATGACTCAGAACGGCTCCGACGACCACCAACCCGACAGCAGTCGGAAGCAGCGCATCGCGGCGGGTAGCAAGGCAACCTAAGGTTATGATAACGAAAGCCATAAACAACCAGTCCGCCAGCGAAAGGATTACAACCTGCATAATTGACCTCCTCGATTTATAACTTGATCGGTAACCGAGTCAAAGGTAATTCAGATACCGGTCTCCTGTTACACATCACCCCCTGTCAGCATTTCGAAACAAACTTTCATTCCCAATCTTGCCCCCAGCATCGAACCGGAAATCATGGTTTCAGTCCGGATTACAATGTTCAAGTGATTGGGCATGTGGGTCTCATCAAAACCAGCCAGTACTCCAACCTTCTCACCGGCAAGAAATACCGCGTCCCCTTCGACAATGACTCCTCCCTGCTCGATTTCGACAAATCCGAGATAGGCGATGCGATTGACCACCGCTCCCGGTTTTGCCTCCGCTTCATCGGTCAGGATGAGTTCGTGAATATCATGGCGGCGGATGCAGCGGGAGATCGGTTTGATCAAAAGCAAACCGCGGTCATCCATCCTACCGTCGAGCACCACGGCCAGAGGACCTAATACCGCCCGCTTCGCGGCATACGGATTGGCGGAAAACTTACCAGCTGCATAAGGATCTATTGGCTTCAAAACTAACTCCCCCAAATTATGTAATGGTTTCGCTTTATTTTGCCCTGATCGGCCGGGGATACAAGCTTGTCCCGGCCAGCAGCGGTCTCCGGCAAAGAATTCGCCGAAAGTCACCTCTTCCAGCAAAATAAAATAAACCCATCGCGACGAGGCGGAACTATAGGATACGCAACCGAAACCCATCCCATCATCCAACCACTCATCACTGATGAGCCATTGATCACAAATTTCGCCGCCGCTTCGCAGAATCCTCCCGAAAATCAGCGCCGTTTTTTCAATTTTGCAATAAAAAACCGCTCAAGCGCCAGCTGGAGCGGTTTTGTCCTACTGCAGGAAAATACTAGTAGCGTTTGCGTTTGGCGGAAGACTGGATACCAAGTTCTTCCCGATATTTGGCCACCGTGCGCCGGGAAACGGTAATTCCCCGGCCAGCCAGACATTCGGCCATCGCCTGATCACTCAGAGGATGTCCAGGGTCTTCTTGTCCCGCCATGTCCTTAATCAGCCGTTTGACAGTAGAGGCAGACAAACTGGCTCCGTCAACTCCCTGAAGCCCGGCGGTAAAAAAGGTACGCAGGCTGACCACACCGTGGGGAGTTTCAGCGTATTTATTGGCAATAGCCCGACTGACGGTCGATTCGTGAATACCCACCTGGTCGGCCACTTTTTTCATCGTCAAGGGATGCAAAAACTTTGAACCATAATCGAAAAAATCCCGCTGCAGTTCAATAATGGTGGCGACGACATTGTACAGGGTACGACGGCGCTGCTCGATACTCTTGAGCAGCCAGACTGCAGCATTGATCCGCCCTTCCACAAATTTCTTGGCTTCGCCGTCCGCGTCCCGGACAATACGCCGATAATAAGGGTTGATCGTCAAATGGGGAATATTGCTATCATTGATAATAATCACATAATTGCCACTGACCCGCTCAATGGTCACATCGGGAATAATATAACACGGCTGGTCACCGCTGGAAAAGGCTCTGCCCGGCTTGGGATCGAGAGTACGGATTAAATCCACGGCCCGCTGCACATCATGCGGCGTACAGGCCAATTTATCGGCAATCAGCTTGTAATGACCGGCAGCAACTTCATCCAGATACTTGTCGACGATCGCAGAAACCAGGCGATCATTCATTGCCCGGTACTCCACCTGAATCATGAGACATTCCCGGAGGTCACGGGCCCCGACTCCAGGGGGGTCAAAGGTCTGGATGAGTTTGAGAACATCTTCCACCGTCTGGACACTCACACCCATGTTTTGGGCAGCCTCGGTCACTGTGCCGCACAAGTAGCCGTTGTCATCAATACAGCCGATGAGATAGCCGCCGATATGGCGGGCTACACCGGCCAATACGGCCAGGTGAAGCTGAAATTCCAGATGATCCTGCAACGTGGAAGTCGCAGGAGCCAAAGCCGTAAAGGACGGCTTGTCGTCGGCGACCGGCGCCGAATAGCCGGTGTCGGTACCGTCGTTAAAATACTCGGCCCAATCGAAATATTTTTTCAGCTGAAGATCAACGGCGTCCTCTTCCGGAACCTCGACAGAAGGCTTTTCTTCCAGTTCCAAAACAGGATTCTCCAACATTTGCTGTTCCACCATCTCAGCCAATTCCAAGGAGGAGAGCTGCAAAATCGCAATGGCTTGGCGCAGCTGGGGCGTCATTACCAGTTTTTGCTGCAATTCCAGCTTTAGACCATAGTCCATGCGCATAAAAACACCTCCTTCTCTTGCTAAAATTTATGCTGTACACCCTGTCAGGATGTTAACAAATCCGGGGAAGTTGGTCTCCCACCAGCATATCCAGCAGCCTGACACCGCCGATCGCGGTACGCAGCCCCACTTGGCCGGCAGGCGCAGAGGTCACCTTGCCGATGACGCTGGCGTCTTTGCCGTACGAGTGCTTTCGCAGTAGCGACAACAACTGCTGTGTATGGTTAGCTTCGACGATAATCAGAATTTTCCCTTCATTGGCCAGATAAAGTGGATCAAATCCCAGAAGATCACAGACTGCTAAAACCTCAGGACGCACCGGAATGGCGTCCTCTTCGAGCAGCATGCCCACCCCTGCTGTCGCGGCGATTTCGTTGAGGGTTGTGGCCAAACCGCCTCTGGTAGGATCTCTGAGCATGGCGATGGTCGGCACCTCAGCCAGCATGTCTTTGACCAGCCCGCCCAGGGGGGCGCAATCGCTGGCGACCGACTGCGGCAGGGTCAGATCATACCGCCCGGCGAGCACAGCCACAGCATGATCGCCGATACTGCCGCTGAGAATAATATCCTGCTCCGGCCGGACTCTCGCCGCGGAAATATCGCTGCCGGCGATGACGGCACCGATTCCTGCTGTATTAATATATATGCCGTCCGCCGCTCCCCGTTCCACCACTTTGGTGTCGCCGGTAACGATAAGGACACCGGCTTCGGCCGCCGCCGCCTGCATGGAGGCGACAATCCGGGTCAACTCAGCCATCGGAAAGCCCTCTTCAATAATAAAGCCGGCTGAAAGATAGAGCGGCACCGCGCCGGTCATTGCCAAATCGTTTACCGTGCCGCATACCGCCAGTTTCCCGATGTCGCCACCGGCAAAAAACAGCGGTTTAACCACATAGGAGTCGGTGGTAAACGCCAGTCGTGCTCCTTGGATATTGACTTTGGCGCCGTCGTGAAGCTCGGCCAGCGCCTCGTTGGCAAAGGCCGGCAACATCACCTTGGCCACCAGTTCGTGGCTAAGTTTGCCGCCGCTGCCGTGAGCCAGCAGCACCTTATCCTCTTTCAACCCTGCCACCTCCCGTCGCCATACTTGTACCAGGCCGCACAGGTACCCTCGACCGACACCATGCAGGAACCCACCGGCCGCTCAGGGAAGCAGGTTTTGCCAAACAGCGGGCATTGGGTTGGCTTGATGACCCCGCGCAGCACTTCGCCGCAGCGGCAACCTGCCGGTTCCCGCGTCTTTTCCACCTCTACCGGCAGACTCATCATGGCGTCAAAGCGCCGGTACCCGTCCCTGACCGCCAGCCCGGAACCGGGAATGACACCGATCCCCCGCCAGTTGGCATCTGCTTCGCCATAAACCCTGGCCAGCACCTGCCTCGCTGTCGGGTTGCCCTCCGGTTTGACGATGCGGCTGTACTGGTTTTCCAGCGCCGCCGTGCCGGCTGCGATCTGCCGGGCCAGCATATAGACCGACTGGAGGATATCCAGCGGTTCAAACCCGGCGATAACCGCCGGGATATTATATTCTTCAATTAAAAACCGGTACGGCTCTTCGCCGATAATGGCGCTGACGTGCCCAGGCAGGAGAAACCCGTCCACCTGCACCTCGGCCGCGGTCAAAAGAGCCCTGAGAGCCGGCGGCACCAGCTTGTGGGCTGAAAGAACAAAGAAATTGCTCAGTCCGGCGGCCTCAGCTGCCAGCACCGAAGCCGCCGCCGTCGGCGCCGTGGTTTCAAAGCCGACCGCCAAAAAAATAATCTTCTTCTGGGGATTGGCAACAGCGATATCCAGGCTATCGAGCGGGGAATAGACCATCCGGATATCGGCACCGGCCGCCTTTTCGGCGCTGAGACTGGAAGAGGAGCCCGGCACCCGCAGCATGTCGCCAAAGGTGGTGATGATAACATCTTCGCGGCGGCTGTAAGCCACAGCGGTATCGAGAAAGCCGTTGGGAGTGACGCACACCGGACAACCGGGGCCGCTGACCAGCTCGACCTGGCGCGGCAAAAGCTGGCGGACGCCGGCCTTGAAAATGGCCACCGTATGGGTGCCACAAACTTCCATCAGCCGCACCGGTTTGGTGATCAGGCGGTCGATTTGGGTGGTGAAAAATGCGCTGGTCTTGCGGGTTTGGGCGGTCTGATTATTCTTCATCATACCCGGCCAACTCCTTCAGCAGTTCCAGGGTGCGCACCGCTTCTTCTTCGTCTACCTTCTGGATGGCGAAACCGGCGTGTACCAACACAAAGTCGCCGACCTCGGCCTCAGGCACCAACATCAGACTGACTTTGCGGGTCACTCCGCTCACATCCACCGTCGCCAGCATATCCACTTTCTCTACGATTTTAGCTGGTACCGCCAGACACATACTCATCTACTCCTTTCAATGGCAACTGCCGCCTGCCCCAGCGCCAAACCGCCGTCATTGGGCGGGACCTGGCGAGGCAGGAGGATGGTAAATTCCTTTTCCAGCAGGCAGACGACCTGCTGAAGCAGGGTCATATTCTGAAAGACGCCGCCGCTCAGGGCGACCTTGCCAATCCCTGTCGCCCGGCTCAGTTGCCGGGTCATAGCGGCAATCGCCGCCGCCATCGTCGTGTGAAAGGCCGCCGCCAGTTCGGCCTGTGGCCTACCGGCAAGTATCCCTTCCACCATAGCGGCGAATGTCGGCCTAAAATCGAGCCGCGGAACGCCGCCTACTGTGATGTCGTAGGGCAGGACCACTCCCTTGACTCCCGCCGCAGCCAGTTCCAGTTCGATCGCTGCCTGGCCCTCATAGTTGATGTGGGTGCGGATGCCAAGAATGGCGGCGGCGATGTCGAACAGCCGTCCCGCCCCTGACGCCAGCGGGGTGTTGATGCCCTTGGCCCCAGCCTCCAGCGCCAGTTGCCAGCCGTCGGGCAGCAGGCGGGTCAAAGGAAGATTCATATCGGCAAAACCGGGTCCGTACAACTCCTGGAGCAGCAAAGCCGCCGGCCGCCACGGTTCCCTGATGGCCTTGCTCCCTCCGGGGAGGGCCAGATAACGGCAATGGGCCAGCCTGGTAAATTCGCAACAGTCGGCCAGCAGAAATTCCCCGCCCCACAGGTGGCCGTCGCTTCCATAGCCGGTGCCGTCAAAGGCCACGCCGATCACCTGCTCGTTTAAGCCGTGCTCGGCCAGGACGCCGGCAATATGGGCGTGATGATGCTGGACGGCGATCCGGGGCAAATCCAGCGACTCAGCATACCGGGTCGACAGGTAATCAGGGTGGAGGTCATGGGCTACCACTTCAGGCTTGACAGCGAACAGGCGCTGGTAATGAACGACTGCCGCGGTATAGGCCCCGAAGGTGGCCATATTCTCCAGGTCGCCGACATGGGAGCTCAAAAAAGCCAAGTCTCCCCGGGTCAGGCAGAAGGTGCTTTTGAGTTCTCCGCCGCAGGCCAACACCTGCGCCCCCGGCTGCGCCAGACGAACAGGGGCCGGAGCCAGGCCCCGGCCGCGGCGGAGAATAAAGGGTTTATTCTGAAAAATCCGGGCCACCGAATCGTCGGCCCGGCAATAAATTCTCCGGTTATGTACCAGAAAATAGTCGGCGATGCCGGCCAGTCTGTCCAAAGCATCGTCATCATTGTAGGCAATAGGTTCGTCACTGACATTGCCACTGGTCATCACCCAGACAGCCGCCGGGTCTAACAATAGCCAGTGAACCGGCGTATAGGGCAGCATCACCCCGAGACAAGGGTTGCCTGGAGCGACAGCGGCCGCCAAATGGTAGCCGGCCCCTTTGGCCAGCAGCACAATCGGCCGCACCGTGCCCCCGAGCAGATCAGCTTCTTTGGCCGCTACCTGGCACTGTCGCCGGACGGCTTCCAGGCTGCCGCCCATCACGGCAAAGGGCTTGTCCTCGCGGATCTTGCGGGTCCGGAGAGCTGCCACCGCCCTTTCGTTGAAGGCGTCGCAGGCCAGGTGATAACCGCCCATTCCCTTGATGGCCAGGATGGCCCCCTCACCAACCAGGCGGCGGGCCTCAGCCAGCGGATCACCTGGGAGCGAACGACCGCCGCCGTCCAGCAAGCGGTACTGCGGACCGCAGACCAGACAGGCATTGGGCTGGGCGTGAAACCGCCGGTCGGCAGGGTCGTCGTATTCGGCCTGACAGGCCGGACACATGGCAAATTCGGCCATAGTGGTGTTCGGGCGGTCATAAGGGATATCGGTGATAATGGTGTAGCGCGGACCACAACTGGTGCAGTTAATAAACGGGTAGCCGAAGCGTCGGTCCTGCGGGTCGGCAAGCTCGCGCCGGCAATCGGGGCAGGTGGCCACATCAGGCGAAACCAAGGCCGTCGCAGCGGTCGACACCTGACTTGTCCTGATGATAAAATCGATGCCGCCCTGCGCCGCCAGCGGCGTCACCGTGATATCGGCAATAACCGCCAGTGGTGGAGCTTCAGTCTTCAGGGCAACCACAAAATCAGCCAGTGCCGCTGCGGCTCCCTCGGCTTCGATCACCACTCCGCCGGCGTCGTTCAGCACCCAGCCGGACAACTGATGGCGCCGGGCCAGATGATAGACAAAGGGGCGGAATCCCACCCCCTGCACAATACCGGCAATGCCAATCCGCACCCTTTTCATCGGCCGCTCCCAACGTGTTTTAAGTGGAGATTACCACTAATTGATTGGCTATGCAACAGAGAAATTCTGGCACTCAGGCCAAGTCATCCCGGACACCCAGCGCCAGCTGCGCCTGAATCATCAGGGCGCACTCCAGCCGCTTCTTTTGCAGCTCGCAGCCCAGTGAATACGGTTTTTCGATGGTGGCGTGAAAGAGTTCGGCGTTGGCATGACAGCCGCCGCTGCAGAAAAACCGAGCCCAGCAATCGTGACAAGCCTCTTTGGCCAGCACATGGGTCTGGCGGAAGTGGCTCGACACGTCCGGTCGTTTCACCCCGCTAAAAACGTCACCCAGGCGATAGTCCTCCCGGCCGACAAACTGATGGCAGGGGTAAAGATCGCCCTCTGGTGTGACGGCGAAATACTCGTGTCCGGCGCCGCAGCCGCTCAGCCGTTTGGCCACACACGGCCCTTTGGCAAGATCGAGGTTGAAGTGGAAAAACTCATACGGCCGGCCGGCTTGCCGGCGGGCGAGATAATGCCGGGCCAATTCATCGTATTGGGCAAAGAGAAGCGGCAGATGCTCTTCCTTCAGCGCGTAGTCGGCATCCTTGGTCACCACCGGCTCCACCGACAATTGGTCAAAGCCGAGGTCGGCCATCGCCGCCACATCGGCGGCAAAGTCCAAGTTGAGGGCGGTAAAGGTACCACGCAGGTAATAATTCTTCCCGCCGCGGGAATCCACCAACCGCTTAATCCCTGCATAGGCCTCGTCATAGCTGCCTGACCCGTCGGCCCCCGGCCGAATCCGGTCATGTACCTCGCGCCGCCCGTCGAGGCTGAGCACCATGCTGATATTTTCCGCATTTAGATAAGCGACAACATCCTCATCAAGCAGCACCGCATTGGTGGTCAGGGTCAGCTTGAAGATTTTGCCTGTTTCGGCTTCGCGGCGACGGATATAGGCCACAGTGTGACGGACGGTATCCATATTGAGCAGCGGTTCCCCGCCGAAAAAATCAATCTCACAATGACGGCGCGCCCCGCTATTGGCGATGACAAAGTCCACCGCCCGCTCGGCCACCTCTACCGGCATCAATCCCCGGCTGTGGCCAAAATCGCCGGTGCCGGCAAAACAATAACCGCAGCGGAGGTTGCAATCGTGCGCCACATGCAGGCAGAGCGACTTGACGTGCGGCTTCTCATCAAAAACAGGCGGCGTATCGATCGGCGGCGCAAACAGCGCCCCTTCCGCCATCAGCAAACGCAGCTCAGCCAAAATCTCGGTTACTACCGGCTCACTATATACGTCGGCCAACACGGCCAGTACCTCCTGGTCATTGTCGCCGGTGAAAATCCCCAGCACGTCATAGGCCGGCTGGTCAAGGACATGTACTGCACCGCTGTTTACGTCCAGTACGATGTTCAGTCCATTTTGCGTAAAACGATGTATATTCATGATTCACCCTTTTTAAAAAATTAAGCCCCATCGCTTGGGGCGAGGGGACTTGGTATGTGGTCTACTTCTGGCAGACCTGATTGCCGACGGTGCAAGACGTTTTGCAGGCCGACTGGCAGGAAGTCTGGCATTCCCCACACCCACCGGTTTTTAAAGTCTGTTGCAGGGTAGCTTTATTAATTGTCGCAATATGCTTCGCCATTCTCGTTCCCTCCTTGCGCAAATATGCTGTTTCTCATTTATGATACCACAGTTTGGCATGGCGGACAACTGATGCCGTCGAAAAATGCGTTCCCGCCTTACTCACCAGGCATAATAACCAGCTTCACCGGCAGATTGGAGGCTCCCGGCGGGCTGAAAGTCAGCCAGAGTGATTCATTGCCGCCGAATTTTCCGATGGCGGCAAAGTCGCTGGACACCCCCTCCCCAAAGAAGAGCCTGCCAGCCGGAGTGGCTACCGGAGTTTGATCGGCATGGCGGTATTTGACGCCCAGAGCACCGGCGTAAGTGCCGCCCCGGGGATTGAGATAACAAGCAACCTTCCCGCTGGTTGTAAACGGCAGGAAGACATGGTAGACAACCCCCCAGTTGCCGTAGTTCAACACTTTAGAGCCGTCGGTGGCATCGATGCCTTCCAGATAGCGGTCGACGACATTGTCCCCCAGGGTAATCACCACCGCCCCATCCTCGGCCGGATCGTACACTTTGTCCGGAATGAGCAGCCGGTCCTTGCCGGCAAAAGTGCCGCGCAGCCGGTACTGGTCAGTTGGCAGCACTTTCGCCTGCCGGGCGAACTTGGCACTGTCCGCTCCGACCGGCAGCATCATCACTTTGACGGTCACCGGGCGGTTGGTCTGAAAGTCAAAAATCCCGTTGACCAGCATGTTGGGACGAACCACAGCGCTGGCCAGCTCCGGGGACAACTGCGCAGTCCCCCTGGCCGGTACGGTCACCGAGTAAAGGTTCTTGTCAGCCAGATAGGCCGTTTGGGCCGCCTTGCCTACCGCCAGCCAGTCTGCCCCCGGTCCTGCCAAACCAGAGCGGTATACCGTCACCTCGGCGGCTTCTGAACCGCTGTTTTCAAGCAGCACCACGATTCTTTTGTCGATGGTGGTGGCGTTTACATGATGAAAGAAGAGCCGCGCATCCCCGACCACCGTGTCCTGATACATGATACCGTCCGCAGGCACCATCTCCGGGCTGTCAGATAGCAGCAGCCTGCCGCCATAGGCGCCTGCCGTCACCTGCCATTCCGGCAGCTTAAGTATATCCAGCGATCCTGGTCCGCTGTCAGCCCCTCCGGCCAGAGCCTGTCCGGCCATGCCCAGCACCAGGGCCACGGTCAGAACCAACCACTTTATCCTCTGCATTGACGCGCCCCCCTGTCGGTTATTCTGCTCTCATTATAACAGCACACTATAATTATGTAAACTAAACCAGACTGCCGTTGCCTTGTTACTATTTAGCAGCGAAAAAAGGACGGCGAACCGTCCCATCACTGGCTACTTGCTATCAATACCGTTCCTTTACAGTTCCCTTCAGAACTCTTATTCTTCTAAATGGGCGGCAATTTGCTCCAGTTTACGCAGGCGGTGGTTCATCCCCGATTTGCCGGGGCGTCCGCCAGACAGATCGACAAGCTCCTGGAGGGTCGCTTCAGGGTTGGCGAGTCTCAGCTCGGCGGTCTCACGCAGGCTGGGCGGCAGCTTGCCAAACCCTAGCCGGCGCTCGATCAGATGGATTCTCTCTACCTGCCGTACCGCTGCGTCGACTGTCTTCTGCAAATTGGCGGTCTCGCAATTGACCAGCCGATTGACTTGATTGCGCATGTCCTTGACCACCCGGACATTTTCAAAGGCAAACAGCGCGTTATGGGCGCCGATAATCCGCAAGAAGGAGGTGATGGCGTCACCATCCTTCATATAAACGACATAATCCTGTTTACGGTCAGTAATCTTGGCGGTCAGTCCAAAGGACTTCAACAGCCGAACCAGCGTTTTGGCAAAATCCTGATTGCCAGCCACCAGCTCCATATGATACTCACCCTCCGGTTTACTCACCGAGCCACCGCCGAGAAAAGCCCCCCTGAGATAAGCCCGGCGGCAACAAGACCGCCGCAGGAGCCCGGAATCCCGGCCGGCGTTGAGGGTTTCACCGCGCATAATCCCCAGGACCGACAGAACCTCGGTGACCACCGGCGATGGCGCAACCCGGATCATGTAGGAGTTGACCTTTTTCAGTCGGCGGCCGCGGGTGACCATTACCTCGGTCTTCAACTCAAAGCCGCGTTTGACTAGCATCAACACCTTGCGGGCCACTGCGGCATTTTCGGTGGTAAAGGTGATGCCCAGATTATTGTTGCCGCCAATCAGCATGGTTCCGCCCATCCGCATGAGGGCGGCCAGCTCGGCGATGTGGCAGCAGCCCTGTTCACCCGTCACCCGGGCCAATTCATTTTTTACATCAGTTGAAAAAGACAATGTTGGTTCACTCCGCTATTCAGGCTCTAAAGGCCGCTAATCTTCTTTGGGTTCCTTGATATGCTCGGCAAGCAGATAATAGTCCAGCAGTTTCATCCGTTCTGAACTGGCTTTCAGCTTATATACCATACTCATGATGGTCCGCGACAGCCGGAGAGAATCGTGCCGCACCAGATTGGTCTCACTGATCAGATTTGCTTTGACCACCTTGACGCCCAGCGCTTCGACCGCTTCGACATCGGCGACCACCGGATAGGCATCCTGCCGGGCATAGACTTCTCTGAGCTCGGGAGCCACCTCCTGGACATTGACCACGGCATAATCGATAATCCCCGGGCCAACATGGTCGAGGATGGCTTGGACATGCTGGGAAGCCGTATATCCGTGAGTTTCCCCCCGCTGGGTCATGACATTGCAGATATAGATTTTTACCGCCTGGGTCTGTCGCAGAGCGTCAGCCATTCCCGGGACGAGCAAATTGGGCAGTACACTGGTATAAAGACTGCCGGGCCCCAGGATGCAGGCGTCGGCCTCGCGAATGGCCTCGAGGGCGCTGCCGACCGGAGATACATCAGCAGGCCGGATGGCGACGCGATGGACGGTCTTGCCAGCCAAGGGAATCTGCGATTCGCCTTCCACCACACTGCCGTCAGTCATCTCTGCCACCAGCCGGATGGTCTGGGTGGAAGATGGCAACACCTGGCCCCGCACCGCCAGTACCTTACTGGACTCCTTCAGGGCCAACTCGACATCGCCCAGCACCTCGGTCATGGCGGCAATAAAAAGGTTGCCGAAACTGTGGCCCGCCAGGTCTCCTTTGCCGCCGAAACGATGCTGAAACAGTTTTTCCATCAAGGGCTCGGTGTCAGCCAGCGCCACCAGACAATTGCGCAAATCGCCAGGCGGAATCATCCCCAGGTCTTGGCGGATGCGCCCTGAGGAACCGCCGTCATCAGCCACCGTAACAATGGCTGTAATATTGCTTGTCACGTTCTTAATCCCCCTGAGCAGCACCGAAAGGCCTGTGCCGCCGCCGAGGACCACTACCGCCGGACCGCGGTTGAGCTTGCGTTTTTGAAAAATGATCTCCACCAGCTTATCCGGGCCCTCAGGCACCAGGACGCTGATCACGGAACGGATAATCTTGCGGGTCGCCAGAGTCATTACCGAAAGACCCACACCAAAAAAAGCAATGCCGACAATTGTGGTGACGGCATAATAATATTTGCCTGTGGCCCGGTAGACCACCCGAAAAATATTTTCCTCCACCACACCAACATATTTATAATTAAAAACAATCGCCAAACCAAGACTGGCAGCAATAACCCCCAGCGAAAATAACAGCAGCCAGCGCTTTAACTTCATTCCGGGGTAGAGCCATTTTAGATAATGCATTCACTGCACCCCTTAGTCAGATTCCACCAAGTTATGTTTGATATCCCGGTGCTCGACATTGGCCTTGAAACCCTTTTGCCGCAGCCCGTCGTAAATTCTGTCGGCGACAAATACCGAGCGGTGCATGCCGCCGGTGCAGCCGATGGCGATGACCAGCTGGCTTTTGCCCTCCTTGACGTAGTTCGGCACCAAGAAGTCGATCAGCCCGCCCAGCTTTTCAAGAAACTGCTGGGTGATCGGCCATTGGCGGATATATTCGCCCACCTCGGGCGTCTGGCCGCTTTTCCGCCGCAGTGACTCCACATAAAATGGATTGGGCAGAAAACGCACGTCGAAAACCATGTCGGCGTCCAGCGGAATACCATATTTGAACCCGAAGGACACTACCGTAACCGTCATCTGCTCGGTCTTGCGCGACCCGGAGAAGAGGTTGACGATCTTGTCCTTGAGCTGCAGCGGCGCCATATCGGATGTATCAATAATATGGGTGGCCCGGCCGCGGATATATTCCAGCCGTTCCCGCTCGCGGCTGATTCCCTCGCTCACCCGGCCAAACGGAGCCATCGGGTGGCGGCGGCGGGTTTCCTTGTAGCGGCGGATCAGCGTTTCGTCCGACGCTTCAAGAAACAGGATTTCATAAAAATACCCCTGGGTTTCCAGATCACCCAGCACCTGCATCAGGGTATCGAAAAACTCTCCGCCACGAATATCCACCACCAGGGCGATCTTATTCACCCTGCCTGCCGACTGGGCACACAGTTCGGCGAATTTAGGGATCAACATCGGCGGCAGATTATCAACACAAAAATAACCCAAGTCTTCCATCGCCCTGACCACCTGGGTTTTGCCCGCTCCGGACATACCGGTCACGATTACCAGCCGGAAATTCTCCATCTTGTCACCTCGTTATTGCTTGTCGCCTGTTCCGACGCCGATCCAGATGGGCCAGAACCAGGTCTACCGAAGTATTGAGCACCTGCTCCGGCAAGATACCATTTTTTTCGAGCAGTTCGGCGGCGGCGCCGAAGTCACCCACCGTCAAGGCGAAATGACTGTCGGAACCGACCAGAATCTTGCAACCGTGCGCTTTGGCCAGACAGGCAATATTGTCGCAGTGCGGCAAACTCCCCTGCCGGGAAACCGTCAATGAGCTATTGTTGATTTCAATCGCCACCCCGTATTCAGCCGCCGCTTGCACAATGGCCGCCTCATCGACAGGGTATTCGGGATTGCCGGGATGGACCAGCACATCCACCCAGGGGTTTTTCAGTGCGTTGACCATCATCTCGGTATTTTCGGTCATCGACCCATACGGAGCGCAGATGGTGTGCAAACCGGCCAGAACAATATCCAGTTTTGCCAGCCGGGCTTCGTCCAGGTCGAGGGTTCCCTGCCGGTCGATGACATTGGCTTCGATTCCCCTGAGCACCCGGACCCCGTAAATACGCTCAGGAATAGCCACCAGATTGCTGAAATGGTAGGCATGAGGCGCACCAGGCATCGACGGGCCGTGATCAGTCAAGGCGATCAGGGACATGCGCCGGTCGGCGGCCACCTTGGCAATCTCCAGCACCGTACTATAAGCATGGCCGCTGGAAACGGTATGAATATGCAGGTCTGCAACAAACTGCATGGAAAATCCCCCCTATGTATATTCCAATTATAGGGCAAGCGGGGCAAAAAAGCAAAACCGCCAATCCCCCGCCGGACCAGGCACCAGAATACTTTATCCGCAAGCTGCCGGTTAGAGCTTGGCGGCGCTGTCAGCCGCCAGCGCGGCGATGGTGGTGTGGACATACATGCCCTGGCCCAGATAGACGGCTACAGGCGTATGATCACTTTGCAGGCAGGCCAAAGGCGCTCCGGCCTCCTTGAGGGCCAGCGCCCCGGCCGCCCATGCCGCATAACCCCTGATGGCCGGCCGGTCGTGCCCCATGGCGGCAAAGAGAAAGGGAATATACTCCTCGGCCAATTCCGGCCGATGCCGCCCGACCAAGACTACCGCCCAGATCAGCTCCGCAGCGAAGCTCATATCCTCGTGAAAGGGAAAGAGCTGCGACAGATAATGGCCGAACAGGTCGGGCCGACTGGCGGCGATCGCGCCGATAGCCCCGACCGACCCCCAGGGAGTCCCGCCGCTTTCATCGTTTAGGTTCCACAGCAGGCGCCGGACCATTTCCCGCGTTTTTTCTTCATCGCTGGCCGCCGTTGCCCCGCCCACCCGGCCGATGGCTTCGATGGCCAGCCAGTGGATATAGTCATCGGCGTCATACAGGAGGCCAAACAAGGTCCGCAGGATGCTGCGATCAACCAGTGCCAGCCGGACAACCTCATCCCAAGCCTGCGCCAAGAGTATTTTTTTGACCTCTTCGCGGTTCATACCCGCCCTCCCCCGACCGGCTCGCAGCCAACCCAGCCTCGTCTTTTGTACATTATATTTCTCGCTGACGCCGCCAACCCCTGCCAAAGCGATTATTAACAATTGGAAAAGACTTTGTGACAGAGAAACCCGCTTGCGCGGAAATTATTTTTCGCTAGACAACTGCTATTGTTTTTCTCAATATTCCCCAGTAAGATAGACTTATAAACTGCGGGAGGGGATCAAGTGAAACAGCTATTCATCATTATGCTGTCTATTGCCATCCTAAGTATTGGCTGTACGACCAACGCGAGTGCCTCCTCTTATATTGTAAGAGAAGACTTGGGGAAATATTTTGCAGGCTATGACACTGGTACATTTATAATATACGATGAAGCTAAGGACCAGTATACAGTCTTCAACGAGTCGCAAAGTACGACCCGTATGTCACCATGCTCCACCTTCAAGATTTACAATTCACTTGCCGGATTGGAAACCGGTGTCCTGGACAAAGAAGATGGAAATACGCTATTCAAATGGAACGGGACACAATATCCTATGTTTCCAGCTTGGAATCATGACCAAACCCTGGCTTCTGCCACACGGGATTCGGTTGTCTGGTATTTCCAGGAAGTCGCCGCCCGGGTTGGAAGCAAACAAATGCAGGCCTTTCTTGACCGGATTGACTACGGCAACCGGGATATTTCGGGGGGGTTGACCACCTTCTGGCTGCGGTCTTCACTACAGATTTCAGCGCAGGAGCAGGTAGACCTATTGCACAAATTATACTCGGGACAATTGCCGGTTTCGCCTGAAAATATAGCGATCGTAAAAAAGAATATCACCTTGTCGGAGGATCATGGCATACGGTTCACGGGGAAAACGGGTTCGGGGTTCCAGGATGATAAATGGATTCTCGGATGGTTTGTCGGCTGTGTTGAGAAAGAGGGAAACCGCTATTTCTTCGCCGCCAATATTCAGGCCCCAGATGGCGCGAGCGGCCTGAAGGCCAGGGAAATTACGAAAATAATCTTAAAAGAGCTGCAAATTCTGTAGGAGTAACCTCCATGATATGACTTCCTTATAAATAAAAGCAAAAATCCTGGCCTAGGCCAGGATTTTTTTGTTATGCTTCGGTTTCTTCTTTGATACAGCGGTAAATGATCGCCAGCATGGCCTCAATCTCCTCCACCGTACTGGCCAGCGGCGGCATAAAGACCACCACATCGCCCAGCGGGCGGATAATCAGACCGTATTGCCGCGCCCTCCGGCAGACTGCCGCTCCAACCGTCTGCTCCCAGGGAAAGGGCACCTTGGCAGCGACGTCCTGCATCAGCTCCACGCCGATGATCAGGCCGCACTGACGGATATCGCCCACATGGGCCAGCTGCCAGAAGGAGTCCAGCTTGGTTTTGGCAGTCGCGATCTTGGCTGCCAGTCCCGCGATCACCTTTTCCTCGCAGAATACCTTCAGATTGGCCAGAGCGGCGGCGCAGGCCAAGGGATTGCCTGTATAGGAATGGCCGTGGAAAAAGGTTTTCTGTTCGGCGTGTTGACCGAGAAAGGCGTTATAAATTTCTTCTGTCACCAGTGTCGCCGCCAGCGGCAGATACCCGGCGGTAATGCCTTTGGCCATGGTCATGATGTCCGGGCTGACCCCCTCATGCTCACAGGCGAACATTTTACCGGTCCGGCCAAATCCGGTGGCCACTTCGTCCACGATCAGCAGCACACCATAGCGGGTGGCAAGCTCCCGCACCGCCTTCAGGTATCCCGGCGGCTGGGTGAGGATGCCGGCAGCCCCCTGCACCAAAGGCTCGACTACCATCGCCGCCAGTTCGGCGTGGTTCTCGGCCAGCAGTTTTTCGACCGCTGCCAGACACTCCCGGCCGCAGGTCTCGGGATGATCGGCAAGCTGACAATGATAGCAGCAGGGGGAGGGAGCCTGGAGGGTCTCGAACAACAGGGGGGCAAAAATCCGGTGGAACAGGTCGATACCGCCCACGCTGACCGAGCCGACCGTATCGCCGTGGTAGGCGTTGGTCAAGGTGAGAAACTTGCGTTTGGCGGTTACTCCCTTGAGCTGCCAGTACTGGTAGGCCATTTTGACGCCGATTTCCACCGCTGTTGAGCCGCTGTCGGAATAAAATACTTTGGCCAGACCGGCCGGAGCAAGAGCCACCAGCTCAGCCGCCAGTTCGGCCGCCGGCACGCTGGCCAGCCCCAGCATGGTGGTATGGGCGATCTTGCCCAGTTGCTCGATAATGGCCTGATCGATGGCCGCCTTACGGTGGCCGTGCACATTCAGCCATAGTGAGGACACGCCGTCGTAGTAGCTGTTGCCGTCAATATCAATCAGCTTGATGCCCTCGCCGGCGGCGATCACCAGTTGGGGATCGGCCACCCAGTCTTGCATCTGGGTAAAGGGGTGCCAGACATACTGCTTATCTTTTTCTTCAATACTCTGCATTTCAGATTCCCTCCATCGCGGCGATCATTGCGTCAATATCCAGGTATTCGGCCGCCAGCCCGGCCAGAGCATCGGTGCGAGCCTCCGGCACACTGATGGCCGCGCTGCGGGGGAAGTTCCCCCAAACCGGCAGCTGGGTCAGGCGGGTGATATAGGCCAGGTTGTACTCTTCCAGCACTCCCGTCTCACCCGCGTTCCAGCCGTTGAAAACCAGACCGGCCACATTC
Source organism: Negativicutes bacterium (assembly GCA_031292035.1). The sequence continues at coordinate 100,321 of JARLHX010000018.1, read as the reverse complement.
ATCCCCCGCCGCCGGGCATAGTCCACCGTCAACACAGTATGGTTGATGGTCCCGAGATTGGGACGGGTCACCACCACCAGCGGCAGCTTCATGGCCAATGCCAGATCGGCCACCAGATAGTTTTCCCACAGTGGTGCGGTGATTCCGCCCACCCCTTCCACCAGCACGAATTGATGTCGGGAAGAAAGTTCCTGGAAGGCGGTCAGCACCGCCGGGATGTCAATATAAACGCCGCTGAGCTTGGCGGCTACCGCCGGAGTCAGCGCCGGTTCCAGGCAAACCGGGTTCACTAAATCCCGCTCGGCTTCACCAATACCGGCTGCTTTCATCAAAAAGGTGGCGTCTTCGGCAACCAGCCGGCCGTCCTGATCCGATACGCCGCCAGAGGCCAGCGGTTTCATCACGCCGACGTCCAGTCCGCGGGCCCGCAGTCCGGCGGCGATCGCTCCGGTGATCACCGTCTTGCCCACCTCGGTGTCAGTAGCAGTAATAAATAATCCAGCCATTAGTTTTCCTCCCCTGTGATGCCCAGGCGTTTTGCGGTCCGGACAATGCACTCCGCCGCCCCGGCCAGCTCTTCGCGGCAATGGGCTGCCGACACAGTGATCCGCAACCGGCTGCTGCCAGGAGGAACGGTCGGCGGCCGGATAGCCGAAACAATGATTCCTTCGCTGCGAAGTTCCTCGGCCAGCGCTGTCGCCGCAGCCGCCTCCCCGACCATCACCGGGATAATCGGTGTTTCCCCGGGGCTCACTGCCAGCCCGCCCTCAGCCAGCGCCTGCCGCAAAAAGCGAGCATTTTCCTGCAGCTTATCCACCAGACTGGGCCTGACGATCAGTTCCTCCAGGGCGGCCCGGGCGGCAGCCACCGTTGCCGGTGCGAGAGCCGTAGAAAAGATGAAACTGCGGGCGGTATTCACAAGATAATTTATCAGAACCTGGCTGCCGGCGATAAAACCGCCCTCAGCCGCCAGCGATTTACTCAGGGTGCCCATCTGAACGTCGATCCTGCCCTGCAGGCCGAAATAGGCAGCTGTGCCATGCCCGCCCGGACCAATCACCCCGGTGGCGTGCGCGTCATCCACCATGACCATCGCGCCATAGCGCTCAGCCACGGCAACAATATCATCTAAAGGGGCGATATCCCCGTCCATGCTGAATACGCCGTCAGTCACAATCAGCCGCAATCCGGCGCAGTCGGTAGCCGCCAGCTTGGCAGCCAGGTCGGCGGCGTCATTGTGCCGGTAGACCACCGTCCGGCCTCTGGCCAGACGACAGCCGTCGATGATACTGGCATGATTGAGTTCGTCGCTGAAAACCATATCATCCGGCCCTGCCAGCGCACTGATGGCACCGACATTGGCCATATAGCCGGTGTTGAATACCAGCGCCGCCTCGCAGCCTTTAAATGCCGCCAGTTCCCGCTCCAGGGCGGCATACTCCAAGTGGCTGCCGGTGGTCAGGCGTGAACCGCCCGAGCCGGTGCCAAAAGCTAGTGCCGTTGCCGCTGCCTGCTGAACAGCCGGCTGATGGGTCAGCCCCAGATAATTATTAGTAGCCAGCATCAGATAGATCCGGCCATCCTTCTGTACATGGGCGGCGTCCACCGGTTCATAATCGATGGTCCGGCGGTAAAGTCCCTGTTGGGAGATAAGGGCAAGTCGTTCGGCTAATATGGCGCTCATCCAATCGCCTCCTCGGCGGCTATCGCCACTTTCACCGGCTGCCGCTCAAGATATTCGCTCAGTTCGGTCAGGTCGCAGCCTGGTCTGACGAAAAATATCCTTCCCCCGACTGGATTGCCGTAGTCTTTCAGATGGGGAAACCGGACATAGCCCCTAGTCGAAGCCACATAGCCGGCCGTATATTCCGGGTCATCTGACCAGCACAGTTCCGCCACCATCCCTGGCGCGGCCGCCACCTTGGCTGCCAGCACCAGCGCCTCGCGAACATGAACTACACTGCCCAAGCCCATCCGGTCCAGGCTAGCGACCAGTAATCCCCGATCGACAGCATCCATCCGCGACACCCGGATACCACGCATCCCCTGGTCATCAAGCCGCCGGCCGGTGGCCGCGCAAAGTACCATCGCCCCGCGCATGCTGTCATCCAGCGCCGTCAGGGCCGCAAATCCGGCAGTTGCCGCCACCTCCGCCACGCCAAAATCGAGCAGCGTCTTTTTTGCCGCCTGGCGCCCGGCGGCCGTATCAGCCCCAGCAATGGTGGTCACCGGCAAAAGCGGCACTGTGATGATTTCATCCGGCCGGATGGCCTCGACGGTAATCTGAATAAAATCGGCGCTGCCTCGGCTGTGAGTCGTGGCCCGCTCCAACATTTCCCTGGCAACATCAGCCAGCTCGCCTGGCTGCACCAATTGCTCGGCACCGGAAATATGGCGGCCGCCGCACACATGATCTCCGCCTTGGGCGGCCCGCATTCTAACGCTGTAAAGCACTGGTCAGCACCCTTTCTGTCTGGTTCTTTACCCTTTTCATCACCAAAGTAAGCGGCCAGGCGGTCAGCGCCGTATAGATCATTCCAGGGACGGCAGCCATTACAAGAGCAATGGCCGCGTCGCCGATGACCACCCCCAGAACAAGCCTGGCGGCCATCGATCCCACCGGACCAGCCACCACGATTACCGGCCAGGTCGTACCGCCGACAGCCAGCGCCCCGCCCACCGTCAGACGAAACACCATGGCGATGAATAGACTGACGAAGTTTTGGGTTCCCAGCACCAAACCGATTATACTGGCGATCACCCCGGCGGTGATGTAGCGGCGAAAACCGAAAACGGTGCAAATGGCCACCGCCAGCGGCGCCGACAGCTGAAACTCAGTGCCAGGCACCAGCCCCGGCACCTTGATCGCACCAGTTAGAAAAATGAAGGCCGCCAAAAGCCCGGTCTCGGTCAACTGGCGAATATCACCCATCGCTACTACCCCTTCTGCCTCCGCATTGTTAACTGCTTTATATTTATTGGTTAACCTTCCAAACAAAGAAATGGTTAACTCAATTATTCAGATGAGTTAACCATTTTTAACTATACACTATTTTCCGGCTGCTGTAAATGCTTAGCCTTTCATTTGCTGACCGACTTTGATCAGTCTCATCGCTCTGGCGGTGGCGGCGGCAATCAGCTCCGCGCCGCTCTGCATACACTCTTCCAGCGACATGGGCTGCGGTACGACACTTGTCAGACCGTCGATTCCATGGGCATAAACATCTTCATGGCCTTGGCCCAAACCACCGGCTATGCAGATCACCGGCACCTGATACTGCTTGGCAATCTTGGCCACTCCTACCGGTGCTTTGCCAAAGGCAGTCTGAAAATCAGTCCGCCCCTCGCCGGTGATGACCAGTTGGGCCAGCGAAACCATTGCCGGAAAACCGGTGGTTTCCAGAACGATTTCAACCCCCGGCCGCAGTTTGGCGTTGGTGAAAAAGAGCAATCCTGCCCCTAGACCGCCGGCAGCCCCTGCTCCGGGCAGTTCGGCCACATCTTTGCCTGTGGCAACCTTGGCGACATCAGCAAACACCTTCAGGGCGGCATCCAGTTCGGCTATCATGGCCGGAGTCGCCCCTTTCTGCGGGCCGTACACCGCCGAAGCGCCGCGGGGGCCGCAAAGGGGGTTATCGACATCACAGGCCACCATGATGACCGTCTCTTTCAGCCTGGCATCCAGACCACCCAAATCCATGCTTGCCAGCTTGGCCAGCGGCCCGCCCCCAGGCGGCAGCTCGCTGCCGTCAGCAGCGTAAAAACGCGCCCCTAGCGCCTGGGCCATGCCTGTTCCGCCGTCATTGGTGGCGCTGCCGCCAATGCCGATGATGATCTTGCGCAGACCCCGGTCGAGAACCGACTTCATCAACTGGCCGGTACCATAGGTCGTAGTGATGCGCGGATCGCGTAGTTCCTTGGGAACCAGCGGCAGACCCGAAGCGGCCGCCATTTCGATCACCGCAGTATCGCCATCACCGAGAATGCCCCAATAGGCCTTGACTGTCTCGCCCAGCGGCCCAATCACATCTTCGTAAATCATCTGGCCACCGGTGGCTGTTACCAGCGCTTCCACCGTTCCCTCACCACCGTCGGCGATCGGCACCTTCAGCACTTCGGCCTCAGGAAAAACCTGCAAAACCCCCTGTTCCATGGCATTGGCCACTCCCAGCGCCGAAACGCTGCCCTTGAATGAGTCCGGAGCTATCACTATCCGCACAGATTATCACTCCAATTCCCTAAATTCACCAAGCGACAGTCGCCGGCGGTCGGTGCCGCGAAATACCTCAGCGGCATTCTGCCTTCAGGCGCCATCCTCAGTTGATACCTGCTTTAGTTTGCCGCCATTGCGGCAGTATCAATTGAATACTCCATTTTAAAGGCGAATCCCTGCCACGCAGAACAAAAAAAAGACTGCCGGCGTTATTTTTCGCCGGCAGGTTTCAGAACATATTTTTCAATTGCCTCAGCGACGCCGTCGGCGTCATTGGCACCCGTCACCGCCTGGGCCACCCTTTTCAGCTCTGCCCGGGCATTGCCCATCGCCACTCCCCAGCCGGCATATTCAATCATATCCATGTCGTTCAAGGAATCACCCACAGCCATGATTTCTGTGCGGTCAATCCCAAGACGCTGGGCCAGAAAATCAAGGGCCACTCCTTTATTCACGCTGGGATTGGCCATTTCCAGATAGTTTGGCTTCGACACCGTGGCATACAGCCGTTCGCCAAAGACCTCGGCCAGCACAGTGCGGATTCTCGCGTTCTCCTCCGGTTCAGCCACCGACAGCAGCTTGGTCGGCGTTCCGCCCAGAGAGTAAATCCGGTCCCCCACAGCCACTGCCTCGATACCGGCTACTTCCTCATAATAACGGGCTCTGGCGTCCCGTTCCTTCACATACAGGACATCGTCGAGATAGACCTGAATAAACCAGCCGCGTTCCCTGAAAAGCTCCACCACCTCGGCGGCCGTTTCCGCCGCCATCGGCCGGTGAAACAGCGTTTCATTCGACAGGCTGGAACGGATCAGTGCGCCGTTATAGGTGATCAACGGGATATCCAGGGCGAGTTCCAACGCGTAAGGCAGCGCCGACCGGTGCATCCGTCCGGTCGATAAGGTGACCGCCACCCCCTGACCCACCGCCTTTTGAATGGCGACCTTCGTCCGCTCCGAAACCTTCCGGGCGTTGTCCAGCAGCGTATCGTCGAGATCTACAGCAACAAGTTTGATTGACATGACAACCTCCATTTTTCAAATCAAAAGATAAAAGCACCTCAGCGAGGTGCTTCCCGTTTTGTCCTAGCGGTCGTGAATTACCTTCGAGAGGGTATAACTGCAAACCGTCATCAATACCACCCCAGCCGCCGGAGCGAGAAAGCTGGATATAGCAAAACCCGGCAGGGCCTTTACCACCATCAGTGGCGCCAGGAGATTGGTAAAAACAGTGCAGCCACCCAGGGTGACCAAATTGAAAGGAGCGGAAGCCAGTGTCATGAGCGGCCTGATCGCCGCATTTGCCAGACCGATAATCGCCGCACCCAACAGCGTTCCGCCCAGAGTGTCCACGAATATGCCCGGTAATTTCACAGCCACAACAAATAACACGACAGCGTTGATAATAATTCGCAACAGAAAACCGGCCACAGCTCAGCCTCCCTGAATAACGCTAATATGATTATTATATCCTGCGGACTGGGCCACTGGCAACTTATTTTTGCGCCACCGATTTCCCGGTTAGACTGCAGCTACCCCTTGTTCGAGAAGCAGCAGCGCCCTTTTCAGTTCCAGTCCGCCGCCGAATCCGCCCAGTTTGCCGGCCGCTCCCAGCACCCGGTGGCAGGGAACCACGACCGGGGTGCGGTTGATGTGCAGCGCTCCGCCCACAGCCCGCGACGCCCGCGGGGCACCAATGGCGGCTGCCACCTGGCCGTAGGTTGTCACTTCACTGTAGTGTATGCTGGCGGTATATCGCAGTACCGCCGCCTGGAAGGGGGTGTAGCCGCTCCAGTCGATCGGCACGCCAAATTCGACGCGATAGCCGGTATAATATAGCTTTAGTTCCTGCAGGAGCTGCTCGGCCAGGGTTGTATCGCTGTTGGCGACAGCCTCTGTGGTCACCTCCGCCAGCGCGGTAGCGGCATCCGGGCGGGGAAAGGTCAGCTCCCACAGGCCGCGGGGCGACCAAACAGCCACCGCGTAGCCCCAGTCGGTAGCCAGGACGTCATACACCTTATTCACGGTTATCCTCCAGCATATCAAGGCTGTTGGCCGCTTTCCAGCTCTCTTCCCGGATCAGCTCGAATATTTCCTTTTTGATATCGATAAAAACATCGGAGGTCTTCATGCCATAGTTGCGCGGGCGGGAAAGGGGGACCTCGATCCGGGCTTTGATCCGACCCGGACGGGCTGTCATGACATAGACAGTATCGCCCATAAACACCGCTTCTTCCACGTCATGGGTGACAAACAAAATAGTCTTGTGTGATTCTTCCCAGACGCTAAGCAGCAGTTCCTGCATCACCGCCCGGGTCTGAGCATCCAGTGCGCCAAACGGTTCGTCCATCAGCAAAATCTGCGGGTCGTTGGCCAGCGCCCGGGCGATAGCCACCCGCTGCTTCATCCCCCCCGACAGGCTGCCGGGGAAGGCCTTTTCAAAACCCTTGAGCCCGATCTTCTCCAGATAATGCTGGGCAATCTCGCGACGTTCGGCTTTTGGCCGGCCGGACACATCCAAACCGAATTCGATATTCTCCTCCACACTCAGCCAGGGAAAGAGGGTATAGCTCTGAAACACCATTCCCCGATCCGCGCCCGGCCCCTGGATCTCCTTGCCGTCGAGGATAACCCGGCCGCTTGACGGTTCCTCCAGTCCGGCGATGACCTTGAGGATGGTCGACTTACCGCAGCCGGAGGGCCCGAGGATGGTGATAAATTCGTTGGGAGCCACGCTAAAATTAGTATTCTCCAGGGCCACGACCTCACGATTCTTGTCGCAAAAAACCTTGGACACATTCTCCACCAGCAATTTGACGCTCATCAGTGCACGCCCCCTTTCCCCAGCCATGGGAAGAGCCGGGCGTATAACCATTTAAAGAACACATCGATCACAATGCCGATGATCCCAATCACCACAATGCCGACGATAATATTCGAAGTCTTTAAAAAGCGCTGGGACTGCATGATCATATAGCCGAGACCCGAACTGGCGGCCACAATCTCAGCCACCACCAGATAGGTCCATGCCCAGCCGAAGGTGATGCGCAGGGTATCGACAATCCCCGGCAGGCTGGCTGGCAGGATGACCCGCCGGAAAACGCCCCGCTGGGAAACCCCGAGCGTATAGGCGGTATTGATAAGGTCCAGCGAAACATTCTTGGTCACATCCATGACCATCAGCGTCATCTGAAAGAAAGTGCCGAAAAAAATCACCGCGATCTTTTCGCTCTCCCCGATCCCCAGCCACAGAATGAACAACGGGATGAAGGCCGACGCCGGCATATAGCGGATAAAGCCCAGCAGGGGCTCAAAAAAAGCTTCAAAGGTCTTGAGGCTTCCCATCAGGACTCCCAGCGGCACGCCAATGACCGCAGCCACCACGAAGCCGACAGTCACCCGGTACACACTGGCCCAGACGTCATCCAGCAGGTTAAACTCGCCGAAAAGCTCGACAGCGCTAGCGACAATGGCTCCAGGAGTAGGCAGAAAAAGCGGCGGGACAACCTTGCCGTATGTGAGGATCGACCAGACTGCGAACAGAACGAAAAAAGCCAGTGCACTGCACAGCCAGTATAAATGTCGCGGAATAGCGGCTTTGGGCATAAATAAGTTGTTTTTGGTCAACACGACCACCTTCCCCCTGTTACTTCCCGGCAGATTAAGATAAGACTAGGTTTGCCATGAGCCAACGCAACACTTTGGCCTTGATGCGATCAGCTTGTTCAGCGCCAGGCGGCGAACATCCTTAACAGGCAAAAACTGAGTCGTTTCATCCGACTTTAGAAAGTACAAACTTCCGATTCGTACAAGAAAGAGGCTGCGATAGGCGCTGGCGCCTTGTCAACAGCCTCTTGCTGCCTAAAATTATACCCTATTTTTTTAGCTTGTTGATAAAGCTCGGATCGATATTCTTGGTTACATCAGGAATTTCTTTCAGAACCTTCTGGTCAACATAGAACTGGGCGGCCCGCTTGGCCACATCGTACATCGGACCAGGCTTTTCGGTGGTGCCGTAGAAGTCGAGGTTGCCTTTGAGGTCATAGAACTTCAGGGTCGCGAAGTCTTCCACTACTTCTTCAGGTTTCATCTTGAAGGCTTCGGCAATCGGTTTGCTGGCATCAGCCGGGTTTTTCTGCAGATACTCAGTCGCTTCAGCCATCGCGGCTACGATTTTCTCGACTGTGGCGGAATTGGCTTTGACATAGTCATCCTTGAACACCAGCACGTCGGCGATCAAGCCAGGGGTATCTTTCGAGGTAGCCAGGATGGTACCGCCAGCTTTGGCCGCCTTGCTCAGATGCGGTTCCCAGGTAATGGCGGCGTCAACTTTGCCAGCCATGAATGCGGCAGCGGCTTCAGAGGCCTTCATGTCAACAGAGACGATATCTGATTCTTTCATGCCGGCTTTATCAAGCAGCGCGGCTAAAAGAAGATGGGAGGCAGAACCTTTGTGATAAGCAACTTGTTTGCCTTTGAGGTCAGCCATGGTCTTGATTTCCGGTTTTACAATCAGTCCGTCGGCTCCGGCGGAAGAGTCAAATGCCCAGACGAACTTCAGCGGCAGCTCAGCTACTGCTGAAACCGAAACGTCGAGGGATGCAGCCATACCCTGGATTTTCCCGGCGGCGAGAGCTTGCTTGCGGTCGCCTACCCCTTCGATGGATTGCAGTTCAACATCCAGCCCTCTGGATTTAAACATTCCCTTTTCTTTAGCTACAAATAAGGCCCCGTATCCAGTCCAAGGAGTGTAAGCAATAATAATCTTCTGAGCTGGTTGTTGCGGAGCCGGTTGGTTAGATCCACAGCCAACCATGATCGCTGTGAGCAAGAAAACAACCGCCAACCCGACCGCTAACATTTTCTTTTGCATAAATATCCCTCCACCGTTTAATGAATTATAGTATTCTACCAACCAATACAGATTCCTGCTACTACTTTAAATAACTAAATGAATAAATATGTAGAAAAAAGTCTTTCTGATGCTAACTTGCTATCGATCACTTTACCAGATGATATCCTCTGACACTTCGGCAACATTGGCAGTCCCGGTCAGCACCATCGCCGCCCGGAGCTCAGCCGCCAGTCTGCTCAGTACCATCTGCGCTCCCTCACAGCCACCGCCAACTGTGCCGATCGCCAGCGGCCGGCCCAAGAGAACAGCGTCGGCGCCAAGGGCCAGCATTTTGAGAACATCCGCCCCGCTGCGCACCCCGCCATCCACCAAAATGGTGATTTGCCCCTTCACCGCCTCAGCGATGTGCGGCAACACCTCGGCCGTACCTGGCGTATGATCCATTGCCCGACCACCGTGATTGGAAATGACGATGGCGTCTACCCCTGCTTCCACGCACCCCTGCGCCTCATCCGAGGTCATGACCCCTTTGACAATGAACGGGATACTTGTCTGACGTTTGATGTCCGCAAGCTCCTCGATGGTTTTTGGTCCCACCGGCTGGCCGGCGTTGGTCATATTGATCAGAGCCGCAGCATCGACATCCACACCAAAGGCCGGCGAGCCGGCCGCAGCAGCTCTGTTCGCCAGGGCCACAATCTTCTCTGTCTCACGGGGCTTGAGAATCGGAATGCCCCACCCGCCTGCAGCAACCAGCGCCTTGAGCCCGGTTTCAAAGATCGCCGGGTTTGGGCCGTCCCCGGTCATACAAATCGTCCCAGCCGCCTGGCAGGCCGTCACCACTGCCAGATCGTACTCCTCCTCACTCAGAGCACCTTTCATATTAATTGCGATACCGGCGAGGGCAGCGCCAATAACCGGCATTGCCAAATCCATTCCCAGAATCCGGCATTTCAGCACCGGTTCGCTCACACTGTGCTGGGTACGCAAATTCAGGCGATAGCCGTCCAGAGCCGCCATATTGTTACGAAAAGACGCTCCTGTGCCTGAGCCGCCCATTCCCGGCACTTCGCCGGCGCAGGCCACGCCATTGCACACCGGGCAGACCCGGCAGGAGCCGTCAAATTTTTCCCGCGCCGTCTTCTTCAATGTATTCCAATCCACAGTAGTCCCTCCTATTCGTGTGCCAATCACCCAACACTTCGTGTCCCACCAGATTAAATCCTCCCCAAATGTATGAAAAACACCAATTGTGCCTATTCTAAGAAAACAGCCATTAAATGCAATAAGGGAGGCCGTTTCATGACTACAATCGATAAAATCAACACCAGTGTCAACACCACCATCAATCAGATGTTCGACAAAGAGCCCCTCAATTATTTTGAAACCGCCGGCCTAATGGCCGTTGTCGCTGCGGGCCGCCAGAACCTCTCCAGCCTCGAAGTGCTCTACAATCAGGCAAGGGACCACGATCTAAGAACGATGCTCAAGCGAGCCATCGACGAGCAGACACAGTGGTTGCTGGAACGGGCGGAAAAAATGCTCGCGCAGATCGGCGCCAGTCTGCCTGACGTCCAGTTCGCCCGGCGTAAGCTCCACGATGCCCCGCTCCAAATGCCGGATGACGCCTGTTTTACCGACCGGGAAATCGCCCTTGGACTGGCCAATGTCGCCAAAATGTCGCAGATGGCTGTGATGGGCGCTATGCACCAAACCTACAAACCGGAGATCGCCGCCGTATACCGGGATGTGCTGGACGCCGCCTTCGACTTCGACTATCGCCTGCTGAAACTCACTCTTGATAAAGGCTGGCTGCCCCACCTGCCAAAAGTCGAACACTAGCCTCCCTTGACACCAATTTAGCTTAGAACAAGTTTACCCAAAAACGGTATTTGCCAACAAAAAACTAGGGCCTCAGCCCTAGTTTTTATTAGCTACTTTTTAGTGTTGTTGAAATAAATTAGTTCGTTTTACAATGCACCATCCGGCCGCCAAGTTCGGCCTGTTTGGCGTCATTAAAATTTGTCAATTCGCTCAAATAGCCGGTTATCCGACGCACCCGCCGGATCGGCGATTTTTCTTTGGCAGTGACAATCACGTCGCCACCGTCGGTCTCGATTTCCACCCGGTCCAGCAGCTTGCCCTTCTCGCGCCAAAGACCGATTTCCTCTTCAGCATACTGGGTGGCTTCTTCCCATGTCATTTCAGCCGGATGACTGACCATGACTCCTTCTACTAGCATCATCAACGATTCCCCCATATTTCTGAGTATTATGACTTTAATTTTCGACAATCCAAACCGATCTCCTGCTAGAAAAAACCATATATAGTATTTATTTTGTATTTCTCTTACTATATCTTGGGGTCAGAGAAAAGCGGCAAAAGAAAACCCTCCCAGCCGGAGGGCCTTCTCAACAGGCTATTCGGGTTGAAATTGATCGGTACCCACGCCACATACTGGACATACCCAGTCATCCGGTAAGCTCGTAAAGGCGGTGCCTGCCGCAACGCCATGGTCGGGATCGCCATCGGCCTCATCATACACATAGCCACAGACTGTGCAAACGTATTTTGCCATATCGCCCACTCCTTTTTCGATTCAAAGATGCCTGTCTCTATTTTACCGTACTCACGGACATCATTGCAATCGATTCCCAAAAGGTTTTTACGCAAAATAAAGAGAGCCCGTAATGATCTACGCTACAGCCAATACCGATCATTACATACCTATACGTAATCTGTCGACCACGCACAAGCATTACACCACCGGCACTGACCTTTGCTCGACTACCAGAGATACCTGCCGAACCTGCCGCAATCATCTCGACAACGACAGACCCATTTCGCAGTTTTCCGGGCAACTTTCTCCAGCACCCCTGGCAGTCTTAGCTCGACCACCATACATCCCTTTCGACCATACAGCAACATTTCGGCTACTGCACAGCCTTACAAGACACATGCTGATCTTCCCGCCGACCAATACCGAGCTCCTTGCGAAACCCGGCACTGCTCTTTGGCCGACTAATACCGAACTTCACGTGAAATCCGGCACCAGTCTTGGCTCGACCATTACGAACCCTCTACGCTGATTAGTATGAGCCGCCGTTTGACGGTCCATACATGGTAATATATTACAAATTACACAAATCAGCCGGACTGTTAAGATTGCGGAAGATGGCAAAGTCCGGGCTGAATTGAGCCAGTTCTTCGGCATTAACCAGCCGCAAACGGACCTCTGGATATAGATCGACAATCCGATAGCGACCGCTTGTCAGCATCTTCTCGACCACAGGCAGGCAGCGCCGATGATAAACAGCGTGCAGCGGGTGAAAATAGCCGTCGATAAACGGCACCGCCACGTCGAAGCCAGAAGCCGCAGCAGCCATATATTTCGCCGCCCGGCCATCGATATACGGCATATCACAGGCCACCACAAAATTGTAGTCGCTGCCTGAAGCCGCCAGACCGGCGTGAATCCCCCCGAGAGGCCCGCAGCCTGGATAGCTGTCGGCGACCACCCTGACATCCGGCAAGGTGATAACCCGAGGCGAGTTACTGACGACAATCAGCTCGGAACAGACCGGCGTCAAAGCATTGAGCACGGCGTGCAGCAGATCGCCGCCCCTCCACGGCAGGCTGGCTTTATCGCTGCCCATCCGGACACTGCGGCCCCCTGCCAGGACAATCCCTGTCAATGCCGGTTTTTCTGTCATCGGTCTCCCCCCTCATCCCCGCCGGAAGAATTCATATACCGCATCAGCCGCCGCCTTGGTCATTCCCGGCACCGCCGCCAGCTCTTCCGCTGTGGCCGCCTTGATTTTGGCCAGACTGCTGAAATGATCCCACAATGCTTTGCGGCGCTTGGCCCCGATCCCTGCCACATGGTCCAGCACCGAAACCATATTGCGCTTGGCCCGCAATTTGCGGTGATAACTGACAGCAAAACGATGGGCCTCGTCACGGATGCGCTGCATCAAATACAAAGCCTGACTGTCGCGAGGCAAAACCAGCGGTTCGCTGTCGCCTTCCCGGAAAATATACTCAAATTCCTTGGCCAGTCCCACCACCGGAACCTCGGTCAGGCCCAGGCCGCGGATGATCTCCAGCGCCGAACTCAATTGTCCTTTGCCGCCGTCAATCACGATCAGGTCAGGCAGCGGTCCTTTGCCGTCCCCATAGCGGCGGCCGACCACCTCCTGCATCGACTTGAAGTCGTCAGGCTTGCCTTCCACCGTCCGTAGCTTAAAGCGGCGATAATCGGCTTTTCTTGGCAGACCGTCCTCGAAGACCACCATCGAGGCCACCGTTTCCGCCCCCTGGATATGGGAAATATCAAAACACTCGATTCGTTCAGGCGGCGCCGGCAGAGCCAGGTATTCCGCCAATTCGGACACCGCCCCGCCGGTACGCTGGGCCTCGGCACTCAGCCTGGCCGCCATCTCATCAAGCACTCCGGCGGCATTGCCGGCCGCCATGTTGACCAAATCATTCTTGGTTCCCCGTTTGGGTTCTTCCAGCCTTACCCGGCTGCCTTTGCGTTCGCTCAGCCAGTCGGCCAGCAGTTCCTGCTCCGGCGGAGCCAGCGGCAGCAATACTTCCCGCGGAATGAAGGCCGCCTGGCTGTAATACTGCTTGATAAACGCCGCCAGCACCTCGGCGTCTTCTTCCTGTTCGCCGCCGCTCAGCATAAAATGTTCCCGGCCCACCATCTTGCCGCTGCGGACGAAGAACACCTGGACACAGGTGGCTGAGGCCGAGCGGGCCAAACCGATAATGTCCTGATCACCCGAGCCGGTGACGATATTCTGCTTCTCGGTCACCTTCTCGATCGCCGCCAGCTGATCACGCAGCATGGCAGCCTGCTCAAAATTAAGCTGGGTCGCAGCCACTGCCATCCGGCGGCGCAGTTCTTTGATGAGAACGTCGCTGCGCCCCTCCAGCAATAGACAGACAGAGTTGATCATCTCGCCGTAGAGAGTGGCGTCAACTTTGCCGCTGCAGGGCGCCAGGCAGCGCTTAATATGATGCTGCAGACACGGCCGGGCGGCGTCCAGCTTGCGGCAGGTACGCAGGGGAAACAGTTTGCGCAGCAGGCGGATTGTGTCATGGACCGCCCCGGCGTTGGTATAGGGTCCGAAATATTTGGCGCCGTCCTTTTGCACCTTGCGGGTGACATAGACCTGCGGATACGACTCATTCAGGGTAACTTTCACATAGGGAAAGCTCTTGTCGTCCTTCAGACTGATATTATACTTCGGCCGGTGCTTCTTGATCAGGTTGCATTCCAGGATGAGGGCTTCCATTTCCGAGGCAGTCATAATGTATTCCAGATCGACGATCCGGGCCACCATAGCCAGCACCTTGGGCGAATGACCACGGCTGGCCTGAAAATAGGAACGCACCCGGTTTTTCAGGTTGACCGCTTTGCCGACATAGATAATGCGGCCATGTTCGTCTTTCATCAGATATACTCCGGGCTTGTCAGGCAGTAGCGCTAACTTTTCCGCCAGTTCCGTTGTCATGGCCGAACCTCCTGCAAAAGCATTCTCCGAGGCAAATAAGCTGAAAATTCAGCCTGTGTATACATATCTTTTCCCATTGTTTCGTCACTGAAATTATATTATAATAAAAACATTGGTACCAGGTTATAATATCTCCTGGTAAACTATAACAGTCAATGGGAGGTCAAAACGATGTTTAAACGACTGCTTATCGCCAACCGCGGCGAAATCGCCGTCCGAATCATCCGGGCCTGCCAGGAGCTGGGCATAAAAACCGTCGCCGTCTATTCAGACGCTGACTATGACGCCCTGCATGTGCAACTGGCCGATGCTGCTTATCACCTCGGCCCGGCTCCGGCAGAATACAGCTATCTCAACGGTGCGGCCATCCTCGCGGTGGCCAAAATGGCTCAGGCCGACGCCATCCATCCTGGTTATGGCTTCCTGGCCGAAAACGCCGACTTCGCCGAAATGGTCACCCAAGCCGGCCTGACCTTTGTCGGGCCACGGTCTGACATCATCCGGCGGGTAGGCAACAAAGACGCGGCCCGGACTGCTATGCAGCAAGCCGGTCTGCCGATGACCCAAGGCAGCGCCCCATCCACCGATGTGGTGGAACTATGCCGTATGGCCGAAGAAATCGGTTATCCGGTCATCTTAAAGCCTGCTGCCGGCGGCGGCGGCAGCGGCATCCGCACCGCCAGAAACCGCAAGGAACTCATTCATGCCGCTGACAAGTCCATCAGTGCCTCGCCCTGTTTTCTGGAGAAATACGTCTCCGACGCCCGCCACATTGAAGTGCAGATCGTCGCCGACAACTTCGGCCATATCATCCATCTTGGCGAGCGCGAATGCTCCCTGCAGCGCCGCAACCAAAAAGTCCTCGAAGAAGCGCCGTCAAGCGGCCTGACCGAAGACATGCGCCACCAGGTCGGCGAACTGGCCATCCGGGCGGCCAAAAGCGTTCACTACACCAATGTTGGCACAGTAGAATTCCTCTTAGACAAAACCAACGGTCAATTCTATTTCATGGAAATCAATCCACGCATCCAGGTGGAACACGGTATTACTGAAATCATCACAGGCATCGATCTGGTCAAAACCCAGATCCAGCTTGCCACCGGTGAACCGCTGGACATCCAGCAGCAGGACGTCGTTTTTCGCGGCCATGCCATCGAGTGCCGCATCAACGCCGAAGACCCGACCTTCAACTTCCTGCCTTCACCCGGCAAGATCACCTTTTACCACCAGCCAGGCGGCCCCAATGTCCGGGTGGACAGCGGCGTCTGTACCGGTACCACCGTCCAGTCCTACTATGATTCCTTGGTCGCCAAAGTCATCGCCCACGGGCGGACGCGCGGCGAAGCCATCCGAATTATGAAGCGGGCTCTGGCCGAATTCCGGATTGAAGGCATCAAAACTACCATCGGCTTCCATCAGACAGTGCTAAATGATCCTGATTTCTGCCACGGTGACATTGATACACAGTTCATCGTCAAGCGGATGATTTCCTAGTAACTCGGAAAATTTCTTTTAAGGCGGGCCTTGCGGCCCGCCTTACTTTTTTATTTTCTATTCTTCCGTCGCCGCCACCTGACCCCGGGCCAACACTGGCTGCAAAAACTGACCGGTATAGGACGCAGCAGTCGCCACAATCTCCTCCGGCGTCCCCTGGGCAACCACCATGCCGCCGCGCGAGCCGCCTTCCGGACCGAGGTCGATGCAGTAGTCGGCAGTCTTGATGACATCCATGTTGTGCTCGATGACTACCACCGTGTCGCCGCCGTCCACCAGACGCTGCAGCACCTCGAGCAGCCGATGGATGTCGGCGGTATGGAGACCGGTAGTCGGCTCGTCCAAAATATACAGGGTCTTACCGGTGCTGCGGCGGGCCAGCTCGGTGGCCAATTTGACCCGTTGGGCCTCGCCGCCGCTGAGGGTGGTAGCTGGCTGACCCAGTTTGATATAGCCCAGGCCGACGTCTTTTAAGACCGCCAGCTTGCGATGGATTTTAGGAAGGTTGCGGAAAAACTCCTCCCCCTCATCCACCACCATATCCAGCACCTGGGCGATGGTCTTGCCCTTATAGCGCACCTCCAGCGTCTCGCGGTTATAGCGCGCTCCTTTGCAGACTTCGCAGGGCACATAGACGTCAGGCAGAAAATGCATCTCGATCTTGATGATGCCGTCACCGCGGCAGGCCTCGCAGCGACCGCCTTTGACGTTGAAGCTGAACCGGCCCGGCTTATAGCCGCGCATCCGGGCCTCCGGCGTCTGGCTAAACACCTCGCGAATGACGTCAAACAGACCGGTATAAGTCGCCGGATTGGAACGCGGCGTCCGGCCGATCGGCGACTGATCGATGTCGATGATCTTATCAATATACTCGGCGCCACGGATGGCGTCATGGTCGCCTGGCCGCAGGCGGCTGCCGTATACCCGGTTTGCCAGTCCCTTGTAAAGGATTTCATTGACCAGCGTGCTCTTGCCTGAACCCGATACTCCGGTCACCGCCGTAAATACCCCCAGCGGGAACCTGACGGTGAGATTGCGCAGATTATTTTCCCTGGCCCCGACTACCTCCAGCCACTTGCCGTTCGGCTGGCGTCGCGTCAGCGGCAGGGGGATAAATTTTTTGCCGATAAGATACTGGCCGGTGACCGAAGCCTCACAGGCCTTGATCTCCTCCACCGTCCCCTGCGCGACAACGGTGCCCCCGTGGGCTCCGGCCGCCGGGCCGATGTCGATGATATGGTCGGCGGCGTACATGGTCTCCTCGTCATGTTCCACCACCAGCAGAGTATTGCCCAGATCGCGCAGCTTTTTCAGGGTGCTGAGCAATCTGCTGTTGTCGCGCTGGTGCAGACCGATGCTCGGTTCATCAAGAATATACAGCACCCCCACCAGACCGGAGCCGATCTGAGTGGCCAGACGGATACGCTGGGCCTCGCCGCCGCTCAGTGTTCCGGCCGCCCGGTCAAGGGTGAGATAATCCAGGCCGACATTCAGCAAAAAGCCGAGCCGGGCCCTGATCTCTTTCAGGATCTGCTGAGCAATCGTCTTTTCCCGTTCGGTCAGTTCCAGACCGGCGAAAAATTCCTGACAGGCTGCTATTGTCAGCCGGGTAACCTCATAAATATTTTTTCCGCCAACCTTGACCGCCAGCGCCTCGGGCTTGAGCCGGGCACCCTTGCAGGTGGGGCAGGGCTTGGAACTCATATATTCTTCGATCTCTTCCCGCGACCAGTCAGAGGTAGTCTCCCGGTAACGGCGGTTGATCATCGGGATAACACCTTCGAACACCGAGTGATAGGTGCGCCGTTCGCCGTACATATTCTCGTATTGAAAACTAAACTTCTGCTCGCCGGCCCCCCAGAGAATCAGTTTTTGCATCGCTTCGTCCAGCTCGTCCCACACAGCGGCAAGCGACTTGCCGTGGCTCTCCATCACCGCCTCCAGCTGACACATGAACCAGGAGTTGGTATTCTTGCTGAGCGGAGCGATGGCGCCATCGATCAGTGACTTGGTGCCGTCAGGAATGACCATGGCTGGGTCGATCTCCATATTGTTGCCGAGACCGGTGCAGTCGGGGCAGGCGCCATAGGGGCTGTTAAAGGAGAATATTCGCGGCGCGATTTCCGGCAGACTGATGCCGCAGTCCACGCAGGCAAAGTTTTGACTGAAAACCAGCTCCTTGCCGTCGACCACATCGACGATCACTACGCCTTCTGACAGCTTGAGGGCCGTTTCTAACGAATCGGCCAGCCGCTGGGCAATGCCTTCGCGGATGGCGATCCGGTCGATCACCACTTCGATGGTGTGTTTCTTATTCCGTTCCAGCTTGATCTGGTCAGTGACATCCATCACCACACCATCCACCCTGACCCGGACATAGCCGTCCTTGCGGATCTCCTCCAGCACCTTGACATGTTCGCCTTTTTTGCCGCGGATCACCGGTGCCAGAATCGACATCCGGGTCCCGTCCCCCTGGGCCAGCAGTTGGTCCACCATCTGCTCGACCGTCTGCTGGCTAATGGCGTTGCCGCATTCGGGGCAGTGGGGCCGCCCGGCCCGGGCGAACAGTAGCCGCAAATAGTCGTAGATTTCGGTTACCGTGCCGACTGTCGACCGCGGGTTGCGGCTGGTGGTCTTTTGGTCGATGGAGATGGCCGGGGAAAGACCCTCGATATAGTCGACATCGGGCTTGTCCATCTGGCCGAGAAACTGCCGGGCGTAGGCCGACAGCGACTCCACATAACGGCGCTGCCCCTCGGCATAAATGGTATCGAAAGCCAGCGATGATTTTCCTGAACCGCTCAGTCCAGTGATAACCACCAGCTCTTCGCGGGGAATTTCTATGTCGATATTCTTCAAATTGTGTTGTCTGGCACCTTTGACAATGATTTTGTCTTTCAATGTTATATCCTCCGGATTAATTACAGTTGTTTTAACAGCTCTATTTATTGCGAGCCTTCTTATCCTTTTTGGGCGACGGCCCTTCGGCCAGCCGCTGCCTAAGCTCGACGATCATGTCCCGCAGTTCGGCAGCCCGCTCAAACTCCAACAGTTTCGATGCCTGACGCATTTCCTTCTCCAGCTTGGTGATCAGTTCCAGCGTCTCGGTCCTGGTCATGCTGCTGATCCGGTCGGCCCGGTATTCGGCAGACGCTTCCGCCACCTTGGTGGTTTCGATCAGATCCTTGACCCTTTTTTGAATGGTCTGGGGAGTGATGCCGTGCTCGACGTTGTAGGCCTGCTGCACGGCGCGGCGCCGATCGGTCTCGCCGATAGCCCGGCGCATCGAATCGGTAATTTTATCGGCATACATAATGACCCGGCCGCGCACATTGCGGGCGGCTCGGCCTGTTGTCTGGATCAGCGAGGTCTCTGAGCGCAAAAAGCCTTCTTTGTCAGCGTCGAGAATGGCCACCAGCGATACTTCCGGCAGGTCTAGCCCCTCACGGAGAAGGTTGATCCCCACCAACACATCAAAGACGCCGGCCCGCAAGCAGCGGATGATCTCCACCCGTTCGATCGTCACTATCTCAGAATGCAGGTAGCGCACCCGCACCCCCATTTCCCGAAAATATTCGGTGAGATCCTCAGCCATCTTTTTGGTCAGGGTGGTGACAAGGACCCGTTCGTTCCGGGCGGCACGCTCCTTGATTTCCCCCAAAAGGTCATCGATCTGTCCCTTGATGGGCCGCACCTCGACCTCGGGGTCCACCAGTCCGGTGGGTCTGATGATCTGCTCAGCGATCTGACTGCTGGCCTTCTTTTCGTATTCAGATGGTGTCGCCGACACATAAATGACCTGATTGATCCGTTCGATAAATTCGTCAAAATTCAACGGCCGGTTGTCATAGGCCGATGGCAGGCGAAAACCATGCTGCACCAGCGTCTCTTTGCGCGAGCGGTCACCGGCATACATCGCCCTGAGCTGGGGCAGGGTAGCGTGAGATTCGTCGATGACAATCATAAAATCATCAGGGAAATAGTCGATCAGGGTGTAGGGCGGATCCCCGGCTTTGCGGTTGGTAAGATGACGGGAATAATTTTCGATTCCCGAACAGTAGCCCATCTCCTGCATCATTTCCAGGTCGTACTTGGTGCGCTGGGCCAGCCGCTGGGCTTCCAGAACCTTATTCTGGCTATTCAGCACCGCCAGCCGTTCTTCCAGTTCGGCCTCGATGTCGCCCACCGCCCGCAGCAGGTTGTCGCGGGAGGTGACATAGTGGGAGGCAGGGTAAATAGCGATATGTTTGCGTTCCGCCAGAATTTCCCCGGTCAGGGTGTCAATCTCCAGAATCCGGTCGACCTCGTCGCCGAACAGTTCGATGCGTACCGCCCGCTCGCCGTAGGCGGCCGGGAATATCTCGATCACGTCGCCCCTCACCCGGAATTTACCGCGCACGAAATTGACGTCGTTGCGTTCATACTGAATATCCACCAGCCGGCGCAAAATTTCATCCCGGTCGCGGGTTTGGCCCTGACGGACAGACAGCACCAGGTTGTAGTAATCCTCCGGAGAACCCAGGCCGTAAATACAAGACACGCTGGCCACGACAATGACGTCCCGCCGCTCAAACAGCGAACTGGTGGCCGAGTGGCGGAGCTTGTCGATCTCGTCGTTGATCGAGGCGTCTTTCTCGATATAGGTATCGGTATGGGCGATATAGGCCTCAGGCTGATAATAATCGTAGTAGCTGACAAAATACTCCACCGCGTTGTCAGGGAAAAAATCCTTAAATTCACTGGCCAGCTGAGCCGCCAGTGTCTTATTGTGGGCTATGACCAAGGTCGGCTTTTGCACCGCCTCGATGGTCTTGGCTATTGTAAAGGTCTTGCCGGTGCCGGTGGCTCCCAGCAGCACCTGGGCCCAATCACCCCGCTGCACCCCTGCGGTCAGCTGACTGATCGCCGTGGGTTGATCGCCGGTGGGCACAAAGGGCGCCACCACGCGAAAAGGAATGGCGCCTTCTTGATATGTGGTTTTCAGATTGGGGACCATCGCCATATTTATCACCATCATGTGTTAATTTTAGAACAAACGTTCGTATTTTTATACTATCACAGTACATACGTTCGAGCAAGTTCCAACACGTTTCTGTCAAACCCCCATCGGTTTGTCTGTAACCGTTATCCGGTGAAAATTATTATAACATAAATATTCTCGCTTTGGGGTATTAATTTACCGCTTCCAGCGGCGTTTCAGCCAATCCAGCAGACCATACCGTTCACGGGGAATCTCGGCATAATGCCGCTCATATCCCTCCGGCACCAGGATCAGCCCCAGGCGGCGTTCCCCGCCGATAAACCGGCCCGAGCCGGCCAACAACTGCCCTTCCCGGCTATAACTCACGGCAAATTCCTGTGACAGCAGGCTGATGGCCTGGGCCAGGGAAAACCCGTCATCCACTTTCATCCCGTCCAGTTCCAGCAAAATATCGCCTGGTTTTAACCCCAGCATCCGGGCCGGGGACTTCTCCAGGGTTTCAAGGACCATCACGCCGTGGTCGGGTGGTATAAACCGCGGCGTCCCCCGCATCTCCCGCCGGTTGTCCATCTGGATCAAAAATTCGTGTCCCAATGGCGAAAGGAGGGCGGCGAACAACTGCAGCCACTGGTAATGGGCCGAAAGGAGGGCCAGGGTGAGCAGCACACCGCTGTAGAGGGCCAGGTGGAGGGCTGACCGCCGCCTGCGGGCTGCCGGCGAGCTGGAGACTGCGATATCGGCATAGCCCAGGGCCGCCACTACGGGAATCATACCATATAGCCAGGTCTGGCCCTCCGGAGGAATCTCGGCAATCGGCAGCAGCGGCCACCAGTCCGGCATATTGATACTCCCGGCCGGTAATGAGGCTTCCGGTACTGTCACCGCCGCAAGCAGCACCAGCGGCAGCGGCCAAAAATTCTGCAGATTGAAGGCTCCTACCAGCCGACTGTCGTCGCGGCGCAAAATCAACGGCACATCACTCTGGCGGCCACTGATATAAATCAAAATACTCTCGGTGATATGGAGAATGGCTACCAATGCCAGCACCTGCGGCACATTGACCTCCGGCCAGCCGAATATTGCACAGGAGGCAGCCACCAGCCCTCCGGCGTAAGCGAAACACATAAACCGCAAATTGATCGCCATCAGCAAAATGGCCACCGGCCAAATATAACCAAGCCCGACCTGATTGAGCGTCACCCCGGTCAGCGCCAGGAGCAAACTGGCCAGCATCCCGCCGACAGTGCCGTAAAGGGCGGCAAGCAGCACCTGTCGCCATAGGGAATAGCCGTAAACACCAAACATCTTCACCTGATCCCGTTGCATCCGCCAGTACTGGAAGGCGACAATCCCCAAAATCAGCCAGAACATGGCCTGGAGATATACCTGGATCGTACCTTGAAATATAAGCTGAAAGAACTCCTGCCAGGGAAACATGCCTTCACCCCAATATCCTTGTTAGAAAAATAGTATCACATGCGGCACACAAGCACAAATAATGCCGAGGTGCGGCCGGTCAGAACCTTACCCCAAGGGACCAAAGAGCGGGCCATCCGGCCCGCTCCTATTTTGTGCACTATTTTTTGTTTTTTATGATCTCCACCGCTTTATCCAGCTGGATATCGGCACTGCTTGGATCCCTGTTTTCCGGTGCCTCCACTTTGACATCAGGCTCAATCCCGATGCCATTGATGGAGCGGTCATTTGGCGTATAATACTTGGCAATCGTCAGCTTGATTGCCGTGTTGCCCCCCAGACGCTGAATGGTCTGCACCGATCCCTTGCCAAAGGTCTTGGTTCCCACCAGGGTCCCTGCACCGGTGTCCTGAACGGCGCCGGCGACAATTTCCGAAGCACTGGCACTACCGCCGTTGACAAGCACCACCAGTGGATATTTCAATGTTTCCAGGCTGGAATACTGCGTATCACGCTGACCACTGCGCTGGACAACAGACACGATAGGTCCTTTCGGCACAAGCTTACCGGCCACCTTGGCGCTTTCCTCCAGCAGCCCGCCAGGATTATCGCGTAAATCAAGAATCAGCGACTTCATACCCTCTTTTTCAAGCTCCTGGTATTTGCGGCTAAAATCACTGCCGGTATTCTCGTTGAACATCGACAGGCGAATATAGCCGATATCACCTGGCAGCATCTTGCCGGTGACTGTCTTGATCTGGATATTGGAACGGATCAAAGTATACTCCTTAACCTCCTGGTTTCGCCTGAGCGTTAAGGCAACTTGCGTCCCCTCCGGTCCGCGTATCTTGCTGACCGCTTCATCTAGGGCCATATCCTTGGTATCCTGACCGTCAATTTTCATAATCTGATCGCCGCTCTTGATTCCCGCCTTGTCGCCGGGAGTTCCTTCAATCGGCGAAACAACGGTCAACACCTTGTCCTTGACGCCGATCACGATTCCCACACCGCCGAAAGAGCCTTCGGTCTCAATCATAAACTCTTTAAACAACTTGGGCTCCATGTAAATGGAATGAGGATCACCCAGTGAATTAACGATTCCCTTAATAGCGCCGTTCATGAGGGTCTCTACCGGTACGTCTTCCACATAGCGGGCTTTGACAAGCTTCATGACGCCGATGATTCGCAGCGTCCCGAGGGCGTCACCTGACCACGACTGCAGCAGATAAAAATAACCGACAGATGTCAACAGAAAGGTGGCTAGCACTACTGTGACAACCCCGAGAATCAGCTTGTTCCGGTTGGACAACGCCTACACCTCTATTCGTTTCTGGCGAAAAACTCTACCTAACTATATGTAGATTTTTCGCTGGATATGCGCATCAGGGCAAATAACCCATCGGATTGACTGGGGTCCCGTTCTGCCGCACCTCAAAATGGACATGCGGCCCGGTAGCATAACCAGTGGCCCCTGCCCTGGCGATGGTCTGGCCCTTGCGTACCCGCTGCCCTTCACCGACCAACAATTCGGAATTATGGCCGTAAAGGGTCGTTATGCCGCTACCATGGTCGATAATCACTGCCTTGCCGTAACCGCCCATCCAGTCGGCGTAAATAATCACCCCGCCGTCGGCGGCATGGACCGACTCACCATAGTCGGCACCGATATCGATCCCTGAATGGTAGAGCTGGGTCCCAAAAATAGGATGGGTCCGCCAGCCAAAAGGCGATGTAATCGGACCATCGAGAGGCCACATCATCACGCCGCTGGCACCGGCGCTCTCCCGGTTGCCTGACTCGTGATTGCGAATCATCCGTTCAATTCGCCTTGATGTCTCCTGCAGTTCCTGATAGGCCTGCTCTGCGGAATCACGTTCGTTGACCGCAACATTAAGCACGCCTTCCTGCTGATTTCTTCTGGTTTCAATGACACTTTTCTTCTCGGCGGCCACCTTCTCCAGCTCCACTATCGCCGCCCGGTCCCGTTCCAGCTCCGCCTTTTTTTGGGTCACCAGTTCCCGTTCCGCCTTGACTTTGGCGATTAGGCTGGCATCCTGGCGTAGTACCCGCTGCAAAATGTCAACCCTGGTGGTAAAGTCTCCAAAATCCGCGGCCCCCAAGAGCACGTCCAGATAGCTCACCTGGCCGTTTTCGTAGATGTCGCGAATTCGCTTGTTTAATATTTGGGTGCGCTCCACTAAATTTTTCTCCGCCTTGGCCAATATCTCGGTATTGGTCCGAATCTGTTGCTCGGTATAGGCCCGTTTGGACTGGATGGTATTGTATTCACCGAGCGCTGCGTCGAGGTCGGTCTGGATAACCTGCAACCGATCTGACAGGCTATTTACCTGGCGCTGAGCCTGGTTGGCGCGGTTTTGCTGCTGCTGCATCTGGCGCTGGATTTCCTCCAACTGCCGCTGCTGCTCTTCTGTATCAGCAGCCAATACCGGTGCGATGGCCATCAGCACCAGTAGAATCATCAAGAACAGGGCAAGAAAACGTTTCGTCTGGGTCATCCTTTTCCTCCTTTTTACACCTTCATAAAGCGCTTGAGGGAAATGGTACTTCCTAGAGCGCCGATCGCGGTGCCGATTACCAGCAGAACAATGCTGATATTAGTCAAAAAAGGGTATTTAGGAATCAGCGGCAAAAAAGCCATCGATTCATAAACCTTTTCGGTGAAAAGCGAATAAGTTTTGGTCAGCAGCAGCACGGCGATGAATGCCCCGCCGAACCCGAGGATCATGCCCTCAATCAGAAAAGGCCAGCGGATGAATGAATCGGTCGCGCCGACGTATTTCATGATGCCGATCTCCTTGCGTCTGGCGAACACGGTAATCCGGATGGTATTGGAAATGATAAACAAGGCTGCCAGCGCCAAAAACAGGATAAGCACCAAGCCAAAGATCCGGACCATATGGGTCAGCGCGAAAAGATGCTCCACCACTTCCTTGCCGAACTTGGCGTTTTCCACACCTTTCAGCTGGCTGACGGCCTGAGCCACCGGCTTCACCTTATCCGGATTGTCCACCTTTACCTCGAACGCGTTGGGCAACGGATTGGTATCCCCGAGAGCAGTCAGAATGCTTTGCTGCTCGCCCAGCCGCGATTTAAAACGAGTCAAGGCCTCCTCTTTTCCGACAAAAGTCACCTGGACGACCCCCGGCAGCTTAGTGATGCGGGTTCCGACCTCCCGAACATCACGGTCCCCCAGGCCATCTTGCAGGTAAACCGATATTTGCACCTGTGATTCTAGGGCTGAGGCCATATGATTCAGGTTGAGGACCATGATCAAAAACAAACCCAGGATGAGCAGTGACAACGCCACGGTACTAACCGACGCGACACTCATCAAGCCGTTATGACGCAGCGATGAGATTGCTTCCCGGATAAAATACTCTACTGTCCTAATCTTCATAACCGTATACCCCGCCTTCCTGGTCGCGGACGATACGGCCTTTTTCGATGGCGATAACCCGTTTTTTCATCGCGTCCACCACCGGCTTGTCGTGGGTGGCCATAACAATAGTGGTTCCAGCCTTGTTGACCCGTTCGAAAATCTTCATGATCTCCCACGAAGTATCTGGGTCAAGGTTGCCTGTCGGTTCATCAGCGATAACCACCAGCGGATTATTTACAATCGCCCGGGCAATCGCCACCCGCTGCTGTTCGCCGCCGGAAAGCTGGGACGGATAGGTACGGGTTTTATGTTTGAGGCCGACCATATCCAGCACATAAGCTACCCGCTTTTGGACCTCGCGCCGGGGAGCTTCAATGACTTCCATGGCAAAAGCCACATTTTCGTAAGTTGTCTTGTTGGGCAAAAGGCGAAAATCCTGAAAAACAATCCCCAAACCTCGGCGAAGAAAGGGCACCTCATTTGGCAACATGGCGGCTACGTTGCGGCCGTTAACCGTCAGCCCGCCGCTGGTAGGAAGCTCTTCCCGGAAGATCAGCTTGATAAAGGTAGATTTGCCGGCGCCGCTGGGGCCGACGACAAAAACGAAATCGCCTTTCTCAATACCAACCGTAATGTCGGAGAGGGCGACAGAACCGTTGCTGTATATTTTGGAAACACCAGCCATGTGTATCATTTGACCACTCCCCCTTTGCATAAATGTTAGTGCATATAAGCAGCGATTATGTCAAATTGCAGCTGTTTATACCTGACCCATTAAATTTCGACTTTATTAACAAAAAACCTTCTTTTTTTTATCAACTTGTCCCACTGACAAAAACTTTTCGGCTCCCCACCTTCAGAAAAGCAGGCTCATCGAATACAGTGTGGCCAGGCCCAGAATGGCCAACAGACCAAAATACCACGCGGCCACTTTGATGCGCTGGCCCAGACCAAGGTGGTAATATTTACTATTTTCTCCATCAATGTCTCCCTGCCAGAGACGCAGCAAAGAAAATAGGAAGATAATCAAAATAAATAAATTTGTAGTGTAAAAATACAATATGGCGGTGGCGGCACTGCCTAGCCACCACATGTGAGGCGATATGGCGGCCGCGATCCGCCCGCCGTCCAGCGGGGCACAGGGGATGAGGTTGAAAAGATTTAGGATACAGGCGGTGTAGGCTAATACCAGCATCAGCATACTGTCGGTCCATAGATAAAAAAGCAGGCATACCAGAGCGCTCAGCGTGCCGGTGGCCGGTCCGCCGATGGCGATATTAGCCTCCATTTTGGCATTTGTGGGTACCTGGCGCAGGCTGATGACTGCGCCGACAAACGGTACAAATAAGGGGATCGACGACCTGAGCCCCACCACCCTGGCAGCGGCAAAATGGCCGAGTTCGTGAACCAACAATAGCAAAATAAGTCCCAGCGCAAACCTCCAGCCAAAGGCCACCGCGTAAACAGCCAGCGACAGCAACATGGTTGCCGCCATAGCGGTTGCCGGGCCGAGATTGAGCATGGTGATCAGACCCACGGCGAAAATCCCCAGCTTACTGATCAACCGATCCCCAAGCCTGACAACCCTCCAAAGACCCATCATACTCCTCCCGTGCGCGATCATGAGGCTACCGATTTTGTCGATTTCTTGCCGTCAGCCCGCCCCTCCTCCACCCGTCTGGCGAGAAAAGAAAGATACTACTATGTATATGACGCCAAAAATATTTAATGTTCCGCTCACCATCCCGGCTACTAAAAAGAAAACCGGCCTGTCCTCAGACAGACCGTCGGTCGGTTGCAACCCAGCTACATTTTGACACGGGTAAAGCCTTCCCCCAGCACTTCATGCGTATCAGCGACAATGACAAAGGCCTGGGGGTCGACGCTCTGAATCAGGTCCTTGACCTTGGTGACTTCACCGGTACTGACCACGCAGAACAGTACCTCCCGGTTGTGGCCACTGTAACCGCCCCGGCCCTGAAAAAAGGTAACGCCCCGGTCCAGTTCTTCCATAATACAGCGCGCCACGGTATCAGCCTTGAGACTCATGATAAAAAAGGCCTTGGCGTTGCTCGGGCCCTCCTGCACCAGGTCGATGATATGGCTGGTCAGAAAGAGGGCAATCAAGGCATAAAGAGAAAGTTCAGCGCTGGCAAAAGCCACTCCCGCGGAGGCGATAACAAAAAAATCCACCGCCAGCAGCGATTGGCCGACACTGATCCGCGTCACTCTGTTGATCATCGCCGCTGCCAGGTCGGTACCTGCGGTGGTGCCGCCAAAACGGAAGACCAGACCGAGACCTACGCCGGATAGCGCCCCCCCGTATAACGAACTGAGCAATAAATCTCTGGTGAGAATCGGCATATAGGGAGCAGTGACATCGATGACCACCGACAATATTGTCGCGCCATACAATGTCTTGACGCCAAATTTCGTTCCCAGTACCTTGACGCTGGCGAGAAACAGGGGAATATTCAAAGCCAGCATGGTCAGGCCGACTGGCAGACCGAGGAGATAATGGAGAATAGTGGCCAGTCCGCTAACGCCCCCGGCAGCCACCTTGTTGGGAATCAAAAACATATTGAGCGCTATGGCGGTAAGTACCGCCCCCAGGGTGATGCCTGTATAACTGCGGACCCACCTAGGCATAATTTATCCCCGCTTCCGCTCTTCAATCAGGCCCATCGCCAACTCGGCGTTGGAAAATGCCTTGCCGCGCAAAACGTTGATGCGCTCCTCCCGTTCCTTGTTGGGACGGCCGATCTGAGGCCACAGTTCACGCACCTTGGCCTTTAGCTCTTCGACAGTGATATTCTGCAGGGTGCCGGCATGCCGGGCTCCCAGTGTTTCCAAAAAACGGTCAACCTTCGGATCATAGGAAATCCCCACAAGCGGCACATGCATCACGGTAGCAAAAATCAGGGCATGCAGCCTGATACCGATCAGCATATCCAAATTGGCAACCAGCGACAACAGTTCACTTG
Organism: Negativicutes bacterium; assembly: GCA_031292035.1. The sequence continues at coordinate 71,457 of JARLHX010000018.1, read as the reverse complement.
TGGTGTACTGCTCCTCCAGCAGCACCGCCGACTGGCGCATGCGGCTTTTGATTTTGCGGGCCACCTCCAGGTCTTCCGGCCATTGCATAGGGATAAATACTACCCGAGCGCCGAACTCCTCAGCCAGTTCATCCATCGACTGGCCCAGCACCTGCTTAAAATAGCCCCAGTCCTTCCATTCCCGCGCCGACAACCCGATCAGCGGCGTTGCCCCCCCGAGATTGTGTTTGCGCAAGATCGACCGGCCGACTTCCTTATCCACCGGGTGCAGCGCCAGCACCGGATCTGCCGTGACATAGACCGGCGGGATCTTGACCCCGAGGGCCTTCAGTTCTTCTCTCGATCCGTCATCCCGTACAGTGATGAGATCCACCATGTTTCCGATATAGCGCATCGCCCCCTTGGCAAGCGCCCCCCGGACCGGCCCAATCCCCTGGGCATAAAGCATAACAGGCTTACCCAGTTTTTTGGCCAGCATCATAATACTCAGATAATAATACAGACTGCGGTCGCTGGTAACATCCTGCAATAGGCTCCCGCCGCCGCTCACCAGCAAATCGCTCTGGGAAAGAACCCTGATGATTTCGGGATAATTCAGCCGGTAGACCGCCGCCACACCGTGACGCTGACGGGTATCGGCCGGGTTGCCGGAAATAACGGTAATCTTCACCGCCGGGTCAACTTCAGTTAATGCCTCGATCATTGCGGCCAGCATCGCCTCGTCACCAGCGTTGGCGAACCCGTAATAACCGGAAACTACAATTTCACTCATCAGTGGTAGGTCTCCTTCCCAGCAAGAACGACAAGTAGTGCAGCAATTGCATGCCGACAACAGCCAACACGCCTAGAACGGCGCCAACCAGCAACCCGTCAAGCCCGCGTACTAGCGACATATAAATCGGGGTACGGATATGGGCAAAGGTTTCCACCAGCGAACCTTGGCCGATGGTTGCCACCACCACTAAGATATAGTGAAAAAACCGCGGCCAGTGGCGATACATCGCCATAACCGCCAGGAAAAACGCCGGATGGCCGATCAAGAATTCCTTTTCCCGTGGCCGGGCGTACATACTATCTTCCAAAAAGGCCCTGAGCTTCAGCTCGATGGCCGGAACCGGCACCCCGGCAGTATGACCGGAGCGGCCGACGAATATCCAGGCAGCCAGACCGGCAAAAGCGACTAAAACCAATGTCTTGAAATATACCGGATAGTCAAGAATCTTGACCAATTGGCGGATAACATCGCGGCCGCCTTTTTCCTGCTCATCGCCAAAAATGCTGAACCGGACCAGATATGTCAAGGTGATCAGGACAAGGGGCATAATGAAAGTAAGCTTTACCCCCCGGTAAATCTCCATCTCGAGCAGGAATCGGACATCGCCAAGCACTGCCCCGACATAAATGCCGCCGACCAGCGACATGAGTACAGTCATCGTCAACCCAGACGCACCGTCGGCGATGATTCTCGCCAGCGAACCACCGGCAAAAGGCTCCCGCCGCCGCCAGCGGTCAAGCTGCCAGGTCATGGCCAGGACAGGAATCACGATGGCGCTGACCATCGCCGTCGCCTGACGAACCAACATTCCCCCCCCCTTGAAAAGAGGGAAGATGAGCAGCAGGGCCAGGGCTATTAATAACAAATACTGATAGCGGGCGGCAAAAGGCCGGACCAGAGTCAAAAACAGCACTCCGGCAGCGGTTGCGCCCAGCACGATCAAGGCTAACAGCCAGGGACTGGGGAAATAGGGCTGGAATACGCTGGCCGGGCCAAGCGTAAACCCTTTCTCCAGCAGGCTCTTTTTGATGCCTTGCACATATTTGAGATTGGTTTCCACCAAATTCAAGCCAGTTTCCGGTTTATCGTATTTACGCAGCAGATTGACCCGGATGTTGCGTTCCTCATCGGTCAAAATCCAGCGGTGAAGGGCCTCATCCACCTTGAGCTTGAGCTGCTCGTCCTTCGGAATGACATAGGTCCTGGCGGAATTATAGCCGTTGGCTGCTGCCAGCGGCATTAGTCCATCCTGTTTAAGAAATTGCAGCTGGAGAGGATGTTCGATCATATACAGGGTCAGTCCGCGTTCCTTCATCCGCGCAGCGGTTACCGGCAACTGATCAGGATTACCCAGCACCTCTTCGCCGACGAACATGATGCCTGACACTTTATCAAAGGGGCTCAGCCGGTCAAACACCGCGTTTACATCATCGGCCCGCACCTTGACATAGTTGCTGGGGCGAGCGACGATATAAAAGCCCTGATCGCTGACTTCCTTCATTTCCTGGCTGGATAAGCCCAGATTCTCTTTCTTGGTCTTCTCATAATTGGCGTCAACTGCCATCCCCAAACGACTGTCAGCAGTCGTCAAATCATGCACCCTAGACAGTCCGAAGCGGCGAATCAAATCAGACCGCACCTCGGCAAACACGCCTTGACCGCCACTTTCCTTGCGGTCAGCAAATATGTATATCCGCGTCGGTAAAATCTGGCCGTCAGGGTCGCTGAAAGCGAACTTTTCAAAGGCCCCGCTGCGATACCCCGCCAGCAGGTCAGCTCCTGTTAAAATGGTCAGTTTCCCGCTTTTTTGCAATTTTTCCATGCTGGTATCGTACACCGCCAGCGAGGTTATGCCCGCATCCTTGAACTGCTGCATCAGAGAATGGACCGGGAGTCCTTCCATCTCAGCCAATTCCACAATATCTTCATAATCGATGACCAGGTCCACCCGGGAGTTGTTTTCCTCAACGACATGGCGCTGCCAGCCCACTAAGGCCGCAGCCAGCAAGCCGACAATAATCAGGGCCACGAGCACTCGGTTGTAGCGAAAATCCAGCAAACCTCTCTCCACCTTGCATCTAGAGTCAGTGCTGCCGATATAGGCGGGCACTATATTTTTCCTGTTTTACCCAGCATTTATGCGGATGTTGTACAGCAAATTTATCATATTCTGCCAGTTCCGGCCAATGTCCTGCCATAAGCCGGAAAAAGATTCCGCTGCATCGGCAAGGACAAAGAGTCCTCTAGCTTGTATTTGGCCACATCTGGACACCATCGAAGCAAAGCGGATTCTGATCAAAGCGTCCCTTTTGCGGCAGGAACAGCACCCCTACTGGGCATGATTGTCAGCATAAATGGTGACCTTGCCGTCGTCCATACTGATGCTCCGCACGGCGACGCCGAAAGGAAGCTTTTTCATGTCAACCAGCGTAATTTCGGTCAATACCGAACCTCCGATATTCCCGACCATGGTATTGTTGAGCATAAACCGCTCGGTGACAAATTTCAGTTTCTGGCCGTCGCCGGCGATCTTGCCATCCAGGGTGATTGCCACACTGGCGAACGCTCCCAGCGCAAAATTGCTTGTGATTCGCACCTTACCGGCACCAACAGCGACCACGGCATTTTTCACGCCGCGGACGTTCTGATTGAGAAACCGGCTTAGTTCATCCTGAGAAATCACGGCCGTCAGATCAATATTTTGCACCGACTGGACCACCAGCGCCTTCCGGGAAACCAGAGCCGGCATATCCAGCGACAGGTTTTCCAGGGCGGTATCCAGCTCGGCGAAAGTAATCTTGTCAATTTTGGCGTTGACCGCGTGGATAAATACCCGGTCAAAACTGCCGCCCAGCATGGCAACTCCCGGTTTTTTCGCCACCATGACGGTGATGTCGTCAGTACCGGCAGGGCCTGACATCCCTCGGGCGATGAAGGATGCCACCAGGCGGGGTAACAATAGTTCGCTGATGACGATGACAGCCACCAGAATGACGATCAGAGCAATTCCTGTGCGTTTGTTCATGACCAGGCCCCCTATTTTTCCGCGCCTTTTGTTCCATATTTCAGATACGCTTCAATAAAAAGATCGATCTCACCATCCATTACCGCTTGCACATTACCGGTTTCGGTATTGGTACGGTGATCCTTCACCAGACTGTAGGGGTGAAACACATAAGACCGTATTTGGCTGCCCCATTCAATGGCCTGATATTCGCCGCCTATTTCGTCTTTCTTGTCGGCCTGCCGTTGTCGCTCCAGCTCAAACAGTTTGGCACGCAGAAGGCGCATACACTGCTCCCGGTTTTGAATCTGGGAGCGCTCGCTCTGGCACTGAACAACGACGCCAGTGGGCAGATGGGTCATCCGCACCGCCGAATCGGTCTTGTTGATATGCTGACCGCCAGCGCCGCTGGCCCGGAAGGTATCCACCCGAAGGTCCACCGGGTTGATATTGACCTCGATAGCGTCATCAATTTCCGGCATGACATCCACGGCGGCGAAGGACGTATGCCGCCGTCCCGAGGAATCGAACGGCGAGATGCGCACCAGACGGTGGACTCCCTTTTCCGCCTTCAGATAGCCATAAGAGTTGCGCCCGGAGATGAGGAGGGTGGCGCTTTTGATGCCAGCTTCATCACCGGCGAGAAAATCCAGCGTCTCGACCTTGAAACGGTTATTTTCCGCCCAACGCACATACATCCTGAGCAGCATCTGCACCCAGTCCTGGGCCTCAGTCCCGCCCGCCCCGGCGTGCAGGGTCAGGATGGCATTGTTGCTGTCGTACTCACCAGAAAGCATGATTGTCAATTCGAGATGTTCGATCTCTTTATGCAGCAGCTGCAAAGAGTCTTCCACTTCGAGGCACACACTCTCGTCCTTCTCGTCCATTCCCAGTTGCCAAAGAGTCGCCACATCACTGTGGCGGGCGACAAGCTCGCGGTACTGCCCGATGCTGTCCTTGAGCCGGGTCAGTTCCTGCATCACCTTTTGGGCGGACGTCGGATCATCCCAAAAATCGGGAGCCGCCATTTCGTGCTCCAGTTTATTGATCTGCCCTTCTTTGCCGGCTACGTCAAAGAGAAGCCCTTATTTCCACTAACCTGTCTGCCAGGCTCTCTACATCACGCCTTAATTCTTCTAATAACACAGTCATCCCCCTATAATACTATTGGCAAAGCCCGATTTTCATGCGGACTTATCCGTATAAACACTTGTTAATTGCTGAACCTTCCCAACACATTTTTCAGCGGCGCTGATCGCGGCCGCTCTTTATTTGCCGACGCCGCAGCACTTCTTATATTTTTTGCCTGAGCCGCACGGGCACTGGTCGTTGCGCCCGACATGTTCCTTGTTGACCATCGGCGCCTTGGCTGCCGCGTCCTCGCCGTGGTCGGCGTGAGCCTGCTGCAGCCGGTCCTCAGGCTGTTGGATGATGTTAACCCGATAAATATAGCGGACAATGTCCTCCTGGATACTGTCGATCATCTGCTGGAATATATCATAGGCCTCGATCTTGTACTCGATCAGCGGGTTTTTCTGGCCATAGGCTCTAAGACCGATGCCCTCTCTGAGCATATCCATCGCATCAAGATGATCCATCCACTTGGCGTCAACCACTTTGAGCATGATGACCTTTTCCAGGTCCCGCATATTGGCCTCGCCGAAAAGCCCTTCCCGGGCGTCATAGGCGTCGGTGGCAGACTGCAGCAGAGCTTCCTGCAGCTCCTCGCGGCTCAGTTTATCAAGTTCATCTTTTTTCAGCTCGCCGTTTGGTGCGAAAAAGCCTTCCGAAAACTCGATCAGTCCGTCATAATCCCATTCTTCCTGGTACACCTTTTCGTTGGCATACAGCTCCATTCCCCGTTCAACCATCTTCTCGATCATATGGAAGATATTCTCCCGCATGCTCTCGCCCATGAGGATCTGGCGGCGCTGACCATAGATGATCTCCCGCTGCTGGTTCATGACATCGTCATATTCCAGCACATGTTTGCGGATATCAAAGTTGCGGGCCTCCACCTTCTTCTGGGCGGTTTCGATGGACCGGGTAATCAAAGCATGTTCGATCGGCTCATCCTCTTCCATCCCCAGTTTATCCATGATGGTGGCGATGTTGTCTGAGCCGAACAGGCGCATCAAATCATCTTCCAGCGACAGGTAAAAACGCGACGAACCCGGGTCACCCTGCCGGCCGCAGCGGCCCCGCAGCTGATTGTCGATCCGGCGGCTCTCATGGCGCTCAGTGCCGATAATATGTAGTCCGCCCAAAGCGGGAACCCCTTCGCCCAGCACGATATCGGTGCCGCGCCCGGCCATATTGGTGGCGATAGTCACCGTTCCTGGCTGTCCGGCCTGAGCGACGATCTGGGCCTCTTTCTCATGGTACTTGGCGTTCAGCACATTATGGGGAATACCATGGCGCTTGAGCTGTTCGCTGAGCTCTTCCGACTGAACAATCGACGTCGTCCCCACAAGGATAGGCTGGTTGGTGGCGTGCCGCTCGTTGATATCTTTGATAACCGCCCGGTATTTAGCCCGCTTGGTCTTGTAAATGACATCAGCCAGATCGTCGCGAACGATCGGCATGTGGGTAGGGATGACGAGGACGTCAAGCCTGTATATTTTGCGGAATTCGTCTTCTTCCGTCTTGGCTGTGCCGGTCATACCGGACAGCTTTTTGTACATCCGGAAATAATTCTGGAAGGTGATCGACGCCAGGGTTTGGCTTTCCCGCTCGATCTTGACGCCTTCCTTAGCCTCGATGGCCTGGTGCAGTCCGTCTGAATAGCGCCGCCCGAACATGAGACGGCCGGTGAACTAATCGACGATAATCACTTCGCCGTCTTTGACAACATAGTCGCGGTCGCGCTTCATCAGAGCGCTAGCCTTCAGCGCCTGGTTGAAGTGATGCGACATTTCCATATTATCATTTTCATAGAGATTTTTTACCTTCAGCATCCGTTCGGCTTTGGCGATGCCGCTCTCGGTTGGCGCCACAGTGCGGGCCTTCTCGTCGATGGTATAATCCTCGACTTCCTTCAGCTTGGGTACCACCTGGGCCAGCACATAATATAGATCGGTCGATTTTTCTCCCGGACCTGATATGATCAGCGGCGTCCGGGCCTCATCCACCAAAATACTGTCAACCTCGTCGACAATGGCGTAGTTCAGTTCCCGCTGGACCATCTGCTCAGGATAAATCACCATATTGTCGCGGAGATAGTCGAACCCGAACTCGTTATTAGTGCCGTAAGTCACGTCGGCGCCATAGGCCAGTTTCCGTTCGTCAAAATCCAGACCATGAACGATCAAGCCAACAGTCAAACCAAGAAAGCGATATATTTTTCCCATCCACTCGCTGTCGCGGCTAGCCAGGTAGTCGTTGACAGTCACAACATGGACGCCTTTGCCGGTCAGTGCGTTGAGATAAACCGGCATAGTCGCCACCAGCGTCTTGCCCTCACCGGTGCGCATCTCGGCAATATTGCCTTCATGCAGGGTCACCGCCCCCAAAATCTGCTCGTCAAAATGCCGCATCCCCAGAGTGCGGCGAGAGGCCTCCCGCACCACAGCAAAAGCCTCCGGCAGGAGACTTTCGATCGTTTCTCCGTTTTCTAGACGTTGTTTGAAATCACTGGTCTTGCCAGCCAGTGAGGTATCACTCAGGCTCTGCATATCTGGCTCAAGCGCGTTGACCGCGTCTACGTACTTCCGCATGCGCTTGATCTCTTTTTCGTTGTCATCCCCCAACAAGCCTTTCAGAAACTTTAGCAACCTTTATCAACTCCCTTTGTACCTATCTTAAAATTTTACCAGAATCCCGGATATAAGTCAAAAACTCCGCTGCATTCTCGCCGCCTTCTCCCTCTAGGGTTCACAAGCTGCGCAGCCTTTATGCCAGGCAATCATCCCTGCTTTTAGGCGAAGTCGGCTTCGCACCGTCCATCCACCAGTCACTAGGTATAAACTTTCCATCAATAGGAAATAACTCTACTAAGAAAATTCGCAGCAGGAGGACCAACATGCACCGGAATCTACTGGAACTTGCCGCCCAGATCGGCGATCTTAAAGACGTTGACTACAAAAATACTTTGGCGATAGCGGCATTGATCGAACTATTGATTAATAAAGGCCTTTTCACCCGTGAGGAGTTTACCGCCCAGGCGGTCAAATTGGATCGGGCCAGTCTGGCCGAAATCCTTCTCAGCCGGCGGGCGCATCTGGCCGGGAAATGACCCAATTCCCTCTAACGCGGCTTACATACCATCTAAAGAATATGCAGCGTGGAGAAGATTCTTGCTCCGATCTCGCTTCCCGCAAAAACACACCCTGATTCCAGCCGCTTGGGTGGATAATAAAACAAAAGACCTTCTGTCGTAAAAGAAACGGCCCGGGGAGAAATTCTCCCCGGGCCGTCCGGCATTTCGCGTTATACTTCGGGCTCGATCAGGCCGTAATGGCCGTCCCGCCGCCGATAGAGAACATTGACATCTTCTGTTTCGGCGTTAGTGAAGACAAAGAAATCATGGTTGATCAGATTCATCTGCATGATCGCTTCCTCGGTTGTCATGGGTTTGATAGCGAAACGCTTGGTTTTTACAACCAAGAAATCGTCGTCCTCCCCATCGCGCGGAACGGCGGCCAAATCTCCCTTAAAGGCGCCGCCTCTGAGCTTACGGGCAATTTTAGTTTTATATTTTTCAATTTGCTTTTCAAGCTTTTCGATGACAAGGTCGATTGAGGTATACATGTCGGTGGTGGATTCTTCGCCCCTGAGCAGCATGCCGTTCACCGGCACGGTAACCTCGACAATATGACGGCCTTTGGCGACAGTGAGGATTACGCTGATTTCTCCAGGCATTTCAAAATACTTGGTAATTTTACCAACGCGCTTTTCTACATAGTCTTTTAATGCTGGTGTAATGTCGATATTTTTTCCTCGTACAGTAATTGCCACTGACCCCATCTCCTTTCCAGAATCCTAATTAGTATTATTCCCGAGAAAGCAAAAAATTCCTGTCAGAAATCGGAGCTAATCAAAATATTCCGTCAATTTCCAGATTTCGACAACCATTTGCCCAATTTAAAACCCGGCTGAACCAGCCGGGTGTTAAGAGCTTATTAGGCTTTAGTGACATTAGCAGCTTGCGGTCCGCGAGCTCCTTCGACAATCTCGAATTCCACCTGCTGGCCTTCGGTCAATGTTTTAAATCCTTCGTCCAAGATAGCAGAAAAATGAACGAAAACATCGCCGCCGTCTTCCCTTTCGAGAAAGCCGTAGCCTTTTTCTGCACTAAACCATTTTACTTTGCCGATCATTTACAAAATTCCTCCTAAAAGTGTACTGCAAGTCACGGTTGTGACCACAAGCATTACTATAACATAACTGGATATTGGTGTCAATGCTGCGATTTCATTGGCATTGACCGGCTTTTTTCACCTCTTCGCGACCCTCGCAAAACAACTTAAATCAATCTATCCACAGACCGTAATTGCAATAAAACTGTGGATATTGTGGATAAATATGTTGATAACTGCCATTGTGCGATTTCCCCTGGGGGTAACTTGGGGAAAAGCAGGCAATAATGGGGGGAATAAAAAAGCCCGGAAGCAATATCCGGGCTTTGGTTGGCATTAAGGATGATTAACTTATGCTTTTTGGGCTGCAAAACAATCGCGGCAATAAATAGGACGATCATTGCGCGGTTTAAAGGGCACCTGGGTAGTCACGCCACACTGTGCACAAACAGTTTCATGCATCTCCCGCTGCGCGCCACGGCCTTCGCCGCCATCACGACTGCGCCTTCTGGCATCGCGGCAATCGCGGCAACGTGCCGGTTCGTTTTCAAAACCTTTTTCAGCGTAAAACTCCTGCTCGCCAGCCGTAAAAACGAACTCTCCCCCACAATCTTTGCACTTTAACGTTTTGTCCTCGAAAGCCATTAAAGAAATCCCCTCACCTTTTTTGTTTTTCCCAACCAAAAACCATTGCTTAGCCGACCTGGTCTTTGCCCCCACACTCGCCTGCTGGAAGGTTCGCTACTAGGAATTCAATCCCCTCACTACTACCTCTCTCGCCCCGGAAAATCACCGGGCCGGCAGGGCTTACACCTAAGCCGCACCATGCTCGGAGCCCATTTTAGACTCCTTATGTGGATCGTTTCGCCTGCGACTGGCATCGATTTTCAACCACAGACCTAAGCAAAAGGTTCTTTACCCAAAATTATAAGTTTCATAACCGAAAAAAGCAAGTAAAAAAAACTTACCTAATTTGCCAGTCTAGTAAACTCCCGTATATATTGTTCTTCGACGTCTCCCACTACCCGGGAGAAAGAAATGCAAATCGGACCGAACAGCAACAAAAAACGGGTAGGCTGACCTACCCGTTTGTCAATCAAACTGCCAAATCCACCTGTTGCACCGTTCCTGCCGAGCCGTCTTCGCGGAGAAAAACGCCGCTTTGACGAACCTGTCCCTGCAATTCATTGGTGTCAGACTTGATGGAAAAAGAAGTATTCACATTCCCGAGATAAATGGCGCCGACACCCTTCTGTTCCAGGGAGGACAGCTGATCATTTCCGGCGGCATCCTTGGTCCAGATTTTGAGCTTCGCGAAAATCGGATCATTCTCGTCGATCCAACCGTTGCCGTCAGAATCATTTTTGGCCAATTCGGCAAAACCGTTGCCGCTCGCCGGGCCATAAAGCTCCGTGCCATCGTTGATCTTGCCGTCGCCATTGCGGTCCAGCGCCAGAAACCCGCTGCCGGAGCCAACAAAGGAAATCTGTTCCTGACTGCCATCTGCGTTCAGGTCAAAGCTATATTTCTTATCGGTAAGGGTAGCTGCCGGCTGGTCGAAGTTAATCGTCAGCGGATCGATCGCCGCGTCGCCAGCTTTGACGCTGACATCCTGCTCTGACTCGAACTGGCGGCTCATAGTCATATTCAAAGAGAAATTGATTTCCTGTCCGTCGGCGGTCTTCACGACCCCGCTGGCCCCAAAATCGGTCTGCTCCTGCTCGCTCTGCGTCTGATGAAAGTGGAACGCCACCCCCCAACCGTAACTTGGGGCAGCCTGGCTGCTGGCGCTACCGGCGACAGCTTCGTCTGAAGTATTCGCTTGTAGTTGCTGGGGATCGATCGAAACAATCTTGACTCTTTTTCCGGTCAAGATATAGATAAAATCCGAGATTAGCTTGATTTTCAGCTCTTCGACCGAGTTTAATCCATTTGGCACTATATTGTTGCCTGAGACTTCGTGCAATGCCCGAACCTTGGCCTGCCACAATTGTTTCGCCCTATCCGAAATATTGACAGCATCCTTTTGCAGGGCATAGAGCACCTGGGCCCTGGGTCCGCTCGCCGTATGATTGGCGCTCTGACCATTGTTCCAAGCTCGCGGGGAAGACGTCTGTTCACTCAACTCAGTCAAAACATGTTGACTAGACATTGCCACACTGGAACTGGTAATTTTCATCTTGATCTCCTCCTTGATCTCAGGATGATGTAAGAATACCCTGCTGATAGGGAAAATCGGGTAATCCATTACCCGATTTGGCTTTACCTATCCGCGTTGGTTTAGGCGCCCCCCGACTAACGGGCGGGCCTTTGTATAGTTATAAGCCTGACTAATCACCTGGTGTTTTTTACCGTTATTGAGCAACAGCCGCAGCTGTTTGGCCATCGATTCGTTCTTGGTGTGGATCTGGGCAAACATCGGCTTGGCCTCGTCAGAAGCCAAAAATCCGGCGTCGTCCTTCTCGTCTATCATGGTCTGAACCTGGTCGCGCTGGCGCATTAGTTCATAAAACATGTCCAGGTTCTTGAGCGTCAGGAATTTTTCCATCTCCCGGGTAAGAAATAGATAATCGTTCCACAGCGCTCTTGCCGGTCTTGTCATCACTTACCGACCGCCTTTGCGAGACGGGTCTGCTTCATCGCGCCGACCCAGGCGTCCCGGAGCTCGGTTACCAGACCCTTTGCCTCCTGCAGCTGGCTGGCATCCTTTTTCACATTGGCCTGCATCAACCGATAGAGGATGTAATCGTACAACACGAATAAATTGTGAGCAATCTCGTACTGCATATCTAGGGTAGCCATGAATTCCCTGACAATATCCTGAGCGCGAATGTTGGCACGGTGGGACTTTTCCAGGTTGCCTTTCGTCAGTTCCTGGATGCTCTCAGAAAGAAAGCGGATCGCCCCGTTATACAGCATCAGGGTCAGGTCTTCCGGCGCTGCTGTCATAATCTGCTGATTCTTGTACATCGAAGCCGTGTTGGCCGCGTTCATAATCAACCCTCCTACGATAATTGGTTAGAATTCCGAAAAAACTTATCACCCAGAAGAACTGCTAGTGCCCAGCATCGATGACAGCCATGAGCTTTGGGCGTTCAACTGCTGGATAGCTGTTTCCATTGCGTTAAACTGGTTGTAATACCGGCTCTGCACTGTGTCTAGCCGGGTGCTCTCATTACTCATCTGGCTGGTAAAACTATTGATCTCCGTGGCCAGGAAACTCTGATCCCCTGTCTGAACATCCGGCGAGGTGCCAGCCTCCTGCGAAATCTGGGTCAGCGAGGTTTGCAGGGTCGTTCTCAACCGCACGGCAATGCCCTGAGTGCTGGAATCAGTGCTGCTGCCTGTAGTGCCGAAAACCTCGTAGGCGGCGTTGGGATCGGCGGCCAGTGCCGCCTTCAGGGTATCGGTATTCAGCGTAAGCTGTCCCAACTGAGTATAATCCCCTGTGGTGATGCCCAGCGCTGCGGCGCTGTTGTAGGCGGTAGTCAAGCCTTTCACCGGGGTATACATATTGTCCCGCATGTTGTTGATCAACGAACCCAGGTAGCTGTCGTTGTTGAGCATGCCACTTTGGGCCTTGGCGTTCCAGAGGGTGATGTCGTTGGCGCTCATGCTGCTTTCCTGGGCGTTGGTCAAAGGCTGGTAATCGCTGTAAACCGGTTGGTTATAGGCGGTATTGAGGGCAGCCAGCTCAGTGTTATAGGAAGTAACCAGAGCCTGGACGGCAGACACAATGGAATTGACATCGGTCGACACACTGACAGTAGACGATCCCGTCGAAGCGACATTGTAGCTCACACCGGAAATAATGAAGCTGTTACTGGCCTCAGCCAGGTTATTCACGCCATCCAGGCTAAATATAGCGTCACTGCCAGTCTGAGCGTATTTTGTGGTATTCAGCTTCAGGTCGTTTTGCAAGAACCGCTGCCCGTCGCCGGAGTTGCCAGACAAATCAACGCTGGCACCCGAGCCGGCATTCAGCGAAAAGGTATCGGTAGTGGCATTATACTGCGCAGTCACCTTAACCCCGTTGTTGGTGGCGGCAGTATTGATCTGCTGCACCATATCATCCATCGATGTCGATGCGGGGTTGAAGGTTACACTGGTCGAATTGGTTCCGTCGCCGATCTGAAGCGTCAGGGACGTCGGCGGCGGGCCGCTGGAAAAGCCGGTGTCTGTCGCCATACCAGCCATTTGGGCAGTCAAGGCCACCCCGCCCGCCCCATAAGTGCCTGCGCTATAAGCGGTGCCGGTGGTGACAGGAACGCCGCTGCTTTTCGTAGTGGCTGCGGTATTGATCTTTAAATTGTTCTGCAGAAAATTGAGGCCCGCGGCATCGCTGCCGGTAAAATCGATGCTGGCGCTCGCCCCGGTGTTTGTCGTTGTCAGGAAGAAACGGTCCAGCGTCGTATCATAGTTGGCATTCAGATTGAGTCCGGCGCTGTTAAGCTGAGAGACAAACGTGTTAATTGATGCTGTCGGATCGACGGTTATCGTCTGCGCTACACCGTTGTTGGTGATCTTGATGTTGAAAGTGCTGCTGCCCAGACCGAACTGATCAGCCAGCGTGTTTTTATCGGCCCCGGTTGTAATCGCTCCCGAGCTGGTCATGTTGATACCGCTGGCCAGTTGATTCACCGTTATGCTGTGGCTCATATTGCCGGCTCCAGCGCTGGCGGTAGCCGAAACCACCGCACTGTTGCTTACCGCCGTCGCTTTGGCTGCCAGCGTCGATTGCAGGCTGGAGTTAAAAACGCTGGTGCGATAAGTCGTCGCAGCGGTATAAACCGTGTTATACGCTTCTTTTTTCCATGCCAACAGTTGTTTTTGCTGATCCATTTTATTGTAAGTGCCGCGCTCGGCAGCCATCAATTGCGTAACAACCGAATCAACGTTGATGCCTGAGCCGCTCAACCCATAAGTCCCTGCCATATTATCACCTCATTGCCTTGCAATATTTACTATACTTTTTTGTCCAATAGCACTCCGACGTACTCTCGGATGGCGGCAAGAGTATCCAGCAGCTGGTGCGGCGGAAATTCCTTCAGCACCTGCCCGGTCTTTTGATCCACCACTTGGACAATCAATTGCTTCGTCTTGTCATATACTTTGAACTGAATACCCGTGTTCAGTGACTGGAGAAATTTGTTCAATGCTTCGGTAACATCGCCGAGATTCTCTGGACTAATTTCGGCTGCTGCCTTGGCATCGCCCGTGTCGGTCGCCGTTGCCTTAATCGATGGGTCAGTTGCTTGTGTTTTGGCCGATCCATCGGCCGGAGCAGCACCGGATTGCCGGCTAGTACCGCTGCCTGGCAACGCAATATCCGGAACTTTTACCCCTGTGACATCCATGTCAAATCACCTCAACAATAAAATTTCTCATATATATTATCGAAACAATTCGTTCTATCCTTAAGCATATAATGCTTTTTTTTGCAAAATAATCTGTTTTTTTCGTTCTTTCGCGCATCAAGCACTTCTCAAAAATACCTTTTCAAAAACCCAATGATCGCTACGGCTTCGCTGCCGTTTGCAGCAAACTGAGTCTTTGTTTTGCTGGCTTATAATCACCACACCGTTTATAATAATCCATTGCCTGGCCGAAATGGCCGAGGCATTCATAAATAACCGCGATATTATAAGTCGCGAGATAAGAGTTAATCCCTTTTATTTTTCCTTCCTGCGGGCTAATACATTGGTGAAATTTTTCCACCGCCAAGTCGAAAAAAGCCATGTTCATATAAACAAGGCCCAGCAAAAAACAAAAATCCGGCGAATTCGGATAATATTGTGCATACTTTCCCAGCTTTAGTGCCTCGTCATACTGTCCATTATTTAGCAGTGCATATCCATAACTTTCGACAAGATCTTCCGCATATTCGTCCGCAAAATTTAAAGGCAACGTCAACGCCTCAAGAAAATTCACGCAGGCTAACTCATGCTTGTGAGCAACAAAATAAGACTTACCAAGTTGATAATACAAATACGGATTGCCAGAATCATCGACAATCGCCTGCTTAAGAAGAGCAATATTCCTCTGCAACTTGTCTTTCTTTCGCATTATTTCCCGGGTATAACCGAGATGTTCCACTGTTATACCAAGTGGAGAAGACTGATAATGCCAATTTTTATTCGACACGATCTGCTCATGAATAATGCCTTTGTAATGAAAAAACTGCCTGTTGAAAAAACGGCCGACCCGCTCTGTATGCCATGTCGCCCCCCACTGATCCTCAAAGAGATTGACAAGTTTTATTCTACCGACAGTTGACTTGTCATTTTGGGAAAACAGCCTCACATTCGCCTGGTCAAACTCGGTTACCAGTTCATCGGCATCAAGAACCAGCACCCAATCATACTGTGCTTTTTCCAGCGAAAAGTTTCTTGCTTTCGCAAAATCATCACACCAGGTAAAATTATAAATTCCATCAGCAAACTGACGAGCGATTGCCTTCGTATCATCCGCCGAACCAGTATCAACAACAACGATCTCGCTTACCCAAGGACGAACGCTTTCCAAACAGCGCCCCAATATTTCCGCCTCATTTTTTACGATCATGCATACACTGATATTCATACTACTTCCCCGCGCCTCTGAAGGTCCCGTTTTCATCCCAATCCACCAATATAACCCATTCAGGTTGAGATGAGCATCGGTTTGCCTTTTGAGACCACTTTCGGATGAGAGGTAAATCACGTTTTAAAAGGAAACGCCGTTAGCAAGACACGCTACCGTCAAAATCCTCGATCCCGTTGGCCCGAGCCTGCAAAGGGCCGATTATTTCAATCATCTTTATTCTAACATTGCTTTTTCAAGCAAGAACCAAGTCTCATCATCCATAGGAAAATTAGGATCCCCATGATATACAAAACCATAATCGACAAGCTGCAGACCGGAAAATCGTTTGAGCATTTCCCCGGCAAAATCCCGTTTGAACAATTTACCGGCATGCCCACGATAAGTCACTTCCACCGGTGTAGGATTGTAGTACTCTGCAATGCATATATAGCGTTTGCTAGTCTGGTATAGCAAATCATAGACCTGAGGAAGCGATTCGGGGTTGATATGAATCAGTACCCCCTTAATCAAAGCAAGGTCGCGCTGGTAGTCGCACTCAAAGTCGAGGATGGACTGAGGATACACTTTCACATCACCCAATCCATTCAATTGCTCCACTGCACAAGCATTGATTTCTATGGCCGACAACTCCATACTTGGACTGAGATTTCGCATAGCGATAAGATTCAAACCAATATTTGCCCCAAACTCAATAACAGACTGCACACCGCGCGTCCGGGACAGGATCCGAGAAAAAAGAGCCATGTTACTTGCGATGAATTGTTGTCCGTGGTTCCGTCCCACATATTCGTCGCCGAACTGGCCGGCCCAAAATTCTTCCTGATCAGTTTTAAATTTCTTCAACCAGACAACCCCCATCTGCATTATTCTTTGTTCAGTTGTACCCCATTGAGCGCGATATTCTGTCGGACCGTGCATACCTTAAAACTGACTTACTTCGTCGCAGCAAGGCCCTTACCACGCCTGTCTATCGCTTGAAAAAAATTTGTTGTTCAAGCAAACACTTCGTCACTTTTCAAGATTTTCTTCAAACTGCTTGATGATAAACTCACAAAAAAGATGGATCTCCAACGATTTTGCTACCCGTTCACTGATGATGGCCTCGACCCGAGTATTCCAATCCTCTGCCGTCGCTTTTCCTTGATACAAGTTTGTGAAAGTCTCCAGCAGAAGATTTAAGTACGGAACAAACACCCGCTTGTACAACTTAGTTTCTTGCAATTTTTTTTCATAGTTTCCCAGAAGAGCAATTTTCTTGTCAATGTAGCTTCTATCCGCCTTATCCTTGATGGAAGCGGCAATCGCTTGCGCCGACTCAATAGACTGCTCAGCAATTGTCATAATTTCAGTGATAGCCGGCACTAAATTCTCGTGGCCGAAAAAGCGGGAATAGTCTCTACGTTCATGGCCAGATTCAGCCAGTATTTGCGCAATCGATTCCGAAACCGACTCGGCTAAGGGAGCCAGCTCGTCCAAAACATCGGCCAATCGCCGATTTTCTGCCCCATCTACACCCAAGCCACCCTCGGTCGCATTAATGAAGCGCACCTTCGGATTATTGGCGATGCTGCGTTCCAGGGCGCCCTTGATGGACCAATAATTCGCCAGGGTCTGAACTTCATTCCCATAAATATCTCGTACTGTCATCAGGTGTTGTTTCTCCTGCTCTTGAACTGTATCGCCGCCCTCTGCATGAATTTTTTCTTCTTTAAAGCACATATCCTGGCCGATAATAATCACGGTCGGGCATTTCATTTCACAGAGAAGACTTAGCACCAAATTGGCGATGGAGGGTCCGGTCTCAGGAATTATCAGCGATTGACCATCCAATTCACAGAGATACTGGCCAAAATAGTCGTCGCTTTTTACAATGCGAACCAGCGGTCCGGGGTAACAGGCAACCATACCGGGATATAGTTGATTAGCAAACAACAACGGTATATCGGTAGTTGTCAGATTCTCAAAAATATTCATTCCATGCTCAAATGAGTCCATAGCTGCGCGAAAATGGGGACGGATTCCCGCTTTATCTAATACCTTTGTGGCTGTGCCCACAGCGACGATAATCGCCTTGTGCTGCGCTTCCTCCAAAAGATGCATATGCTTTTCCAAAGACGGACCGGCCGAAACAATAATCGCCGGTTTTCCGTAAAACAAATCTTTCATTATTTCGCCGGGATAAGCTGGAACAACCAAGTTCTTCACTGTATTTTCCAACCACAGGTGCAAACTATACTGATGAGTCTGCAACTCCAGCCGCTGCAGTCGAAACCAGTCAGCCATAACATTGTTAAAGCTTTGATAGTATTCGGAATAGAGACTACGATACGATAAATGGGCCACAAATTCAACCTTGGCATTAAACTGTACCGATCTCACGGTCAACAGTGCCGCGAGTTTCTCCGGTTGGTTGAGAACAAAAGTCAACTGAGCCTGGCGCGGCATCCTGATCAACCCACCCAGATCACATTCATGTAGTACCATATCAAAAATCTGCAAAGCTGGTTCGATAATCATAATTTTTTTTATATTTTTAAAATGACTTGCCACATACGGCAAGAAATGTCCCGCACCAAAACCAAACACAACCAATATTTCGGTGTCCTGGCTCACACCGGCGAACATACTTTCCATTTCCTGTTCAATGCTGTAGCTACTATGAAGCAAACACTTTCCGCCGTCACGTTCGATCTGGAGCCCTCCTTTGGTGATTCTTCTCACCGTCAGAGGGAACAGCGGAGTTCCTTTTTTCAGTTCATGATAGAGATGGTCAGCATGATTTTTGAAAAATTTAATATTTTTCTGATAAATGTTCATAACAAGTCTCCTTGCCTGGTTTGCCCCAGTGCGGGTATTTCAAAATAGACAAGGTCAGCGAACAGCAAGTAGTCCCGCTGTTCGACGGCTGCCATGATCGCCATCGCAACACGGTTGACCGCAGCAGCACTTACTCCGCCGTCGGTCAGGAGCGCCTCTATCAGCGTGGCGGTCTGTCCGAGCGCTGCATCAATCTGCAATGCGAATATCTGGCGACGGATATCCACCACCGCCTGCGTCCGTGCTTGATCCATAATTATCCGTCCTTTGCCTAAATGGATGAAGGACTGGAGACCGGCGGTCTCCAGTCCTATCCAATGTTAGAGGGTTTGATCAGACTACCGGAGCAGTTGCAGTACTCCCTGCGGCTGTTGGTTGGCCTGAGCCAGCATGGCCTGAGCGGCCTGCTGGAGGATGTTGTTCTTGGTGAAGGTGGTCATTTCTTGCGCCATATCCACGTCGCGGATGCTGGCTTCAGCAGAAGTGATGTTCTGCGAGGAAGTGCCCAGGTTGTTGATGGTGTGGTCCAGACGGTTCTGGATAGCACCCAGTTTGCTGCGCTCTGCCGATACCTGAGCGGTGGCGGAGTCAACTGCGGTGATGGCGCTGGAAGCTGCAGCCTGGGAGTCGATGTTGACA
This sequence comes from Negativicutes bacterium, assembly GCA_031292035.1. The sequence goes on along the minus strand of JARLHX010000018.1, from coordinate 52,340 downwards.
GCCGAGAGACCAAGAGCGGCGGTTCTCATGTCATCAATACCGAAGTTGATCGTCTGGCCGGCGTTGGCGCCGATCTGGAAGGTCATGCCGCCGTTAGCGCTAGAGGAAGAACCGGCCGAGTCCAAACCAAGACTGTTAGTAAAGGTTTGTCCGTTGGTGTCCGAGAAAGACATCGGGCCGCTCTGGCTGAGCACCTGCAGCCGGCCGTCCGTCGTGGCGTTAACCGTGACTGCGGCAATGTGGCCGGGATCGCCGACGTTTGGCGCGCCCGCCGCGGCGTTGTAAGCAGTAATGGCTGTGTTGATGCCAGTCTGGAGGATGAGCGCCGCGGAAGCCATGGTAGTGGTGGTGCTGGTGATGGCGGCACTGGTTGTCACATTCAGCTGAATGCCGTTAATATTGGCAAAGAAGCTGCTGCTGACAGGAACCGTCGTGCCGCTGAAATTCGTCGTGCCTTTGACAGTCGTGGCAGCAGTAGCTGCGGCACCTTGGCCGACCAATGCCTCATCCAGGACCGTCGAGCCCGAGTTGGTTGTGATCGTCGAATTGATGCCTTTAGTGCCGCTCTCGATATTGAATTTGCCGGCAGCATCCACATAGCCGGAAACATGGGCAACATTGGCGCCTGAAGCGTCGATAGCGCTGTTGATGGTGCTGACAATCAGGGCTGACGCCGCCTGGGACGAGGTTGCCGTGGCGCTGGCGCCAAAGCCTCCGATGATCGTGTTCTGATCAGCGGTCGACAGATTCTGCCAGTTCACTTTAATGTTCGTGCCGTCAATGTTCACGGTCTCGGCCGTAAAGGCAGCTGCATTCGGCCCTGTGTTAGCTACCATGGTAACCGCGCTAGTATCAGGGACTGCCAACAGTTGAGCTACAACAGCGCTGGTGGTCGAGTTCTGGCCCACGGTCACGCCGGCCGCGCCAGCAAGTGATCCGTCCAGCAGGTTCTTGGTGTTGAACTGGGTAGTGTTGCCGATCCGGTCGATTTCTGATTTCAGCTGGCCGAACTCGTCGGTCATCGCAGCGTTGTCACTGGTGGTGTTGGTGCCGTTGGAAGCCTGCACCGCCAGTTCGCGCATCCTTTGCAGGATGCTGGTAGTCTCGTTCAGTGCGCCTTCAGCGGTCTGTACGAGAGAAATGCCGTCTTGGGCGTTGGACGAAGCCTGGTTCAAACCGCTGATCTGGCCGCGCATTTTCTCGGAAATCGAGAGGCCGGCGGCGTCGTCGGCTGCGCTGTTGATCCGAAAGCCTGAGGATAGTTTCGCCAAAGATCCCTGGGTCGCCTTTTCGTTCATGCTCAACTGCCTGTAAGTGTTGAGAGCCGCCATATTGGTGTTGATAATCATGGTTTCTTCCTCCTTGAATTTTTCTACGGGCTTCCTTGCCCGCTATTCGGCATCCGCCTTGTGGCTGTCCGTCGGCCGCCGGTCAGGTACACACGCTATATACCGTCACTTGTTATATCGTTCTTAGATTATATTTTGATAATAGCCAAATATCGTCATTCATAGCCATTATTCCTCTATTTTATCAATTATCTCTTCCTTACGCCATCATTCATCATTTATTGCAAAAAGTGTCGAATATTCAATCGAGTAGCACTGTGCTACGATCAAGTGGCTTGTGCGTTCCAAAATGAATGAGCCAGGGACGCTAGTCCCTGGCTCGCAAGCGCAATAGTTATAACATTCGACTTACCGGCAAACCTATTACCGGAGCAGTTGCAGCACTCCCTGCGGCTGTTGGTTAGCCTGGGATAGCATGGCCTGGGCGGCCTGCTGAAGGATGTTGTTCTTGGTGAAGGTGGTCATTTCCTGCGCCATATCGACGTCGCGAATGGTGGCTTCAGCAGCAGTAATGTTCTGCGAGGAAGTGCCCAGGTTGTTAATGGTGTGATCGAGACGGTTCTGGATAGCACCCAGTTTGCTGCGCTCTGCCGATACTTGGGAGGTCGCGGCATCCACCGCGGTAATAGCGCTGGAAGCTGCAGCCTGGGAGTCGATATTGACAGCCGAGAGGCCAAGTGCGGCGGTTCTCATGTCGTCAATGCCGAAGTTTAGTGTCTGACCGGCATTGGCGCCGATCTGGAAGGTCAGGCCGCCGTTGGCGCTGGAAGAAGAACCGGCCGCATCCAAACCAAGACTGGTGCTGAAAGTTTGTCCGTTGGTATCCGAGAAGGACATCGGGCCGCTCTGGCTGAGCACCTGTAGCCGGCCATCCGTCGTGGCATTGACCGTGACTGCGGTGATATGTCCGGGATCGCCGACGTTGGGCGCGCCTGCCGCAGCGTTGTAAGCGGTGATGGCTGTGTTGATGCCTGTCTGGAGGATGAGCGCCGCAGAAGCCATGGTGGTGGTAGTGCTGGTGATGGCGGCGCTGGTTGTCACATTCAGTTGAATGCCGTTAACATTAGCAAAGAAACTGCTGCTGACAGGAACCGTCGTACTATTGAAATTCGTTGTGCCTTTAACAGCCGTGGCAGTGGTAGTGATGTTTGTTTGGCCTAGCAGCGCCTCATTCAAGACCGTCGCGCCCGAGTTGGTTGTGATCGATGAGCTAATGCCTTTAGAACCGCTCTCGATATTGAATTTGCCGGCAGCATCCACATAGCCGGAAACATGGGCAACATTGGCGCCTGAAGCGTCGATAGCGCTGTTGATGGTGCTGACAATCAGGGCTGACGCCGCCTGGGACGAGGTTGCCGTGGCGGTGGCGCCAAAACCTGCGGTGATCGCTGTCTGGTCGGTAGTCGACAGATTCTGCCAGTTCACGGTAATGTTCGTGCCGTCAATATTCACGGTTTCAGCCACAAAGGCAGCGGCATTGGGTCCTGTGGTGGCCAACATGGTAGCCGCGCTTGTGTCCGGAGTCGCCATTAGTTGGGCTACAACGGCGCTGGTGGTCGAGTTCTGACCCACCGTCACACCGGCCGCGCCGGCGAGTGATCCGTCCAACAGGTTCTTGGTGTTGAACTGGGTGGTATTTCCGATCCGGTCAATTTCAGACTTAAGCTGGCTGAATTCGTCGGTCATCGCAGCGTTGTCGCTGGTGGTGTTAGTTCCGTTGGCAGCCTGTACCGCCAGTTCACGCATCCTTTGCAGGATACTAGTCGTCTCATTGAGTGCGCCTTCAGCCGTCTGCACCAGTGAGATGCCGTCCTGGGCGTTCGAGGAGGCCTGGTTCAGGCCGCTGATCTGGCCGCGCATTTTCTCGGAAATCGAGAGGCCAGCGGCGTCATCGGCCGCGCTGTTGATGCGATAACCTGAGGACAGTTTCGCCAGAGAACTCTGGGTCGCCTTTTCATTCATGCTCAACTGCCGATAGGTGTTAAGAGCCGCCATATTGGTATTGATAATCATGGTTTCTTCCTCCTTGAATTTCACTCGATTTCTATCTAGTTACTCATTCACTTGCTTTCCCGTAGGTCGCCGGCTTGGCACCACAAGTTGTTCTACTTATGTATCGCTACACTACGCCCGCTTGTTAAAGACCAAATTCGGTCATTTTTTAATATTCACGCTAATATATCTCTAATTATCACCTGTTTTTACCGATTTACGCCTTGATGGTCGAATGTTGTCAGTTTTCAAAGGAAATATAAAGATGGTTAGCGATAAGCAGCTAACCATCACCAATTAACGTTCCCTCCTTTTTAAAAAAATAGGGCAATTTGCACAGACCGGTATCAGCCAGTTCGAAGAGCTGCGGCTCCGGCAAGAAGGTTATTCAGCCATAAGTCCGCACGATCATCGGGCAAGTCGGGATTAGATTGAGAAATTGTGCTCGCTATCAGATCGCATTATATGTTAGTTTGGCTGCCGCTTCCCGAGTTCTATCATATGATAGGCTCTGCCGTTGAAGCCTAAGCCTATAAATGATATATTTATAATGATATATTTTAAATACATATATTTTATAATGCTTGGTCGCTCTTAACTTAAGAAATTCCTTGATTTTAACGATATATTTTAGTGAGTACATGCAGGTTCAAAGCTACAGTTTTCGAAGCAAGACTAGCTGCAACTGCAAGTCGCAAATCATTTTCGGCATTGACTATAATAAAGAAAGCAGGCAAACCCTCGCTTTCAACCCAAAGATGACTGCTCATTTTTTTTGAAATAGAACCTAATGCTGGACAAAGGGGTGTTTTGCTTAATGTTCGATAACAAAACAATATTAATTACTGGGGGAACGGGGTCTTTTGGACGTTACTGCACCAAGATGATTTTGGAGCAGTATAGGCCACAACGGCTGATTATCTTTTCCCGAGATGAATTAAAACAATATGAAATGCAGCAAGAGTATGACGCCAGTCCTATGCGTTATTTTATTGGCGACGTACGCGATCCTGAGCGGCTTAGACAGGCAATGCGTGGGGTTGATTACGTAATTCACGCGGCAGCCTTAAAACAAGTGCCTGCCGCGGAGTATAACCCTATGGAATGTATCAAGACCAACATTAATGGGGCTCAAAATGTAATTAACGCTGCAATAGAAAATGAAGTCGAAAAGGTAATTGCTTTGTCCACTGATAAGGCGGCAAATCCAATCAATCTGTATGGGGCAACAAAACTTTGTTCAGATAAGCTGTTTACTGCCGCTAATAATATTGTAGGTAAACGTAGTACCCGTTTTGCAGTTGTTAGGTATGGGAATGTCGTTGGGTCGAGGGGATCGGTTGTCCCTTTGTTTAAAAGTCTGATAGAGCGGAAAAGCAAAGCTCTACCTATCACCGACCCCAATATGACTCGATTTTGGATTACCTTATCTATGGGTGTAACGTTTGTATTGAAATCTTTTGGCCGTATGCAGGGCGGAGAGATTTTCGTTCCTAAAATTCCTTCGAGCAAAATTACCGATTTAGCTGAAGCCATTGCTCCTGGACTACCGATTCAGATCATTGGAATACGCCCAGGAGAAAAACTTCACGAAGTCATGTGCCCAGCGGATGATGCCCATTTGACCCTTGAATTTAGCGATCATTATGTCATCCAACCTACAATCATGTTTCGCGATCTCATGAATTATACTGTGAATACTATTAAAGAACAGGGCAGCCCTGTCCCCTCCGGATTTGAGTATAGTTCGGGTACTAACCCCCATTTCCTGACTGTTTCGGAAATACAGGAGATGATAAGATGAAGCCGATTCCTTATGCGCGCCAATCAATTAGCGCTACCGACATTTCGGCCGTTGTTGAAGTATTGCAATCAGATTGGCTTACACAGGGGCCGCATGTAGCGCAATTTGAAAACGCAGTTGCCGAATATTGTGGTGTCCGCTATGCGGTAGCAGTAAATAGCGCAACTTCCGCCCTGCACATAGCCTGTTTGGCTGCAGGTCTGGGGAGTGGAGATTTGCTTTGGACATCGCCAAACACGTTTGTTGCCTCTGCGAATTGTGCGCTGTATTGTGGGGCAGATGTCGACTTTGTTGATATTGATTCTAATACATACAATATGAGTACAGAAGAATTGGAAAGAAAATTTGCAGCTATTGCAAACAATAAAGGCCGACTGCCAAAGGTCGTTGTACCAGTGCACTTTTCTGGTCAGTCCTGCGACATGGAAAATATAGCGAAGGTAGCCCGGAAGAATGGTGCGTTGATCATCGAAGATGCCGCCCACGCAATTGGTGGAAAATACCAGGGACTTCCGGTCGGATCATGCCAATATTCTGATATGACAGTCTTCAGCTTTCATCCAGCCAAGATTATCACTACTGGTGAGGGTGGAATGGTTGTAACCAACCAACCGGAACTCTATGATCGGTTAATGCGACTGAGGACCCACGGTATTACACGTGAGGCCGAGAACATGCATGGTGAAGATCACGGGCCGTGGTATTATCAACAAGTGGATTTAGGGTTTAATTATCGGATGACAGACATTCAGGCGGTTTTAGGTACGAGCCAACTGACGCGTATTGACGACTTTGTTGCTCGCCGTGCCGCACTGGCCAGCAGATACAATGACTCTTTGCAGGATATGCCTATTGTATTACCGCATCAGTCGCCTGACGTTGTCTCCGCGTGGCACCTTTATGTTATCCGAATTCGGAAAGAATGTTCTAAGACCCGAAGACAAATATTCGAACAACTCCGACAAGCCGGCATTTGGGTTAATGTGCATTATATTCCCGTGCATACCCAGCCATATTATCAAAGATTAGGCTTTAAGCAGGGTGATTTCCTCGCGTCGGAGCAGCATTATGAAGAAGCAATCAGTCTTCCCCTATATTACAGCTTAACAGAGAGCGAGCAAGATTACGTTGTCAAAACACTTCATGAGATAATGCGCGAGAACGTCCAAGAAAGGTAAAGCGGTTGGAGTGTAAATGCCCCCCAGGGTATTGGTTATCAGTAAGTTATCAGAGGTGCTGTAATGAAAACGGTAATCATCGTGCAAGCGAGAATGACCTCGACCCGACTACCGGGAAAAGTGATGAAGGAAGTATTGGGCAAGCCGTTATTAGAGTATATGGTGGAGCGACTTAAGCGGGTTCGGTCGGCTGACGAGATCGTTGTGGCGACAACCGCAAATGCGAGTGATCAGCCAATTGTGGATCTATGCGCTCGCCTCCATGTACCATCATTTCGCGGTCCGGAATTTGATGTTTTGACACGCTATCATGCGGCTGCCGTGGCAAATCATGCGGCAACTGTTGTTCGCGTTACTTCTGATTGTCCGCTGATTGATCCGTGTATTATTGATCAAGTGATCGGCTTTTTTGCTGGTCGTCAGATTGATTATGATTATGTAAGTAATGTAATGCACAGAACATATCCGCGGGGAATGGATACTGAAGTGTTTTCTTTTCAAGCACTTGACGAGGCCTTTCGTGAGGCTACCGATGAACCCGACAGGGAGCATGTGACTGGTTTTATCGAACGACAACCTGAGCGGTATTGCCTCGGCGGTGTTTGCCATTTTGAAGACCAAAGCCGCCACCGGTGGACGGTAGACACACCCGAAGATTTTGAATTGATCAGAAGGATTATTGAAGCCATATACCCGAGCAACCCCCTCTTTACGATGGAGGATGTTCTTGAACTTTTAGTCCGCCATCCCGATTGGGTTCGAATCAATGCGCACATAGAGCAGAAGCAATATGGTGAATAGCGGTAAACAGGTTTTCATAAGGGCCGACGCGTCGGTTTTCATAGGCAGTGGTCATATTATGAGATGCTTGTCATTGGCGAAAGGGTTGCAAGATAGAGGGTGTACCGTATATTTTGGTTGTTGCGAATGGGACGGGAACTTATGCGATTTTATTGAAAGTAAAGGCTACAAAGTTTTCAAGCTAAATATTGACGAAGATTCACTGTCTAGATTTAATAGGGAGTCATTTTGGCGGTTGGACGCAGAAAAAACGGCAGAGTTATTGGTTGCCAATCAACTGGTTGTCGACTGGCTAATCGTTGATCATTACCAGTTGGATCAAGCATGGGAGAAATTTTTGCGGCCATTCGTACGGAACATTATGGTTATAGACGACCTGGCAAGCCGAAGCCACGACTGTGAGCTATTATTAGATCAGAACTTGACCGATAATATGAATCAACGATATGTTGGATTAATTCCTGGTAACTGTCAGACTCTGCTTGGACCACAATACGTTTTATTGCGTCCCAGCTTTAGTCAAATGCGAAAACACCGGCAAGGTGATTTTTCTACAATCCGTCGAGTGCTTGTGTTTTTCGGCGGCAGCGACGCTGAAAATGAAACAAGTAAGGCCATAGAGGCTATTAAAATAATAAATGACCCTTCGATTAAAATTGATGTAGTCGTGGGAGCTAGTAACCCTCACCGTCATGAAATAGAAGAAATTTGCAGTCAACTAGCTCAATTTGAGTTTTATTGTCAGATTGACAATATGGCCGAACTGATGGTGAGAGCAGATTTAGCACTTGGAGCTGGCGGCAGTGCCACTTGGGAACGCTGTTGTGTTGGATTACCTTCTATTGTCGCAGTTATGTCTGAGGATCAATTGGCGCTTACCCAGGCAGTGGCAGATCTGGGTGCGACAATCAATCTGGGCTGGGTGCAACAGCTCTCCCCTGCTGATTACGCTAAAGCGATAGAACGTTTGGATAAACATATGTTGTTGGCAATGAGTCAGCGAGGAATGCACCTAGTAGATGGTAAGGGCTGTGACAGGGTGGTCTCCTGTATCTTGGAAAATTGGGTGTGAAAAAATGGCTTGCATTCAAATTGTGAACAAAAAAATAGGACGTGATTGTCCGCCGTTTGTGATTGCCGAAGCTGGTATAAACCATAATGGGAATTTAGATATTGCGTTTGAAATGATAAGGGTTGCCAAGCGGTCGGGTGCCGATGCGATTAAATTCCAAACATTCAAAGCAGAAGAATTTATAAGTGACCCTGCCCAGACATACACCTATAAGTCGCAAGGAATTGAAATAACAGAGTCTATGCTGGAAATGTTCAAAAGATATGAGTTTTCGCATGATCAATGGCGGTCAATAAAAAGTAAATGTGATCAAGAAGAAATTATGTTTCTTTCAACCCCCCAAAATGTTTCTGATTTGACGCTGTTGCTAGAAATTGAGATTCCTATGATAAAAGTCGGCTCTGACGATTTTACGAACATACCCTTATTAAAAAACTATGCAAAAACAGGATTACCGCTCTTATTGTCATGTGGAATGGCTGATTTTGCAGAAGTCTTTAATGGTCTAGAGGCAGTAGGCGCATTTGATGGCTACCCTGTCATTCTACTGTTGTGTACGTCGCAATATCCTACGCCGCCTGATGATGTGAATCTGCGGAAATTGACTTCGCTTATTGGAGCCTTTCCAATGATTTCAGTTGGCTTTTCTGATCATACGCAAGGCCCTTTGGCGTCCGTCATGGCATTGGCCCTTGGTGCCTCTGTGTTCGAAAAGCATTTTACCTTGGATCACAACATGTCTGGACCGGACCATTGGTTTTCTGCCGACCCAGACGAGTTGACCACTTGGGTTGATTTTTTGCGAGACGGTTATTTAATGTTGGGAGATGGCATTGTTCGCCCTACGCCCACAGAAAGAAGCAATAAGAAAGAATTTCAACGGGTCATTGTTGCTCGCCAGGAGATTAAGAACGGAGATATTTATACTGAGGATAATCTGACCTTGCTTCGCGTGAAAGGCGGAAAGGGCATGTCACCTGCAATACTCAAATTGTTATTGGGGCAGAAGGCACATAAAAGTTATCGGTCTGGAGAGGCAATTGAGTTATGAAGCAGATATTCTTTTTAGTTAATCGACTAGAAGAATTTGATATTGGATGCTATATCAAACAAAATCTTGACGGGTTTTTGGTGTCGGTAGGAGAATCGCTGCCCCCAGCTTACGAAAATTATGATCTGGTGGTCTTATGGAACTATCGAAAAATACTTAACGATTTGGATGATGCCAAGAATGTGGTCGTTTTTCATAGTTCAGATTTACCTAAAGGGAAGGGCTGGGCTCCGATTTATCATGCTTTGGCAGACGGTAACGAGGAGTACGTTATCTCTGGAATATTAGCTTCTAAAGACGTTGACTCAGGAGATATGATTATTCAAGCTCGTTATAAAATGCAAAGCAACTACACCGCTCTCAAAATTCGTGAGTGGGATAACGAAATATGTATTATGATGGTACGAGAGATATTTCTCCATTTCACAAACCGTAATTTTCAAGGTGTCAAACAAATGGGGGATGAGTCCTATTATCCCAGAAGAAAGCTGGAAGACAATGAAATAGCGCTTGATAGTCGTCTGGCTGATATAGTCAATCACTTGCGCGGATGCGAGAAGGAGCACCCAGCATATTTTTTGTATAAAGGCTACAAATACCATATCCATGTGGAACCTGAAATAGTTCCCGATTTTCCTAATGATTTGGAATTTGTTTTTTTTGATTGAGCAACTGATAAAGTATGCAGCCTGAGCACCATGCAAGAAAGTTTTTTGAGGACTGTTGAGGTGAAGTGATTGATTCAGCATAACCGACCGACCATTCACCTTGAAGAAGAGGCAGCAGCGAGGAGAGTCCTACGTTCTGGCTGGCTGGCACAAGGTAGTGAAGTTGAAAAATTCGAAAATAAGTTTTGCGACTTTATGGGATTGCCACACAGACATGCGGTAGCTGTGTCCAGCGGAACAGCAGCTTTATTTATTTCTCTGTGGGCTTTAGGGGCAGCCGGCAAAAAAGTCGCTCTTCCCGCCTATTCTTGCTCAGCGTTAAGCAATGCGGTAACCATGGTCGGCGGAGAAACGAGAATTATTGATAGTAGCTCGGATTCGCCGAACATTGACATTCATCTCCTGAATGAAAGTGATGCAGACATCGCAGTTGTACCCCATATTTTTGGGTTACCGGTGGATGTCAAGCATGTCAAAAAAAGCTTATTGATTGAAGACTGTGCTCATGCATTAGGGGCACGAATTGACGATATGCCGGTGGGACTTCATGGTGACATTGGAATTTTTTCGTTTTATGCGACAAAGCTTATGACTAGCGGTGGCCAGGGTGGAATGATCGTGGCGAAAGACAAGTCGTTGATAGACATCGTCCGCGATTATCGCGACTTTGATCAAAAAAATGACCATATTCCGCGGTTTAACTTTCAAATGACTGATTTACAGGCGGCTATTGGCAGAGTCCAATTGAAAAAAGTTCCCACTTTCTTGGCTAAACGCGAGGAAATATTTCAGCGTTACCGACAGGCAGGATTGACACTGCTGGATGCTAACTGTCATCATCCAGTGCGATATCGGGCTGTGATGGTATCAAGCCACGGAGAGGAAGTCATTGCTGCTTTGGAACGGGTTAATATAAGGGCCATCGTCCCGGTGGAAGACTGGGAACTGTTGAGTAAACCTGAATATAATCCACAAGCATGCTTGTGGACACACAAGACAGTGTCATTGCCGATTTACCCTTCTTTAGAGATGAATGATGTGGAAAAAATAATTCGGGAAGTGAAACTGATTTGATTTTGACAGCGCATCAGCCGGCTTATCTACCTTGGCTTGGGTATTTTGACAAGATTGCCAGCAGCGATATTTTTGTGTATTTGGATAAAGTTCAATTTGAAAAAAATAGTTATGTTAATCGAAATCTGATTAAAACTGGGCAAGGGCCACTTTGGTTAACTATCCCTGTTAAGATGAAGGGCCACATGTCCAAAACAATTATTGATATGGAAATTGATTATGCAAATAATTGGAAGAAGAAGCATTTGTCTTCTATTTTCTTAAATTATAAGAAAACACCTCAATTTGAAGTAAAGTATTCAAAAATCGAAGACTTATACCGAAAAGATTATCAATATATATCAGAGTTGCTTTGGGATCAACTGATGTTCTGGATCAATGAATTAAATATAGATACGAAGATAGTTCGAATGAGTGATTTATCGATCAAGAGTACGAAGTCTGATCTTGTTTTGGATTTGTGTAAATACTTTGACGCTTCTACATATGGTTCCGGTGCTTTGGGGCGAGACTATTTGGAAGAGGATAAATTCCAGGCAAGTAACATTCGAATCACCTTTCAAGATTATCAGTACCCGGTTTATCCGCAATTGTGGGGAGAGTTCTTGCCTAATTTGAGTATAGTGGATTATTGGATGAATACAGAACAAAATAGTCTGATCTTTCAAGGAGGAAGAAATATTGAGCTTTTCAAGTGAATGGGATGAGTCCTATAAGGGTGGTACTCACCTGAGCATCTGGCCTTGGTCCGATTTGGTAAGTTACGTTATGCGTTATGTCAAGCCTCAAGGCAATGACTTCAAAGTATTGGAGCTTGGCTGTGGCGCGGGTGCAAATATTCCTTTTTTTCTTGCGTTGGGTGTCGATTATTATGGGATCGAAGGAAGCAGTGCAATTGTCGAACAATTACATGTCCGTTATCCAAATTTGAGTGAGAAGATTGTGATTGGAGATTTTACCAAAGCGCTTCCTTTTGATATGCAGTTTGATCTGATTGTTGATCGGGCCGCCTTAACTCATAATAACACAGACTCTATTAAGCAGGGGCTTAGCTTAGTTTGGGATAGGCTGAAACCAGATGGAAAATTTGTTGGTATCGACTGGTTTTCTATGCAACACTCAGATTATTCCGCGGGGCTTGAAGCAGAAGATCGTCATTCGCGCAAGAATTTTTCCACAGGGCAGTTCGTAGGAATAGGGCGCGTGCATTTTTCTGATCAGTCTCATTTGGAGGAATTGTTTCGCACGTTTTCCATTCAAGTAATGGAACATAAATTGATCACACGGGCAATCCCAAAACAGGGACATATATTTGCTTGTTGGAACTTTATTGTTGCTAAGCCAGGGAGTTAAGGTTACGATTGGCAGGTAAGCCGGGCGTCAGATAGGATGTATTTACTTCATAGATATTGGCTTGGGTGGTGAGTTTAATGGCCAGGAAAGTATTGATTGTAGCCGCGCATCCGGATGATGAAATTCTGGGCTGTGGTGGCACCATTGCAAAGCATTTCGCGGCTGGGGATGAAGTTCATGTGATAATAATGGCGGACGGCATAACAAGCCGTAATGCGCAGGGAGATTCTGAGTTGTGTGATTCGCAGATGTTACTGCGTTCCAGAGCAGCACAAGAGGCAAACAAATTATTAGGGGTAACCTCACTTGAACTAATTGGTCTTCCTGACAACAGAATGGATTCAATCGATCTGTTGGATGTCACTAAAATGATTGAAGATCATATGGAGCGAATCAAACCGGATATAGTTTACACTCATCACTGCTCCGACCTCAATATCGATCATCGAATTACCCATCAGGCTGTAGTCACCGCTTGCCGCCCGATGCCTGACCAGTGCGTTCAAAAGCTGCTCTTCTTCGAGGTAGCTTCAAGTACACAATGGCAGACTCCTCAATCTGGTCCGTTTTTTGTTCCAAACTGGTTCACTGACATCAGTAGCACGTTAGACCTAAAAATGAGGGCGCTAGAAATTTACGAGCTTGAAATGCGCACCTGGCCGCATGCACGTTCTCTTAAGGCCGTAGAGCATCTTGCGCGTTGGCGGGGTGCCACCGTGGGGATTAACGCGGCGGAAGCATTTGTATTGGGGCGGTTTATTGATAGCTGAGGGAGCTTATTTCACCGATAGTGCGCCGTTACAATACATTAGGTTAAAACGATAAATATAATAGCAGGAGGCATCTAATGAATATTCTACTAATTAACGTGTCTTTACGGCCTAACTCCGCAGTGACCTTGTTTCCTATAGGGTTAGGATATGTTGCTACGGCGATGAAACGGGCGGGATTTGAATTTGACCTTTTGGATATTGATGCCTACCGATATTCCGATGAAGAAATCGAAAATATTATTAGTCGCAAGTCTTATGATGTAGTGTGTATGGGCTGCATTGTCACAGGATATAAAAAAGTTAAGTTTTTAGCAAATATCACAAAAAAATATCACCCTCATGCCAGCGTTGTGGTCGGTAATTCTGTCGCCACGTCTATAGTTCAGACTTTGCTGACGAAAACAGAGGCGGATATCGCCGTGATCGGAGAAGGGGACGTCACGGTTCCCGAATTGCTTTCGGCGATTGAGAAGAAGATCCCGCTTGATACGGTTTTAGGAATAGCTTTTAAGAAAGACGGTGAAATATTTTATACTCCCCCCCGGCCTGTCATACAAAATATTTCAGAGTTACCGAACATTGATTTCGATATTTTTGACGTCGAAAAGTATATTCAGGGTACAAAAAACTACGTGAACGAACCTTTGCCTGTTCCAAGGGAAGAGATCCGGTCATTGCCTCTCAATACCGCACGCGGATGTGTAGCCAATTGCGGTTTTTGCTACCACGTTTTCAAGGGAGTGGCCTATCGGTGGCGGAGTCCGGTTTCGCTGGTAGCGGAAATTGAGAGCTTAATAAAAAAATATTCGTTAAATTATATTTCGTTTTGGGACGAATTGACGTTCTTTTCCAAGAAGCAGACCTTAGAGTTCGTGGAATGTATCATCGAGAGCGACCTTCGTTTTAGTTGGGTTGCCTGCTGCCGGGCCGATTTGTTCAATCAGGAAGAAGACATTGAGATTATTGAAAAAATGAAAGCTGCAGGATGCTTGGGGGTTGGCTTTTCGTTAGAGTCTTCTGACGAAAGAATTTTACGATCTATGAACAAGCATATAACCGTAGACCAGTTTTCCACCCAAACCAAACTATTCCATAAAGCAGGCCTAGCCGTCTTTACCAGTTTGGTCCTGGGTTATCCGGAAGAAACACCGGAAACAATAAGAAAGACGTTTGATTGCTGCATAGAAAATAAAATATATCCCTCAGCCGGTTTCCTATTACCGCAGCCTGGTTCATCAATGTATGATTATGCAATTCAGAATGGTTACATTGTGGATGAAGAAGATTATCTTTTGAAAATGGGTGATCGACAGGATTTACGGATCAATATGACGTCAATGACTGACGAAGAATTTGAGAATCATGTCCGAGATGGACTACGCAAATGTAACGAAGCCTTCGGCCTTGGTCTTAAAGAAGAAAATCTCATTAAAACGCAGCGCTATCGTCCTGTAAATTGGCAGGAGTCGACTCCAAAATAATTTTTCTGGGACAGACGTCGTCGTGTAGGGTAAAAAGTCAGTATTCATGTTACCACCTCAGAAAATGTAAAAATCGGTAGAAGTGGGACTCAAAGGTAGTGCGGAAAATAATGTGTAAACCTCCACTGTCAGGTTAAATAGAACTTGGCGATGGAGGTTTTCAACTATGGTGGCGATAAATTTACCTGTGCCTCTTGAATAACCCGCTCATCAGACAAATTGTAGCCGGTCGGCCATAGTATCGGCAGATGAATTTAGCACCAGTTCAAAAACTAAGCTAAAATCTACTATCTGATTAATCTTTCGCAATAGATGATCTTCGGGGATCAACCTATACAATTCTGCGTGAAAGGACATTTCTGTTTGCCTGCTCCCTCTGAGTATAGCTGCTTTACTCCCAAATATATTAAAATACCCTCATGTATTGGTTCTACACGAGGGTTCAAAAACTATTTGTCTACACATTTTTATTTCCATTTTTCCCAACGTTTGCAAGGCTCTCGCTTGCGAGGGTCGACTTGCATTTGAACCTAGTATAACAATGTCCGTGTTTCTTCATCCAGGCAGAGGCGTATAGTCTGTTTCTGGAACAAATCCGTTTTGTAGAACAGCATTGACACGATGATGTCTCATATTCGTTGCAATCAATCATTAGTGGGCTTAACCGTGCATAGCTGGTCTATATGATCATCAGATGCGTGATACTATCTTCTGCATTGATTACGGGCTATCCCACTAAGAAATTGGCAGCTTCTTTTACGTTTTTCATTATTTTGCCGTCATAGCGTCTGGTTGTCTAAAAGCATTATAAAAAAGATTGTTAGCGCTATACTCCTAACAATCTTCAATCTACTATTGCCCTTTATAGATGTTTTTCAACGAATCGAATACCGATGTCTTGGCTGGCGTGGCGGCTTCCTTGTTTTCGGCCGCGATCGCCTCATAGATCTCGCCCCGGTAGATCTTGATGTCTTTCGGAGCGTCAATGGCCACCCTAATATTGTCTCCCCTGGTTTCAATAATCGTCAATACAATCTTGTCGCCGATAAAAATTTTTTCCCCGGCTTTACGCGACAATACCAGCATACCTATTTGCCCCCCCCGCCCGCTTGCGCAGGGAAACCCTTAGGAAAGAGGCGGTGAGAGGTAGTATATGGCGACTTTTCCAGCACCACCTGCATGCCCTCGCGGTTGTTCCAATTGACCACCACCGGCGCCAGCAGATTGGCTGTCATGTCTTCCAGTTTATCTTTAATAGTTACGATATTGAAAACAAATGGTGGAGAGCCTTCCGACAACTCCATTTCCCGGGCTAAATCGTCACTGAGATCCACCTGGTAATCCTTGAAAATGGTGAACGGGTCCACAACCAAGAAAATGAGAAACGGACTGGTAGTCGACTGGAGAAAAGCAAACGGGCTGTCCGGCCCATAAGGCAAGAAAGCGAAGGTTTTTTCGTCAGGAAACCCAGGAAGACCATCGTCAAAGCGCAGAATTTTTTCGTCGGACACTTCAATCTGGCCAAAAGCCACCGATTCGACGACCATAGCGACACCTCTTCTTTATTTTATCAGGCGCTTGTATCCACATTACTACCTGTCGGAGGAATATATTGAAAATCCGGTCGGGCGATATATGCGAGATAAATATCCGGAGCCGGCGTAAAACTCGCCTCGTAAGCCATTTCCGGAAAGGTATTACCTGAATTTTGGATTTGGGACAGGCGGTCCCCATCCGTTGCGATACGGCTGATATTGTCCAGCACTGTCTGCTTACCCTGATCGCTGGTATCCGCCAAAAACTGAGCCTGCGTTTTCAGGCCATAGGACGCGCGGCAGGGAGTTTGGTCAATTAAAAGCATGCCCATTCTCATCCTGTAACTACCCCCTTACTTGAGGAAGTTGGCCAGAGTCACAGGCAAAATCTGAGCACCGACCGACAACGACGCCTGGTAGACGTTCTGCAGGCTCTTGAAGTCAATTGTCGTCTTGGCGATATCGATGTCGTCGTTTGTGGTTAGATTCCCGGTGATGGTAGTATTCTGGGTCGCCATCATATTCACCGCCATCTGATAGCTTGCCTGGCGGGTACCAATCTGTGTATCGGCCAGCAGGATTCGATCAGTGTCTTTGTCAATGTCTGTCATGCCGGTTGTAGACAAGTAGTTGAGATCCGGGGTGGCGGCATCCAGTTGTTTTTTGATATTAATCAGATCGGTAAAAATGCCAGCGGTGGCTTGCCCGCCGACCGTGGTCATCGGCCCAAAGATCTGATCACCGGTTACATTGACGCTGTCCTGATTTGGATTGGGCGCACCCGGCTGGATCGGCATGGAAACTTTGTTGTAGTCCCCTTTATAAACCACAACGTCCTGGCCATTAATGGTCGTGCGGGCAAAGGGTCCGCCGGCGACTTTGTCCTGTTGGCCGGCGAAAATATATTTATCGCCCATCTGGGTGTTGCCCAGGCTCACAGCCTCGTTGATCAGCCCGTCTAACTGTTCCGACAGGGCGCTGTAAGCTACAGAGGGATTGGGAGATATCGCCTGAGTGACGATATCTTTGGCCTTCTGCATGATGCCATCCAAACTCTGCAACGCCGTGTCGCTCTGACTCATCCAGTTGATGCCGTCCGAGGCATTTTGATTGTACTGCACATTCATTGTCAGACTGTCGTTGATGGTCAAACTGCGAAAAGCCCGAACCGGATCGTCAGAAGGCTTATGCACGATCTTACCGTCCGACAGCTGTTCTTGAAGGTTGCTCAAATTCTCCTGCGACTTGTTAAAGCTTGCTAGAAAATTATTAGTCAACATAGTGGTTGTAACCCGCATAATCCTTTTCCTCCTATCGACCGACTGATCCTTCAGCCGGGATTTATTACGGCGTCGCCTTCATGCCGATCAAGGTGTCCAGCATACTGTCAATGGTGGTGACCACCCTGGCCGCCGAATTATAGCCTTTCTGATAGAGGATCATATTGGTCATTTCCTCGTCCAGGCTGACTCCGGATGTCGACTGGCGAAAATTATCAATCTGATTTACCAGCGTCTTCTGATTGCTCTGTAACTCTTGGCTGCCCTGAGACTGGATGCCGAGATTGGCGACAACCGAAGCATAGTAGTCGTCCAGTGACGCTCCTTGCAACGCATTACCCGCCTTAGTGGGCAGTTTCAATGCGTTGGCTAGCGCTATGGCGTTGTCACCACTGGCGTTGCCCTGCGGCACGCTAAAGCTGTATGTGTCGCCCGCCGTATTGGAGGTGCTGTTGGCGAAGGACATTGTCAATCCATATGGCAAGTTGAATGGCGGTCCGGCTACAACGATATGAGACGGAGGTCCACCGGTGACCGGATCGTTGCCGGTGGCGGGATCAGTTACGACAACCGTTATACTGGTTACCGTTCCGGCGGTTATATTATTGGTTATCTGATAATTTTTACTAGTGAAATCAGTGGCCGAATCCGGTGTGTAGGTCCCGCTTACCGTCGCAGCGCCAGCTGCCGAATTGCTCTGCGATACATTATTAACGCCTCCGGTCTTGGCAGCAATTTTGGCCGCTCCATTGCTGGTGAAAAGGACCGGGTTGACTTGCAGCGAGCTCAACCATTCGCCCTGGGTAGTTGGTTGCACTCTGAACGAATATGTATCGTTGACAACATTGTTAGCACTAGTGGCAATCTTGACAGTAAGGCCGTTGGCAAGGGTAAATGAGGACGGGGTGCCATAATCTGGCGTGGCGGCATTCCAGGTGGCGCCTCCGTCGGTGGAATAGCTAGCACTCTGTACCTGATTTTGCCCGACAGGGGCTGGCGGCGAAGGAGCAAAAGAACCTATCTTGACCATAATCGTTGTCGCAGACGACCCCGAATACATGCCATTCACCGTCATCGCGCCACCGGTCCCATTCGTCTGGGTGATGGTTCCCATATTCGGAGTGACGGACGGATCGCCGAAAAAGGTGTTACCGGTGCTGTTATCACTGCCGAAACCAGCTTGGCTCACAGCGTTAAAATCCTGCTGCAGGAACTGGCTGATGGTCGACAAATCCCCAAGGTACTGTTGGACTGTCGTGGAATTGGTCTCTTGGAGGGCCTTCATCTCCCCGCCGGTAAACTTGACTGCCTGGGGGTTGATGCCGGCGGTGACCACCGACTGAACCTGAAAGCCGTATTGCGGATCGACCGAAGATTGGGTAGCCAGTTGGGTAGTACCGTTGCCGTCGACCAGCGTTACATTCGACACCTGAATGATGTAATTATGATTGGTGTCTTCATTCACCCGGACGTTGGCCAACTGAGACAGCTGATCGGTCAGCAGGTCCCGCTGGTCGCGCAGATCGTTGGCGTTGTTTTGCCCGCCGACCTCGATATTGCTGATCTGCCGGTTCAAACTGAAAATTTGCGAAGAAATCTGGTTAATTTGGGCTACTTGGGCGGTAATATTCTTATTGGTGTCAGACACCATATTATTCAACTGTCCTTGTGCTTGCTGGATGGTGTTGACCAGCACCGCCCCCTGCTCGCGCACCGCAACCCGGGCGCTGTCGTTAGAACTGTTGGTAGACATCGTCTGCCAGGAATTCCAGAAATTGTCCAGCGCCGTCTGAATCCCCGAGTCGGCGTCGTCGTGGAAAACGCTCTCGATTTTGCTCAACGCATCCTGAGAACCATTAGCATAACCCAGCGTACCGTTCTCAGCCCAATATTGCTGGTCCATGAACGTATCCCGGGCGCGGGTAACCGACTGGATATTAACGCCGGTACCCACCTGCAACTGGCCTGACCCGCCGTAAATCGTCTCCGGACTTGAGGCAGTAAGGTTGACCTGCTGGCGCGAATAACCGACCGTGTTGGCGTTGGTAACGTTGTGCCCCACCGTGTTCAAAGCAAGCTGTTGGGCGGTCAAGCCGCGAATCATTGTGTTAAGACCGCTAAAAGTCGAGATCATATGATCAACTCCATGAATTCCAAAGTTGTGCTAGACGCGGCGATCAACCAGCTTCAGCGATTGCGTTTCCTGATTGCCCTGACCCCGGGCCGCATAGGTCTGGGGGACTGTACTCCGGGTCAACAAATTGATATTGTAATTGACAAAACTGAGCGCCTGTTGAATCAACTCGGTATTGAGTTGGTTCACCGAGGCTAGCTCACCCATAATCTTGCCAAATTCAATAGCAATTTCCTCCAGTTTAGACGCAGTCTCCGGTTCGGTCAGTTCCCGCAATTGGGGCAGAGTTAAACCATCCCCGTCTAAACCATGCTCTGCCGCGATCTGGCGGGCGAGTTTTCCTCTGGCTGACTCAAGTTTCCCA
Source organism: Negativicutes bacterium (assembly GCA_031292035.1). Next base: position 32,431 of record JARLHX010000018.1, on the reverse strand, counting down.
ATCTGAAGAATGACGCGTTCTTCTTTTTGCGTCAACAACTCCAAATCCTTCGTTTTGGCCGCGACCAACAACTCGCGTTTTTGCATGCTTAGCTCCAGAATAACCCGGTACAAGTCCACCATTTCAGCAAGCAGGGCAATGAAACGATCCCAGTTTTCCTTCATGGTTTCCTCCTATTTGGGCATCTGATCGGCCATAATCCGGCCAAGCATTTTTTCCGCCACGTCTTTCGCCTCGACACTGTAATTGCCTTGGGCAATCCGGTCAGAAACGTCCTGGACCTTGTCGGCGCGCACATCAGGCATCGCTTTCAGGGCCTGGTAGATCTGGCCAAATTCCTGGGCCTGGGTGGACAGTACAACCTCATCCTTTTTCGAGGTCGGACTGCTCCCTTGCGACTTGGCGGACTTGGTTACCTTGTTCTGGTCGGCGTAGACCTTCATGATATTTTGGATCTGATTGCCGGAAATAATCATCGCAGACACCTCACTTGCGTAGAAACTCCTATTATTGTATCGTAAAAAAAGATGGGGATTGTAATCTCCGCCACCTTTCATTTTAGAGGTTTATCACCATTAAGCTTGCCACTTTGACCACTTTACGCCCTCTAAGACCTATTTTCGTATTTTATTATTTTCTATTCAGAAGATCCTTAATATACATCCGTTCATCTTTCTTGGGGGCCTCTGCCTGCTTGGGCGCCTGCCAGGGATCTTTCTTGATCTGGTCGTTTATCCCCTTGGCGCACTGGTCGCACACCCGGCCTTCGGCTATTGGTGCACCACAAGTTTCACATGGATATGAAATCTGCGCATCACTGGTAATCCGTCCACGTTTGAGCATGCGCAAAATGATCTTCAGCTTGACCCCGGTTCCTTTGGCGATTTCCTCGGCTGACGCCCTTCTGGTGTCGCGCAAAAATTCGGCTACCTTGTCTTCGGCCGCTTCCTCGTCACGGATACAGTTCGGACATAAACCACTGGGATTCTCAACCATTATGTTGCCGCATTCGATACAATTCTTCAAGTTCATGGGTGCTTCGCCTCCCTTTAGAAGAATTATACCATACTCGACATAAGGCACAAAGGATTTCAACTTAAATCTAGGGGAAATCTACATTATTTTGCATGACAAGGCAGGATTATTGGCATTTATAGCAAAAGTACTTTATACTTGACTCTTTTACGAAAGGCAGTTCGTTGCGCCCTATGCTAACACTATTGCAGGCTGCTGAGACCGGACTAAACGCTAGCGAAGCGCTTAATGGCGTCGTCAGCCTCCTGATTCCGCTCATCGAACTGAAAAACGCCAAACTTTTCCTGCATAGTCAGCAGGTTGCTAACTATGCCGTAAGCATAGCCGCTAAAATGCGCCTGCCACGCAATGAGATTGAAAGAATCCGTTGCGCTGCTCTGCTGCATGATATCGGCCATCTCACCGTCCCCAACTCGGTGCTGACGAAAGTCCCCTATCTCTCCACCCGGGAAATGAGTACCTACAAAAACCACTGCAACGCCGGCAGCTATATGTTGGAAAACATCCCTGTCTGCCAGGACATTCTCCCCTATATCCGTTATCACCACGAACGCTGGGATGGCAAGGGCTACCCCAAACGTCTCAAAGGTGTTAATATCCCCCTTGGCGCCCGGATTATCGCCGTCGCCAATTACTACGACCGGTTTATCAACCCCTGCACCCAGCACTGGGTAAAAACCCGCAATGAAGCGGTTCGCGAGCTTGGCAACCACGCCGGCACCGCCTTCGATCCCGACGTACTCAAGGCATTTGTTGAATCTCTGGGCTAATCGTTTTATTCGCCCCACTGGCCATTATTTCATCCCCAACAAAATAATTTTCCCCGGCACCAATTCCGGGCGCCTGAAACTCCTACTAACTAAAGCCGTAGGGTTCTTAGGTACTTCGGCTTCTTAAAGGCTGTTCCAAAGAACGTTTCGCCTAAACACTGACCGAGTTCTCCAAGACTTTCGCTATCAAACCCTCCGACGAGGGCTTAACGATAGCTCGGCTCGTTTCTCAACCGATACTCCATAGCGGCTGTTAAGCCGCTTTTTTGATTCCCACGCTTGATATATTGTTTAATACGTTTAATCGCTTAACTTCAACATCATGAAGGGCTTTAAAGTTATCAAAAGTGCTATCGCACCATTCTTTATTAATGCTCTCTAAATTAGGATGGACGTTCATTAGGAGGAATGCGGAGTACATGTCTCGTTGAATCTTGGCCTCTGCAAAGTCGTTCCACCGCTTACCGAGGGGTTTCTTTTTATAGGTGTCGTCCAAGTGGCAATACTGGCTGGCTTTCACCTTCCATGTATCGACTCTGCCTAACGATTTCCCAATATAGATTAGTTTTCTTTCGAGTATCGCAAGAAACAAAGAAGGGGACTTTCTCAGGATTGACTTGCCAAACTGCTTCTTGCACTTGAATTTTCTTTTCGAATTGAGTTCACTCTTCTTGTCCCGTTTGACCAAGGCTTTGAAATTCATTTTTTCGACATATATCTCGTCACCAAGGCTTAAAACGAAGTTCGCAAGAACATTATGACTTTGCTTCTTCTTATCCGTATACAAGCGATTCAATTCGCGATAACGATAGAGGAGTTTTTTGTATCTTTTAGACCGAACCCATTTTAGCCGACCTTTCTTGACTGTGCCATCTTCACTATAATTCTCGGGATTGGTAGCTCGTCGGCTTCTATCAATCGCCCGTTGTACTCGGCGTATCTCACTATATTTTTGGTCTAAGCCTTCGGCTAGTTCTATGAGTTTTACATCCGTCTTACTTGATATAGCCAGCGTCTGAGTTCCAATATCAAGGCCAACCTTTCCAGAACCAATTGGATGCTTAATCTGCCCCGTATATTCATCGACCTTGATGGGAGGAAGTCCATCGAGTATCAGTTGGAGATAGAACTTATCCTTGCTCCCGACTGACTTTCTGAGTATACGACAGAACTTGATTTTGCGACTTAGACACTCATGCGCATAGTCATCTTTAGGTTTTATCTCCACCGGGATTTCCAGCCTGCCCCATTTCAGAAACCCATCTCGATACCTAATCCCGGTAGAGTTCGTTTTACTCTCAAGACTATCAAAAGAACCACGCTTCTTAAAATGAATTTGATCTGCCTTTCCGAAAAGTAAGTCTGTGAAAGCATCGTAGCACCTAGTGGCGACTTTTTGCGCCGTATGTATGTCGAGAGAATTGAAATGTCTTTTCATCGGCGCAACAAAGTCGTGCAAGTCATATTCGCCTATTTTATAATCCCGTCGAAGCTCGTTCAACTTGGAATTGCGAGTCTTATCTTCTTTGGAAAGACCTATTGACTGTTGGTAGGCAGGACTCTTAATCATGGAATTATATCTGGAATATAGCTCCCCAAGACAAGCATTATAGAACATTCGTCCAACGTCTAGCTTGCGAATCAAAATATGCTCTTGGTAGAGTTGTGTTTTTAGAGGGAGGGTTAAAATAAAACTTGGTGTTTTTGATTGTTTAGCGATAGTTAACCCTCCCTTTTATAAAATAAAAGTACAACAATTTACCATAATTATACCATTTATTTTCTAAAATTAAGATTTCATTCGTAAACCTTTTCGACTTTCCAGATGGCAGTGAAAGCGATGGTCCTTGGCAACATAAGGTTTCAATGAACAACGAACAGTTGGAGTATGTCCGCAAACCCACCACTCCTGACCCTGCTTGCCGTCTGCGATTACGATAGTCTCTCAATCAGCATTACTCACGAACACAACCAAAATTAAAGAAAAATCGTCCACCTACGACTGACGTTCGTAGGCTTGCGTCGATAAAAATTTGGTCAGCAAAAGCTTTCACCCCGCAGCCGCTCAGCCAGGAGCGAATACCGCTGCCTCGTCCTGTCGTTGGCCAGCGCGGTGTTGAGAGCGGCTTTGCTTCCCAGGAGAACCACCCGTTCCTTGGCTCTGGTCACCGCAGTGTACAGCAGGTTGCGCTGCAGCATAATATGATGACTCGCTACAAGAGGCATAACGACTACCCGGTATTCGCTTCCCTGGCTTTTATGAACACTCATGGCGTAGGCCAGGACAATTTCTCCCAGTTCGCTCCGTTCGTAAACAACAATACTTTCCGGATAACGGACAATGACCCGGGCTGGTTCGGCGCTGACAATAGTGCCAATGTCGCCGTTGAAGACGCCCTTCACATAGTTATTGCGAATCTGCATCACCTTGTCGCCGTGGCGCAAAACCTGACTAATCCCGGAGGTCAGCTGCCCGTCCCCACCCGGATTGATGGCTGCCTGCAACAGCTTATTGAGATTTTCGACCCCACAGCTATGCCGGTGCATCGGCGCCAATACCTGAACATCCTGCCAAGCGTCAAAGCCGGCAGCTGGCAGCTCGTCACGGCAGAGTTCCACCACCGCCGCCGCCACCGAATCCTCTTCGTTGATCTCCCTGAACTGAAAGTCGATGCTGCTGACGCTATCTGGCATCAGTCCCCGGTTGATGCGGTGCGCGTTGGCAACAATCATACTTTCGCCCGCCTGGCGAAAAACCTCAGTCAAGCGGATGACCGGCACAGTAGCTGACCGAATGATATCTTTCAGCACCGAGCCCGGACCGACCGCCGGCAACTGATCCACGTCCCCCACCAACACCACCCGGCAGCCTTCCGGCACCGCCCGGAGCAAATAATGCATCAACACAATATCCAGCATCGATGCTTCATCAATAATGATGACATCGGCTTCCAAGGGCGTATCTTCATTCCGCAGGAACTGGGGCGCCCCTTCCAACCCGCCAGTCGATTCCAGCAGGCGATGGATGGTCGAAGCCTCCCGGTCACAGGCTTCACTCAGTCGTTTAGCAGCCCGGCCGGTCGGTGCCGCCAGCAGTATTTTAAAGCCCTGCTCGGCTAAAACGGCAAGGATTCCTTTCACGGTGACCGTTTTTCCGGTTCCCGGTCCGCCGGTCATAACCAATACACCGTGAGCCAGTGCCGCCACCACCGCTTCCCGCTGTGCCTCGGCCAGCGTCACCGCCGCGTTCTTTTCCCAGTCGGCCACAAGGCCCCGGTAGTCGCCGTGCTCCACCGGTTTGGCCCGGTCTTGCATCTGTTTTAGCCTTTCGGCCACCCTCTTTTCGGCGTGATAGAGATGGTTGGAGTAGAAAAGCCGCGTTCCATGAAAATCCTCGGCGTGCAGCCGCCCCTGTTTGACAAGCTCGGCGAGACTTATCGCCACCTCGACCCGCTCGACAGCCAGCAGCTTGGCTGTTTCCTGGACTAAGAAATCCTCCGGAACACAGCAATGACCATTTTGAGAGGTCTGAAGCAGGGCAAAACCGATTCCTGCCGCCAGACGGGCCGGGTCGTTGCGCTGAAAGACCAAAGCAGTGGCAATTTGATCGGCGGTACGAAACCCGATCCCATCGACCTCTTCAGCCAAGAGATACGGGCTTTCCTTCAGCACCGTCAAGGACGCTGATCCGAAACGGGCAAATATTTTTCTGGCGTAAGCGCCGGTCACACCGTGTGTTTCCAAAAACAGCATCACTTCACGCAACTCCGACTGTTCGGCGAATGACTGGCGGATGGTGTCAGCCCGTTTGGTGCCGATGCCTTCCACCTCGATCAGGCGGTGAGGATAGTACTCAATCACTTCCAGCGCCCGGGCACCGAAACGCGCCACCAGCCGCGTAGCCATCGCCGGGCCAATCCCCTTGATCGCTCCGGACGCCAGAAACCGTTCAATCCCTTTCGCTGTTGACGGTGCAGCCCGCTTAGAGGACAGGGCCTTAAACTGTCGCCCGAACCGGCTGTGTTCCACCCACTCGCCGCTGAGCGCCAGTTCCTCGCCGACCAGCGGCGCCGGCATGTTGCCGACCACCGTCATCAGCCCATTTTCATTCACAGGGTGGAGTTTGAATACAACAAAACTGCCGTCCTGATTTTGGTAAATGACATTTTCCACCGTCCCGGTCAGTGTATCCATCCTCGCACCCCCAAACACTAGTTCTGCGAACTACTCACTCCCTATCCATAGAATCAGGAAAGAGCTTCTAATTTACGGTTCATCCAGGCTCGTAACCTCGCCTGTTCCCGAAGGGCCGAACCAGCCCTGTAGCTTTAGGTTACGATGCGAGCATTTCGACGCCACGCCGCAATATATTAATGGCGGCGTTAACATCGCGGTGAAGACTCAGACCGCATTGTGGGCAATTATGCCATCGTTCCGTCAGCTTCTTTGGCACATCAACCCCGCACTTGGAACAACGTTGACTGGTCTTATAAGGATTTGCCTTTACCACTCGTTTACCGGCGCTTTCAGCCTTGTTAGCGAGTATGGAGAAAAATAGACTCCAGCCAGCGTCTTGGATAGACTTCGCCAAGTGATGATTTTGCATCATATTGGGAATTCGGAGATCCTCATGAACAATCAGATCATACCGCTCAATAAGAACCTTCACAACCTTGTGGGAAAGGTCCTTACGCTGATTAGCTACTTTTCGAGAAGCGTTCGCTAGACGCCGAATCGCTTCTCTACGTCGATTGGAGCCTTTCTTCTTTCGACTGACAGCTCGTTGCAGACGTTTAAGTTTCTTCTCTTTCCTCCGAAAGGCAGCCAATCTCGGAAAAAAATCGCCGTCCGAAGTTACAGCAAAGTCTGTAATACCCACGTCAACACCTACTACCCCTCCTGTAGGTGGCATCACCGTGTTCGGCATCTCAACAGAAAAGCTGACGTAGTAGCGACCGTTGTCTCTGGTGACAATACAGTTCTTAATCTTTGCCGCTGCCGGAATAACCCGATGTAGTCGGACAGCCACCGAACCGATGCTGGAAAGGAATACTCTTTTCGCCTTGGAATTCAACCTGAACCCGGCTTGGGGATATGTAAATGTGTGGTATTGATTGCAGCCTTTGAAGCGTGGATAACCTGGTATTTCGCCAGATCTTAGGCGTCGAAAAAAGCTGTCGAAAGTCTTCTGAAGTCTCCGTCCAACATCTTGTAAAACCTGGCTATAAATAAGTTTGTATTCGGGAAATTCTTCTTTTATGGCAGGCAGTTCATTGATTTGATCGAACAATGTTGTTTTTCCACCGGCCTTATATACATAACGACGATGAGCCAGCATGGCATTGTAAAAACGCCGGCAGAGGTTCAGATTACGCTCAATTGACTGTATCTGCTCTGTTGTAGGGTAGATACGATATTGATAGGTGCGAAGCAAAGATTTCACCCCCATACGAATATATGTTCGGTGTAAAGAGTAAAAATCCTTCTATTATATGGGACTATCCTCATTATTCCCTGCCTTCCGTAAGACCAAGCAAGGGTCCTCTCGAGGACAATGCTACATTCTGCAAATATTTTTCGTAAACAAGCAGGAATTCGCACAAATATGTAGAAATTTCCAGCAGGTCATAAATTCAGGAGGCCTATTTTGAAAGATGATATGTATACCTATCATTATTTTCGCAACCGGTCATTTGTGGGGATAGACAGAGCCCCCGACTACTGGGTGCAGGCGACTGTATTGGGCGGGCTGGCTTATGCCGCGATCACCCTGGTGTTTCTCTTCCGCTAATTGGTTTTACACAAGCAAAGCCAGGCACTTGTTGCCCGGCTTTTTTAATTCTCGTCGGTTGCTGCCACCCACTCATCATATTTGGCTGCCAGGGCAGCCTGAATTTCGGCGTATTCCTCCGCCAGACGCCGACTGGCGGCTGGGTCGGCATGACTATCGGGATCGTTGAGCTTAATTTCCGCAACGGTCAGCTGGGCTTCCAGGCCGAAAATTTCTTCTTCCAGTTTTTTGATCAGTTTGGTCTGATCCTGAGCTTTTCGCCGCGATTCAACAGCCTTGACCGGCTTCGCGACCCGCACTGTCGACATCTCGGCTTGGAGCGCCTTGAGCTGAGCGGTTTTTTTCGCCCGGTAAAAACCATAATTGCCACCGTATTCGGTCAGGCGTCCATCCGCGAGTTCTACCACCCTGTCGGCCACCTTCTCCAAAAGATAGCGGTCATGCGAAACCACGAGAAAGGTGCCCGGAAAGCTCAAAATCGCCTCTTCGATCGCTTCTTTAGCCGCAATATCCAAGTGGTTGGTCGGTTCGTCCAGCACCAGGAAATTGGCTCCGCCGAGCATCAATTTAAGCAATGCCAGTCGCGACTTTTCACCGCCGCTCAGATCGCCGACCAGTTTAAAAACGTCATCACCGCTGAACAGAAAAGCTCCCAGGTAATTCCGGGCCCGTTCCTCGCCCAACCCGGTATCGGCCATCACTTCATCAAGGACTTGCCGCCTTGGGTTTAGTCCTTCGTGCTCCTGGGCAAAATAGCCAACTTTAACCCGGTTGCCCATTTTCACCCAGCCGGCCTTAGGTTGAAGTTCACCAGCCAATAGCTTCAGCAGGGTGGTTTTACCGGCCCCGTTGGGACCGACCAGCGCCACTCCTTCCCCCCGCCGAATCAGCAGCGAGCCATTGGCGAAAATCACTTTGGATCCATAGCTTGCCGTCACCTGCAAGAGTTCCGCCACTCGCTCGGCGCACCCCTCTTGCATGGGAAATGCCAGATTCAAGGTGTCGCTTTTCTCAGGGGCTTCCAGCCGCTCAAGACGGGATAGCTGAGACTCTCGGCCGCGGGCTTGCTTGGACTTGATCCCAGCCCGGTAGCGGTCGATATAAGCCTCAGTCTTGGCGATATAAGCCTGCTGTTTTTCGTAGGCCCGCTCCTGGCTGGCCAGGCGCTCGGCCTTCTGTTCGAGGAACCTGCTATAGTTACCGCGATACCCGGTCAGCGCGCCACCCTCCAGCTCCAGGACCCGGCCGACTACCTGATCGAGAAAATAACGGTCATGGGAAATAACCAGCACTCCGCCGGTGTAATCCCGCAAAAAATCTTCCAGCCATTCCACCATCGCGATATCGAGATGATTGGTAGGCTCGTCCAAAAAAAGAAAATCCGGCCGCCTGACCAGCGCCTTGGCAAGAATAATTCGGGTCTTTTGCCCCCCGGAAAAAGTCGCCACCCCGCGGGAGAGATCGCCGTCGCTAAACCCCAGGCCGCTGACGACGCGGCGGATCATGGTTTCATACGCATAACCGCCGCCCTGTTCGAAACGTTCGATGGCACCGGCGTACTCCTTCATCAATGCGGCTTGAGACACCGTATTTTTTTCGTTGGCAATCGCTGTTTCCAACAAACGCATAGTATCCTGGCAGGCGATAACGTCCTGATAGGCCAACCGCAGTTCTTCCCCGAGTGTCCCCCCGCTTAGGTCACTCCCTTGCTCCACATAGCCGATGGTCTCCCCAGGAGGAAGGCTGACCCGGCCGGTATCGGCCGGCACCTGCCCGAGCAAGCTGCGAAGCAACGTGGTCTTCCCTGTACCATTAGCACCAATCAGACCCACCTTTTCGCCGCGGGCCAAATCAAAATTCACATCGAAAAATATCTGTTCCATGCCGAAGGCCTTTGCCAGTCCTTCGACCCGTATTACTCCCATTGATTCACCCCAATATCATTGCTGCATTTCATCCTATTTCGGCCCAGCCAGCAAAAAACCTGCCGCTACCGCCTAAATGACAAAGACGCTCTGCAGAGCGTCTCAGATGTCCACACCGTTTAACCCTCGACCGCGTTACTCCTGACGCAGATACCTCAGGCTAGCCTTTACCGAGCCAGCCGGACTCTGTCCGCCGGGGATTTCCAGCGCATATAAACCCTCATAGCCCGACTGATCCAGACTGTCGATCAAACCAAGCAAATCGACGCGGCCGGCACCAGGATAGGTGGGAAGGTTGTCTTCCGTCATATCTTTCAAATGCACATAGCCGATATGACCAGCCAAAATATCCAGGGCCCGGGCGGGATCCCAGCCGGCCGAGAGCCAGCTGCCTGTATCGAAGGTAGCCTTGAGCCATGGCGACGCAAACGTTTTGATAATATCTCGAATCAGGCGCGGGTCGCCACCGACCGAATTAGCCGCGTTCTCGACCACCAGGACGACCCCTTTTTCCTTGGCGAATGCGATTACCGCCGCCACCTCTTGCTGCCACCATTCAGCGGCTAGAAAAGACCGGTTGAAGGACGCGGGGGCAATATTAATCCGCATTACGCCCGAGCCCAGCCGCTCGGCCAATGAAATATTCGCTTGCATAGCGGCGAGTGATTTACGAACTTCCGCCTCGGTTACGTCAAGTAGACATTCATTAACAGCATAGGTGCTGACCAGGCCGTACTCGGCTAAAAACTCTTTGATTTCAGGCAATTCTTCGATGGAACTTCGCCAATACGGCCGGAACTCGACGCCAGCGCAGCTGTATTTATCAGCCAGCGGTACCAGCTCGAGCTGACACATCCCGGAAAGCAAGAATGGTTCCCACGTGAGCGCGCTGATTAGAAGTCGCATAAGCCCTCCCAATAACAAACCAGGTGAAATAGGAAAATAAAACTCTGCTCAAAATGGCAGAGTATTTGATCAGCAAAATAAATTGCAACCTGACAGCAACGGGGCAGCAGAAAGAGTGCCGGCACAAGAAAACAGCGGCTTAGATGGGCTGGATTCCGGCGCAAAACCACTGACAATGCCGGTCCGCCGCTCACCCTGCCAGGTGAAAGGGAGGCTGGGGAGTCCTGAAATCTGCGGAGAGAACGTAAGTGAAACGAAACCATCCATCCTCTGGTCCTCCCAGTCTGTTTCTGTGCTTATTGCCGGCCGTTAGGTGCGGCTTTGATGAAATCATCACCCATTTTGCCATAGGCACGAACAACCCACTACAGAAATGCCACTATATTCTATTATTCGCCCTACAAGGTTGTTTTCCTCCAGGCCTATATTTTGTTGAAGATCAGTATTCCTCGTTGCTAAAATCGACCACCCGGCAACTTGTCTCTTCGCATAGCATCCCGCAGAAGGGACAGCTTATCGTCGCACTGCCATGACTGCCGAACATGCCGCCACAGCGGTTGCACTTATAGCCGGATTCTGCATTTTCAGGTCGTGAACAATCCATATCTTTCCGCCTCCTCATCTTTCGCTATGCAGTATACTCAGACAAGAGGGAAACTATACAGAAACTCACCCACAACCCTTTTTCTGGTGAAACGGTTATTATAACTGCCTGAACCAGCGAACAGCTGTCGCCAAATCTTCAGACCGAAGCCTCCCGGTCAGATCCAGCAGACAAACCATCTCGCCTCGGCAAAAAGCGATTCCTTCGACTGCAGGACGGGCGGCAGCCGGCAGATGTACCGCCTTGATTTGCGGATAATAGTCAGCCAGTCGGTCGATGATTGCCGGGGTAATATCTTCTGAGGCATGATCGACAATCACAAGTTCTACCCAAAACCCCTCCTCCGACATCTCGCTGAGCAAAGCGCGAACAATTCCTTCGATCTCTTCTTCATTGTTTCTGACTACAAGTAGCAAACTGGCTCGCAGCAACTGGGCAAGACCGGCAGCAAAACACGCCGCCCATAAATCCCGCAGCAAATGCCATAGCCCGTATAAAGCCAACGACACCAACACAACGCTGACAACGTACGAAAAAAACAATATCCTACCCCCTTTCACGGGATAGGATATGATATGCATCGCCGACAGGCGCAGGTGCCTGTCGTCAGTCCAGCACAACTATCTTGTTTTTTATCGCGTAAAGCACCGCCTGGGTCCGGTCATTCACATCAATCTTGCGGAAAATGTTCGTCAAATGATTTTTGACCGTCTTCTCGCTTAAGAATAGTTTACCGGCAATCTCCTGGTTGCTCAGTCCCTTGGCGATCAGCTGCAGGACCTCCAGTTCACGCAAGGTAAGACGTTCCTCCCTGCCATGCTGGAGAATATTGGCCGGCCCCTGCCGTCTTTCCCCTTCCAGTCGGGTAATCTCGCCAAACAATTTTTTAGCCAGTGTGGGATAGATGAAAGATTCGCCTTCATAAACAGTACGGATGGCCTTAATCAGCATGCTCGGCTCAACATCTTTGAGCAGATAACCGGCGGCACCCGCTTTTACGACCTCCACAACATAGCTTTCATCATCATGAATGGTAAGAACAATGACCTTGACACTCGACAGAGAATCCCGAATGCGTTTGGTGACTTCCAGTCCGTTGAGCCGCGGCATATTGATGTCGACAAGCGCAATATCCGGTAGCAGCTCGCCGGCCTTTTTCACTGCTTCCTCGCCGTCGCCGGCCTCGCCGACAATGTCAAAATCCTGCTCTAGCTCGAGGACATTTTTTATTCCCTGACGCAATAGTGCGTGGTCATCGGCAATCAGTATTCTGATCGACATGCTGGTCACATCCCTCCAATAATTCCACTATGGCTTGAAGTACCGATGCAATTAGTTCTGAAAAAACACTCATCCTGGGAGAGACAATACAATTAGCGATATGATTCGACATCCCGCAAAAAAACTCCTGTAAAAATAAAAGACCACCAAAAATTGGTGGGGGAATGTTTGGCCAAACTGGGTTTTCTATTACGATAAATATATGAAGATAATTCTCAGCGTCCTATAAATTTTAAGAATCATCATCTTAACCGCTGTCTATCAGCATCTTGAGGAGTTACCTTTTGCCAAATAGTTTCCCCACAAAAGCATTGATGTCTTGGTTGCATCGATGTTTGCCCATATAATATTTAATGCCGCAGTTGCTGCAAAACCATATCCTCGAGGGCAAAGACAGCTCCGCGCCCCAAGCATATATCCTTTTGCTTGAACTCATTTGCCACCCTCCTTGTATCATTTGAATAGACGAGCTGAGTGACCCCACCCTAGAATGATCTTTGAAAGCTAAACTTGATTGTTTGGATTTGATCAGTGTTAAATACGTCACCGATTATGCAAATCATTATGGTATAATCTCAGTCAGAAAGATATAGGTGCATATCTCATGGTAAGTAGTGCAATTTATATACATTCCCGCCTTAAATATTTACAATTTTTTTAGCACCCATACTTATAGCACCTATCCTAAAGATTAAGTCCATTCATATCGGTTTAAGTTGCTTTACAACTTTTGCTGGAGTTCCAGCTACAATGGTATATGGCGGCACATCCTTTGTAACAACTGCGTGACTGGCGACTATAGCGCCTTTTCCAACCGTAACGCCCTTTAATATGCAAGAAAACTCGCAAATCCAGACATTTTCTTCAATGATAATCGGCTTATACTCCGCATATTCCCACCCCCATAATTCGCCGCCAATCCCAGTTTGACACATCTTTTTCCGCAATTGAGGATCAGTCGGATGATTGTTATTGTCATATATATGAACATGATTGGATATTATACTGTATCTTCCAATGACAATTCTTTCAACTGCACCAATAGTCGCACCATCGCCTATGAATGAGTCATCTCCGATTTCCACCCTTCCTTGCCCCCGCGCAATGATTGTACCAGAGATATCGCAGTTGTTGCCTATGATAATACTCTTTTTGTGTTCTGTAAGGTTTAGGCACCTACTTTTTAATCCAAAAACGGTATTAACGCCAATCAACGCATTGTTTCCAAACATCCTCTTGCGCATATACCTTATTAAGAAATAATTTATTTGGAGAAGCATTTTCAACAATTTATACATTTCTATACCTTCCCCCTAAAAATGCATTTTCCACTATCTGCATAAAGCGTTGAAGCACGATAAGCGTCATCCCCCGGTCAAAGCTCATTCTAACGGCTAATAAGATTACGGCGTTGATCACAGCACACCACCCTGCCTCAATTATCCACGACACATACGAATCTGGATATGATCTAAAAACCAACGTTAAAACCGCATAAGAAATACATACAGTAACGATAGACAAGCCTATCTGCCATAGGGTAAAGCGTATAGATGTTCTTACAATGTACTTGTTGCAAAAAATCGCAAAATCGGTCGCACGGTATATTGCAGCTATTAGGCGCCCGCCAAGCATTCCAACCAGACCGTACATCATGAAACCTGCAGTCGAGAAAATAATAGTCAGCACAGCCTCAATAATACTTCCGTTTCTAATTTCCTCATATTTCCCGGCTGCAACAATCAAAATCGATTGTTGATTCCGAATTGTCCAAAAAGCCCCTATGAGTATGAAAAAAGTGCAAACAGTGGGCAGGATATATTGGACATCAGTTACTTCCGACGTATAAACCCGTATGAACGGCAAATACAAAACAGCTAGGCACGAAAACACCCATGTCCACAACATCTGAAACATCGTTTCAAACTCTTTATAGGTTTTGCTGAGTTTGTCCATGTCATCACGTGCTATCAAATCGCCGAATCCCGCAGCAATCCCCGTGTTTATGGAATCCATCACCATATATAAACTTGCTAAAACAAGGTTATATACCGTGAAAACGCTGATAACTTCCATGGGGGCCTGGGCAAAAGTCAGTATTATTATACTTGAATTCATAACAAGCATACCGAGCAGTTGCTGAAGCAAGACATCATTTCTTTGATGCAAATCATACCCTTTGGAATCAACGTTGTAGTTAATTTTGGGATGAAGTTTCTTAGCCGCAATGAAAAATGCTACCGCTCTAACAATATATGCAATCGAGGCTATTGCAAACGCAAGAACAACATAGACGCGTAAATGCGCCAGAAATATCAAAGCAATACAATACAGCATGGTCGAAGCACTGTTTATAACCGAAACAACACCGCTGTATTGAGACGCCATCAGCAACGCTTTATATTTACCGATTAACCATAACTGCGTTGCGCCATTCATGCCGATAAGCAGGACAAGTGCCATGACCTCTGTCGTCGTAAATGTTGTTTTGGCAATCACAAAGGGGTATCCAATCATTGCAATCAACAACAACCCGCTATAGGCAACACCAGCTTTAAAATAGAACTGTTTCGTGGCAGAAAGAATCTGGTTAACTTCCTTCAAATCATTCTGAGCCAAAGGCTTGTACAAGGCAAAGACTGTTGCGCCTGCCAGTCCGCCTTCGACCAAAGTAAAATAAGCGATAATCTGTTGGAGTGAAGAGACCAGCCCATTCGTTTCGGATCCATATGCCTGGATGATAGTGATTGGTAAGAACATACCGACAATTACCACGGCCACCTGACTTGTCAACGCTAATGCAACATTTATCAATGAATGCCTTTGCCTGCTTACCTGAAAAGTCATTCAATACCCCTCAACGGTTGAGTACTATACGCAATACTCATATAAGAACCATTCTGTGGGAGAGCTTCTCCTTCCGGACAATCGGAGTTTTCGTGTTTCCACTCAGACATTAGTGATATCATCAGAGATGCCGTAAAAATCAAATAGGAATTTGTAATATTAGATACGGAAAGCAACATGATGGCAATCCCCGCATATGCCCATTTGACACCGAGCAAAAAATCGAGGTAGTCATTAATTGCCTGGCGCTTCCCACAATATCTTGAAAATCGAATAAATACTAACCCAAAATACAAGTCCACCAGACTACCGGCAATAATTCCATTACCGGCAATCCATTCCAGCCACGTATTGTGACTGTCCAATTGCAGCACAGAAAGTTCGCTCACTCGGCCCTGACCGACACCGAAGAATAAATTCTTCTCATTTAAAATATCCCAGGCACTTTGCCATACCGTGCCTCGCCCATAGGCATCACTAAAATCCGCTCGTCCCTCGTATTGCTGCCAAATCAATTCCATTACAATACTTGCCTCTTCATCAGCAAAAACAGTAGTAGCAAGCGTTACCATGCATAGCAGCAATAGAACACTGACAAAACCTATGCCAAGCTTTTTAATCTTTATCCCGCTAATAGTTGTAAATAAGATGATTAATAAGAAAGTCAAAAGGGCCCCCCTTGACCTTGTGTAGTAACAGCAGATCAAGGTGATGATAACCTGTACAATGTACAGAACTTTCTTTTCCTTCTTTTGCCCGAACAGCTGATAAATCGAGAATGTCATTGCCGGGATAAGGCTTGTCGCAAACGCATTGGGGTCAATGCTAAAACCCCTCAACCGTCCTTCCGGCACATCAGCAAACTTCATGATGATACCGGGATCTTCTCTTACCAACGTACTTATCCCGGCAAGGTCAAGGTCTTGCATATTTGTAAATACTGCGACAAGATATACTACTCCGAATCCTATAGCGGTCGCAACAATTACGTCTCTTATCTGTTGGACTTCGTCATATGATTGAATCGAACCAATATAGATGAACGCGCATACAACCACCAATAAAAACATTGCCTGTTGCAGCAGCGAGGCCCCATTGCTTTCATTGAACAAATCTGCCAACAGTACCACCAGAAATAAAGACAGCAGCCCGGCAGCCCATTCCATTTTGATCATTAGTTTTATTTTTCTTTTAGCAATGATATTCAACAATAAAATTAGCATGGCAAACAGCATATACGGTTTAATCGTAACCCCGATATTAACGCCATAAAAATCAATGGGCAGCAACACCCAGATGAAATGATGAAAGGAAATATTCTTTTTTCGGAGTAAAAATAGCGTTATCACAATTCCAGCGGTAATCCATAGCCAGATCATTTATACACCTCACCAAATACTTTCCGCACCCTATTCGAATAGTTCTCGTATGAGCATTTCCGAACAAACGCTGCACCATTTCTCTTTAGCACCTTCCTTTGCGTACTGTTTACAGCCATTATAACCGTCTCAACAGCCTGCAAAAGATTATCTTCATTAAAACAATAGCCCGCACGACTTATGGTGATCAGTTCGGCACTACCACCTGTTGAAATAGTCACGACAGGCTTGGCAGCAGCCATTGCTTCCAATGCAACCAGCGGAAACCCCTCTAGTGAAGGTACCACAAGCACATCAATCGCCTGTAAAATATCCGGCACATCGCTTCGCTGCCCCATAAATTGCACACAGTCGTTTAAGCCTTTGCGCTCAACAATTTTTCTCAACTGCAATTCATACGTCGCATCCTCGTTCCTCGCCCGCCCAACGAAAAGAGCATGAGCATCGTAACCTATTGCCTTTAGCTTCTCGACCATTGCAATAAGGAAATCTTGTCGCTTAGATGGCTGCAACAATGCAATCTGTCCAAGTATAATCGTATTTTGTTTTTTCTTTACGGCAAGCTCTTCTATAATGGTTTCACCACAGCCACTAGCATACTTTTCGACATCAACAGGATTGTATATTGTCTTTTTTTTATCAAAAGTTTTCTTGCTAATTATTTGATTAGCCACAGAATCCGACACAGCAATAATAGTTTTCACTGACTGCCAACCGCCGAAAAGATTTAGCATTTTTTTTGTTGCACCGTCAAGAAATATATGATGCAAATGCCAAATAACCGGTTTTCTGATAAGAGTCGCGCAAATTGCCCCCCACGGTAATGCCGCAGGGCCGGGAATATAAATTATATCCGGTTTTTCTCTTGCCGCAACCTTTAAGAAACCAACAATTCCTTTCAGCGAAAGCCATGCATAACGAAAAATCATGCGCCTGCTTTTTACCCCTGCCGGCAACGTCTGATCGCCCATAATGTGATAAGGGATGTTCTGCTTATCCAGTTCATCGGTCAACGGTCCTTTACCAGGAATCAAATAGATAAAATCATATCCCTCACTTGTATGCTTAAGCATATCTGTGACTATCAGCGTCATTTTTTGACCCCCGCCAATAATGGCTGATGTTTCCCAAACCAGTATTTTCTTCATTTTCGACTCTCCGCCAATGCGATTTCCATGATCAAAGGGGCAATATCTGTCATTTCATACTGCGCTTTGTCAAGCTTAAAATTGTTTGAGGCAATCACAGCAGTTTCATAGCGATGCGCCCCGGGCGAAAGTTTGTGCATAAATCCTTGCTTTTCAAACAGGCTTTCACCTAAATCCCAAGCCGCGCCATAACGCTCATCCAGTTGAAAAATGATTTCAGGATACTTTGACAAATACTTCCCATTATATAGCTCATCGCTACGTTTAATCCATAAGAAAGCAGGTATATCCTCATCTTTAATTTTAATTGTTTTCAAATAGGCAATAATTTCATTGCATAAAGTGCGTTTGTCTGTTACGCTCTCGCTGATTCGTATCCCGCCATAGCTATAATTCTTCAGAGCTGACAGGTCACTGATGTAAGCAACGGTTTTGCCCCAGTCAAAATCATTGTTTGAAGCAAAGATTGTCTTCCATACCGGAAATTTTTTTATAAGCTTTACCGCCCACTGTGGCAAACCTTGTTCCTTCACAAAAGTTAAAGCGGTTTTCTTTGCCCATTTTTTTAACCCAACAGAGTTTCCTCTCACTAATCCTTCCTGCCTGGGCGCCAAATATCCCCGCCGACGAAGCATCTCGTTAATCCGAGCAACGTATACAGGTCGTGCGCCATGTCCGTGATCGCTTATTATCAACATCGGCGTATTCGGAAGCATCTTTATAATTTTACTGATGTAATCATCCATAAGTTTGTATGTATCACAAATAACATTTTTATGTTCGTTATCTGCCGGATACTCAGGGTGGAGGGGATCGCAATGCCGCCAAAAATCATGCTGAATACCGTCTATTACTGAAAAATAAGCAAACATCACATCACACTCTTCGTTTTCAATCACCAACTTCGTTAGACGGAATTCCTCCTCAGCTTTACAAATAAATTCTTTGTTTAATTCTCCGAGCTGTTTTTCCGATGTAAATTTCCCATCCGTTGCTAATATGTCGCTCCTAGGGCTATAGCTATCATACCTGCCTTGAGGATAAACTCGCATTTTACCTTTATACGGACGGGTAATCATCAGGCCGTTAATTTCCCAGCCCTCTTTAATATTCATCGGGAGAACCACGACGCAGTTCAAACCTGCTTCATTAAGCTTATCCCAAAATACCTTCCCTTTAAAAACTGAGTCATCAAAGGTCAAAGGTTTATAAGTATTATCCTTGTCACCAACATTGATAAAATTAATGATCCCATGTTCAGCCGGGTTAAGCCCCGTATAAATCGTAGTCCAAGCAGGCGTGGTATCTGCCGGGAACACCGAACGCACTCTAGGGTAATTACTGCGCTTCATCATAGAACTAATAGTGGGAAGGTCGCATTCATATTTCCTAATGACATCCCAATCCATTCCGTCAATACCAATGACAATAAGTTTTTTTACCATTACCCATTACCTCTATTTCTTCAGCAAAGCATCGACAGACTCCATTACTTCAGACAACATGCCATCAATTGGTTGACTACCCGAAATAGTTTTCACATTATACATGAAGGCAATTGCATCATACAGCGGTTCCCTAATCTCAAGATAAAGGGGATCGGGAATATCATCTTTTCTGGAGCAGCATACCGCTACTGGTGTTTTAATATAAATGATTAAATCGGGTTTAGGGGCATACTTCCACTTGTCCGAAATTGTTTTTCTCATATATTCTTCATCTTCACCAAGGTTTGCAGCATAAGTAACAGCATTATCGTAGATGTATCTATCAACTAGGAGCGTCTTGCCAAGCCAGTGTTTTACAAAAATGTTGAAAAAAATTTGCGCTTTGAATTCGCAAGTCGTCAACAGTGAGAATATCTTATAGACAAATCGCCTTTGTGCCTGATTTCTCATTCTATTAAGATAGGATTTATAATCCCCGGCGTAGGGGTCGCTATCTTTCCTTAGCAATATTTTTTTTCCGATTTTAATAAAAAAAGACATTACTTTTACGACATAAGCTGCACGGACAATTTCAACTTTAATACCTTGATTTTTAAACTCTTTATATACATGTCCAACACATGTCGATTTTCCTGAGCCATCCAGCCCGATGAAACTAATGATTGGGTTCATCGCTAGCAACCTTTCAAAAACTTAAGAATTTCCTGTGCGGATTCATCCCAACTTTTACATTCATCCAACAATGTAATTTCTGCTTTATGAGAAATTGAATCTTCCAATGCTTGTTCAAGTTCCAAAGTAGTTTCAATAATATTGAGCACGTTAAGTCTTCTTGTCTTTATATAGGATAATGACGATAATTGATTGTAGGCAATCACCGGAGTACCGCAAGACAAGGCCTCCATCACCGAAAGAGGGATCGAGATCACATACTCGGTTGTTTTTGTCGGAAATAGATATACATCGGCAATTTGATACAATTCCTCAATATTTGGCATGAATCCGGTGAGTAGCTTAACCTCAGATTCATGGAGCATATCAATCACTGTTTTATCCTCAAAAAGCCCGCTTGCAACAACAACGCGCTGATAGCTGCTTTTATCGATAAGGCAAAAATCTTCAAGCCCCCGCCCTGTCGAACAATGCCCCACGTGAAGAACTATGGGGCGAACTGTGTCAAAACCATATTTTTTCTTAAGGTGATTCCTTTCATCCAAGCGGAGTGGATGAAATTTCAGAGTATCGATGCCAACGGAAACCTCATATACTCTACTTGGCCCTGACCGCAAAACTTCGCTATCTTTGCCGTAAATCGTCAGATAATCACATTTCAAAGTGCAAATATTATTTAGTCTGACGAACCATTTTTCCGGTCGCTGCACCAATAAAACAAACAATCTCGATGTGCGAAACATCAACAGTCGGCACAGCAAATAGACTTTAGCGCTTGCTCGCGCGCATACAATCACTATATCGCTCTTTTTAGCAAGGGCGAAACTGCTTCCAATATCTCTAAGCGCAGAATAAATGACTTCATGTTCCTTTTTAAAGCACTTTGAAAAATGCGTAATCACATTCCTCATGCCTTCATTTTGCAGCCCGTTGACCGTACCAACAATAAGGATCTTCATGCCACTACCTCGTTTAATTGCGCTTTTAGGTTATTTACGCTTGCTTCAAAAGTATACCGCTGCTCAATAGTCCTTTTGGCTGTTTTGGCGATAGAGAGAAACTCACTGGATGACACCGCATGAATCATAGTTTTGCATATACTGTCTGCCGAGCAGTCCGGCAACACCCATCCGTTAATTCCATCCTCTATAACATCGATAATCCCGCCGACGTGAGAAGCAACTGCCGGAACACCTTGCAGCATCGTTTCAATAAGACCGTTCGGTAAGCCCTCAGCATCGGTAGGAAAAAGCAGTAGCTTCCACTTTGCAATAATACTGGGCAATTTATGGTGATCAACCCAGCCCAACATTTCCACACTTTGCTCAAGATTAAGTTTGTTTATCAAATTCTCGCAATCTTCTCTAAGGTTTCCGCTACCAATGATTTGAAGATTCCAACCAGCATTTGTTTTTAAAAACATAGAAAAGGCCATAATACTTTCTAATACATGCTTGCCTGCAGCTAATCGGCAAACCATTCCAATTGTATTCTCTTTTTGATCATACAAAGACAGCGCACTCGCTTCAACAAATAGATGAATAACTTTGATTCGCTCAGGCTTTACTCTTAAATGCCAACATTCAATGACAGCCGGGCTTTCGACACAGATATATTCAGCATGCTCAGCCATGTAAACAATAATTTTCTGCGAAATACTGCGAAAAAGCGATTTCCCACCTTCATATCCGATATTCCCCATTAAGAAATAGTAAATTGGGGCCCGTTTTAGTTTTGCCGCCCAGAATGGTAAAAGCATTTTGTCTGCAATCCAGAAAAACGCCTTATCTCCCTGGTTTGCAGTATTTAATATTCTAATAAATAATATTAGCTCTAGTTTTAAAAAACTAACTAATTTTAGCAGCTTGTTACCAGTTCGATCGCACCTGATATTGTGAATTTGAGTATAGTCTTTGTTTGCAATATCTTCTAAATTGCCTCCAAAAACCGACACCCTACCAAATACACGAGATAAAATTTGAATTAGTTTGTTTAGACTTATTAGAGGCGATTGATTTGTTGACGGAATAGGATTTGTAACGATGAATACCTTGCCCATATCATTATCCCTTCTTAGTTTTGAAATAAGCATTTGTAAAACTTTGCAAATGCTTTGAGTGACCGTCGCAAGTCATCGAAGTCCTGCAAGCCCTTACAAATCCTATACCAAATATACCAAGGGTGGAGATAATATTTTTTTCTGGCATAAGTACAAAAATCAACTAATTCCTGTGCAGATATTTCTGGTAGATTTATAACACAACTAAGCGTTCCGTCCTCTTTACAATAAGCATCATATCTTCCTGAAATATACCCATTTTCTTTTGCCCAGACATAAGCCTCAGTACCAGGGTAAGGAACCAGTGGAAAAAACTGTGCCGTATCAGTCTTAAACCGCAACGCCGCCTTAAGTGTTTCATTCATTGTTTCCTTGGTCTCACCCTTGTTCCCCACCATATAACAAGCATGCACCATGAGGTCGGCTTTCTTCGCGTTTGCCATATATTCCTCAATTTGTTTGACAGTCGTTCCTTTCTTGATATTATTGAGGATAATCTGGTTAACGCTTTCGATTCCCGGAATAATCAAGCGGCACCCAGCTTCTTTCATAAGATTCATTGTTTCAAGGTCAAGATTCACTCGTGCATTGCAAAGCCACCTAAACCGCCGGTTCAGTTTCTTTTCAATAAGCATATTGCAAATTTCCGTTACTCGTTTCTTGTTAGATGTAAAGGTGTCATCTTCAAATACAACTTCTTTTACATTCGGGAAATTATCGGCAATATATTGAATCTCATTTATCACATGTTGTGCACTTCTCAGCCTGTACTGGTGGCCATGGACCGTTTGTGGATAAACACAAAAATTGCATCTTGCCGGACAGCCCCTGCCGGTAAATATCTGGATTGACGGATATGCTGCTGCCGGAAAAGAATAATCCATAACGTCAAGATGTTTTTTAATAAACTCGGCAGCGAAAGGAATTTCGTCCAAGTCTGTGATATATTCCGCGTCCTTATTATGAATAAGTTTGCCTTCGCACCGATATGTTAATCCGTAGACTAATTCAAGACTTTCGTTCTTTTTGATTGCGTAAGACAGGTTTTTGACAATATAATCGTATTCTTTTCTGGCAATCCCATCAATCCGACTGTCTATTTCCATGGTTTCTACAGGAGTGGATGACGGATGTGTTCCAACAAGTAAAAGGAAGGAATGAGGGTATCTGTCTTTGATTTTACAGGCAAAAGAAACATCACTGTATATTGACGGCGTACTTGTATTAATCACAAATACTTTTGTATTCTCAGCTAATTTATAAATATATTTTAAGCTTGTTTCCTCATCCATTTTCTTAGCCGGCGCATCAAGGAACGCAATATCGAATCCTTCTTTTTCAATAACTGCAGCGGAATAAATTAACCACAACGGATAATATAGAACCCCGCTATGCCCGATGGCAGGACTTCGCGATTCTCTAGAAAATTTACCATATTGCGCTTTAAATGGCGGATTCACAAAAAACACCTTCATTTGTGCTTCCAAACTCCTTCAGCTAAACATTTTTTAGTGCTTATATAGCTTCTGTCCGCGTAGCTCAATTTGGTTCTTTCATATCATTCAAACGTCCTATACCCGGGAGTTTAGCGAGACAATGCCACTCCGCAACAGGCACAGGAAATAAGAAAATCCTCTTAACTCTGTGACGTCTGTTTTTTCGAGTAAGGATCATTTAGACCGCGGCCCCCTAATTCTGTGGAATACCTATAAATATGGCAGAGACAGAGACATCCAATGTCCCCAGCGGCTTGATCAGCGCGACACCAAAGTCTGATATGTTCATCACTTGCTATAAACAGGCCTATAAGCTGTACCTCAAACTCTCATAGCTCCCGCACCGCTAAATTCAGCGTCCCCCCAGCAGACCAAACAAGATGATGCGGCCAATTGTATGGAAATGTAGTGGGTCTTAAACTGAATATAAGAAAAAAATGCTATGATCAAGATTCAACACGGATTCGTTTATAAGACGCCACCAAAGGGTTGGAAGCAACCGCTCGGCGAAAATTGTAAATAGGATGCTGGAAAGCCCAAGGATGGCGAAAGCAATTACTAATACCGGCAACCTATGTCTTACTTCATATGCCACCCGCTAAAATATTGGTATAGAATCCCTCTTTCAAACCTACCCCAGGAAAGTTTGCCTTTCGTGTATCGTTACTCTGCTTAAAAGCAAGGCGATATCTCCTGCTTTAAATATCAAACAGAATTATGCTTTTTTATTCCTTGAATTATGTAACACGTAAAATAATATA
Source organism: Negativicutes bacterium (assembly GCA_031292035.1). The sequence goes on along the minus strand of JARLHX010000018.1, from coordinate 8,309 downwards.
TAGATTCTATTAATGATATCTTTTCAACATTTCTGTAAACATGCCACGTCCACAATGCACTCCGCACTTTATTTCCACTCAATGATCCCTGATTTTTTCTATAGCGTGCGACATCTTCCTTTAAGCCATGTGCAATATAACCGCGCTTAAGTATTCCCAACCATGTTATGTAGTCTTCATGGTGCTCTTTAGGCATTACAATTTCATCGATGTATTGACGATCTAACATTACCGTCAGACAACCAATGACATTGCCCTTAAGTAAATCTTTATATTTCACCTCGTCATAAACATCAATTAATTTCCCTATATTATTCACATCATCAATAAATTGTCTATATTGCGCATAGGAAAAAGCGGCCCCTTTCTCTTGCATGAATTTTACTTGGTTTTGTAATTTCGTAGGCAACCAATAGTCATCACCGTCTAGAAATGCAATAAATCGGCCATGTGCAGCCTGCAAACCACTGCTTCTGGCTTTAGCAACTCCAGAATTGTTCGGTAAATTAATTAACTTTATTCTGTTATCCTGTAAAGAATATTTTCTGGCAATTTCTAGTGTTTTGTCAGTAGAATAATCATTAATTATGATCATTTCCCATTGCTGATATGTTTGATGTAAAACCGATTCAATTGTGTCGATTATATACATTCCACAATTATAAGCAGGTGTGATAATAGACACCAGCTCATTACAATAACTACCACACACCTTGCAATACACCTACTTAATCTTTTAATCCATTTGGCTCGCAGACAGATAAAATGGTGGTTACTTCTTCTTTCGCACTAACGGAGAAACGTGCCTTATAGCGATATTCAACTCCCTTTTTGTTATAAACAATCACATTCAAAAGTCAGCTTCGCAATTTTACCCTACCCCACCAATTTTATACCTCGATAAATCGGTTTCAACCTTGTTTAACCCGCTTACACCCCCGGCACTACTTTTTGTTACCAATACCTTTATTGTCTGAATAATAATAATCAAATCAGTAAATATATTGCATTTTTGTATATAAATCAAATCATAAACAAGCTTATCATACGGATCTGTGTTGTACTTACCATAAACTTGAGCCAAACCGGTAATACCTGGCTTCACATTATGACGATAAATATATTCAGGTATTTTTTTTGCAAACTGTTCTACAAAGAACGGTCGCTCGGGACGTGGCCCAACTATACTCATATTTCCCAATAAGACATTGATAAATTGTGGCAGTTCATCGAGTCTAACACCTCTTAAAAATCTCCCAACAGTTGTAATCCTCGGATCATTATCCGTTGCTAACATTGGGCCACTAATTTTTTCGGCATTTTGATGCATAGTTCGAAATTTATATATTTTAAATTTCACTTCGTTAAGACCGAAACGCTCTTGACTATATAGTATCGGCCCAGGATCATCAATTTTGATCGCAATAGCAAGCAAAATACATATTGGCCACAATAATAAGATTGCTGTCCCAGCAATAACTAAATCCAATGTTCGTTTCAAGAAACGCTGCTCTAAAGTCGGCCTTAAATAGCGTGGGATAAAAACGGGAATATCATCAATTTTATCCAATTCAACTCCACTACAAAAAAGTTCATATACATCAGGCACTAATAAGATTTGTTTACTATTAACATGACAAAAATGTACAATCTTAGATTTTTCTTTCAGACTCAAATCAGCACAGATAATAATCAAATCAATATATCCTGCTATCTTTTTCCAATTTTCATTGTCACGGTCAGTGCATATATAACGAATTTTATAGTTTAGTTGTGGTTGGTTGCTTAATCGTGCGATTACCCTCGCACATTCAGCCTGATTACCGATTACCAGCACGTCTTGTGGCAGCGATCTACGTTCCATCCACCAAAATATATAATTCCATATAGCTAAAAGTACAAATTGCAATATTGCCGTAATTGCAAGCACGCTACGTGAATAATTAAATTCCCGGACAAAAAAGCTTGTTGCCATCATAATAATGAGCAAATTAAGTACCGTGATAGCTAAACTCAGTATAATCTCGCTATACTTTTTTCCCTCCAATGATAATAAGCCATTAATATTTAATAGAAAGCCTGCTGCAACAATCATGAGAATTATTATATAGTCATAGTGTGTATATGTTGGTAATGAGCGATCAATAAACACTATTATGGTAGCAAAATAAGCAGCTATTAGTAAAATCCCTATATCACCAGTTAATAAAATTAAATTTCGCAGAATTGGAAAACGTTTACGCATATATCCTCACCTGTCGTAAAACTCCCACATAAGGAGTAGAAGATTTCCACTTGCATTTGTACCGTCGTATTAGGTGCCTCACGAACTTTAATAATAAACAACATTTTCCGACCGTTTTATGTGAGTAATATATGCAAAATATTAATAACAACATCATTTTCCAGTCGTTTTTTTCTCTTGACCATAATAATAATAGTAATAAGAATGCTCTGTTTCGATCTCTACGCGGTTTAATACGACGCCAAGTAAATTACCTCTGGTCTTGATAATTAATTCCTTGGCTTTCTGAGCCATCTCGGGCCGAACAGTATCAGCATCAAGTACCAAAACGACTCCATCAACCCTGGCCGCAAGAACACACGCGTCGGTCACGGCAATAGCCGGCGGTGCATCAAAAACGACATAGTCAAACTTCCCACTTAGATAATTTATCAAATTCTTCATTCGCTCGGACCCCAATAGTTCGGACGGATTCGGTGGTATCGGCCCGCTGGCCAGTAAGAAAAGATTATTAATCTCTGTTTCCTGAATAAAGTCATCAATCGAAACATCATCATCCACGAGAATATTGGTCAGACCGCGGTGTCGTCTTCTATCAAAAATTTTATACTGGACAGGTTTGCGTAAATCGCAGTCCACAATGCATACTTTCTTCCCGTTTTGAGCCATAGCTACCACTGTGTTAGCGGTGGTTAGTGACTTCCCCTCCTGAGGCCCGGCACTAGTAAACATAATGGTTTTCAATTCGCCATCCTTCTTGCAAAAATTGAGGTTAGTTCGTAAGGTTCGATATGCTTCAGCAATTGGAGATTTTATCTGTTCTTGCACAATTAGCTGGTACTTAGTCTTCAAAGCCCAAACCTCACTCTCAGCTTCTGCCATAGCCCAATATTTTTGATCATTTTTCCGTTTTGTTCATATTCTGGAATACTGCCAAGCACAGGAAGATCGAGATATCGTTTTACGTCTTCAGTGTTGCGGACTGTCCTATTTAAATATTCCTGGATAAAAGCAAGTGAGGTGCCGGCAAACAAGCCCAATATTGCTGCGATTACTACATTTAAAAGTTTCCGTGGACTAACAGGTTTTTCAGGTGTTACCGCGACATCGATTACCTGAACATCAGTTGGTTGCATAACTTCACTGATGCGCGCTTCTTCATAACGCTTGGAAAGCATGGAATATATATCCTGGGCAGTGAGAGTATCCCTCATCACCCGAGCTAGTCCCTGCTCCTTACTCGGCAATTTAAAAAGTTCTTGTTCGCCTTGAGCGAGTATCTTATCAATAGCACTGCGTTGTGCCACCGCAGCTGCAATTTCGGCTTCACTTTGGATTTTAGCTTGTAACAATCCCAAGTGGATGGGATTCATGGAAGGAGCTTCGGCGCTAATGACCCGGGCGATTTCGGTGTTAAGTTTGTTTTTGGTTTCGGCTATCGCCGCGCGGGTTGCCATCACGCGGGGGTGTTTATCGGTATAATTTTGCTTTAGCCCAACAAGTTCGACTTCAAGCTCAGCCAACTTGCCTTTATATTGCTGGATAAGCGGACTATCGGCTATAAACCCCGGATTCTGTCGGCCGATTTGATCTTGCACACTGCTTAGTTTGGCCTGGGAGGAGGCTAGCCCCACTGCGTTGTCGGCCACCATTCCGTTGATACTTGCTAACCTGTCGACCATGGCTTTCGTTTCTTCCTCAGGAGCAACTATTTTTTGCTCCCTTTTGTATTGCTCAAGTGCCGCCTCCGCCCGTTCCAGCTCTCTTTTCGATTCCTGCAAGCGATCGCCGATAAACTCTCGGACCACCGTTTGCTCGGAGCGTACCAGATTAGTCATTCGACTTAAAAATGTCTCAACCAGGGTGTTCGCTACATATTGGGCCTCGGCCGGGGATTTCGCCTTTACCGTAACCTTGAGAATTTCGGTGTCTTTCACCTGCTGTGTTGTAATTCTCTTCAACATATCCTCATATTCTGGCGGTTCCTCTTTGTTGATCTGAGTAATATCGATAACTGCCTGCACGACGGTACGACTTTTCAGAATCTCCGCGTAGGTTGCCATCTGCTGTTTTGTCATCATCGGACTTCCCATCGGTAAATCAGCAAGTAGAGAGTCGCCCAAGCCTTTCGGTTGTTTTATCCGAAGCGTTGTTTCAGCTTCATAAGTCGACGGAATTATAAAGCTTATGATGGCGACAGTTAGCACTATTGCCATAAATACATTTTTAATAATTTTCTGCCGCTTTTTAACTACTTTAATAAATTCTTTTAAGTCAATCGTCTTTTCGTCCACCTTTAAGCCTCCGGTCTCCCATGGGATTATTTATCAGTGTGTCCTACATAATAAGCTCCTGTCAGGAAGGGCAAAATATCTCGAGCAAAATCGAGTTTGCCACTACTTGTCAGATATACGACATCCCCCTCACCAAGTGCGAGATTCTGGCTCATATCGCCCTCCTTTAACAGTTTAAGCAAATTCACTTTCAACGGTTGGGAAGATTGACCCTCTCTTAGCAGATATACTAATTTTTTGGCAGCATATGGGGTATAGCCACCGGCGATGCCGATAGCATCAAGCAACTTGTGCTGTTTGTCTAGCTCGTACATTCCCGGACGCAGGACCTCGCCAAGAACATATACCCGGGTTGTCCTAAACTTAGCGATGTTCACAGTGACCTTAGGTTCGTTGATATACTCCTTAAGGGACTGGCTAAGCAAATTCGTAAATTCAGTTATCGTTAGTCCGGCTGCCATTACCTGGCCTACTAGGGGAAAGGAAACGCAGCCATCTGGTCTGACCAATATCCCATTGGTCATATTTGCTGCTTGATTGGAGGTAATCACTTGATTGGAGGTAGTTACTTGACTTGTGGCAGTCACTTGCGCGTTGGATGACAGCTCTTCAAATCCCCAAACATTCACATTCAGTACATCTCCGGGGCCGAGTTTATATTCCTCAGCCTTGGCCAAGCCATTGCTCATATTAATAAAGTTAAAACTTAATAAAATAATCCCCAAAAGTACAACAAGCTTTTTCACCTAAACAACCTCCATGTATCTTGCTAGCGTCGATCCGGTTAAGTTATTGACAATTTCAAATTTCAATGGAATATTTTGTATAGTATTCCATTGATTCCAGATTTTATTTCCTTGTTTCGTATCCTCTCTGGCACTTCATGGCAAACTCCGTATAAGCTTCCAGTGCCGATATCAGTTGTTGCCGATGTTCGGCAGCAACTTCTTCCGGCAAAGCTTTTCCAATGACTTCCCTACACATGGCATCAACCTGAAAACCGTGATACCCCATACGCAGTAACTGTAGTTTCAGTTCATAAATCCGATATAACTGGTCACCCATACGACCATCTCCCATTAATCTATCTACCAAGGCGATTTTCCGCCATAATGTGCAGTGCGAAGAAACTAGTTATATCTTAACTGTTAAATTTTTACATTTCAAGGTTTTTTTTCCTTTTTATTTTGCTACTTATTCTGTTTTTCTTGGAATCTATGATAGTTTTCACGAATATCTGACAACCAAGAATAAGGCAAAAAAAAACACCTGTTTTAGGTGTTTGAGATTACAACAAGGTTTGTAACTCCTTTATGGGCGCGCTTAATTTCGACATATTAAGTATTGGTTAATTTCTTCATGAACTTTTGGAAGGTATTTTCGTTCTGCAACGAATAATAATCATCGCTATTCGCCGCCGGTATCTCGATATCTTCACCGCGCAAGAGGCTTGCAGGATTAGCGCTAATAATTTGTGCAGCGGCCGCCCTTCCCACTAGCGTGGTTATTTTTTTTGCCGCCTGCATCAACTTGGGCCGTCTCCTACCAATACCGTGAGCATCTGAGCCGAGACAATGGACCATTCGATTAACGAGCAGCATCTCAGCAAACTTCTTGATTCTTTCTCCCATCTCGCCCGTGAGACTGGTCCCATTCATCTGAACAAGCAGCCCTTTTTCAATCCAGTTCCGTAAAATTTGCGGCTTTCGGGCAATCTCTGGGTGCCGTTCGGGATGGGCTAATACCGGCATAAAACCGCGAGCCTGCAGTACAAAGAAAAATTCTTCACCGAACGCAGGAATCTGGCTAGCTGGCAACTCCACTAAAATGTATTTGCCACCATTGATGCAGTAAGGCCCTGGTCGGATTAGCCTATCCAAAAGATCAAAATGGACTGCTACCTCCGCTCCGGGCATAATATTGACATTGATTCCCTGATCGGTGGCAAACTGGGACAGACGAGTACAGGCAGAGATTATCGACTCCCAGCTTGGCAACCATTCTCCTTCGATAACATGCGGCGTAGCTACGATCTTAGTTATGCCATCAGCAGCCGCAATCCTCAGCATCTTCAAGGCGACATCATCATCTTTCGCCCCATCATCAAAGCCAGGTAAAATATGACTGTGCAAATCAATCATTTAAACAGTCGAGTAGACAGCCTCGACACTCCTTTCACAGTATTTATGATACGTGAAAGGCTTGACTACTGCCCCTCACAGAACCGTACGTGCAGTTTTCCCGCATACGGCTCTTCAAACCAACATCGGTTTCCAGTTCCAGATGTCCTTGGTCAGGTGCGGTTCCTTCACATAGAAGTCCCAAATCTTCCGGAATTTGTCCCACCTCATGCTCCGCTTCTGGTGTCTGCGGTTGAGCATTCGATAGCACGCGTAATTCACGTACTTCCAAAAGTTCTGTATCATGTGAAAATTCCCGCTTACGCCGTAGTAGTTACAATGCCCTGCCAGCGATAGCTGTATGAGCTTCATCGTGTCCGCCACCGGCTTTGTCAGCCGTGTTTGCAGCCACGTCTTGACCTCCTGTTTCTTGGTTTTCAGCTTCTTCTTGCTTGTCCGTACACCCAGACGATACTTCTCGCCCCGTGTTTTCGTGTTGAAGAAGGTGAACCCCAGAAAGTCAAAGTCTTCTTTTGTCCCTTTGAACCGCCCGATCGGAAGAATCCGCGTCTTGTCCACCGCCAGCTCCAGCCCAAATTTCCCAAGCCGTGCTTTTAATGCCTCCATCACTTGCCGCGCCTCGTTCTCATACTGAAACATCAGCAGAAAATCGTCCGCATACCGCACGTAGAACACTTCGCCCTTGCACCGTTTTGGCAGTACCTTCTCATACCACTTATCCAGCACATAATGCAGATACACGTTCGCCAGCACCGGCGAGATTTGGCCGCCCTGCGGCGTCCCTTTGTCGCTCTCCTTCCGCTCTGTCCCTTCCATAACGCCCGCGATGAGAAACCGCTTCACGTAGCGCAGGAAGTTCTTGTCCGCGATGTCGTTCTTCAGAAATTTCATCAGCCAGTCATGATTCACGTTATCAAAGAATCCTTTGATGTCCGCTTCCAGAACGTAGTTCACCTTGCGTATCATGATGGTCTGGTTGATTTCACGCACCACCATGTGCGCATTCCTGCCCGGTCTGAACCCGTAAGAGCAATCCAAAAACCGCTCCTCATAAATGTCGTTCAGCACCCCGGCCATTGCGCTCTGCACAAGTCTGTCCTCATAGGCGGGTATCCCCAGCGGCCTTAGCTTGCCGTTCGCCTTGGGTATATAAGCCCTGCGAACGGGTTGCGGCTTGTAGCTGAATTTCTTCATGCGGACGATTAAATCCGCCACGTTTTCCTCCAGCCTCTCGCCGTATTGCGCTTTCGTCACTCCGTCTATGCCGACTGCCTTGTTCTGCACCTGTTTGCGATGTTCTTCCTTGAGACTTTCTTCGTTGACCCGGTTCATCAGTGTTTCCAGCTTCGCATAGGTTCTGGACTGATACCTTATTTCCTTCAACTCCTGTTCCACGCTCACTGACCTCCTGTGCCATACGTGCTTCGTTTCAGGAAATCGCTGATTTGTTACCCCCTTCGCTCCGCCCGCTTTCACGGGTTTCCTCACTGTAGAGTCGAAGGAGGTCGGCCGAAGCCTTCCTCCGTCCGCTCGATCAAACGGATCATGCAGTTTTCCCGCAATCCGCTTTCCTTCATGTCGTCATATAGACGCAGTCTTCAGATTCAAATCCGGTATTAATGACAGAAG
>JARLHX010000185.1 GCA_031292035.1 Negativicutes bacterium | reverse complement strand
TGGCGAAAGACGCAATCAAAGAGATGGAACGAAACGTTATTCTGGAATCGCTCCGCGCCAATCAATGGAACCGGCGGAAAACGGCCCAGGCGCTAAAGATCAGCTACCGCGCCCTGATTTACAAAATCCACGATGCTGGACTGGTGTCCAAGCGCGTAACAGCAAGTTCCGAATCTGGTAATCAAGCAGTACAGGTTCCACCCGCTAATTAACTGGCCTGCGGCGTAATTTTTGCCAAGGAAGCGCGGGGCCGCCTGCAGCAATTCCCGAAAAGACACGCTCCTCCTAACGTTATTTGAATCAGTGACATAACTGCGTCAGGCAGAATACTTTCCGGTGCGGAAACTCATTGCCAGGCCGGACGCAAAATATCTGCGCGGTCGGAACAGGCGAATAAGTGGTCCAGGGGACAGTAGACACAACTGTACCGAATTAGGCCGTCCCACCAGTTATGGTAATTCTTATCGTCGCTTACTCTCCTATTTGTGAACCACGCGGAGGGTAAGTCATGAAGAACGGTCACGCGGAGGCCGTCGGACGCCAAGCCAGCAGACTCCGCCGCTCCCCGAGCATTTTCCAAAAATTGCTCATAGTCTCCCTGGCGGTCATGCCCCTCATCTTGATCAATGGATGCGCAGGAGTGGTCACGCCGAAAACGGGAGCCGGAGGTGGGAGCACGGCGAGTTTTTCGTTGTCACCTGCGAGCATCAACTTTGGGAAAGTAGCCAGCGGTCAGAAGACGTCGCAGACAGCGACGGTCACGAACACCGGAAACGTAGCCCTGACAATTCAATCCGCAACGTTTTCCAATCCTGAGTTTAGCCTCTCTGGGGCCACCTTTCCGATGCCCATGGCAGTCGGACAGAGCGCTACCGTCACTTTGTGGTTCAACGGCACGACGGTGGGCAATGCAAGCGGCACCTTGTCCGTTCTCGGCGCTACAGGAAGCACTCCCTTTGTCGTGAATCTTTCCGGCACAGTCACTACCACTCCGCAGCCGCAATTGACATTGAGCAGTGGATCGCTGAGTTTTGGAACAGTGTCGGTAGGCAATAAAGGGAACGCCAATCTGACAGTCTCGAATACAGGGACGGCAGACCTGGTGATTTCATTGATCACCATGGGCGGCCCAGAGTTTGGAATTAGCGGAATTACTACCCCGAAAACGATCACCGCCGGCCAATCTGTGCCGGTGACCGCAACATTCA